>NZ_MDZC01000102.1 GCF_001816165.1 Hymenobacter glacialis
GTCAGCACGTTGGGCTCCTGCGCGTCGCTGGGCCAGTAGAGCAGGGAGCTGGGCACGTTGTTTTCGGCGAAGAAGCGGTGCGTGCCCTGGGTGGCGTAAATCTGGTAGCCGCTTTTCACCAGCAGCTCGGTGGCCGAGAGCAGCGCCACTTTCGACAGGATGGGGCCGCCGGAAATGAGCACCGTTTTCGCCGGGATTTTGTAGCCCACGCTCAGCATGGATTTGAGCAGCGCTTCCTCGGCCGTGTCGCCCAGGCAGCCCACTTCGCCCGTGCTCACCATGTCCACGCGCAGCACCGGGTCGGCGCCGGGCAGGCGCGTGAACGAGAACTGCGGGGCCTTCACGCCCACGTAGGGCAAATCGTAGACCCGCTCGCTCTCGTCGCGCGCTACCTGCTTGCCCAGCAGCACCTGGGTGGCCTTTTTAATCAGGTTGTTGCCCGAAATCTTCGACACGAACGGATAGGAGCGCGAGGCGCGGATGTTGCACTCAATCACGCGGATGGTGCCGTTCTTTTCCAGGAACTGGATGTTGAACGGGCCGCTGATGTCGTAACGCTTGGCAATCTTCTCGGCAATGATTTTGAGCTTGCGCACCGTGCCCACGTACACGCGCTGGGGCGGGTAGTACATGGTGGCGTCGCCCGAGTGCACGCCGGCAAACTCGACGTGCTCGGAAATGGCGTAGCTCACAATCTCGCCCTTATCGGCCACCGCGTCCAGCTCGATTTCCTTGGCTTCCTGGATGAACTCGGACACGACCACCGGGTACTCGGCGCTTACTTGTTTGGCGGCCTTCAGGAATTCCTCCAGCTCGAAGGCGTTGGACACCACGTTCATGGCCGCGCCCGACAGCACGTAGCTCGGCCGGATGAGCACGGGGTAGCCCACTTCGCGCACAAATTCCTGCATGGCCTCCAGTGAGGTCAGCTCCTTCCAGCGCGGCTGGGCAATGCCCAGCTCGTCCATGATGCGCGAGAACTTGTGGCGGTTCTCGGCCTCGTCGATGTGCGCGGCCGTGGTGCCCAGGATGGGCGCGTGGGCTTCTTCCAGGCGCATGGCCAGGTTGTTGGGAATCTGACCGCCGGTGCTCAGGATGACGCCGCCGGGCTGCTCGAAGTCCAGAATGTCCATCACCCGCTCAAAGCTCAGCTCCTCGAAGTAGAGCCGGTCCGAAACGTCGTAGTCGGTGCTCACGGTTTCGGGGTTGTAGTTGATGAGGATGGTTTTGTAGCCCTCCTCGGCGGCGGTTTGCACGGCCTGCACGCCGCACCAGTCGAACTCGACGGAGCTGCCAATGCGGTACACGCCCGAGCCCAGCACCACAATGGACCTGGCCGTTTCGCGGGCCAAATCGTTTTCGGTGCCGTGGTAGGTGGTGTAGAGGTAGTTGGTCCGGGCAGGAAATTCGGCGGCCAGCGTGTCAATCTGCTTGACGACGGGCAGCACGCCCAGGGCCTTGCGGCGGGCGCGCACCAACAACTCGTCGGCCTTCACGTCGCCTTCGCCCAGCAGCTGCACGGCTAGCTGCTGGTCCGAAAAACCGGCTTTTTTGGCGTCGCGCAGCAGCTTGTTTTCCAACGAATCCAGGCCGCCGTTGGTGCGGCCGGCGGCGAGTTGCTGGCCCAGCTGGAAAATGGTGAACAGGCGCTGCAAAAACCAGTGGTCAATCCGGGTCAGCTGGTGCACCTGCTCCAGCGTGTAGCCGGCCTCGAAGGCGCTGTTGATGGCGAAGATGCGCTCCTCGTTGGGCTCGCTCAGCAGCTGGTCGATGGCGGCGTTATCCAGCTCCTGCTCGGGCCGGTTGGCCACGAAGCCGCGCTTGCCGGTGTCGAGCATGCGCAGGCCCTTCTGGATGGCTTCCTCGAACGATTTTCCTATCGCCATCACCTCGCCCACGCTTTTCATGGCCGAGCCAATCTGGCGGTTCACGCCCGAAAACTTGCCCAAATCCCAGCGCGGCAGCTTCACCACCACGTAGTCGAGGGCCGGCTCGAAAAAGGCCGAGGTGGTCTGCGTCACGCTGTTTTTTAGCTCGGCCAGCGAGTAGCCCAAACTCAGCTTGGCGGCCACAAAGGCCAGCGGGTAGCCCGTGGCTTTCGAGGCCAGCGCCGACGAGCGCGAGAGGCGCGCGTTCACCTCAATCACCCGGTAATCTTCCGACGCGGGGTCCAGCGCGTACTGAATGTTGCACTCGCCCACGATGCCCAGGTGGCGGATGGTCTGGATGCCGATGCTGCGCAGCTTGTGGTACTCGCGGTTGCTGAGCGTCTGCGACGGGGCCACCACGATGCTCTCGCCGGTGTGGATGCCGATGGGGTCGAAGTTCTCCATGTTGCAGACCGTGATGCAGTTATCAAACTGGTCGCGCACCACCTCGTACTCCACTTCCTTCCAGCCCTTGAGCGATTCTTCCACCAGAATCTGGTGCGACGTGGTGAACGCCTGCCGGGCCAGGGCCTGCAGCTCGTCCATATTATTGGCAAAGCCGCTGCCCAGCCCGCCCAGCGCAAACGCGGCCCGCACGATGATGGGGAAGCCGATGGTTTCGCCGGCAGCCAGGGCCTCGGCCATGCTGGTGCAGGCCACGCTGCGGGCCGAGAGCACGCCAATCTGGTCGAGCTTGACCTTGAAAATCTCCCGGTCCTCGGTGTCGATGATGGCCTGCACGGGCGTGCCCAGCACCTGCACGTTGTACTGCTCGAACACGCCGGCGCGGTACAGGGCCACGGCGCAGTTGAGGGCCGTCTGGCCGCCAAAGGCCACCAGAATGCCATCGGGCCGCTCTTTCTGGATGACCTGCTCCACGAAGTAGGGCGTCACGGGCAGGAAGTACACGTCGTCGGCCATGCCCTCCGACGTCTGCACGGTGGCAATGTTGGGGTTGATGAGGACGGTGCGGATGCCTTCCTCCTTCAGCGCCTTGAGGGCCTGCGAGCCGGAATAATCGAACTCCCCGGCCTCGCCAATTTTCAGCGCGCCGGAACCGAGGATGAGTACTTTGTTGGGTTTGTTCATGGGGTCGTGCAACGTGAGCCTCACCCCCCGGCCCCCTCTCCGAAAAAGGAGAGGGGGAGCCAGACGATTGGCTACATAGAAAAGTCAAATAGGTGCCGAGGCTCCCCTTCTCCTGTTCGGAGAAGGAGCCGGGGGATGAGGCGTTTCGTTAGGCGGTTTGCCCCGACTTATACGCCACCACCGCTTTCAAAAAGTCATCAAACAGAAACTCCGTATCCTGCGGCC
>NZ_MDZC01000103.1 GCF_001816165.1 Hymenobacter glacialis
AATGCCTGCCGCTGGTGAAAGCGGCAGGCATTGCGGGATGTAAGGTTGGCGGCGACCGACTCTCCCACCGGTGAAGGCAGTACCATAGGCGCACCGGGGCTTAACGGCTCTGTTCGGAATGGGAAGAGGTGAACACCCGGGCTAAAGCCACCATTGCTGGCGGGGAACGCGCGTGTTCTGGTGCCCTGCTCGCGCAGGAACGCATTCCTCAATAACTCGACGTAAGGGGACAAAAACGAAGCGTGTGTTGCGCGCTCGACGAAATGATGCGAAGCCCTCGGCCACTTAGTACGGCTCAGCTATTGTGTTTCCACTTGTTCACCTGCCGCCTATCCACGTCGTCATCTCCGACGGGCCTTCCATTGGGAAATCTCATCTCCAGGTGAGTTTCGCACTTAGATGCTTTCAGCGCTTATCTCGTCCCAGCGTAGCTACCCGGCGCTGCACCTGGCGGTACAACCGGCGCACCAGCGGC
This sequence comes from Hymenobacter glacialis, assembly GCF_001816165.1. Taxonomy (GTDB): domain Bacteria; phylum Bacteroidota; class Bacteroidia; order Cytophagales; family Hymenobacteraceae; genus Hymenobacter; species Hymenobacter glacialis. Next base: position 476 of record NZ_MDZC01000103.1, read on the forward strand.
TGGTCCATCCCGGTCCTCTCGTACTAAGGACAGGTCCTGTCAAATTTCCAACGCCCACCACAGATAGGGACCGAACTGTCTCACGACGTTCTGAACCCAGCTCGCGTGCCACTTTAATCGGCGAACAGCCGAACCCTTGGGACCTTCTCCAGCCCCAGGACGTGACGAGCCGACATCGAGGTGCCAAACCTCCCCGTCGATATGAGCTCTTGGGGGAGATCAGCCTGTTATCCCCGGCGTACCTTTTATCCTTTGAGCGATGGCCCTTCCATGCGGAACCACCGGATCACTATATCCGTCTTTCGACCCTGCTCGGCTAGTCGGCCTCACAGTCAAGCCCGCTTCTGCTATTGCGCTCTGCGTCCGGTTACCAAGCGGACTGAGCGGACCTTTGAAAGCCTCCGATACTCTTTTGGAGGCGACCACCCCAGTCAAACTACCCAGCAGCCACTGTTCCCTGTCATACAGGGTTAGGCATCAGGCACGGCAAGGGCGGTATTTCAACGGTGGCTCCCCGAGGACTAGCGTCCCCGGCTCAGCGCCTCCCGCCTATGCTACACATGCCGAACCCAACACCAATGGCAACCTATAGTAAAGGTGCACGGGGTCTTTCCGTCCCGTGGCGGGTACTCGGCATCTTCACCGAGACTACAATTTCACCGAGCTCACGGCTGAGACAGCGCCCAGATCGTTACACCATTCGTGCAGGTCGGAACTTACCCGACAAGGAATTTCGCTACCTTAGGACCGTTATAGTTACGGCCGCCGTTTACCGGGGCTTCGATTCAAACCTTCGCCCATTGCTGAACTAAGTTCCCCTCTTAACCTTCCGGCACCGGGCAGGTGTCAGGCCTTATACGTCCGCTTGCGCGTTAGCAAAGCCATGTGTTTTTGTTAAACAGTCGCCTGGGCCTTTTCACTGCGGCTTCTTGTCATTGCTGACAAGGAAGCGACCCTTCTCCCGAAGTTACAGGTCCATTTTGCCGAGTTCCTTGGCCGTGATTCACTCGAGCGCCTCAGGATACTCTCCTTGACTACCTGTGTCGGTTTGCGGTACGGGTAATGTTGACATTAAAACGCTTAGCAGGTTTTCTTGGCAGTCCGATTAGGCACACTATCCGCGTGTCCCGAAGGACGTGCGGTACTATCGGCTTTCGGCTAGGTGTGCGTACTTAACTACACTCCCACTACCTACGGCCTTCAACGGGCACTTCCGTCCGCCCGCGGTGCTTTCACTTCTGCGTCACTGCATCACTTGTCAACATTAGTGCGGGAATATTAACCCGCTGTCCATCGAGTGCACCTTTCGGCTTCCCCTTAGGTCCCGACTAACCCAATTCCGATTAGCGTTGAATTGGAAACCTTAGTCTATCGGCGTGGGGGTTTCGCACCCCCATTATCGTTACTCATGCCTACATATGCTTTTCTCCACGCTCCAGCACGCCTGACGACGCACCTTCACCGCAAGGAGAATGCTCCCCTACCACTTAGCCGTCTTTCATGCTAAATCCATTGCTTCGGTACTGAATTTGATGCCCGCGTATTATCGACGCCCGCTCGCTCGACCAGTGAGCTGTTACGCACTCTTTAAAGGAATGGCTGCTTCCAAGCCAACCTCCTGGCTGTCAAAGCAAGTGGACCTCCTTTGTTCAACTTAATTCAGATTTAGGGACCTTAGCAGATGGTCTGGGTTCTTTCCCTCTCGGCCGGGGACCTTAGCACCCCAGGCCTCACTGCCGGCTATAGCCAGTGGCATTCGGAGTTCATCAGGATTCGGTAGGCTCTGACACCCCCTAGTCCTATTGGTAGCTCTACCTCCACTGACCTCAACGCCGACGCTGTACCTCAATACATTTCGGGGAGTACGAGCTATTTCTCAGTTTGATTGGCCTTTCACCCCTACCCACAAGTCATCGAAATCCTTTTCAACGGAAACTCGTTCGGTCCTCCAGTGCGTGTTACCGCACCTTCAACCTGCTCATGGGTAGCTCACCAAGTTTCGCGTCTACCCCCCCCGACTCCGCGCCCTGTTCAGACTCGCTTTCGCTGCGGCTCCGCGCCTTGAAGCGCTTAACCTTGCCGGGGAGGAGTAACTCGTAGGCTCATTATGCAAAAGGCACGCCATCAGCCCACGAAAGGCCTCTGACTGCTTGTAAGCACACGGTTTCAGGTTCTTTTCACTCCGGTATTCCCGGTTCTTTTCACCTTTCCCTCACGGTACTAGTTCACTATCGGTGTCTCAGGAGTATGTAGCCTTAGCGGATGGTGCCGCTCGATTCAGACGGGGTTTCTCCGGCCCCGCCCTACTCAGGATCCCACTACCGTAAATCAGAATTGTCGCGTACCGGGCTCTCACCGTCTCTGGCCTGCTTTCCCAAGCAGTTCTGCTAACTCGATTCAATCAGATGTCGTGGTCCTACAACCCCGGACTGGCCGTAACCAACCCGGTTTGGGCTCCTCCCCGTTCGCTCGCCACTACTTGGGGAATCATTGTTATTTTCTTTTCCTGCAGGTACTTAGATGTTTCAGTTCCCTGCGTTTGCCGCCGCCGGTCAAGCCGGTCGGCTCTCACCTCTTCCAGGTGAGGGGTTGCCCCATTCGGAAACGCTGGGATCAGCGGGTATGTGCCCCTCCCCCAGCCTTATCGCAGCTTATCGCGTCCTTCGTCGCCTCTGAGACCCTAGGCATCCCCCGTGTGCTCTTGCTTACTTCGCTTTCGTACCGCTGACCCCATTGCTGGGGTCTGCTCATTC
>NZ_MDZC01000104.1 GCF_001816165.1 Hymenobacter glacialis
AGGGGCATACAAAGGCCCATTCATCGTCAGAAATGTCGCTCGGGTAATGCGCTGCTTGTGACATCCCCAAATTTAACTCCAAGTACAGAACAGACTCTAAGGAGTGCTGATGAGATTAGTGACCGTGCCTGCGTCCTTTCGGCGCCTTTTTGTACTAATGGACAAATCGGGTATCATTGGACGCACAATATTTCGCAAACAGCTGTTGTTCAATATATTATAGCAATTTTGCTGAGTAGCCACGCGCAACGAGTAAACGGCCAGCAGTTTCCATTTGTAATGGCACATTGCATTTCATCTCTATTAAGCTGAGCTAATTGTCTTCGCAAACTTTCTTATTTGTTTAATATCGCAGTTGTTTAATATCACAGTTTTTATTTTTTTAATGGGGCAGCCATCACTTAGTACTGCACCAATTAGTTTCAAAATACATCAATTAGTATGTATATTGCGGCCTTAAACTACATGTTGTAAAATATGAATGCACTTAAACTACACTTCTTGAATACAACAGCTAACAGCTTGGTCGCAACGGTGACGAAGAATACTTTCTTACTGTTGGGTGTACTCATGCTGTGGTCCGCTTCAGCTCAAGCTCAACAGGCCTATTGGTGGCGCGGCGCGGCAAATAAGCCAGAAGACTGGACTGAGCCCGCAAACTGGAATACCACTCCAAACGGAACCGGAGCTATTCGTTCCATTCCTGCAGAAAGTGACATTCTAATTTTTGATGGCAACATTGGTGCTAATATTCCTGCTCTCATCAGTTTTAAAGTAGGTGGCTTAGAGACAATTGGACAACTACAATTTCTCAATAATGCCAATGTGACCCTATCAGGCCCAACAACCAGCAATGCCGCCCTAACTATTAGAATTGTTGATAGTACTCCCTCGTCCGGTAGTACGGGCTTGATAGTTGATGCAACATCTCAACTTACCGTTGTTTACTCTGGTAATACCGCAAACCGATTTCTTTTTATAGCAATTGAAACGGGTAAGAAAGGATTAGTTGCTGGCAACATTACCCTTAACACCGGTGCATCAATCCCCTCTCGAGTTGTGGCCGCTGACGCTAATGGATTGGAGTTCACAAACACTGGTTCCTTTACGGCTCAGTCGCTTTCTACTGTACCATTTGGCACAACTGCTTCAACCACCGTTACTGACGCTACAACTCCTCGCTCGGTAATTTTCAGGTCAGGCGCCACCTTTACGCAGTCTAGTGGCAGTGACCCTTTCACAACCACTGCTAATCCAGTCACGGTATTTGACAGCGGCAGCAATTACATCTATAACAGTGGCGCATTCTCGCCCAATGGCCAAACCTACGGCAACCTCACGTTCAATGCCTCGGCTACCGTAGGCGGAGCCCAGCCCATGGTAATTTTCAACAACCTCACTATTACGGCAGGTACAGTCGGCTTGAATGCTGCCGTAGCCAGCCCCGGCGTTGGAACCAGTATTAAGGGAAATTTATTGGCAAATGGGGGAGTTTTAAATTTCACTCCAAACAGTCCTTCGCTCGTTGCCTTCAACGGCACTGCAGCACAGTCCATTAGCGGAAATGGGACGGTTAATTTCAATAGCAATTCCGTATTTCAAATCAACAACTCTGCCGGTGTTACCCTGTTAAGAGCGTTGACGCTCAACGGCGGTTTGGCATTGACCCAAGGCAACATTAACACTAGCCGGCCCGCCAATATTTTGGCACTCTCCGCTTCTACACCCGTCACTGATGGAAGCAACACCAGCTACGTGAATGGCCCAGTATCACGTATTACCTCCTCAGGTGCATCAACCAACATGGTATTTCCAGTTGGTAAAGCGGGGAATTACCGCCCCATGACGTTGAATATCACGTCTCAAACGAATACGGGTGCTGTCACTTATATCGGTGAGCAGCAAGACACGCCGCCTAACCAAGCATTTGCACCCGGCTCAAACCTGACCCGGGTTTCATTTAAGCGTTATTTTCAACTGGCTCCCAGCGTAGCTCCAACGGGCTTTGCAGGCACTGTTAAGCTCAGCTTTGACTTAGATGATTTTGCAAATTACCCCGCTGACCCCACGTTCGTAATCGCTAAAAATGACGCCATTGGCAGTGCGTGGAGTAATATTGGCCGCAGTTCCAATACCGGCACCTCAAATGGCGGCCGGCCCGTAGCAGGTACGCTGACTTCGGCTTCGTTTAATGCTTTTGCACTTTCCTCCAGCAACTTCTCCCTTGCAAGCACCAGCACTGACGAGAATTTTCCATTTGTGAATCCCCTGCCCGTGACGCTGGCCCGCTTTGCCGCAGCGCTTGCCCCAGCCGGGGTGCACGTGACCTGGGCCACGGCCACGGAGAAAAACAACGACCGGTTTGAGGTGCAGCGCAGCGCCAACGGCCAGTCCTTTCAAACCATTGGCACCGTAAAGGGCCAGGGCAACAGCAGCAGCCTGCGCGAGTACGCCTTCGTGGACAGCCGGCCGTTTGCCGGCCAGTCCTACTACCGTCTGCGTCAGGTTGATATCGATGGCACGGTTTCCTATTCGCCTGTGGCCGTAGTAGCTTCCCGGTCCGGCCAGGAGGCCTTGGCTTATCCAAACCCCAGCACAGGCACCATGAAATTGCCCGCATCGGCAGGCATTATTCATTACCGCATTTTCAATGCACTAGGTCAAACGCTGCTCAATGGCCAAGCTGCTGGTAACGAAACTATTGACTTGACGAAGGTTCCCAAAGGACCTTTCTTCCTGGAAATGTCCGGTGCTGCCGGCCGTACCACCCAGCGCCTGGTGCGCGAGTAGTGCTTTAAGGTCACTGCCAATTGTGTTCCATGGCACTAGCAGTGCCAACAGCTTCTAAGAAAAGCCCTGCACCCTTTGGGATGCGGGGCTTTTTTTGCATCCAGCCCCATTCAGACTTGTTGCTGAAGGCACGGGTTGGCTCTCAGCAGTTGTGTAGACGCAGCAGTGTTGTATTTAGTAGCCTGCTGCACGGGAAAACAATGCCTGTATTACAGAAGCTGTTTAGGAAGTAGCCAGCAGCGCGCAAAACAGAAAAGACTTCCAAAAAAGCGGGAAATTTGAGGTGCGACCCATCTCCTTTCCCTCCCTCAT
>NZ_MDZC01000105.1 GCF_001816165.1 Hymenobacter glacialis
ACTACGAGCGGCTTAGCAGCACCTTGCAGCAACTCCACTTCGTCGTCTTTACGTGTATTATGCTCGCCAGGCACTCCAACAGTGCATAACAGGCTCTAGTGGCTTGGAGCCCGGTGCCGGCCGAGTTGGCAGGGGCGGTCGAACTGGACGAAAGCTACTTCGGCCCGCGGCGGGTGCGCGGCAAACGGGGCCGGGGCGCGGTCGGCAAGACCATTGTCTTTGGCCTGTTCAAACGCGGCGGGCAGGTGTACACGGAAATTGTCCCGGATTGCTCGAGAAAAATGCTGCAGGCCATTATACGCGGCAAAATAGACGTGGCCGCCATGGTGAACACCGACGGCTGGCGTGGCTGCGACGGGCTGGTGGACGTGGGCTTTGACCGTCACTTCCGCGTCCGCCACGGCCAGGACGAATTCGTGGGCGGCGCCTCGCACATCAACGGCATCGAGTCCTTCTGGAGCTTCGCCAAAGCCCGCCTCCAGCAGTTCAAGGGGGTGCCCAGGCATACCTTTTTGCTGCATTTGAAAGAGTCCGAATTTCGCTTCAATCATCGCTACGAGAACCTCTATAAATTGCTTCTTAAATTACTTCGTCAACAGCCCCTCTAACCCGGTTTGCTTCCTATGAGGTGGTCTAGTTAAGCAGGAGAGAATTGGGTGATGTTGTTAAGATGTTGTTGGTGAAATTGATATGGCTTCTGATAGGCAATGCTGGAGTGGCGACGCTCGTGGTTGTAGTAGTCAAAATAGTCGGCCACGCTGGCCTGGGCATCGGCTAGGTCGGCAAAAACGGGCCAGTCGCGGGCTTCGAGTTCCTCGGTTTTGAGCCGGGACCACAGGCTTTCGGCTTGGGCGTTGTCGTAGCACTCGCCGCGCCGGCTGTGCGAGAGCTGGGCCCGGGCGCCGCGCAGCAAGGCATTGTAGGCGTTGCCCACGTATTGGCCGCCCCGGTCGGAGTGAACGATAAGGCCGGGGGCGGGCCGTTGGGCCAGCAGGGCCCGCTGCAAGGCGCTGGTGACCAATGCTTCGGGCATGTCGGCCCGTACTTGCCAGCCGACCACGTGCTTGGTGCACCGGTCTTGAAACGCGCACAGGTAGGCCCAGGCCCCGCTGGCCAACGGCAAGCAGGTGATATCGCTCACCCACACCCGGTTGGCCTGGGTCGGGCGCGGCTGGTCGAGCAGCAGATTGGGCGCGCAGCGCTGTCCGTGGGTCGAATCGGTGGTGCGCGGGACGAAGGACTTGGGCTGCAACGCCTGCCGCCCGTGCCGGCGCAGCCCCGTGCGCAAGGCCTGGCGGCCAACCCGGTGGCCCTTCTCCCGCAACTCGACCCGGAGCCGGCGCGTGCCGTAGCGGCGTTGGTGGTGGTCAAAGACCGCCACCATTTCCGTTTCCCAGGCCGGTTCACTCGTTGCTGCGGACCCGGCTGCTTGCGCCACCCGCCAAGCGTAATAGCGGCTGGGCACCACGCCCAGTACTTGGCAAAGTTGCTGGACCGGAAGAAAACAGCGCTGCTGGTCAATGAATTGCAGCATGCTCACAGGGCTGGAGGATGCGAGAAGATGGCGATGGCTTTTTTTAAAATGTCCAGTTCCTGCGCCAGCCGTTTGTTGGCCGCGCGCAGCGCCCGCACTTCGGCGGCCTCGGCCGGGTCGGTGGGCACGGGCGGTTGCGCCGCTTTCTGCCAGGCATAAATGCGCTTGGCGTCGATATTCAACGCGCGGGCGGCGGCCAGCGTGGAGCGGCTTTCGCTGGCCAGCCGCAGGGCTTCGGCGCGTAAGGCCGTATCATAGCGCGGCCGTTTTGTCGGAGGAGCTTTTTCCATGAGATTGGGAAGTTACCACCCAATTCTCTCCTGGTTTACCCGACCACCTTACTAAGCCCCATATTTAAATCAGCCCTACCCCACCATACCTTACCTGCAACCAATCAGAAAAAGAAAAGCCCAGGCTATGGCCTTGTCCTTACCCAAAACTCAAAAAGCGCCGGCCGATAGGTCGGCGCTTTTTTTGAGGTTACTCGGCAAGTAGCTGGCCAGCCAGGTGGGCGGCCAGGT
>NZ_MDZC01000106.1 GCF_001816165.1 Hymenobacter glacialis
TATCATTCTAGTGCTTACCAGCACGCTCAATGGGTTTGCGGAAGTGGTGTTTAGTAACCCCGCCGTAAATCGAATTGCCTCGGTAATTGCAAGTGGTACCGAAAGGGTTAGCCCGCTCACGCTGCCGTTGTTGACTTCCAAAATGGCATTTTCGTTGAAATTAAGGCTGCCCGGCCCGACTATAGTCTGAGGCGAAGAGCCATTGAAAACCAATGAGCGGTTGGTGGTGCCTGTTGGGCTAAAGGCCAAACTTGCATTTTGCGCGATGCTCAGATTTCCACCAATGGTAGTGCTATTGTTAAGGGTTGATGTGATGCTTGTGGCGCCGCTGATGGTTAAGTCGTTGAGAACGGTGAGAGCAACGGCGCCGCTGATGGTTTTGCTGCCTGCGTTAGCAAAGTCGAGGTTGCCGTAGGTGCGTGCGGCAGCAAAGCTGCCGAAATTGCCTGCAACGTAGCGGTAGGTGCTGCCGCTGATAAAAGCAGCCGGTCCATAAGGGTCATCGCCTGCTTCCTGCCGGAGCGTTGAGCCAGTGAAAAATGTAGCCGTATTGGCAGTAGTGCCAAACGGAGTGCCAACTAACTTATCACCTGTCGTAGTCAGGCTGCCGCCATTAACGAAATTTATGGAGCCAGCAGGCCCTTGAATTTTGTGTGTGATGGTGGCGTTACTTCCACCAATACCGGTAAATGTCACAGCCCCGGCAATAGTTGCCGTGGTGCCTGACAGGATGATGTTGAGGTTAGCACTGCTGGAGTTACCGTCTGCACCAGTGCCCAATACCGATAAGCTGGAACCCGCTGCTACTACCAAGCCATCGGAGGGGCCTCCTCCAATATTGATGTTGCGAACAGTTGCTGTGTTGTTGGACGTAGTAACGTTGAACGTGACATTTGCGCCGTTGATAAATCGGAGTTTTCCAGCATTGTAGGAATTACCAACTAATGCCTCTTCTGCACCCATATTGACAGAAGCCGACATACCATCAAAAATAAGGATGTCCGTCGCAGTTGGAGTAGCCCTGCTTACTATGAGTTGGTTCAAGACAGTAAAGCCTTTCCAACTGGAGGGTGCTGCCCAGTTCGCTCCGGGTGCCCCTACCCAATTGTACGTGTTCTGCGCTTGCGCCGTGGCTGAAAACAGCATTACTGCCCCCAAGAGCATGAGCACAGCCCTTCGATAAATTGAGGAAGTCCTCGGTGCTTTGAAAAACAGTGAGAGGAAAAGTGAATTCATATTGATGGGTTATTTGTAATTAAAGCGCAAGTTAAGAATTTTAACTGGTGTAAATGGCACTTCGTCCCGGATTTAATAGCGTTTGTCTAAAAATATGAAAACTTAAATAGAACTGATTTTATCTGAATTGTTAGTAATCATGACCTTGGCTGGAGCTGTGTGGATAGCCAAGGATGCGCTAAAATCAGCATTACCCCCTAACCAAAAACCCGCAGCGTTATCGCAACAACAGTCGCCGGCCCTCACGATGTTGGTCTTTCCTTTGCCCTTGAAGAACTGCTGGACAGGGCAGTGTGTCAGCAACTCGGCGTTGCTTTCATCGATGGTTCAAATCCCCGCAGTGGCAAGGGTAACGGCGAGGCAAGACCTACATAATCGCAGCAATGAGGCCTCGCTCCAACTGCCCAGCACCCATTTATATGATGTCGTCTGGCCCCTTCGGCTACGAGCCATGGCCCATCATTCGCATACCTGACCTACGAATGACCGTAACTCATCCAACTCTGGTACTTCCCACGCGCGGCGTTGGCCCTTTAACGACCATATATGGGGGAGTGCAAGGGCATAACCACTTCCCTTTAGCAGCGTTGCAATGGTCTCCCGCGCCACGCCGGTGGCGCAAATAGTGCTGCGCCGGGCAACCCCTTATCTGCCGGAATGGTAAAACAGTGAAATAATTGCCTGTGAAGCTGTTTAGGAAGTGGGAGGCGGGACAATTTTACGGAGCAGTAGCACCGTGAAGGCCACCCAGTGCAGGGCCATCCAGTTTTGCAGGCTGTTTCGT
>NZ_MDZC01000107.1 GCF_001816165.1 Hymenobacter glacialis
TTTTTTCGATGAGTTCCACGGCGATGGGCAGGGCCAGCTCGCCGGCCTGGTAGAGTAGGCTGACGAAATTGAGGCCCTTGACGAAGCGGCCCTTGCTATGGTCCCAGTGGGTGCAAATCAACGCACTCGGGTCCGTGTGGGCCTTTTCCAGGATGGAATCATCCACGAGTAGCACCGCAAAGTCGTCGTCCGCCCGCTGCTGCTCGGCCGCGCGAATCACCGGCTTGGCCTGCTTCCAGACCTGCTCAGAGTCCAGATACGAACTACTCAGCCAGCGCGTGACCTGGTCGTGACTCACGGCCCCATCCAGCAGCCGTGATAAACCCGTGGCCGACGTTTGACCCGTCGAACTAATCAGGTAATCTGTGTACAAATCCAGTGTGCAACTCATCACCAAACGTAAATCACTCCCCTAAATATCCGCGTAACATCAGTTACTGAAGATTTACTAATTCGTCAACCAAATAAATAGGACGATTTTTTACTTGCTCAAATGTTTTGCCCACATATAATCCCACTATGCCCAAAACTGATAAACTAAGGCCTGCGAAGAACCATATAGATATAATAATACTAGTGTATCCTGGTTCCCATATATACCCAAGTAAGTAGCGTATCAACGTTATAATTACGAAAACCAGAGCCGTTGCTGAGATGCATAACCCCAGCTTTATAGTAAGTCTCAGCGGCTTGTCAGAATAAGCCAATATGATATCAAGCGCCAAATTGAGCAGGCGTCTTAGGTTATAGCTGCTACTGCCTTCAGGACGTTCAGCATGGGCTACATTCAAGTCACTCGTCCGAAATCCTACCCAGCGTACCATCGTAGGAAAGTAACGGATACTCTCACGCATGGCTAGTACAGCACTTATCACTTTGCTATGATAAATGCCGAAATTCGCAACGGCTGGGTCTTGTTTGGTTTCAGTTAGATAAGACAAAACCTTATAAAACCAATGAGAGCCCGCTCGCTTCAGCCACGAATCTTGGCGCTCTACGCGTCTGGCAAACACTAAGTCAAAGGATCCTTCAGTAGCGTGTTCGTACAACCTAGGGATCTCCTCGGGCTGATCCTGCAGGTCGCAATCCATCACCACAATCCATTCGCCTTTCGCTTGCTCGAGGCCTGCTGTAATGGCCTTATGCTGCCCAAAGTTTCGTGACAAGCGCACGCCACGTATACGTGGGTCGCGCAGCGCCTGTGCGGCGATGAGTTGCCATGAGTTATCAGGGCCACGATCATCTACCAAAATTATTTCATAGTTGTGCGTAATGGTTTCCAAGCTAACTTGAAGGCGGCGTACTAATTCATTAATTAAATTTTCTGCTTTGTAAACGGGACTAACAATAGAAATTAAAACATCTTTTGTATTTGCTGTCATATTTCTGTGCAAAGCTGTTCGAATGATTAGAGATAAGCTCGAATCAATTCACAGTGTTCATGTTCTTTTTAGTTAACTGATGTTACGCGGTGAATTGAGCTAACTCTTGATTCATGGCTTTTAGGCCCGCCAAATAGAGTTGGGCTTTGAGGCGAAAATGGCCGATTCCGTGC
>NZ_MDZC01000108.1 GCF_001816165.1 Hymenobacter glacialis
GAAGGAGTACAACGCCAAGTTCATCGAGCGGCGGCTCAACCCCAAGAAGGGCCACCGCTTCCTGCCCTTCATCGTGCTCGTCATCGACGAGCTGGCCGATCTGATGATGACGGCCGGCAAGGAGGTGGAAACCCCCATTGCCCGCCTGGCCCAGCTGGCCCGCGCCATTGGCATCCACCTCATCGTGGCCACTCAGCGCCCGTCGGTGAACGTGATTACCGGCATCATTAAGGCCAACTTCCCCTGCCGGATTTCCTTCAAGGTGACGAGTAAAATTGACTCGCGCACCATCCTGGATACCGGCGGTGCTGACCAGCTCATTGGGCAGGGCGACATGCTATTTTCGGCTGGTTCAGACCTGATTCGGGTGCAGTGCGCCTTCATCGACACACCAGAGGTGGACCGCGTCTGCGACTTCATCGGCGGACAGCAGGGCTACTCTGATGCGTATATGCTGCCCGAAGTGGCGGGTGCCGACGGCGACGCCGGCAGCGGCAACGAGGACATGGACCCCACCGAGCGTGACGCCATGTTTGAGGAAGCCGCCCGCTGCATCGTGCTGCACCAGCAAGGGAGCACCAGCCTGCTCCAGCGCAAGCTCAAGCTGGGCTACAACCGGGCCGGTCGTCTCATCGACCAGCTCCAACATGCGGGCATTGTGGGCCCGTTTGAGGGCAGCAAAGCGCGGGACGTGCTCATTCCCGACGAGTACCAACTGGAGCAATTGCTGAACACCATAAGCAAATAGGGGGGGGGGGCGGCCGTCAAGTTGTTGCCCAGGCGTTTCATACAAAGCCATTATGTTTATGATTGCCTTAGCTTTCTCTATTGGCGGAATTGACATTCCATTCAGCCTTAACAGTCCAGTAATTTGGGGTATTGCTGCACTTGTTGTGATAATGAGTTTTAGAATTTACTATGCACTGGGTAGATTTCTAGCAAATCGAAAATCTTCTGTTTCTCGGGATATTCAGAGCGAATTAAGTACCCTCCCTTTGCCTGTCATTAGCGATAAACTGGTGCCAACACCATCAGTAGAAGTGTTCAATACTTTTGCTACACCATTAACTTCAGCTGTTCCAGAGGGAAGCCCTTCAACTTCGAATGCGGGAGTAGCCATCGCGGCGGCTGACGAGGACGCCGACGCCATGCCGCCGGGCAACTACGACCCCACGCTGGACCTAGCGCGCTTCCGGTTTCCCAACCTAGAGCTGCTCAACGACTATGGGCAGCAAAATGCCAAGAAGGAGATGGTGAGCATCCGCTCGGTGCTGGGCTCGGAGAAGTTCGCGCGCACGGAAATGGACCTGCCCATCGCCTTCGGGCGCACCATCACCAACGAGGTGTTCGTGGCCGATTTGGCCAAGATGCCCCAC
>NZ_MDZC01000109.1 GCF_001816165.1 Hymenobacter glacialis
GTTGCTGAACACGCCCGTGGCGGACGTGAGGGTAGCGCCGGCGCCCACCAAGGAGTAGGTGCCGTCGGAAAGCGGCGAGCTCACCGTCAGCGAACCCGTGGCTTGGCCGCTGGTGGGCTGCACCACCACGGCCACCGGCTGGGCCGGCGCGTTAGGCGCGGCGTTGATGGTCACGGCCAAGGCGGGCGAGGTGCAGCCGTTGCGCGTTACGCTCAGGCTGTAGGTGCCCGGGGCCAGGTTGCTGAACACGCCCGTGGCGGACGTGAGGGTAGCGCCGGCGCCCACCAAGGAGTAGGTGCCGTCGGAAAGCGGCGAGCTCACCGTCAGCGAACCCGTAGCCGGTGAGCAACCGGCCGGCTGCACCACCGTTACTGCTGGCTGAGCCGGGGCGCTGGGAGCCGCGTCGATAACCAATCGAAGCGTCGAGCAAGTGGCGGTGCAACCGCTCGCATCGGTCACCAACACGGTGTATGTGCCAGCGGTCAGGTCCGAGAAGGTACCTGTTGCGTTCGTCAGCACCCTGCTTCCCGAAGTCAGGGTGTAGCTGTAGGGCGCTGTGCCTCCGCTTGCGGTCAGCGTGGCCGCCCCCGTGGAAGTGGTGCAAGTCGCGTTGACCAAGCTTGAAAGGGTCAACACCAAGTTGCTCGGACCGCTGAGGATGGTCACATCACTGCGGGTCACCGAGCAGCCGCTGGCGTCTCGAACAGTTATTGAGTAGGCGCCCGCAGCGAGTCCAGTAAATACGTTACTGGAGCCGAAGGACCCATTATTAAGCTGGTAGCTGTAAGCACCTGTACCGCCGGCAGCTGTCACGGTAATGGTACCCGTAGCTGCGCAGCTTGCATTTGTTGCAACTACACTATTGATGCTCAATGTGTTTTCGGCCGCTTTGATGGTGATAGCCAGGGCGCTGGAAACGCCGCCATTAGCTGATACGCTCAGGTTATAGGTACCCGGACCCAAGTTCGTGAACACACCAGTGGCGGACGTGAGCGAAGTACCGGCTCCCACCAGGGTGTAGGTGCCGCCGGAAAGGGGCGATGTTACCGTCACCGAGCCGGAGGCCAGCAGGCACGTAGGCTGCACGACGACGGCTACGGGCACCGCCGGAGGCGTGGGCGTGGGCGTCGGCGTGGGCGTGGGCGTGGGCGTGGGCGTGGGCGTGGGCGTGGGCG
>NZ_MDZC01000110.1 GCF_001816165.1 Hymenobacter glacialis
TTAGGCAGTCGTTGAGTTGATTGGTCCGTTAACTGGCTTATGATGACTTGCACGCTGGACCTGTACACGGATTATTTGCTGAGTTCGACGGGCCCAACGACGGCCACGGGCCTGTCGCGGCTGCTGGACGGGGCGTTGAGCCACGACCACGTCACGCGCTGGCTGAGCCAAGCCACGTATGGCCCGTCCAACATCTGGCGGCAAGCCAAGCCGCTGATTCGCCAGGCCGAGGCCCGCCGGCCGGCCGACGAGTTCGCCGTGCTCCTCGTGGACGATTCGGTGCTGGAAAAGGCGCACACCGATGCCAATGAGCTGGTTTGCACCCATTGGGACCACAGCCAGCAACGCTACGTCAAGGGCTTGAACTTCGTGAGCCTGCTCTACCAGGCCGGCGCGTTGGCCCTGCCTACCGCCGTCGAGCTGGTGCGCAAAACCGTGCCCGTCTATCAGCCGAAGACGGGCAAAACCAGACACCAAAGCCCGTTCACCAAGAATGAATACCTGCAGCAAATGCTGCGCGTGGCCCAGCAGCAGGTGGCCTACCGCTACCTGCTGGCCGACAGCTGGTACGCGTCGGCCGAGAACATGCACCTGGTGCGGGCCCTGGGCCACCACTTCGTTTTTGCCCTGGAAAGCAGCCGCACCGTCGCCTTGAGCGAAGCCGACCGCGCCCAGGGCCGGTTCCAGCCCGTGCAGGCGCTGGTCTTTCCCGATACGCAGCCCCTGCACGTCTACTTGCGCTCCGTCCAAGCGGCGGTTCTCGTGAGCAGACAAGTCTCTACAAACCAATACGGTAGCTGGGGCGTCTTGTATCTGGTCAGCAGCGACACCGACCTGGACCACGCCCAGCTGACCGCGATTTACCAGAGGCGGTGGAAAGTGGAAGAATACCACAAGTCGCTCAAACAGAACGCCTCGATGGGCAAATCGCCCACTAAAACCCTGGCCACGCAGGCCACCCATCTTTTCGCCGCCGTGTTGGCCTACACCAAACTCGAAGTCCTCAAATTCAAATGCGGCATCGGTCACCTTCGCCTCAAAGCCCAGCTCTACACCGTGGGCTTGAAAGCCATGTACCATCAGCTCGGACAACTCCGTGCGTAACA
>NZ_MDZC01000111.1 GCF_001816165.1 Hymenobacter glacialis
ATAACTGATGTTACGCGGCTAAAGTTAGCAGTCCCTATTTTCGGCGATGACTTGCACCTTGGATTTATACACGGACTATCTGATTAGCTCAATGGGCCCAACTTCTGCCACGGGCTTATCCCGGCTCTTTGGCGGAGCGGTGAGTCACGCGCTGGCTCAGCACGTCTTATCTGGACTCGGAACAGGTCTGGGCGCACGCCAAACCGCTGATTCGCCGGGCCGAGCACCAGCGACCGGCCGAAGAGTTTGCCGTGCTTATCGTGGACGATTCCATCCTGGAAAAGGCCCATACCGACCCCAGTGCCCTGATTTGTACGCACTGGGACCACCGCCAGGGCCGCTTTGTCGAGGGGCTCAACTTTGTGAGCCTGCTCTACCAGGCCGGCGAACTGGCCCTGCTGATTGCGGTGGAGCTCATCGAAAAAACGGAGGCCGTGTGGGACGCCAAAGCACAGAAAACCAAAGCCAAAAGCAAGTACACCAAGAACGAGTACCTGCGGGCCATGCTGCGCGTGGCCCAGCAGCAGGTCGCCTACCGCTACCTGCTGGCTGACAGTTGGTACGCCTCGGCCGAGAACCTGAACGCCATCCTGGACCGGGGCATGGCTTTGTGATGGCCCTCGAATCCTCCCGCACCGTCGCCCCAAGCGAGGCGCCCGGGCCGCCGGGCAGTTTCACGCCCTCGATACCCTTGCCTTTCCCGATGAGCAGCCCCTGCGCGTCTTTTTGCGGTCCGTCGAGCCGGCGGTACTCGTGAGCAGACAAGTCTTTATAAACAAGGACGGGTCGCAAGGCGTGCTATACCTGGTCAGCAGCGACACGAGCCTGAACCAAGTCCAATTGACGACAATTTACCAGAGACGGTGAGAAAGTCGAAGAATACCAAAAGTCGCTCAAACAGAATGCCTCCATGGGGAAGTCGCCCACAAAAAAGCCGGATACCCAAGCCAATCATTTCTTTGCCGCCATTTTAGCTTACAGCCAGTTAGAGGCGCTTAAAATGCGGCACGGAATCGGCCATTTTCGCCTCAAAGCCCAACTCTATTTGGCGGGCCTAAAAGCCATGAATCAAGAGTTAGCTCAATTCACCGCGTAACATCAGTT
>NZ_MDZC01000112.1 GCF_001816165.1 Hymenobacter glacialis
GGACTGCAGTTTTATGCGGTATTAATCCGCCTTTCGGCGGGCTATCCCCCAGATTCGGGTAGGTTGGCTACGCGTTACGCACCCGTGCGCCACTATTGTTATTGCTAACAACCGTTCGACTTGCATGTATTAGGCCTGCCGCTAGCGTTCATCCTGAGCCAAGATCAAACTCTCCATTGTAAAATATCCTACACCCGTCCGAAGACGGGCTGATGTCGAGTGCTAATCCGACCCGTGTTAACGAGTTCGTGTCGTCGTTCTACGCTTGTATTTTCCTGCTCCCCGCATCGCTGCAGGAAGCCCTTACTATTTGTCTTTTCCAATCATTCAAAGAACGTGTGCCAGCCCCTATTGGGCTAACGCTGCTACTACTTGCGTAATAGAAAACTAATTTTTGAGTTTAAGACTCTCGCTGCTCGACCACCTTCTCCTTCTTTTGTAAGAGTCGGATTGATAACAGTGCGGCGTTGTCTTTTCGTTCAACCCATTCAACTTTTGGCCTCCTGTTGAGACCCTTATTGCGATTGGGAGTGCAAAGATACGTGAAGTTTTTATTAATCAAAAGCCGGGGGTGATTATTTTCATTGAAATGCCAGCCAACTGCTAGCTGGAAGCAGGTATCTGCCAGATAAAGATGCTGTAAGGGTATTGAAAAAAAATTGATGTGTTTGAATGGCTGCTGCCACAGCTGATAATTGTGTGGCTACGGTAATCGGGTGCAGACTTGTTTTGTTGGAATAGCCGACTGTTTTGGTGATTTCGGCAACGCATTCAAAGCAGGTAGTTCTACGATGTAGTGGAGGAGCCGTGGTGTGGAGTGGGGGATTTGTAGCGAGCGGGTAGTGGCAGGTTCCTAAGGGAGATAACTATTCAGTGTAGTTCTCGTTCAAGACGTCCCTGCTTTATTATTAACTTCCTTCCCTTCCACAACCCAACAAAAAAGGCCCGTTCCATTTGGAACGGGCCTTTTTTGTTGGGTTGTGAGAAAGTCTCATTATGGAGTAATGGGTTCTTCCTGGACAAGACTACTTTTTGTGTACTTGTTTGAGGCTGTGCCGTACTTCTTTGTGGGCGGTCTTCATGTATGCTTTGAGGCGCTGCTTGCGGGCGATTACGATAACCTGGGCATTGGCCAAGTTTACGGTTGACTCAGCTGCCGAAGCGTTCAGGGTCATGTTCTCATCGGCGTAGCCTGCGTACGTTACTCGGGCGAGCAAGGGGCCGGCGTTAGCGGGCACTACAAACTCAAATTCGCCTTCGGCGTTCGTGACGGCCATTTGCTTGGTGCTGGCAAGGATGACTACGGCACCTGGCAATACACCAGCGGGGTTGGTGATGGTGCCGGTCAAAACGATTTTTTCGCCTGATTCCCTTTTTGGGGCGTCAGGGGCCTTGTCATTGGTGCGACCAGTTGGGAAGGTGGTGTTGCTAGCGAGAAGCTCTTGAGCGCTGACATTGCGGAAGGTGAACAGCGAAAGGACGGCGATGAGAGCGGCGAAATGACGCATGATGAGCTGTGTTTAAATTTTGTATTTGAATGATGCAAATCTAGAGATGAGAGGAGTCTCGCATTTGCACCACTCGGTTAAAGACTATAATTCACCGGTGAACAGCTTGATTTTCCACCGCAATAGTCGTTGGACTGAGTTGGAGGGGAAAACGTCATTTCCTTGCCAGATACTGTTCCGCATCTGGCAAGGAAATGACACCTTTTGGGTAGCGTGAGGAAGCGTTTAGCCAGTTATGAATTTTGGGCCGCTTTCATGCCGGATATTGTTGTGTGCCTCCAATTATGCCCTCTACCTTTCTGCTTTCGGTTCCTCTTGATTCTAACGAGGACTTGGCCCAACATCAGCAGCGAAATGCCGAGTTGTTCTGCGCTCTGCGTAATGCGCTTGATACTGATTTGGGGAGAGAGTCAATGGCTCTGCTGACCAGTTTGTTGCCGGAGGGGATAATGATGCTTGATGCGATTGGAAGCATTGTGGTGCTCAACGAGCAATTCTTTACGCTGTATGGACTGCCCGATGAGCCGGCCACCTGGTTGGGGCGTGAGGGAAATGAACTGCTGGCGTACGTGCAGACCCAAAGACTGACGTGTGATACTGCTTTGACACGTGCCACAGGCCAGCAACCGGGTAATGCGTTGGGGGTTCCTAATGAATTGGTAAGGCTGCGCGATGGGCGTGTATTGGCGTGTGACGTGGTGGTAGGCGAGCGGGTGGAGGCTGGACAGCCATACCGGATGCTGGGCCTGCGCGATGTGAGCGAGCAACGGCGGATAAACCAAGTGGAAGCCATTGCTGGCATTACACATCAGAATCCTAATCCATTATTACAGCTTGCTGCTTCCGGGCGGCAGCAATATGCCAATGAAGCGGCCCAGGCGCTGGGGAAGGGACTCACGCGCGCCACTCGGTTGAATGGGATGCGGCGGTTGCGGGACTTGGCGGCCCGAGCAATGGCGGCGGGCACTGCACAGTGTGAAGAAGGGCAGCTTGAAGGGCAGTGGTTTAGTGTGCAGGGGGTGCCGGTTGCTGCCGGGGGCTACGTGAATTTGTACGTGGTTGAAATAACTGCGCGGGTACAGGCCGAGCAGCAACTGCAAAAGCAGCAGCGCTTTTACGAAACCATACTGCACGAATTGCCTGCTGAAGTGTTTGTGGTGGATCCGGAGTACCGCTACCGCTTTGCGAACCCCACGGCCGTGCCCGACGCTGAACTGCGGCAATGGATGTTGGGCCGCACCAACGCCGAGTACAGTACCCGCCGCGGTTACCCTACCACTGTGGTGGAAAAGCGGCAGGCCGAACTAGCCACTGTGCTGGAGCGCCGCCAACGCCACGAGTGGGTGGAAACGCTTGGCAGCGCCGACGAACTACGCTACATGATGCGCCGCCTGCAGCCCGTGCCTGAGGGTGGGGAGGCCGTGGGGCTGGTTATTGGCTACGGGCTTGATATTACGGCGCAGGAAATAGCGCGGCGCGAGTTGCGGGAGCAGCAGGAGTTTACGCAGAGCATACTGGATGCCAGCCCGAGCGTGATTTACGTGCGCAACGCGGAGCATGAAATTATCTTCGAAAACCACGCCATGCAGGCCATTCGGGAGGCAACCCGCCATCTGACCGGTGAGGCGCTGGCGCCGGATAGCGTGGAAGCCAAAGAAAAGGCTAAGCTGGCCGACCACGACTTGCAGGTGCTGCGCAGTGGCTGCGAACTGACGGTGGAGGAGACGCTAACGCAGCGCGACGGTTCGGTGCGGGTGTTTCAGACGGTGAAAAGGCCCTTGCTCCGGCCCGATGGCAGCGTGCATGTGTTGGGTGTAAGCACGGATATTACGGCTGTTAAGGAGGCACAGCAGACGTTGGAGCGCAGCGAAAAACAGTACCGGGACCTGATGACTTACGCGCAGGCCTTGATTTGTACCCATGCCCTGGACGGGACCGTGCTGACGGCCAATCCGGCCCTGGCCGAACTACTGAATATGCCGGTGGCCGACATAGTGGGGAGCAACGTGGCTGACGTGATGACAACGGAAGACCGTGCCGCGTTTGCTACTTACCTGGGCCATATCAGTGCTATGCACGAAGATGCGGGGGTGCAGCGGGTGCGGCCCCGCGGCAGCCAGGAATTGCGCTACCTGCTGTACCGCAACCTGATGGTGAGCGAGCCTGGCCAGGAACCTTACGTGATTTCGCATTCGCACGACATCACCGAGCGCATTGCGGCCGAACGGGAAATGAAGCGCGCCAAGGAAGCGGCCGAATCGGCGGCGGTGGCCAAGGAAAACTTTCTGGCCAACATGAGCCACGAAATCCGCACGCCTCTGAATGGCATTCTGGGCATGGCCAGCCAGCTGGGCAAAACACTACTCGACTCACGCCAGAAGGAGTTTCTGCGCATGATTCGCACCTCGGGCCAGCACCTGGTCAGCGTTATAAACGACGTGCTGGACATGGCTAAAATCACGTCTGGAAAGCTGGGTTTTGAGCAGGTGAATTTCAACCTGCGCGAGTCGATGACGCAGGCAATGCAGCCGCTGGCTTTGCAGGCCCAGGAGAAGGGGCTGTCTTTCGGCTATGCGCTGCTGCGCGACGACTGCGACTACCCGTGGGTGGTGAGCGACCCGTACCGCCTCAATCAAATCCTTATCAATCTGGTGGCCAATGCCATCAAGTTTACCTCGCGCGGCGGAGTTACGGTGGTGGGCCGGCAGCTTGCGGCCAGCGCCACACACATCACGGTGGAATTCAGTGTGACCGATACGGGCATTGGCATCGAGTCTAATAAGCAGGTACACATTTTCGAAGACTTTACTCAGGCATATGCCGATACGACCCGGCAGTTTGGCGGTACCGGGCTGGGGCTGAGCATTAGCCGGGCGCTGGTGGAGCAACTGGATGGGGTGCTCACGTTGCGCAGCGCGCCGGGGGAGGGGAGCACGTTTGCCTTCTCTCTGACCCTGCCCAAGGCCGAAGTGCCCGTGGAGGTGGCCGCGCCACTGGGGGAGTTCAATACCGGGGCGCTGATGGGCCTGGTGGTGCTCCTGGTGGAAGACAACGAGATAAACCGTGAGGTAGCCCGTTTTATGCTGGAGGACTGGGGCGTGATTCTGGAGGAGGCCGTGGACGGGGAGCAGGGCCTACAAATGTTAAAGGAAAACGCCTACGATGTGGTGCTAATGGACATTCAGATGCCGGGACTGAATGGGGTGGAAGTGACGCGGGCCGTGCGCCAGCTGCCCGACCCCCGGCGCGCCCAGGTACCCATTCTGGCCCTCACAGCGAATGCGTTTCGGGAAGACAACGAGCGGTACCGCGCTGCGGGCATGGACGACTGCCTGGCTAAGCCCTACGAGGAACAGGAGCTCTACCACAAAATGGATGCCCTGCGCCGCATCCGCCGCGCTGCATTGCCCTACGACCTGACCAAGCTGCGCGCCATGGCGCACGGCCGCGAAGATTTTGTGGCCCGAATTATCCGTTCTTTTCTGGCGAACACGCCCGGCAGCCTGGTGCAAATGCAGGACGCCGCCATGGTGCAAAACTGGCCGAAAGTGGCAGAACTGGCCCACCACATAAAGCCCAATCTGCTGGCGCTGAGCGTAGCCGATGCCGCAGGCCCGATGGCCATTCTGGAGAAGGCCCCACAAGCTGGCCTCGCCACTGCTGAACGGCCGGCCATGGTAGCCCAGCTGGTGGTGCTGGTGACACGGGTGCTGGCCCTGTTGCCCGGCGAATTGCCCGCGGCAGAATAGGGGCCAGCCAAGCCGGCGCTACGCGCCGCGCAGGCGGCGGTAAAACCCTTCCTGGTAAGATTTGCTCACGGGGATTTCGTGCTTGCCAAAGCCCAGTATATGGTCCTCTACGGCGTCGATGCGCTTGGTATTGACAATGTACGAGCGGTGCACGCGGGCAAATTGGGTAGCGGGCAGCCGCGATTCCAAGACCTTGAGCGTGCTGTAGACGATGAGCTTTTGCTTGTCGAGCACAAGTACGGAATAGTCGGACAGGGCTTCGATGTAGAGTAGCTCGGCGTAGTTGACGCGCACAATCTTCTTGTTGACTTTCACGAACAGGTGTTGGTCGTGGGGGAGGGCAGCGGGGCGGGGGCGGGCTCGGGGTGGAGAGAGGCCGCGCGGTTGGCCTGCACGCGTTGCACGGCCTGCAGCAAGCGGGGAAACTCCACGGGCTTCACGATGTAGTCGGTGACGTGCAGGTCGAAGGCGGTGAGGGCAAAGTCGCGGTGGGAAGTTACCAGCACAATGTCGGGCTGCGGCGTGGGCAGGATGCGCACCAGGTCGAGGCCCGAAAGCAGGGGCATTTCAACATCCAAAAAAGCAATATCAACTTTGCCACCCTGGTGAAAGAATGCCAGGCAATCGACGGCGTTGCTGAACGAGGCTACCAGCTCCAATTCGGGCGTGAGGCCGATGAGGTGCTCCAGGGTCAGACGGTTCATTTCGTTGTCGTCGACGAGGAGGCAAGTGAGCTTGGCGGAGGGAGTCATGGCGGCGAGAAAGTACCTGTTTGCAGAATGGCGAAAGAATAAGGGAAGCGCTGGGGCAGGCGTCGCGTACCAGCTGGTAGCTAGCATCTTATTCGTTAATCATACGGCTTGAGAATACAAACTAGATTCCGCCAAACTCTTGGTGCACTATTAGTTCGTTCAACCTCGATAATCGGGTGGTGAACAGGGGTTTTCGGCTGGTTAAAATAATGAATTTTGCGCTTCGACGCTGAGCGGTATAGGCCGCTCGGTGGCCTGGACGAAAGCAGGAGTTGCTGGCTGGCCCTGCAGGAATGACCCCCTCAACTCCCTGGCTGCGCGTGCAAGCGGCGCTGGCAAAGTAGCTTCGTGGGCCTGATGAGCAAAATCAACTAGCAGGCGCCTCACTTTATGGGAAAGTTCAGCTTGCGACAGCTTCTTACATCGGGCCGGTATCAATGGCGCAGCCGGTTGGTTTGGGTGGGCCTGCTGCTGGGCGGCGCCGCAGGCGCACAGGGGCAGTCTGCCCCGGCCACGCCCGTAACCGCCGTGCCGGTGCTCCTGCGGCCTGCCGCCGTGTTCGACGGGCGCGACCTGCACCAAGGCTGGGCCGTGCTGGTAGAAAACGATAAAATAACGGCCGCAGGCCCGGCCGCCCAAGTGAGCTTGCCCGCAGGCGGGCGCACCATGGACCTTCCTGGCCTTACCCTGATGCCCGGCCTGATTGAGGGCCACGCACATATGCTGCTGCACCCCTACAACGAAACTCCCTGGAACGACCAGGTGCTGCTGGAGTCGCACGCGCTACGGGTGGCTCGGGGCACAGTACATGCGCAGCGCACGCTGCTGGCGGGCTTCACCACGGCCCGCGACCTGGGCAGCGAGGGCGCCGGCTACGCCGATGTGGGTCTGAAGCAGGCCATTGACCAAGGCATTATTCCCGGGCCGCGCCTGTTAGTAGCTACGCTGGCGCTGGTGGCCACGGGCAGCTACGGTCCCAAGATGGCCACCGACATTGACGTGCCCCAAGGTGCCCAAGAGGCCGACGGCGTGGATGGCATTGTGCGTGCCGTCCGGGAGCAAATTGGCAAGGGCGCCGACCTTATTAAGGTGTATGCTGATTACCGCTGGGGACCCAATGGCACGGCCCAGCCCACTTTCTCACTGGAAGAGCTGACGCTCATTGTGCAGACGGCGCGCTCGGCAGGCCGGGGCGTGGTGGCGCACGCCTCCACGGTAGAAGGCATGCGCCGTGCCACGCTGGCCGGTGTCGAAACCATTGAGCACGGCGACGATGGCAACGCCGAAATATTTAAGCTGATGAAACAGCGCGGCGTGGCGCTGTGCCCCACCGTGGCCGCCGGCGACGCCATTGCGCAGTACCGCGGCTGGAAAAAAGGCCAGGACCCTCAGCCACCGCGCATCAAGCAGAAACACACAAGCGTGCAGGCGGCCCTGAAAGCTGGCGTGACCTTGGTTATGGGTGGCGATGTGGGCGTGTTTACCCACGGCGACAACGCCCGCGAGATGGAGCAACTGGTGCAGGACTTTGGCCTCACGCCGCTGCAGGTGTTGCGCCAGGCTACGAGCGGCAACGCCCAGATTTTTCATCTGGCCGACCGCGGCAGCATTCGTCCCGGCCTGCTGGCCGACCTGGTGGCCGTGACCGGCGACCCCACCCAGGACATTGCCGCCGTGCGCCAGGTACGCCTGGTAATGAAGGGCGGTGTGCTATATAAACAACCCTGATTTTAACGGTGAGTGGTAAACGGTTAGTGGTGAAAGGGTAACGCTTCGACACTAGTCACTCACCTCTAACATCTCACCGTTAATGACTTATTGGATGCGGCGCACGCTGCTGCCGCCACTGCTGGACTTGGCCAGGCGGGCGTTGCCTTTGTAGCGAATGTCGCTGCCACCGGACGCGCTGGTGGAAATCTCCTCCTCGACGTGGACGTTGACGTCGGAGCCACCGCTGGCATTCACGCTGGCGGAAGCGCTTTTCAGGTTGAAGCCGTTGTAGTCGGAGCCGCCGCTTACGTCTATTTTCTGGCGCTCTGCGCTGCCCGCCAAGGTAATATCGCTGCCGCCTGAAGCCTGAATGGTGAGCATTTTGGCATTGAGGGAAAGCGTAACGTCGCTGCCGCCGCTGGCAATAATCCGAAAATTATCGGCTGAGAAGCTGGATTCGCCTTTGGCATCGGCCCCACCGCTAAGGGACAGGCCGGTAAGCTTAGGGCAGGCAATGTACACCACGGTCTTGCGTTTGCTGCTTAGCAGGTTGCGCACGGAGTAGTTGCGCTCCCAGCCAATTTCCAGGGTGTTGCCATTTACGGTGGTGAGCAGGTGTTCCTGGGCTTCGGCGGCGGCTTCTACTACCACCGAGGTGCTGGCGCCCTGGGTTAGCACAACATCGATGCCGCCGCTGGAACTGACTTGTTGGAAGGTGCCCACCTGGCGCGGCTGCTTCACCTGGGCTTGTGCGGTGCAGGAGGCAAACGAAATGGCGACCACGGCCGCAGTAAGAAAGTAGGTATTCATGGTGCAAGCAGAAAAAAGGTATGATGTATGGATGCCAGAACGGAACGTGTGGTTGCCTGGGCTCCCTAATTTACCAAAGCCTTGCGGAAAAGTACCAAGTGCTTCATGTTGGTAAAAGCAGAAAAAGGGTCAGCAACACCTATATTATGCGGTGCTGCTGACCCTCTGCCGAAACCTATGCCAACCGGCTAATCCCGCTTGCCCTTGAGCATGGTTTTGAGCGCGGAAAGCTCGTCGCGCAGCTTGGCGGCTTGCAGGAAGTCAAGTTCCTTGGCAGCGGCTTCCATCTGCTTTTCGGTGGTTTTAATGAGCTTTTCCAGCTCCGTGCGGTTCATCATGGCCACCACGGGCTCGGCGGCCAGGGCCAAGGCGGCGCCATCGGAGTCGGGGCCGGCGTAGGCCTGGTTGTCGAGCACGCGGTAATCGGACAGCGACGTCTGGCCCATGATTTCGGCGTGGCTCTTGCGCACGGTGCGCGGCGTGATGCCGTGCTCCTCGTTGTAAGCGGCCTGGGTGGCACGGCGCCGGTTGGTCTCGTCAATGGCCCGCTGCATGGAGCCGGTCATGCGGTCGGCGTACATGATGACCTTGCCGCGGTCATTCCGCGCGGCGCGGCCCATGGTCTGAATCAGGCTGCGCTGGTCGCGCAGGAAGCCTTCCTTGTCGGCGTCGAGAATGGCCACCAGACTCACTTCGGGCAGGTCGAGGCCTTCGCGCAGCAAGTTCACGCCAATCAGTACGTCGATTTCGCCCAGCCGCAGCTTGCGCAGAATCTCCACGCGGTCCAGCGTTTTCACGTCGGAGTGCACGTATTCTACCTTGATGCCCAGGCGGTCCATGTACTTGCTCAGCTCCTCGGCCATGCGTTTGGTGAGAGTGGTCACCAGCACCCGGTCGCCCATTTTCACGCGGTTGTCCACCTCGTCCAGCAAGTCGTCAATCTGGTTGATGCTGGGGCGGATGTCGATTTCGGGGTCGAGCAGACCCGTGGGGCGAATAATCTGCTCCACCACCACGCCATCGGCCTGGGCCAGCTCGTAGTCCGAGGGCGTAGCCGATACGAACACGGCCTGCCGGTACATGCTTTCGAACTCGTTGAACGTCAGCGGCCGGTTGTCCAGGGCTGAGGGCAGGCGGAAACCATATTCAATGAGGGCCGTTTTGCGGCTGCGGTCGCCGCCCCACATGGCCCGGATTTGGGGCATGGTGGCGTGGCTCTCGTCCACTACCAATAGGTAGTCCTGGGGGAAATAGTCGAGCAGGCAGAACGGCCGCGAGCCCGGCGTGCGCCCATCAAAATAGCGCGAGTAGTTCTCGATGCCGGAGCAGTAGCCCAGTTCCCGAATCATCTCCAAATCGAATTCGGTGCGCTCCATGATGCGCTTGGCTTCGGAGTCGCGGCCTTCTTTTTCGAAGTACGCATGCTGTAGCACCATGTCGTCCTGAATTTGCTTGATGGCAGAGTTCAGCGTGTCCTTGCCGGTCACAAACAGGTTGGCAGGGTACAGGGCCACGCCGTTGGCTTCGTCGCTCAGCTTCTTGCCGCTCACCGGGTCAATCTTGTGCACCGACTCGATTTCATCGCCAAAAAAGTAGATGCGGAAGGCGTGGTCGGCGTAGGCCGGAAACACGTCCACGGTGTCGCCCTTCACTCGGAACGTGCCGCGGGTGAACTCCACCTCGGTGCGCGAATACAGAATCTGGACGAACTGATAGAGCAGGTTGTTGCGCGTGTAGCGCATGCCCGGCTTAAGGAAAATGACGTTTTTGGCAAATTCCTCGGGGTTGCCAATGCCGTAGATGCACGACACCGAGGCGATGACGATGATGTCGCGCCGGCCGCTGAGCAGGGTGGAAGTAGTGTGCAGCCGCAGCTTCTCAATTTCCTGGTTGATGGCCAGGTCTTTTTCAATAAAGACATCGGTGCTGGCGATGTAGGCTTCCGGCTGGTAGTAGTCGTAGTAGCTGATGTAGTACTCGACAGCGTTATTCGGAAAAAACGCCTTGAATTCGCCGTAGAGCTGCGCGGCCAGCGTTTTGTTGTGGCAGAGCACCAAGGCCGGCTTGCCGGTTTGGGCAATGACGTTGGCCATGGTGAAGGTTTTGCCGGTGCCGGTGGCCCCGAGCAGCACCTGGGCGTGCTCGCCGTTGTTCACGCCCTCCACGAGTTTGGCAATGGCCGTGGGCTGGTCGCCGGTCGGCTTAAATTCAGAGGTCAGTTGGTACTCCATGCAACGCGAAAGGTAGGCCGAAAAGGTCAGCCTGACTTAACCGCAAACCAGTATTTTGGGTTTCGTCGGAATTGAATTAGGCTTATGTGATAGAACAACAACGCCCCGCCTTATATAAGGTGGGGCGTTGTTTTCAGAATGCTTTTGGGCTGCTAGCGGCCAAACCCCACGCTGGCTTCCAGGCCAAAGGTGTAGGGGCGGCTTTGGGCAAAATAGCTTTGTGCGGGGTTCGCGTTCAGGGGCACGAGGCCAAGCTCGGCCACGGGGGCCAGGGTGAAGGCCCAGCCGCCCAGCTCTGGGCGGTACTGGGCGCCGGCAGCGCCACGAATGCTGCCCAGCACCCGGCGATACGGCGTGCCCGCCGAGGCCAGCGAGTACGTCCGGGTGGCTTCGGGGCTGCCTTCTACTTCGCTGCGCACGCCTAGCAAAGCGCTGACCACGCCGCCAAGGCGCCCATATAAGCTCCAGCCACGTTTTTCAGCATTGCTGTAGCTCAGGCTCACCGGAATGCCGGCCGTGCGGTAGCGGAAGCTGGTGGTGCGCATGCCCCCGGTGCTAAACTGGCCAAGGTCGAGGAGCTGCTCGCCGACAAAGGCGGACGTGGAAGACGAATTGGCGGAGGCCTGTGCAAACTCGGCGCCGGTGTTGAGGGACCAATTGCCGGTGAGGTGGCGCTTGGCTACCAGCGCAATGCGCTGGCTGAAGCCAGGGCGCAGGTTGTTGCGGTACTCGGTGGCAGCGGCTTCGGTCAGGGCCGGGGAGTCGGCGCCCAGGGCGGGGTTATAAGCGTAATCAGCGCCCACGCCCTCGCGGGAAAAGTTGATGTTGGGATTGAAGGTTCCAGCAGCGTAGCTGGCACCGTACTGCCACTTACGGTCAGTAACGGCCACTGCTGGCGCGGTTTCGGCAGGCAGGGGGAGAGAGGCCAAGCCATTGGGCAGGGCAGCGGGAGCAGTGAGTGCGAGAGAAGTGGAAGTAGGCGCAAGCAGGCCCACCTGCCCAGGCAGTGCAGCAGAACCAGCTGGCACGAAAGCAGCCGCCACAGTGGCCGAACTGGCGGCCGGTACGCCACTAGAAACACGGGGGGCAGCAACGGTCGCCACATTGGCGGCGGCGGCACCAGCAAGATTTTCGGTGCCACCCAGGCTTTGTGCTTGGTTGCCAGCGGCAGGAACTGCCGCAGTAGCTATTGCGGCCCGGGTTTTTCCAGCGGTTTCTTGGCTAGCGGTGCCGCCAGCCGGGCTGCTATCGGCTGTGCCAGCGCTGGCCACCTCATTCGAAGTGGTGGTGCTGGCTGCCAAGCCATCTTCCAGGCCGATGCGCACCGAGGAAGCACCAAAATCAGTTTGCGGCCGGACCGTACGACCAGCTTGCCCTGAAGACGACGCTATTTCTGCGGCACTGCGGGCTTTAGCCGCCTGCGTGGCGTTCACATCGCCGTAGGCAGAATGAGACGCCCCGGCGCTGCCGGCGCCTACCTTTTCAACTGCTGCCACGGAAGCTGAGCTTTGGTTGGCAAGGTTGCCACTGGCTGGTTTGGTAGCGGTAGCGCGCGTGGCTACTTCCGGGCCCACCAAGCCGGACCCACCCTGGACCCACCAGCCGGTGCCGGCCAGCGTGGCCAGCCCCAGGCTGGCCGCGGCTACCCAACGCGTGGCTACCAGGCGGCGGCGGTAGGTTTCGTTCTGGCGCAGGAGCAGGGAGTTGTCGATGTGGTCCCAGAGCATGGGGCGCGGTGGCACCGCGGCTTCTTCCCCCAAGTGGTGGCGGAACAAGTCCTCTAAGCTGCCGGTGGGTTTAGGCGTAGAATTTTTATCGATAGGATTAGTTGACATGGCGGGTTGGAGTGCCAAGGCGCTCCAGTTTAGTTTGTAAGATTACCCGGGCCCGGGAATATTGCGATTTGCTCGTGCCCTCGGTGATGCCTAATAATTCTCCGATTTCTTTATGGGTATAGCCTTCGATGGCGTAGAGATTGAAAACCATGCGGTAGCGCGGCGCGAGCTCCCGCACCATCTCCAGCAGCTCCTGGAAATTGTAGTTGCTAAGGGTGTATTCTTCACTGGCCAGGGTTTCGGGGTAGTCGCCGTCGCTCACTGCCACCAGGGAGGCATTGCGGCGGTGCTGGCGCAGAGCGGCGTTCACCATAATACGGCGAATCCAGAATTCCAGCGGGCATTCGCGGCGGAAGCTGGCCAGGGTGCGGAACACCGTGAGGAAGCCTTCCTGCAGCACGTCTTCGGCTTCAAAAGTGGTTTGGGCGTAGCGCATGCACACGGCCATCATCTTGCCGGCGTACTTCTCATATAGCAGCTTCTGGGCTAGCTGGCGGCCGCGCAGGCAGCCGTCAATCAGCTCGGCTTCGGTGGGCGGGCTGGTCGGGGCCGCGCTGCGGCTGGCGGTGAGGCGCGGCGCCGTGGGCGGCTGGTCGGGCAGCACGTCGTCGGCGCCAAAGGCAAACCACGTGGCGGGACTCATGCCAAAAGCCGGGCACCCGAGCCGGTGGGGAAACTGGTAGAGAAGGTCATTTTTTGCAGCATAGAAAGGCAAGAGAAGCGCACACAACCGGGCCCGGAGGTGGCCGCAGCATGGGGATGCACCAATAGGCCGAATGGTTGCAACAACTTTCTAAAAACGCCAGTCACAAGCAAAGAAGTAGGAAGATACCAGCAGGTCTCCGAAGGTAAAAGCTGCACCGCCAACAGCACGCTAAACAACTCATCATCCTCATTTAAGGTATAGGGTTGATGCAGTTGGGCCCATCCTGATACTGACAGTTTTTGAGCAGAATTAGGCCCGCTGGCTGGGCTGCTCATGGCTGGTGAACTCTACCGGGCGTTTCCGTGCCAGATGTCCCAAGCAGCCTCAGCTTGCAGGCACAGCATCTCAAAGCCGTTCTTCACGTGCGCGCCGGCCTCCTTCCCTTTGGCCATAAATAGAGTTTCGGTGGGGTTATACACCAGGTCGTATAAGTAGTGTTGCTCCGTGAGGGCCTCATACGGCAGGCGCGGGCACTCCGCATTGTTGGGAAACGTGCCCACCGGCGTGGCGTTAATAATGAGCGCGTGGGCGGCCAGCAGCTCGGGCGAAAGGTCCTCGTAGGTGAGGCCGGGCCCGAGCCGGCCGCGCGTCACGTTCCAGTACGGAATGCCCAACTCGCGCAGTGCCACTTCCACGGCTTTGGCAGCACCGCCGGCGCCCAGAATAAGAGCGCGGCCCCCCTCGCCCCGAATGGGAAAGAAGGTGCGCAAGGAATCTCGGAAACCTACGTAGTCGGTGTTATGCCCCACCAGCCGGCCAT
Organism: Hymenobacter glacialis; assembly: GCF_001816165.1. Taxonomy (GTDB): domain Bacteria; phylum Bacteroidota; class Bacteroidia; order Cytophagales; family Hymenobacteraceae; genus Hymenobacter; species Hymenobacter glacialis. Next base: position 14,062 of record NZ_MDZC01000112.1, read on the forward strand.
CGGAGGTGCGCTCAATAACATTTACGGCACCCACGCGGCTGGCTGAGGCGGCCAACTCGTCGAGATAGGTAACCACCGCTTCCTTGTAAGGCACGGTTACGTTCAGCCCCACCAGGTTGGGCTGGGCGGCCAACAAGCCGGGCAGCTCCCCAATAGTGGCCAGCTCAAAAAGGTCGTATTGATGCTCTTTCAGCCCCAGAGAATAGAATTTCTGCGTGAAATAAGTCTGGGAGAACGAGTAGTTGAGGGTACGGCCAATAAGCCCAAACTGGCGCATGTGCGGGTAGAAATTGAAGACGGGGGTGTTCAAAATAAAACCAAAAAAGGCGCCCCGAACAGCTGTTTGTCGGGGCGCCTTTTTCATCGAATTGCGATTCCGGGATTACGCTGGCGTCGTGCCAGCGCCCCAATCAGCTGCTTGTTTGCCTGTGTGGCTTGGGCATCAACTAGACCTCGGTAGCGGGCTGCGGACCGAATTTGCTTTTCAGGAACGACCAGAGCGGTGGCATTATCGAAACGAGGATGATGCCGTAAATAACCAGCGTGAAGTTTTTCTGAACCCAGGCAAAATTGCCGAAAAAGTAGCCTGCCAAGGATAATGAAATCACCCAGATGGCAGCCCCAGCCAGGCTGTAGGTAACAAAGAACCGATAGGTCATGGTGCCTACTCCGGCCACAAATGGGGCAAACGTGCGCACAATGGGCACGAAGCGCGCCATGATAATGGTCTTGCCGCCATGCTTGGCATAAAACGCCTGGGTCTGGTCCAAGTACTTGCGGTTCAGAAACTTATAGTTCTCGCGGAATACCCTGGGCCCTAAGTAGTCGCCTACAAAGTAATTGAGGTTGTCGCCAATAAAAGCGGCCGCCATCAGCAGCGGGATGAGGATGAAGATGTTGAGCAACGGCGCGCCCGTGTCGGCGTTGGGCTGGGCTGCCAGCGTGCCGGCCACAAAGAGCAACGAGTCGCCGGGCAGGAAGGGAAACACAATAACCCCCGTCTCGGTGAAGACGATGAGGAATAGAATAAGGTAAACCAAGTTGCCATAGTCGTGCACCAACAGCTTGAGGTGCACATCCAGGTGCAAAACGATGTCGAAAAAATGCTTGATGAGTTCCATGCCAGGCGTAAGTGAAGTGCAAAGAAAACGGAACGAAGCTGAAGTGCCGGCGTCTAAGCTGCTATGTGCCTGAAAAGTGCCCAGTACTGGCTGCGGCCGCACTCGTGCCCGCTCCTATATCATTCTGCTACTGTCCCATACCCACCGCCTGCCTTTATCTCCCCCAATTACGTGGGTATCTCTTTGATAAGCAGGGCCACGCCCGTACCTTTGCACGGCCTAAGCTACTGCCGAGGCTATGCGTGGGAGACTGCTTTCTTAATTTCCGCCTGAAACACCACGTCCTGCCCGGAATACCACCGGGCACCGGGCACTTCAGCGCTTATCCCCTCCAAAATAAAACTGGAAAAGTACTCACTTATCCAAAAGGTGGCACGACTCATGATGGGAAGTACACTGCAGGGAGTCAGTGTACAATCAGTAGCCATTTTAGATTTTACCACTATCACTATCCTTCGTGTTTGCGCTTGCCCAACCTCAACCGTAAAGTTGTCGTTGCAGGATTGAAAATATACCCGTAAGATGATTGTTTATCAAGGAGGTGACTGGTGGCGCGCGTTGCGACATTTTCAGACTTCCACTGTTATTCGCCTGTTGCTGAAACGCGTGGCCTTGGTGGGCTTGTACGGGAGCGTTATTGCGGTTACCAGTCTCGATTTTCATACCCTGAACGTTCGGATTGGCCGCGAGTACCTATCCATCTTGGGTATTCTGCTCAGCTTGCTGTTGGTGTTTCGCACCAATACTGCTTATGACCGCTACTACGAAGGCCGCAAGGTGTGGGGCGTGCTGGTGTCGCAGTGCCGGGGCCTGGCCATGGAAATGAACGCCCTGCTGCCCCGCGAGGCCAAATCAAGCCGGCGCTACTTCGCTGCCCTCATTTCCAACTTTCCCATTGCGGTAGAAGGCAGCCTGCGCAACAAGGTACGCTTCGATAAAATGGAGGCCACACCCGACATCATCGAACGTCTTCAAAAAGCCGAAAGCGTAGCTTCCACCATCATTGCCGTGCTCATGGAAAGCGTGGAGCAACTGCGGCAGGTACAGATTTTCGACCCCATTCACCTCATCAACATCAAGCAGCACTACTTGAGCATGATGGCAGTGAACGGTACCTGCGAGCGCATCAAGGCCACACCCATTCCGTATTCTTACAGTTTCTTTATTAAGTGCTATATCACCATATTTATCATGATAATGCCCTTGGTGCTGGTGGACTCCTGTGGCTGGTGGATGGTTCCCATTACCATGATTGGGGCCTATGCCATGCTGGGACTGGAAATGATTGGCAATGAAATCGAGAATCCGTTTGGGTACGACAGCAACGATTTGCCCATCACCCAACTCTCCAATAAAATCCGCGTCAGTGTCCATGACTTGCTGGGAGTAGAGCTTCCAGCCGAGAAAAAGGCATTGGCCTCAGTTCCTTATAGCATAGTGCATTAAACGTGCACCGGTGCTGGTTCAACGAGCTGGGAGTCGTGTAGAACGAAAGCTTTTGGTATTTGATTTTATATCTGATTTGGATTGTTTTGCAAAAGTTTTTAAATTTTTCAGTAGTAGTAGACCTTTTTTTACCTCATGCGTATATGCGCCTCATTACGACTTGATACGTCATTTCCTTCCTGTTTTCATCCAATTTCCATATCCATGCAAACTTTAACCTTTACTCAAAAGCTGTTGCGACAGCGAAGCTTTTTCAACTTCCTCATTCCGCTCCTTGCCGTCTTTGTCGGCTTGGGGGCGTCGCAGACGGCGTTGGCCCAGTCGTCAACGGTTGACTTTCGCAATGTGATTGTCACCTACGGAACTAGTGCTGCCACACAGACTACCAACACGTTTGATGCTGTTGCGACCCGACCTGGTGCAACCGGTACCCCACCTCCTGCCACTGCGAGCGGGGGCGCTATTTTTGATGGAACGGACTTTGGTCCGCTTAGCGTTGACGCTGGCCGTTTACTGTTGGAAGGCGGTACCATCGCAATCAGAGAGGATAGCCAAGAGGAATATTTTCAAGCCTTCGTGGTTTTTGGAGTAGCCCCTGGGACACTAGCCGACGCAACTGGCCCTGCTTTCACACAATCGGTCCAGCTTACTCAAACGAGCTATAACAACAGCAGTAAGGTCCGAACTTTTACCCTTAATAATGCCGCTCGTAACATATTGGCGATGGCTATGCAAGGTGGGTCACCTGGCACTGACTACCGCTTTGATATCGGTGTTAGAGCTGTAGGTACTTACACTGGCGGGCCAAAAAGAGGAGAGGACGCTATTATAGGCGCGCAGCGTCGTCGGTCGATGTTTACCGCTACTGGCGTTATTATCACACCTCCCACGCTGACTGGTACTACAGCCCTTATTTCTTCGCCTAGCCTCGGTAATGTTAATTACGATGCTAATAATGTTTCGGCAAACCCCGACTTAGACAACGCATTTCTTGGCCAATACGACGTAAATACTGGCCAGTTATTGCTTAATGGTGGCACGGCTACTACTACCGAGAACGGACCCAACACTGTTAGCAGCGTCATTCTCTACTATCGGGTTCGTTCCTCTACTACTGGTGGTGGTGCTTTCCAATCCATTGCTCTAACCCAAACTTCTATTAATGAAAGTGCTGGTGGCACGCGGACGCGGACATTCAGCCTTTCCAATGCTGCCCGGAACTTGTTGGCAGGTATTGGCACAACGGGCAACTACAATCTTGATGTCTATCTGCAAGCCAGTGGCGTCAACAGCTCCACTAGCCCGAACAGAACCTTTTCTGTGAATGATGACAACGATGGTCAGAATTATATCGCCAATTTCATCGTCAACGGCACTCCTTTCGGCAACACCGTTTGGACTGGTGGGATTAATGATAACTGGTTTGATGCTCGTAACTGGAATAATGGTGTCCCCAATATGAACACGAATGCTACCATTCCCAACTTCCCGAGTGGCACAGCCGTACCATATCCTAACATTTATAGCGACGCTATGCGGCCACCTACAGCCGCAACGACAGAAATTGACTCTGAGGGTAACACCATCAATATTCCTGCCAGCGCCGGCTATGATAACTCCACCAGCGGCAATGCAATGGTACGCAATCTAGTGCTACAAGCTACTTCGCAGCTGGACCGTAGTATCCTGCGCCTGGTAGTGGGGCAATTAGATGTGTTCGGTGATTTTATGAACGAACAGGGTAGCTTTATTCAGCGTGCGGAGCCAGTCATCAGCTTCAAAGGCGGGAACCAAACCATTAGCGGTTCGGCTAACGGCTTTACCAAGGTGGAGATTGACGGTACCCCAGGCAGCATCAAAACCCTTGTTACCAACTTTAACGTCCGCTCCGGCGGCTACCTGAAGTTCATTAATGGCATTTTAGTGACCAACGGTTCTGCTGTAAGCACCAACTTTGTAGAGTTTGCAGGCACACTCACCGACCCTAATACCTCTGTCGTTACGCCTGCCGCCCAATTAATTGGTGAAAATGAGAACAGCTACTTGCGTGGTTACATTAAAACCACTCAAGTTGCTGCTACTGGTGTGCGTCAAAATTTCAGTAACATTGGCCTTGCGCTTACCTTTACGGGTAGTACTGAGCCCGGCGCCGTATTCGTTTCTCGTAATACAACTGGTAACACACCACCATCAGCTTTTGGTGGTGCCTCGCCTAAGCCCGGCATTCGCCGCACGTTCGGTGTGCAGCCTGGCAACGCCGCCGGTGCAAGAGCAAAGATGGAGTTCCGCTATCTCGACAATGAGCTTGTGAATCTGCGACTGAACGATGGCTCCTTCAACGGTAGCGTGGATGAGAACAAGTTATCACTGTATTTATCCACCAATGGCACCAATACATACAGCCAGTTGGGTCGCGATGGCCTTTCGAACAATGTCTTGGTTAAAAATGAGATTACCGCCTTCAATACCTTCACTCTCAGTGAGGCACTGGTCAATCCTCTGCCTGTTACCCTCACTACCTTCAATGCCGAGCGCATGGGCGCCGATGCTTTGATTACCTGGGAGACAGCCTCAGAATTCAACAGCAAAGGCTTCGAGGTTCAGGTTTCGACCGATGGCCAGCAGTTCCGCACGTTGGGTTCGGTGGCCAGCGCCACGGTCAACAGCACCAAGAAAACCAACTATAGCTACGTCGACACGGAAGCTAACAAGGTAGGTACGCGTTACTACCGTCTCCGTCAGATTGACGTAAATGGCAAAGATGCCTTCTTCTCTCCCCGCACGGTGCTGTTCACGGGCAATGCATTGGCTAACGCCATGGTTGCGTATCCAAACCCTATTAATGGCAGCGAATTGCGCTTGGTACTGCAGTCGGTGGTTGCTGGCAAAGGCCAGTTGCGCATCACCGACATTACTGGCCGTGTAATTCGTCAGGAGTCAGTAGAGTTGACCTCCGGTGTTTCCGACCTCTCTATTAAGAACCTCGGTGACCTTAAGGCTGGCATGTACTTGGTTGGCGTGACGCTCCCTACGGGCGAGACGCAGAACCTGAAGATTGTGAAGCAGTAATTGCAGCACAAGGACACAAAAAAACCGGCCTCCTGATGGAGGCCGGTTTTTTTGTGTCCTTGTGTCTGTCGAAGTAGGGTGCTAGCCGCGGGGCATGGAGGTGCCGGGCTTGCCCGTCTTGGCGGCTGGCCGGAACATGGGGTCCACCGCGTCCATATCCAGAAAGTGCGAGAACGTGTCGCCGCGCAGCCCCAGGCGGATGGTCTCCAAGCTCACCACTTCGTTGGGGGCAATGTTGCCGAGGTTCACATTGGCGCCCAATAGCTTGATGAACCAAACCTGCTGAGCTTTCTGTGGCGCTTCCCAGAGAATCTTTTCCGAAGGAATCTTGGTTAGAATTTCCTCTACCAGGCCCGAGCGTACTTCGCCCGTACTGCGAAAAAGGCCCACATTGCCGCCCTCGCGGGCTTCACCGATGACCTTAATGGCCCCGGCTGCCAGCTCCGTTTCCATCTGCGCTATCCACTTGTAGGGCGGAATGATTTTTTCGGCATCTTTCGAGCCTACCTCGCTCAGTACCCGCACGGCTTTGCTCAGCTCGCGGATGTACTCGCATTTGCGCTCGTGGTCGAGGTCAATGCTGCCGTCCGATACTTCGGCGTATTCCATGCCGTAATTGTCCAGCAGACGGCGGTAATCGTCGAATTGGTTGCGGATGATAAAGGCCTCAAACAAGGTGCCGCCAAAATACACTGGGATATCGGCCGCCCGGTAAATCTCGAGCTTGCGCTTGAGGTTGGGCACCACGTAGGAGGTGGCCCAGCCTAGCTTCACAATATCGGTGTAGGCAGCACCTACTTCCAGGAAGTCTTCTACTTCGCGCAGGCTCATGCCCTTGTCCATCATCATGGTGTAGCCTTGCTCGCGGGGCTTGGGGGTGCGCTCTGGAAGCTGGGATAGTTCGTAATTCATCAATGCTAACTCTCTAAGAGGGAAACAACGGATTATGAGGGCCGGCCAAGAAAGTTGGGTGGTGCCGACAAACAAAAACCGCCCGTCGTTCGACGGGCGGTTGCAAAAGTAGCGTTAACCGGAAGTGTTATTTCCGGAACTGCTCAATCAGCTTCTTTAGGCCGGGCTGCTCGCGCAGTTCAGGGAAGTAATCAAACAAGAGCACATGCTGCTCATAACTAAGCGTGAGGGCCGTTTCGAGAACGGTGTAGGCTTCGCGCATCCGCCCATCGGCCAGCAGATAAGCGCACAGCATGTAGTGGAAATGCGCCTCGTGCGGGTGCAGGTTCACCGCGTGGCGAACTAAGTCCACCGCTTCGCTAAAATGACCTTGCTCGTACAGAATGGCGCTCCAACTCACCCAGCCCTGCGCATCGTCGGGGGCCACTTCGGTGGCCTTCTCGTACGACTCCAGGGCGCTGACCACGTTGCCCACCTGGTTCTCGGCCGCGCCCAAAGCCGACCAGTACTCGCCGCTTTCAGCGTATATCTCAGTAGCCTTGCGGAAGTAATGAATGGCCTCAAACCAACGGCCCTGCTCCTGGAGCAGGACGCCCTGGCCAAACCACGCCTCGTCCATCTCGGGGTTAATCTCCAGGGCCTGGCGGTAATAGCGCCGGGCCGGCTCCCAGTCGCGCAGTTTCTCGTAGCACTCCCCAATGTTGCACAGGGCCTCGTCGGTGGGTTCGCCCGGAGGATAGGCCTGCTCAAACTCGGCAATGGCTTTCTGGTACTCCTGCTGGCAAACGTAGGTGTCGGCCAACCAGTGGTGCGCGTCATGAAAATCGGCGCTGATGACCACGGCGTAATCAAATGCCTCCGCTGCCTTCGTGAAGTCCTCGCGGCGGTACCAGTACTGCCCCAGGTTGTACCACGCCGTAGCTGAGTACGGGTCGTCGTCGGTAAAGCCTTTGAAAAAGTCTTCGTGCTCCTCCAAGCGAGCCGTAATGTCCAAGCAATGCAGCAACTCCTGCACCCCCGTCTCGTTGTCGGGGTTCAGGCGCAGGCTTTGCTTGTAGTGCTTGGCAGCACTCTTAAATTTCTGCCAGCTCTGAAAGGCCAAGCCTAAATTGAAGTGAATGTCTTCGCGCTCAGGTTCCTGCTCCAGACCCGCCCGAAAAAAGTCAACCGCCTGCGCAAACTCGCCGCGCTGGGTACTGATAATGCCCCGCGTCACGGCCACATCGGCGTTGGTCGGGTCGAGGGCTGCTACTTCGTCAATCTGGCGTTCGGCTTCGGTGTAATCGCCGCGCATGGCCGTCACCTGCGCGCGGTCAATCAGCAGCTCCGTCGAGAAAGGATACTGGCCCAGGGCCGCATCACAAGCCTGCAAGGCCTTGTCAAACTCGGCATTGGTAACGTAGTGGTCAATGATGTTCTCGAAGTCCTCTAAATCGAAGAATACAGGCTCTTGCTGGGCTACCATGCGCTCAAAGCGGCGCACGATATCCAACACGGCCCGGTGGTTTTCAAAATGTTCGTTCATGCGCATAATACCGCAATAAGGTAAGTGGATTAATCCGTTTTGTGAATTGGCGAACGAAGTACCAGTCAATTACTAGCCAGTTGCTTGCAAACGCCGTTCCACTCCACTTTATCAGTTATCTATCAATATAACAAATGTTAGCCAAAACCGTGCAATCTGGCTCTCGCTAAGTTACGATAACCGTTGGGGACGTGGTTAGGTTGCCAGACAATTCGGCGGCACACCACGCCAGTGTCTCGGCTAACGGACGGAAATCGAGGCCGGTAGCGCTTTGTACTTTGGCGTGCGCATACACCACGGGCCGCCGGCCGGCCCGGGCCGTGTCTTTGGTAATGAGCGGCCGGGCTCCGGTTAGCACGGCTCGTGCGTGCTCCAAGCGCCAGATGAGCTCGGCGGCCCAATTGGGCACTGCCGTTGTGGGCGGCCGCCGCCCCATGGCTCCCGCCGCCATGCGGAAAAAAGCAGCCAGCGGCACCGCTTCCGCACTCAGGATGTACCGCTCTCCGCGCAGTTCCGGCTGGTCGAGCGCCAGGGCCAGCAGGTGAGCCACTACATCCCGTACATCCACAAAATTGATGAGGCCAGCGGTGTAAAAGCGGTGTTCTTGATGGGCGTATCGCAGCAGCCGGGTGCTGCTGCGGTGCCAGTCGCCGGGCCCTAGCACCACCGAAGGATTGACGATGACAGCGGAAAGCCCTTCGGCTACTCCGCGCCACACTTCCAACTCACCCAAGTACTTGGAGGTAGCGTAGGCCGGGTGCGCAGCCCCAAGGTCCCAGGTACTCTTTTCGGTAACGGGCAGTGCGCCATTTGCGTCGGCTGTACTTCCTGCGGCAGGGCCACCCAACGCCGCCACGGACGACACATGGGCTAGCCGAATGCCCGGTCGCTCCAGGCAGGCGTCTACAATGGCCGCGGTTCCTTGCACATTCACGTTTAGCAGCAAGTCTTCGTCCTGCGGCGCGTAGGACACCAGCCCAGCACAATGGAACACATGCGTTACATCAGGCGTGAGGGCCACGCGCAGCAATTCGGTATCAAGCAAATCGCCGACTACCCAGTCCACACCCGGCGCGGCATTGGTGGGCAAGGCGCCCCGGTGCAATGCTCGCACCGCTAAGCCGCGCGCGCGCAGGGCTTGCAACAGAAAGGAGCCTATCAAGCCGGTTCCGCCGGTAACGAATATCATGAAGGAATGCGGGGAGATTGAGGAATTCTGCAGGGTGGTGTTATCAGCAACAGCACCATCCAGCAGCAGGCAACGGCCTCAAAGTGTTTGGTTGAGGAGTGGCAATTGTAAAAGCTTCTCCATGTAGGGGAGTGGCAGGGTTTTGCGCACCAAGGTTTCGGTGTGGCGCAGGTGGTGCGTATCAGTGCCCACAAAGTCAACCAAGCCGGCATCAATTAACTCTTCAGCCACCCGTTTAGCAGCCGGAGAATAGTAACCGGCCAGCGAATTCAGATTAATCTGGAGCAGCACACCATGGTCGCGTCGCAAGGCCTCGATATCTGAAAAGCGGCCGTACAAATAGGTATAACGCTCCGGGTGGGCCAACACGGGCTGGTACCCCTGAGCATGAAGCTCAAAAATAATTTCGTACAGGTTAAGGGGCTCGTTCATGTACGAGGTTTCAAACAGCAGATAGCGTTTGTCGCCGCCGAAAGTCAGCATCTCAGTACCGTCGGCCAGCTTGCGGCCCAAGAATTCATCTAGATAGTATTCAGCCGCGCAAGCCAACTCCACATCGCCCAGGCCCGCGGTAGTGGCAGCGTCCCGCAGGAGTTGCAGAGCCGCCCGAATCCCCTCCGGGGTATTCTTGTAGAAGTCGCCCATGATGTGGGGCGTCATTATCAGCTTTCGAAAACCAGCCTCACGCAGGGCCCGGAGTAGGTCCAGGGAGTGTTCCACTGTCTCAGCTCCATCGTCCAGGCCTGGCAGTAGGTGGGAGTGCATGTCAGCCCCCAACTGGGCGAAGCTAGCCGAAATAGCCCGAGCTGCCGGCTTGTTTCCGAAAAGCCGTTGCAGAAGAGAAGCCATTCAATGCGGGTGTTAACTGAAGAATTTCTTCAGCTTCTCGCCGAAGGTAAGTGGCTTAGCGGCAGGTTCTTCGTAATATCCCTGGCCATAGGCACCGTAGCCGTAGCCATACCCGTAGCCATACCCGTAGCCATAGCCCGCGCCACGTGAGCTGGCATCGTTAAGAATAGTGCACATGCGCGTGAGATTATTACTGCGCATCAACCGATTTATATTCTTTATGAAGGCCTTGCGTGAATAGTTAGCGCGAACAATGTAAAGCGGGATGTCAACTTTACGCATTATGAGGATACCGTCGGTCACCAGGCCAACGGGTGGAGTGTCAATCAGGATGACATCGTAGGATAGAAACAATTCCTGAATCATCAAGTCGAACTTATCGCTCAATATAAGCTCCGATGGGTTCGGCGGGGTAGGACCCGCTGAAATAAACTGCATCGATTCGATGGAAGTAGGTTGAATACACTCCTGAATGCTGTGGCGCTCTATAAGAATGGTACTCACTCCCTTCGCATTGCCAGCTCCAAAGGCCAAGTTAACCTTGGGCTTGCGCATGTCAAGGTCGAGGATGATGACCCGCTGCCCAGATAGTGCAATAATGCCTCCCAAGTTGACGGTAACGAATGTTTTACCTTCCCCCGAAATCGTGGAGGTGACCGATATCATCCGCTTCTTCTTGGCTGAGCTGATAAAGTCAAGGTTGGTTCTTATGGAACGAATGGACTCTGAGATAGCCGATTTAGGGTTTTTGTCCACCACCAGCCGGGATACCTCCATTTTCTCCTTGTCATAGGTTGGGATGATACCCAGAACTGACGCCTTGGTACTCCGCTCTAACTCCCGCACGTTCGTGATGGTATTGTGCATAAAATACCGCACCGCAATCAGCCCCAGCCCCAATACAAGACCCCCCGCCAAACCAATAGCATACACAATGAGTTGGTTGGGGGAAATCGGCGCTCCTGGAGGCGAAGCGGGAGAAAGTATCTTAAAATCGGCAGTAGCACCGGCCTTTTCAATATTGAACTGCACTTTGCGGTCCATTAATTGAAGGTAAGAACTAGTATACAAGTCCAGAGGGCGCTTCAATCGCTCCAATTGGGTGCTTTTAGATGGCAGGCTTTGCAGTGCACCGTTGAGCTTAGCCCGCTGCTGGTCAAGGCGCGCAAGCTCTTTCTTAAGCAGAATTTGGTTTTGCCGTAACAAACGCTTCAGTGAAGCCCGCGTGTATGCAATATCGTCGCGAATGCCCTGAACGGCTTCGGTGCTCTCATTGTAGGACCGCGACACCCGGCGTAGCCGCCATTGCAGCGAGTTGAGTTGATTAAGCTCCTGCCCCAACTGCGCGTCCTCAATGCCAGCCAGGGCGGGCAGGCTTTGCTCCACGGTTTGAGTTTCATCGCGAGTCAGGCGGTCCTGATTCGCCATGTTGGCTATTTCAGCCAACATGGCAATGTTGTCGGTGAGCTTCAGCCGTTCGGTTTCAAACTTTTCCAGCTTTCCACTGATAGCCTCAAATTCACCTTTGCTATCGTAAGTGCCAGTTTTCTGCACAAACTTTTGCAGCCGGTCTTCGGCATCTTCTAGGTTCTGTCCGTTCTGGTCCAGAATCTGGTCCAGAAAACGGAGCTTGCTGATTGTGCTTTCAGATTTTTGGGCAAGCTTCTCTTCAAGATATACTGAGTCTATCTTGTTAACAATGTCCTGCGCTTTGCTGGCGTTAAAGTCATTAAAAGCAATTTGGATGGTATTTGCCTCGGGATTAACTATCTCAACGGTTAGATTTTTATCTAAGTATGCATTGACGCTACGGTCATCTTGAATGGTAAAATGGTAACTGGCATCAGCAGTATTGTTAGCCGCGAAGCTCTCCGTCTCCAGTACCTGAAGCTGGATTCCTGGAAATGTTATTTGCTGTCCTAATGCATACTCTCCCCCAAGCGGGCGGCCCTGAGCCACGAAATCCAGCTTGAATCGACTAGGGCCAGTAAATCGCAGTTCAAATTTGCGATTATATAGACTTGGGTCCGTGATATTGTACTTGACGCGAAAAGGCGAAGTGCCATATAGTTCCGACTCCAGTACCGTCCCCTGCACGTAATAATTCACGTCCAGAGCCAGGGAATCCTTAAGCCGTTGGTATATGATGTTGGATTTAATTAGCTCAACTTCGCCCGCTAGTTTCGTCCGGCCATTGGGTACCACTGCTGGTGCACCCTGACCGCCTAACCCAAGGGCACTGCCCTCATTGCGTTCATCTATTTTAAGTAAGGAAGCTGACTTATATACAGGTTTGGTATAGCGCAGATAGAGCCAGGAAGCGGTTGTTCCCAACATAATTAGAAGCAGCATCCAGAGCAAGCTACGCCGTGCCACCAACACAAGGGTGGTAATGTCCAGACTGGCAGATTCGTCCTCGGGCTCGCTGGCCCCCACCGTTGGCGCTTCGGGAAGAGACGCCGTACCGCCGGTAGCGTTGCGAATAAGCTCTTCCAGTTCCCTGTTTTCGTTCGTAGCCATTATGAGTATAGTGTCAAATCAGGCTTAAAATACCTAAGTTAATAGACGGTAATAGGGTGATAGTACTATCTGAATTGAGTAATAAAGAAAAACGTGGTGGTAAGTAGCAACGATGACAGGCTTAAGATTGGCCCTATATCTACCAGCGTATCGAGGAATGGGCGACGAATTGGCTCCACATAAATAACGTCGTTGGGTTCCACTTGTAAGTTGGCCCGCCGCATGCCATCAAGGGTAGATAAGTCGATTTGTTGAACTCGGGGGTTCTTCAAATCTCCTCTGATAATGCGGATGTTATTTACACGCCCACCATTGCGGTACAAGCCCGTGCCACCTCCTGCACCGCCAGCTCCATCTACTCCACCAGCTAGTGCCAGTACTTCGAGGAGGTTCATGTTGTCATTATTAAGGGGGATGACTTTACCACTAGTTGCCCCCAGTATAATCACGCGGTTGTTGGTGACGCGGGTTGTTACAAACGACTCCTTGTAGAATTCATTGTAGCGAATAGCCAGCATACTATCGGCCTCCAATAATGTTAAGCCGCTCACGCGCACACGGTTCACCATCGGTAGTACTACTGTTCCATCGGCTTGTACTAAAAAAACAGAGCCACTCGTTCCTTGCGTAGCAGACCCACCTCCTTGCCCTATGTTCTGTGGGCTGCCACCGCCACCGCCACCGCCACTAGTACTACCACCAATAGAACCACCGCCAGTTGGCAAACCTCCACCGGAGGGCTGGCCGAACTGCAGTTCGCCGTTGGGGTCCAGGATTCGTTCGCCTTTGTTGGTGTTCACCCGCACCTGTAGAAAATCATTGGCTTGGATCACATAGTTGCGCTCCGACCGGTTTACGGCGATGCGTAATTTGGTGCTGTCGAGCTGTCTGCCCTGTTTGTCAGTCAGGCGAAACAGCGTGCGCTGGTTGTAATATTTGGTCGTGGCGCACGACGAAAAAAGCAGCAGTGCGGGCAGTGCCAGCAGCCACAGCCGCGTCAAACGGCGAAGATGAAAGGTCGGCATGAAGGCCAATTAATACGGAATCAAATGGGAAACAGTGAAAAAAAACGGTGGTCAAAACCAAGTTTCTCTCAAAAAGCCTCAAAAGTAACGATTTTGCGGTGCCTATTCAAGTTCAACCCGTTACGCGGTGCCAGATGCTTAGCTTTTGCCAGCGCTTAAAGCGTACTTTTGTGGGCCTAAAACCAGAGTTGTTGGTTAAGCAGTTAGTTGTCTGTTCTGATTTCTCAAATCCCACCCTCAAGCTTATTCAATAGTATGGAAGCCGTAGCCACCGAAAATCAAACCATGATTGCCCAGATGGTGCGCGACTTTGGCGCGCAGCACATCAAGCCCAATATGATGAAATGGGACGAAAGCCAGGAGTTTCCCATTGAAATTTTTCATAAACTCGGGGAGCTGGGCCTGATGGGTGTGCTCGTGCCCCAGCAATACGGTGGCTCGGGCTTTGGCTACATGGAGTACGTGACGGCCATTGCCGAGCTATCCAAAATCGACGGTAGCATTGGGTTGAGCATGGCGGCGCACAATTCGCTTTGCACCGGCCATATCCTGCAGCATGCTTCTGAGGAACAGAAGCAGAAATACCTGCCCAAGCTCGCTTCGGGTGAGTGGATTGGCGCCTGGGGCCTCACGGAGCCCAACACGGGCTCTGATGCCGGCAATATGCGCACTACGGCCGTGCTCGACGAGAGCGGCGAAAATTACATTATCAACGGCGCCAAGAACTTCATCACGCACGGCAAATCTGGCAACGTGGCCGTGGTTATTGTGCGCACCGGCGAAGTGGGCGACTCCCACGGCATGACGGCCTTCATCATCGAGCGCGGCACGCCGGGCTTCGAAGCTGGCCGCAAAGAAGACAAGCTCGGCATGCGGGCCTCGGAAACCACGGAGCTGATTTTCACGGATTGCAAGGTGCCCAAGGAAAACGTTATCGGCAAAGTGGGCGATGGCTTTGTGCAGTCGCTGAAAGTACTCGATGGCGGGCGCATCAGCATTGCGGCCCTTAGCTTGGGCATTGCGCAGGGCGCTTTCGAAGCCGCTGTGCAGTACAGCAAAGAGCGTCATCAGTTCAACCAGCCCATCAGCAGCTTCCAGGGCATTGCCTTCAAACTGGCCGATATGGCGACTGAGATTGAAGCCGCCAGCCAACTCACTTACCGCGCCGCCGACATGAAGGACCGCGGCCAGAACGTGAACCTTGAGTCGGCCATGGCCAAGCTTTACGCCTCGGAAGTGAGCGTGCGTGTCGCTAACGAAGGCGTGCAGATATTCGGTGGCTACGGCTACACTAAGGACTACCCGGCCGAGAAGTACTACCGCGATGCCAAGCTGTGCACCATTGGCGAAGGCACCAGCGAAATTCAGAAACTGGTGATTGCTCGGGCTTTGCTCAAGTAAAAACGGCAGCGTTATTAGGTTTCTGTGGTTTTTGCTGGGTAATGGGATTATCTAAAATAGCCCCTCACACTGAATCAGGGGCAGAACCATAAAAAATCTGTTAAATCCGTTAGAATCTGTTAAATCTGTGGTTTATCTTTGCGGCCCGGTTTAGGCCGCCCTCCTCAGAAAATCTCCCTCATTCCCTGATATGATTATCATTCAAATCAAAGACAACGAATCGGTTGACCGCGCCCTGAAGCGCTTCAAAAAGAAGTTTGAGCGCACTGGTGTGCTGAAAGAACTGCGTCGTCGCACGTTCTTCCAGAAGCCCAGCATCACGGAGCGTAAGATGAAACAGAAGGCTGTTTACAAGCTTGCCACTTACGGCCAGCCGAACGAATAGCTCGATTTTCGGGAATCGTTAGCATTGCTAGAACCGGCTGGTTTGCCCTATGCGGCAAGCCGGCCGGTTTTTTCGCGTCCATGTAGCAGTGGGTTTTTGCTGGGGAATAAAAAAAGAGTACATTGGATGCCCGGCCCTCACGCCGGGCTTTTTTTGGTGTTGGCATGGAGGCTTTTCTTGATTTTTTGCGCTTTGAACGACGGTACAGTGCCCATACGGTTACTTCTTACCAGACGGACCTGGGCCAGTTTGCTGCCTTCTTAAAATCGGCATATGACCTGGCCGATACCGCTCAGGCCACGCACCCGCTCATCCGGGGCTGGGTGGTGGAGCTCATGCAACAAGACCTGGACCCGCGCACGGTGAACCGCAAGGTGGCGTGCCTGCGCTCCTATTACAAGTTTCTCTTGCGTGCCGGGATAATTGAGGCCAACCCCATGTTGCGCATTAAGGCCCCCAAAATGGCCAAAAAGCTCCCCGAATTTGTGCCGGAGGAGGCGTTGAACGGCTTGTTGAACACGTTCGAATTCGGCGATGAATTTGCGGGGCAGCGCGACCAATTGGTGCTCGAAATGCTGTATGGTACGGGTATTCGCCTATCAGAGCTCATCGGCATTCACGCTGATGACATAAGCCTGGGGGCCAGTACGGTGCGTGTAACAGGCAAAGGCAACAAGCAGCGCCTGGTGCCACTCAATCCGTCGCTGAAGCTGGTTATTGAGCGGTACCAGACGCGCCGGGCGCATGAGTTTGGCGCGGTGGGTGGGCCATTGCTCCTTACCGACAAAGGCGAGCCGATGTACGAAAAATTCGTGTACCGCACCGTGAAGCGCTACCTGAGCCAGATTACCACCTCGGGCGCGCAGCAGCACCCGCACGCGCTCCGCCACGCGTTTGCTACCCATTTGCTGGGTAAGGGGGCCGATTTGAATTCCATTAAAGAATTGCTGGGGCATGCGAGTCTGGCTGCTACCCAGGTTTACACGCACCTGTCCGTCGACCGCCTAAAATCCGTATTTGAACAAGCCCACCCACGGGCTTGAGTTTTCTTTACCCTTTTACCTTCTTAATCAACTGCTTTATGAAAGTACAGATGCATTCGGTGCACTTCGACGCCGACCAAAAACTGCTAGACTTCGTGCAGCAACGTCTCAATAAGCTCGAGACTTTTTACGATAAAGTGACCGGCGGCGAGGTTATCATGCGCCTTAACAACAAAGACGGAATTGAAAATAAAACTGTTGAGATAAAGCTGCTGGTGCCTGGTTCCACGCTGTTCAGCCAAGAAGACGCCGCTTCATTTGAAGCCGCTGCCGATGCCGCCGCTGAAAGCCTGCGTCGTCAGATTACCAAATACAAGGAAAAAATGCTCAGCCACTAATTCCCACACAACCTTCCTTCTGAATCAATAAAAAAGCCCCGTTTGCTGAATAGCAAACGGGGCTTTTTTATTATGGCTCAGCACCACTCAGGTGCCAGGATTATAGTGCAAACTCGGCCTTAATCTTAGCTACGTAGTCCAGCTTTTCCCAGGTAAAGGTTTCGAAAGTCTTCACGCTTCCGTCCTTCATGGTGGCCTGCACCGTGCCGGGCTGCCGGCCCATGTGGCCATAAGCAGCCGTCTGAGCGAAGATGGGATTCTGCAGGCCGAAGTGCTGTACAATGGCGTAGGGGCGCAGGTCGAAGAGCTTATTCACTTTCTCTGCGATTTCACCGTCGGTGAGGGTGGCTCCGTTAGTGCTTTTGGCTTTCGTAGTACCGTAGGTGGTCACGAACACGCCCACGGGCTGCGCCACGCCGATGGCGTAGGCCACCTGCACGAGGACTTGGTCGGCCACGCCGGCGGCTACCAGGTTTTTGGCAATGTGACGAGCGGCGTAGGCAGCCGAGCGGTCTACCTTGGAGGAGTCTTTGCCGGAGAAGGCTCCACCGCCGTGGGCGCCCTTGCCGCCGTAGGTGTCCACTATGATTTTGCGGCCGGTAAGGCCCGAATCGCCGTGGGGGCCACCGATAACGAACTTGCCAGTGGGGTTGATGTGGTAGGTGATGCCGTCGGTGAACAGGGCCTGGACATCGGCACTCAGGCCGGCTTTAACACGGGGAATGAGCGTAGCCAGCACATCGGCTTTGATGCGGTCCAGCATGGCACCCTCCGACGGGTCAAACTCGTCGTGCTGCGTGCTGATGACGATGGTGTCGATGGCTTCCGGCAGGTGGTCATCGGAGTACCGAATGGTGACCTGGCTTTTGGCATCAGGCCGCAGGTAAGGCATTTCCCGGCCTTCACGGCGGATAGCGGCCAACTCCTGGAGCAAGCGGTGCGACAGGTCGAGGGCTAGCGGCATGTAGTTGGCCGTCTCGTGGCTGGCGTAGCCGAACATCATGCCTTGGTCGCCGGCGCCCTGGTCTTCGTCCTTG
Organism: Hymenobacter glacialis; assembly: GCF_001816165.1. Taxonomy (GTDB): domain Bacteria; phylum Bacteroidota; class Bacteroidia; order Cytophagales; family Hymenobacteraceae; genus Hymenobacter; species Hymenobacter glacialis. Next base: position 31,922 of record NZ_MDZC01000112.1, read on the forward strand.
GCGCGCTCCACGCCCTGGTTGATGTCGGGCGATTGCTCGTGCAGGCGGTTCATCACCTCGCAGGTGTCGGCGTTGAACAGATATTCCGGTTTGTTGTACCCAATGCGGCGAATGGTTTCGCGAATAATGGGTTCGGCATCAACGTGGGCCGTGGACTTAATCTCGCCGGCAACAAGCGCAAAGTCGGTGGTTACGAGCGTTTCACAAGCTACTTTGGCGGTGGGGTCCTGGCGGAGGTATTCGTCAAGGATGGCGTCGGAAATCTGGTCGGCGACTTTATCGGGATGGCCTTCCGAAACCGATTCGGAAGTGAACAGATAGGGCATTGAATGCGCGGCTAAGAACGAAAAAGAAAAAGCAAGACGGCCTTATAAGCCAGCTGATAAGTGGGCAAAGGCCATGCAAAACTACGGAAATATGAGGCATCGATTACGGTGAAGGGTAGTGAGAGTCGCCTCCCTCTCGTAGTATCCCAACCAATGCTTCCTCGAATCCCGAATAATCAGGGTCTGGTTATTGGCCACTCAGCCATTACGGACAACCTCTTTGACAAGAAAAGTACGAGTGGCCAGATGGCTAAACCACGTTAAAGTGCCCTACAATTGCGCCAGCCGGCCCCCATCTACTGCCAAGGTAGTGCCGTGAATGAAGCTGGCTTCTGATGAGGCCATAAAAGCAATGGCAGCGGCCAGCTCTTCGGGTTTGCCCACGGTGGCTTTGTCGATTTGTTCGGCGCCACTTTTTACGTTGGGGTTGCCCCAGAGCATGGGGGTGTCCACGGCGCCGGGTGCCACGGCGTTGATGCGGGTCTGGCGGAAGTCGAGCTCCAGGCTCATGCCGCGCACAAAGGCTTCCATGGCGCCTTTGCTGGTGGCATAGGGCACTACGTTGGCGGTGGTTTGTTGAGCGTGTACGGAGCTGATGGCTACAATGGAACTGCCCGCGGGCATGTGCGGCAAACACAACTGAGTGAGTTGAGCCAGCGAACGCAGGTTCACTTGCATGAGGAGGTCCCACTTGGGCAGGGGCAACTCTACTAGGGGCTCAAAAGTCATCATAGCGGCATCACAGACCAGTACATCTATGCGGTTGTACTTGGCCACCACTTTATTGACAGTAGCAGTGATGGCGCGCGGCTTGGCAAGGTCGCAAGCCATGAACACAGCGTGGCCTCCTCCCGTTTTGATGGTTTTCACGGTTATTGCACCGTCAACAGCATCTCGGCCCAGCACAATGACCTTGGCACCTTCGGCGCCGAGGCGCACACAAGTAGCCCGGCCAATGCCGGAGGTTCCGCCCGTAACCAGGCACACTTTGTCTTTAAAACGCATCGTATTAGTATTTGCGACTAGCTCAATAATGGAGCGCTGTTTTATCTTACGCAACGTTTGGGAGCGTGGCCGATTTCATGCTGCTGAGTGCCGAATTATTAGCCGAGTGGCTTCAGCTAAGCATCAGTTGACGGCTCAACTGTAGAAGCGTTAGCGACGATTTTTTCGCACACCAGTACCATTGGCCGGCCGCGCAGGTCAGTGGTGGCAAATAGGTAAATATCCCCTCCTTCACGAATCCCGGTTCGGCGCCGGAAATCGGCCACTGAATCGGGGAAATTGCGCGTAGTTACATGCGCCCTGGCTTCAGGTCCCAGATAAGCCTTTAAGGTGGGGCCATCGGCTTTTTCGGTGGCGAGAACCCGAAAAATACGTCCCGGAAAATCAGCCCTTAGTACATCGGATGTGTACAGGTGGCTGTGCTGGTGCAGTTTCAGGAGCTCGAAGGCCGTGCCAATGCTCCGGAATGCCCCGGCCTTGAGCACGGCGGCGTTGGGTTCGTAGAGAAACTGTTGCGCCTCGGCGTAGCGGGGCGTGGCGCGGGCTTCGCGGGCGCGGTTGAGGCGAAACTCCTGCTGGGTACCGTCGCGGCGCAGGTTGAGGGCGTAACGCTCGGGGTCGATGGCCGGCTCCTGGCCCAATTCGTACAGTACCTCCTTCACCTCATTGTCCACGGCCAATACCCACAGCCGGCGTACGTGGCCCAGGCCCAGCACGGCGTGCTCAATATCAAGCATCGGCGAGGTCTTTAGCAATATTTTATCGGCTTTGTGAAGCAGCAGCGGTAGCAGCTTCACCACATCGGGCTCGCAGTCGCGCAGCAGAAAAATCTTGCGAGCGGCCGTGTCGCGCCGGGCCGGGTCAAGGTAGAGCCAATCGTAGTGATGGGGCGTGTTTTTTAGAAATGCTACAGCATCGGCGGCGTGGACCGTCACGTTGGCAACACCGAGCTGAGCCAAGTTGTAAGCCACAATTTGGGCTAGTTTCGGGTCCCGCTCCACGTAATCGACCTGCGCCACGCGGGCCGCAAAGTGGGCCGTGTCGGCGCCAAAGCCACCAGTGAGGTCAGCTAGCCGCTGGCCTTCCACCAGCCCGGCCTTAAAAGCCGCAGTACGAGCCGATGAAGCTTGCTCAACGGATAGCGCGGGCGGAAAAATAAGGTCGGCGTTGTCGGCCCAGGCGGGCAGCTTGGCGCGGGCTTTCTGGCGGGCCTGAATCTGGCGTACCAGTTCGGGCACGGGCAAATCAGGATGGCGGCGGGCTTGGAGGGCAAGATGCGCGGGGTCGTCGTGCAGGTGCGCGGCAACGTAGCGCCTGGCCGCTTCGGGCAAGGGGTAGTCCATGAAAGAACTTATACGAAAAAAACCAACGGTTAGCGCACCAGCCAGCGCACAGCCAGCAGGGGGTGCCCCGTGGGCGCGACGCCTAAGCCAATAGAAGAGGGCCGCAGGCGCGGCCACAGCGACATGTGCGCCACATCAGCATTGTAAGCCGTCACGGCGCGCTGCAGGTGCTTGTTGGTATTGCGGTTGATGAACACCGTGGCCAGCACGCTGGTGGCAAAGACGCCAATAGCTGCTTTCTGGGTGTTGTTGAAATACTGCCGCTCGCCGTTCGCAAAAATCTGCTGTCCATAGACGGCAAACGAACCCACGGCCAGAATACGGTCAGCCAGATACAGTGTTTTTTGGCGGCGGTAATCGTTCAAGCGGTCCAGGGCCTCCTCGTTGCCGGCCAGGAAGGGCCGCAGCTTCTGGCCAAAAAAACCAGCCGATTGGTACTCGCCGTTGTCTTTGCCGGGCGCCATGAAGTCGAAATTGTGCTGCGGACCATTGAGGCCCCGCACGGCATCGTCGGGGCGTAGCCGGATGGTATTGGGGGCCGTTTGAGCCAGTGCGGCACCAAACAAACCGCCCGATAGAACCACAGTAGCCAAGCCACGTAGCCGCCACGGTGAGGCCGCTAGCTGGTTAATTTTCTGCATACAGCAAAGATAGGAAAGCACTATGAGCTGGAATTCTTTGAGCAGCCCAACTTTTTTACTAACAGCGACTCAACAAACAAGTTGTGTCGTACGTTCAGGCCGGGTCGCCTGGTTTTTTCAGGCAGTGCGATGCGTTCCTAACCTATTCAACTTTTATGAAAACAACATTCTTTCTTCGCCGCGCTATCCAGGCTTTGCTGCCTGCCACCCTGCTACTCGCTGCCTGCAGCAAGGAAGACATGCCCGCTGCGCCGGCACCTGACCGCGGCAAGGTGCTCATTTCGCACTCCGCAGCTGCGGCCAACACCCAAATCACCGCCTTCATCACCGACCAGCAGGTAGGCCAGCTCAACTACGGTCAAACTTCGTCTTACCTCGACGTAAACGCGGGCACTCCCACGCTGCGCATTAACAACGGCGCACAGATAGTGGCCAGCCAAGCCATTACGGTAGCCAAAGACCAGAACTATTCGGTGTTTGCCTACTCGCCTACTGCTACAATCGGTAGCGCGGCGTTGCTCACCGTATCCGACGACCTCACAGCTCCAGCTGCCGGCACTGCCAAAGTCCGGCTGGTGCACTTGGGCGTGGGGGCACCCACGCCGGTTCGGCTTGCCATTCCCGCTGCTACCCCTACAGGCAGCCCCACCGACCTCACCACCGATGTGGCTTTTGGGGCAGCATCTCCCTTTATTGTGGTCAATGCTGCGGCCCTGAATCTGTCCGTCGTCACGGCCGTAGCCCCGCGCACGCAGGTGGTGTCCGTGGGCGACGGCACGGGCACCGGAACGGGTACCAAAAACTACGAGGCTGGAAAAATTTACACCGTTGTGGTGCGTGGCATTGCCGGGGGCGCCGTTCCTGCTGCCCAGCAGCCCCAGGCCGTAATCATCCAGCACAACTAATTGATTATCTATTGCTTCGGCAATTATCAAGTAAAAAAGCCCGCGTTGCAAGATGCGGGCTTTTTTATGCCCAATGGCGAACAAATCAAGTATCTTTGCGGTTGAAACGCGAATCAACAATATAATTCTATCATGGTGGAAACCACGACCAAAACGTACGTTCCGTACAAAGTAAAGGACATGAGCCTCGCCGAGTGGGGCCGCAAGGAAATCCGTTTGGCTGAGGCAGAGATGCCCGGTCTGATGAGCCTGCGCGAGGAGTTTGGCGCGTCGCAGCCCTTCAAAGGGGCCCGCATTGCCGGCTGCCTGCACATGACCATCCAGACGGCGGTGCTCATTGAGACGCTGAAAGCACTGGGTGCGGAAGTAACGTGGTCGTCGTGCAACATCTTCTCGACCCAGGACCACGCTGCGGCTGCCATTGCCGCGGCCGGCATCCCGGTATATGCCTGGAAGGGCATGAACGAAGAGGAGTTTAACTGGTGCATTGAGCAGACGCTGTACTTCGGCGAAGACCGCCAGCCGCTGAACATGATTCTGGACGATGGCGGTGACCTCACCAACATGGTGCTGGACCAGTACCCCGAGCTGGCCGCCGGCATAAAAGGCGTTTCGGAGGAGACGACGACCGGCGTGTTGCGCCTGTATGAGCGCGTGAAAAACGGCACCCTACCTTTTCCCGCTATCAACGTGAACGACTCGGTTACGAAGTCGAAATTTGATAACAAGTACGGCTGCAAAGAGTCGGCTGTGGACGCTATCCGCCGGGCTACCGACACGATGATGGCCGGTAAAGTAGCCGTGGTAGCCGGCTACGGCGACGTTGGAAAAGGTACTGCTGCTTCGCTGAGCGGCGCGGGTGCCCGTGTTATCGTAACCGAAATTGACCCCATTTGCGCCCTGCAGGCCGCCATGGATGGCTACGAGGTACGCAAGATGATAGACGCCATTCCACGTGCCGACATCGTGATTACCACCACTGGCAACTGCGACATCATCCGCGAAGAGCATTTCCGCGCCCTGCGCGACAAGGCAATTGTCTGCAACATCGGTCACTTCGATGATGAGATTGACATGGCGTGGTTGAACGGCAACTACGGACACACCAAGGACACGGTGAAGCCCCAGGTAGACATCTATACCATCGAAGGCAAAGAGGTGATTATCCTTGCCGAAGGCCGCCTTGTGAACTTGGGTTGCGCTACCGGTCACCCGTCGTTTGTGATGTCCAACTCGTTCACGAACCAGACCCTGGCTCAATTGGAGCTGTGGGAGCGTGGCGACCAGTACGAAAACCAGGTGTACACCCTGCCCAAGCACCTCGACGAGAAGGTGGCTCGTCTGCACCTCGCCAAAATCGGTGTGGAGTTGGATGAGTTGACCCCCAAGCAGGCTGACTACATCAAAGTACCGGTAGAGGGTCCGTTCAAATCGGACTTGTACCGCTACTAAAAGCTGATAAATGATACAAAAAGGCCGCTGGAGCAATGCTCCAGCGGCCTTTTTGTTTTCTATAAAACTCTGATTCTACTTTAGAGGGGTAGCTGATATGGTATCGCCCAACGCTGCCCGCACGGCTGGCGCCACTTGGGTGCCAAACAACTCGGTAGACCGCATTACCTGCTCGTGCGGAATGCCCTCCAGAACCAGCTGGCCCAAAAACCGCGTGTTGCCAAACAGGTTGTGCAGGTGCAGGAGCTTGGCGGTGATGTTGGCGGGCGTGCCTACGAATAAGGGGCCTTCGGGCCCGCACAGGAAGTCGAAATGCCGACGGTCCATGGGCGACCAGCCGCGCTCGCGGCCGATTCGGTTCATGAGCGTGGCATAGGGCGGAAAAAACTCATCGGCGGCCTGCTGCGTGGTTTCAGCCAAGTGAAAGTGGCAGTTGAGACACAGTGGCATCTGGGCCGGGTCGTGGCCGGCTTGCTGGGCTGATTCGCGGTAGAGTTCCGCGAAGGAAATGTACCGGCCGGGCGCGCCGCCCAAGATGGCAATGGTGAGGGGCAGGCCCATTTTTCCGGCCCGCACCGCCGAGGCTGGCGTGCCGCCAATGCCTATCCAAACAGGTAGCTTGGACTGCACGGGGCGCGGGTACACGCCCTGTGCGGCAAGGCCAGGCCGGTGCTTGCCCTGCCACGATACCACCTCGTTGGCGTTAATTTCCAACAGCAAACTCAACTTCTCGACAAATAGCTCGTCGTAGTCGTCCAGGTCGTAGCCGAAGAGCGGGTAGGATTCAATGAACGACCCACGACCAGCGATGATTTCGGCCCGGCCATTGGAAATCAGGTCCAACGTGGCGAAGTTCTGGAACACCCGCACCGGGTCGGCGGAGCTGAGCACGGTGACGGCGCTGGATAGGCGAATGCGCTGCGTGACGGCGGCTACCGCAGCCAGAATTACCTCGGGTGCGGAGATGATGAAGTCGGCGCGGTGATGCTCGCCCAGAGCTAGTACATCGAGCCCAGCTTCGTCGGCTAGCTTGGCCAGCGCCAGTAATTCCTGCATGCGCTGCTGTGCGCTGCGGTCGCCGCCGGCTACGTGGGCGGGCGCGACTTCGCCAAAAGAGCTGATTCCTAGTTGCATGGAGTGAGATTTTGGACGGCTGGTGTTACTGCAGTTTCGGCGTCACGTTCATGTTGGCGTAGCAAAAGCTCCACACGTCGGCCCACTCGTCGATTTGCAGCTTGGTGCTTTTGCCGGCGCCGTGGCCGGCGTTCACGTCGATGCGAATGAGCATGGGGTTGGCGCCGTAGTTGGCCGCCTGCAGGGCCGCTGCGAATTTAAAGGAGTGGGCGGGCACCACCCGGTCGTCGTGGTCGGCGGTGGTGATGAGGGTGGCGGGGTAGTTGGTTTCGGCCTTGAGGTTGTGCAGGGGCGAGAACTGACGCAGGTTTTCAAATTGTGTCCGGTCATCGGACGTGCCGTATTCGGGGGCCCAGTTCCAGCCAATGGTGAACTTCTGGTAGCGGAGCATGTCCATCACGCCCACGGCGGGCAGGGCTACTTTGCAGAGGTCGGGGCGCTGGTTCATGGTGGCGCCCACCAGCAGGCCGCCATTGGAGCCGCCCGCAATGGCAAGGTGGTCGTAGTCGGTGTACTTGTTGGCCTTGAGGTATTCGGCGGCGGCAATGAAGTCGTCGAACACGTTCTGCTTGTTGGGCGTCATGCCGGCCTGGTGCCAGGCCTCGCCGTATTCGCCGCCGCCGCGCAGGTTGGGTACGGCCAGAATGCCGCCGTTTTCCAGCCACAGCATGCGCGCTACTGAGAAGCCCGGCGAGAGCGACACGTTAAAGCCGCCGTAGGCATAGAGGTAGGTAGGGTTATTGCCGTTCAGCGCCACACCTTTCTTGTGCACGATGAACATGGGGATTTTCGTGCCGTCCCTGCTGGGATAAAAAACCTGCGTGGTCACGTAATCCTGCGGGTTCACGTCCACCTTGGGGGCCCGGAACACGGTGCTGGTATTGGTGGCCGGGTCGTACTTATAAATGGTGGTGGGGTAGGTGAAAGACGTGAAGGCGTAGTACACCACCTTGTCGGCGCGCCGGCCACCGAAGCCGCTGGCCGTGCCAATGGCCGGTAACTGCACCTCGTGCTGAAACTGACCCAACTCCGAGTACACCTTCACCTGCGAGCTGGCATCGTGCAGGTAGCTGGCAATAAGGCGGCCGCCCACCTGGCTCACGCTTTCCAGCTTGTTCTGGGTTTCGGGCAGCACGTCGTGCCAGTTGGCTTCCTGCGGCTTTTTGGGGTCGATGCGCACCACACGGTAGCGCGGCGCTTTGTAGTTGGTGAGCACTAGTACCTCGCCGCCCACGTTGCCGACCAGGGTGTTATTCGACTCGTATGAGGCCAGGAGCGTGGTCCAGGACGCCGCCTGTTTGGGGTCGGTGAGGTCGCGCACCTGTAGGCGGTTGCCGTCCGATTTGCCATCGGTGAGGTACAGGGCCAGGAACCGTTCGTCCTCCGTAGCGCCCGCAATGCGGAAGCCGAGGGCCATTTTAGGGTCTTCGTACACCAGCTTGTCCGCCGACTGTGGCGTGTTGAGCTGGTGGAAGTACACCTTGTGGAATTCGTTTTTGCCGGACAGGTTGTTCTCGCCGGCTTTGGGCGCGTCGTAACGGCTGTAGTAGAAACCGGTTTTGGTCCAGGACGTGCCGGATACTTTCACCCAGGTCAGCTCTTCAGGCAGCAGCTGGTTGGTCTTCAGGTCCAAGATGCGGACCTTGTTCCAGTCCGAGCCGCCGCTGCTGGTGGCGTAGGCCAGGTAGCGGTGGTCGTTGCTGAACTCGCTGCCGGCCAGCGCCGTGGTGCCGTCCTTGGAGAACTTGTTGGGGTCGAGCAGTACCGTGGGCGCCTCGGTGCCCCGCTGTCGGTACAGCACCGGCTGGTTTTGCAGGCCATCGTTCTTGCTGAACACCAGTTCTTCGCCCACCTGCTCCGGCACGCCGTACCGCTCGTAATTCCAGATTTTGGTGAGTCGTTCCCGAATTTTGTCCCGGAAAGGAATCTGGTTCAAATAGGCAAAAGTGACTTCGTTCTGCGCCGCTACCCACGCTTTTGTTTCGGGCGAGTCAAGGTCTTCGAGCCAGCGGTAGGGGTCAGCGACTCTAACGCCGAAATAGGTGTCGGTGGTAGTTGATTGGCGGCTTGCGGGGTATTTCACGGGGGGAAGGGCAATGAGGGCCAGGCCAGCCCTGCGGCTGGGCTCGCCGCTTTCGGGAGTCGTCATTTCAGTAATGGCTTGGTTGCCGGGCAGCGTGTTGGCCTCAGGCTTAGTGGTGGCCCGGCATGCTGCCAGGGTCGCCAGGGCGACGAGCAGCGGAATGGCAGCTTTCATATGATACGAACGGAAGTAAAGCCGGTTGGGCCAGCAACGCGCAGTAGCACAATAGCCTCCTGCATCACTACTTACGGAAGTTAATCCATTTGCACGTCATCGGCAATGGGCTTGGTCGGTCCATTGCTTGCCAATGGCGCCGCCGTAGGCTCCTGCACATGGGCAGGAGCCAGCCCGGCAGGCCCGGCGACCGCAGCCGCAATTAGCTCGGGCAGGTTGGCGCGCAGCCAGCGCAGTTCTTCGTCTACGCGCTGGCTCACCAGGCGTTCCACTTCCAGGCGCTGCGCCGGGGTGAGGTTGGTAGGCGCAGGAGCAGTGGCACTGGCGGCAGGCCCGGCGGCCAGCACCAAGGCCTCGGCCCGCTTCACCCGGGCTACCGAGTCGGCCACAGCGGCACTGGTTTCGGCGGCGGAGGCTTGCGCAGCCTGGGCTGCCTGCTTGGCCGTGAGGGTTTCGCGGCGCTGCTGGCGGCGCCACTGGCCCAGCGTCACGCGGAGCATGATGTAGAGCACCAGGCTTAAAATACCCAGAATAAGGGCCAACGGCCCTGCAAACTGATTGAGCAGGTTGCCCGTGCCAGCGCTTTCGTCAGAGGCTGCGGCTCCACCGGCGGCTTCCCGCTCGGCCACGGCCTGGGCTTCGGCCGCCTCGGCAGGCCCCATGGTGGCCATGGCACCGGTGGCGCTGGTATCGGCGGTTTCGGGCGTCATGGCGGCGGTCACGTCGCCCAGCGGCGTGCCCGATACCACGTAGTTGTTCAGCGCGGCTTCGAGGGCCTCCACACGGGCCATGCGGGCGGGGTCGCGGCGTCGGGCCGGCGAGCCCTTCAATTTGCTGATAATGGCTTTGCTGAGGGCCGCGAGGCGCGCGGGGTTGTCTTTCTTGCCCTGGTAGACGTTGCCCCGGTCTTCAATAGGCTGGTACAGCACGCTGTACACCCGCAGGCTATCGGGCCGAATGCTGGCGGCCAGCGCGGCAAGGTTGCCACCTTCGCAACGCACAGTGCTCTTGAGGTTGGGCCGGCTGGCGTCGTCGTATACAAACCGCACCGTGGCGCACCAGATTTGCACCTTCGACTCGTCTAGGGAAGGCTGGCCCAGAGGCGTTTGGGCCGAGGCCAGCACAGGCAAAGCAACAGCACAGGCGAAAAGCAGACGACGGAAAATCATACGCAGCAAAAGGAATTAGAAACCGAAAAGTACGAACAGGCCGCCCACTACTGCTTTTCTCAGCTATAATCAATCTCGGTATTGTCCCCGATGTTCAGCGAGTGGTTCATGCCGCGGAACGACGCGTCGGAGCCCACAATGCAATCGTGCATTACGGCCGAGCTTAATTCGGAGTACGTGCCGATGATGGAGTCGGTGAGGATGCAGTTTTTGATGATGGTTTTGTCGCCGATGGCCACGTTGGGGCCGATGATGGAATGCGAAATCTGGCAGCCGCGCCCGATGCTGACCGGTGGGATAATCACAGCGTCCGGAAACTCGGAGTAGTCGCGCGACTCCAGAAACTCGGCGGTGTTGAGCAGGCGGGCGTTGGCTTCGAGCAGCGTTTCCTTGCGGCCGCAGTCAAACCAGTTGTCTACCGAAGCCGTGGTCATCGCTTCACCTTCCTCGATGAGGTGCATGAGGGCGTCGGTGAGCTGGAATTCGCCGTGGGTGCGCACGTCGGTTTCGCGCAGCCATTCGAGCGCTTTGGCAAAATTTTCGGGGTAGGCCAGCTTGTAGAGGCCCACCATGGCGTAGTTCGACTTCGGGATTTTGGGTTTCTCCACCACCTTGCTCACGCGGCCGCCGGCGCCGGTTTCCACCAGCCCAAACATGCTGGGCGTCTTCACCTCTTTCACGGCCAGCACCGAGCCAGGTGTGGCCAGCAGGGCGGGCAGGTCCACGTCCACAATGGTATCGCCGAGCATAATGAGTACGCCGTCGGTGTCGTGGCGGAACTCCTCGCGGGCCAGCCACAGGGCGTGGCCAATGCCCTCGCGGGGTTCCTGCACCACGAAGGTGGCGTTGAGGTCGGGGTAATGGCGGCGCACGTAGCGCACGATTTTATCGCCCAGGTACCCCACAATGAACACGAATTCGGTGAGGCCAGCGGTCTGGAGCCGGTCGATGATGTGACCCAGGATGGTATTGCCAGCTACCGGCACCAGGCTTTTGGGCTGGGTGTGGGTGTGGGGGCGCAGGCGCGACCCAATGCCGGCAACGGGAATAATAGCTTTCATTATCGAAAAGGGGGGAAGCGGAAAAGGGACAGCCGGGCAAGCCCGGCTATGAAGCAAGCTACAACTACTACGGCCAAGCTACGTACTTTGCGCCAAGCTCGGAACCAACCCGATTTGCGGGCCTGTGGTTTTCTGCGGCCACAACGTGCAGCTTCTTTATCCAACCCCCTTCACACCCCACCCCACCATGAAACGCTTTCTTCTTTATTTCGCGGGCATCGCCCTGTTGCTCACCCAATCTTCCTGCGGCTACAACGGCATGGTGGAGCGCGACCAGAACGTGAAAACCAAATGGGCCCAGGTGCAAAGCCAGTACCAGCGCCGTTCCGACCTCATTCCCAACCTGGTAAACACCGTGAAGGGCGCCGCCAAGCAGGAGCAAACCACCCTCACCGCCGTAATGGAAGCGCGGGCTAAAGCCACCAGCGTGCAACTCAGCGCCGACCAGCTCACCCCCGAAAACATCAAGCGCTTTCAGGAAGCCCAAAGCCAGCTTTCGTCCGGCCTGGGCCGCCTGCTGGCCGTGTCGGAAAACTACCCCGAGCTGAAGACCAACGCCAACTTCCAAGAGCTGCAAGCCCAGATTGAAGGCACTGAAAACCGCATTGCTGTAGCCCGTGACAACTTCAACGGCTCGGTGCAGGAATACAATACTTTTACCAAGCGCTTCCCCAACAACCTGTTTGCGGGTATGTTCGGCTTCCAGCCCAAAGGCTATTTCGAAGCCGACGCCGGTGCGGGCAAGGCACCCACGGTACAGTTCTAGAAATGTTGAGGCTTGAATTTTGAGTGTTGAGTCAGGAATGCCAGCCAGTCGGGTCGACCGTGACCCACCTGTAGCCATTCCTGATTCAACACTCAACCCTTAAAACTCAACACGCAATAGAATGAAATCCCTTCTCACCCCCGAACAGGACGCGGCCCTGGTGGCAGCCATTCGGCAAGCCGAGACGATGACTTCGGGCGAAATCCGGGTGCATTTGGAAGACTCCTGCCCCACGCCCGAGCCATTGGACCGCGCCGCACAGGTATTTGGCGAGCTCAACATGCACAAGACCGCGGCCCGCAACGGCGTGCTGTTTTACCTGGCGTGGCAGAGCCGGCAGTTTGCCGTGATTGGCGATTCGGCCATCAATGCAGCCGTGCCCGATGAATTCTGGGAAACGACCAAGGAAGCCGTGCTGGAGCAATTCCGGCACGAGAAGTACGTACTGGGCCTGGAGCGCGGCATTACCATGGTGGGCGAGCAACTCAAGCGCTACTTCCCCTACGATGCCCATACCGACCAGAACGAGCTGGACGATTCTATCTCTTTCGGCGGCCCCAAGCCGTCTTCCGACGCATGAAAAATACGGTGGCTAACGCCCAGCTGTTGAAGCCACGTGGCGGAGTGCCCGGCTTGCGGATGGCGATGGGGCCGCTCTGGCGCCCGTTGCTGCTCCTGCTGCTGTGGGTATTGCCGGCAGTGCTGGCCTCGGCCCAAACCATTCCGCCGCGACCTAACCCGCCGCGCCTAATCAACGACTTGGCCAACCTGATGCAGCCCGGCGAAGCCGATGCGCTGGAACGCAAGCTGGTGGCCTACAACGACAGCACGACGTCGCAGATTGCCGTGGTAACCGTGCCCACCCTGGAAGGTGACGAAATAGCCAGCTACGCCCAGAAGCTATACCAGGCCTGGGGCATTGGTGGCAAGGAAAACAACAACGGCATTCTGATTCTGGTGGCCAACCAGGAGCACGTAGCCCGCATCCAGACCGGCTACGGCCTGGAAGGCGCCGTGCCCGACGCCATCGCCAAGCGCATCATAAGCAATACGTTGGTGCCGGCTTTCCGCCAAAACCAGTACTACGCCGGCCTCGACCGGGCCACCGACCAACTCATTGCCCTGGCCAAGGGCGAGTACAAGGCCGACTCGGAAGACGTGCGACCCCAGCGCGGGCGCGGGACTTCTGGCTCCGGCCCACCGTTCTGGCTCATTATCGGCGCTCTGGTGCTTGTCTTCTTTTTTCTGCGTAAGCGCGGCGGCGGCGGCGGGCGCGGCAACCGTGGCATGGGCGGCGGCTTCATTCCACCCATTCTGTTCGGCGGCGGCTTCGGCGGTGGCGGCGGGTTTGGTGGTGGCGGCGGTGGATTTGGTGGCGGTGGTGGCGGCTTCGGCGGGTTTGGGGGCGGCAGCAGCGGCGGCGGCGGCGCCAGCGGCAGCTGGTAGCCGAAGCCCGGTATCTGCAAGCGTTTGATAGTAAAGAGGCCCGTCCTGCGTAGCACGACGGGCCTCTTTACTTCCGCTTGTGTGGTGTTGGCCGCTGCAAATGCTCATGAGCTGAAGTAGGGATTCTGGCTTGAGCACTGCATGCGCAATCCCGCCCGGCCCCGCGACATTAGTTGGCCCTGTAGCGATTTGCTCAACCTTTTGAGCGAGGCCACAGTATCAGCAAGTATCCGGCAGTGCCAAGACGGTTTGCCGCTTCTTTTACCCTTCGTTTCAAATCCATGAACACTTCCCGGTTTACTCTCTTCCTTTTTCTCGGTGTACTGGCTACTTCCCTCACGGGCTGCGATGCCATCGGTACCATCTTCAAAACCGGTTTCTACGGCGGCATTATCGCCGTGGTGGTGGTGCTACTGCTCGTGTTTTGGCTAGTGAACAAAATGCGCAGCCGCAGCTAATGCAGCCTGCTGTTCCCCCGTGCATAAAAAAAGCGTGGCCCCAGGAAGGGGCCACGCTTTTTTTATGCGGGAAGCGTTGCGTTAGGCCACTGCTTTGTCTTCGGCCTTTTTGGTGGGCATAGTGCCAATGATGTGGTCCCAGAGCGTGCTCGACACACCAAAGGCCACTTCGTCCTGCCGGTAGTGGTGCTGGCTGTGGTGCGTCCACCACACTTTCAGGAAGTTTTTGGGCGGCGAATAGGCGTGAATGGCATAGTGCACAAACAGGTACATGGCATACCCAAACGTGAAGCCCGATAGCAACCCAAACGCGTAGGAACCAAAGCTAAAGCGGAAGATGAAGAACAGCAGCGACGCTACAAAGACCGTGAGGATGGGCGGCATGGCCAGCCGCGTCTTGTCCTTGGGGTACTCGTGGTGCACGCCGTGAAAGGTGTACTGAAACTTGGCCCGGCCCGGGGTAGTGGCCGGAATGTGGTACAGATAGCGGTGCACCGCGTATTCCGCGAAGGTGAACGCGAACAGGCCAATCAAAAAAAGCCCCAGGGCCGTCAACCCCGTCATAAAGCCCTGGGTGAGGCCATAATAGAGGCTCACCGCGGCCGTGGCCGCGAAAATGCCTACCGGCAACGCAATGTGCGTGTGTGAAAGCCGCTCCAGAACAGGGTTTTTAAATAGCTGCGCCGAGCCCTTGTGCTTAGGCCTAACGGGGGCGGCAGCGGTGGCAGGCGTGATGGTAACGACGGATTCTTCGGTTGATACTGATTGCATAGAGGTAGCGAACGTCAGACTATGGTAATTTGCAAAATTACGAGCCAAGCGGTAATATATCGGCTCAGCCCAGGGCGATGCCCGCAGCGGCCAACTGCGCTGCTACAGCCGCAGCCGTGCACGCATCGGCCGGGCAGCGCAGTTGGGCTTGCTGGTAAAACTGCGTACGTATGCTAAGGGTTTCATGTAGCCACTTTTCGCTGGGGCCACTGGTGGCCAGCAGGGGGCGGCTATTGGTTTCGGCCGCTGCGGCCAAGCGGGCCGTGAGCACGGCCACCGGCACGTCCAGCCACACGGTAACTCCGCTGTTTTTCAGTACTGTGAGATTGTGATGGAAACAGGGGGTGCCGCCGCCGGTAGCCAACACCAGCGGCCCCGCCTGGGCGGCAATCTCGCGCAGCGTATCAGCTTCGAGCTGCCGAAAGTAGGCTTCGCCGTGCTGCAGAAAAATGGCCGAAACCACCTGGCCCGCCCGCGCCACAATCTCGGCGTCGAGGTCCAGGAAGGGCACGCCCAGGTGCTCGGCCAGGGCCCGGCCCAGTGTGGTTTTGCCCGAGCCGGGCATGCCGATTAAATAGATTTTCAAGGCCTAGCTGAGTTTCACGCGCGGGTCGAGCACGGCATACAACACGTCGACCACAATATTTATGACCACAAAAAGGGCAGCTACAAACAGCGTAGCGCCCATCACCACGGGGAAGTCCAGGTTCTCTACGGCCCGCAGCGTCACGGTGCCCAGGCCTTTCCAGTTGAAGATGTACTCGATGAAAAACGCGCCCGCCATGAGCGACGCCAGCCATCCCGACACCGCTGTTACCACCGGGTTGAGGGCGTTGCGCAGGGCGTGGTGCAGCACGGTGGCCCGCCGGCTCAGGCCCTTGGCCCGCGCCGTGCGGATGTAGTCCTGGCTCAGTACGTCGAGCATGCTGGAGCGCGTGAGCTGCGTGATAATAGCCAATGGCCTAATGCCCAATGCAATGGCCGGCAGCAGTAGGTTGCGTAGCACCAAGTGGCTCTCGCCCGTAAACGGGTCGGTTTCGTAAAGCTGGCCGGTAAGACTAAGGCCCGTCCAGTGGCTCCAGTAGAAGCCGAATGTGACGGCAATGACGATGGCGGCCACAAACGACGGCACCGAAATGCCCAGCACCGAGGTGGTTACCAGCGTGCGGTCGAGCACGGACTGGGGCCGCAGCGCCGCCGCCACCCCAAACGCCACGCCCCCCGCACTGGCAATGAGCATGGCGGCCAGCGCCAGCCACATGGTGCCGGGGAAATAGTCGAGCAGGATGCTCAGCACGTCTTTGTTGCTTTGGAAAGAGCGGCGCAGGTACGGCGTTTTCAGCACCAGCGCCTGGCTGCCCAGCGGCAGCAGCGCCACGCCGCCGTAGCGCGCCTGGCCGGCCGAGTCGCGCGGGTGCAGGCCCAGCGGCGACACGTCGTTGAGGTAGCCCGCCAGGCGGGCGGGCAGCGGTTTGTCCAGGCCGAGGTCGGCGGTAATGGCGGCTTTGGTGGCCAAGTCGGAGCGCTGACCGGCCAGCAGGGCGGCCGGGTCGCCGGGCAGCACGTTGAACAGCAGGAACACCGTGCAGGCCACTCCCACCAACACCAGCAGGCCCTGAGCCAGGCGACGTAAGATAAAAGAGAGCATGGGGGGAGCGAGGTAGTCGGCCAGAAAGGTACGGCTTGCCAGGTGCCAGGGCATCATGCAGAGCCTGGCGAAGCCTGTTCGCTGCGTTAGTAAGTCGTTTTACTGGTGCGGCAGAGAGGCTCCGGCAAGCGGACGCCCGATGGGCGTGACGTTCTGGTTTTGCCTGTTCGGAGGTCTTCTTAGAAGGTGCGAGCCAGGGCTTTGTCTACCTCAAACAGTTCAGGGATGTCGTGGTAATGGTACTTGGCCTGCACCACGCCATTGCTCAGAAGAACCAAGCCGGGATTGGAGCGAATGATGGACTTGAGCACTGTGGCGTCGGCAAAGTAATAGGGGCCGGGCAGGTTCACGTCGTGCCGAAACGCATCAAACTTGGCCGGGCTGGTGCTGGTGATGGTGAGCGCCGTGATGTTTTTGCGCGACTTGGCAGTGGCCGTCATCAGGGCATTGATGGCGACAAACCGGTCGCGGTCGGTCTTGTTGGTGTTTTGCACAATGAGCACCAACTTGTTGCCCTTGAGCAAGTCGCCGGTGTAGGAATTGCCGTTTACGTCCGAAACTTCAAAGTCGGTGATGACCGGCAGCGACTTCTCCGGGTTCAGCACCGTCATGGCCTGGTACTGCCAGGTGGTGTCGGTGGGGTATTGCTCAAATTCCTTGGTTTCACCGTTGCGCGTCATGGTGTAGCGGTAGCGGGCGGGCTCAGCAGGCTTCATGAGCTTGCCAATATCGTTGCCCACTTTATAGGGCAGAAAGTCGAAATAGGGGAGGTGGCCCAGCGCCCGCACCCCAATGCCAATGGCAATGGCCGAGACGAACGTCATGGTCATAATGCCCTGCGTGCCCTGCACGTAGGCATGCCGCAAAAACCGCTGATTGAAAAACACCACGGCCCACAGCACCATCAGAAACACGTCCTTGGCGAAGGACGTCCAAGGCGTGAGCTTGATAAAGTCACCGAAGCAGCCGCAATCGGTTACCTTATTGAAGGCCGCCGAATAGAAGGTGAGGAAGGTGAAAAACACCAGCAGCCCCAGCAGCACCCACATCACGTAGCGCATGTGCCAGCGCAGGAGCAGGGCCACGCCCAAAATCACCTCCATGGAGCTGAGCAGGATGGAGAGCGTGCGCGCGATGCCCTTAAAATAGAGGAAGAAGGAGCCGAAATCGACAGCAAACACTTCGAAATATTCCTCCAGCTTAATAGCCGTGCCCACTGGGTCGTTCAGCTTGATAAGACCGGAAAAAACAAACAACGCCCCCAGCAAAAACCACGATACGCGGGTGATGGTGCGAAGCAGGTGCGGCGTCGGCGCGTTCTGGTACTGGAAATTGGAGTTGGCATAAGACAAAGTAAGCCCGTACCAAACGGCTAGGCAACGCGCAAAGTTTGGTTTAAGATAAGGAGGGTTGGCAGCCCGGTTCTGCTGCACGTGCCGAAGCAGGCCCGTCTGCATCGGCGGGGGCCGCGCGGTCTCAGCCTTCGCCGCGCAAAATCAGGGCAAATACGGCGTAGTTCAGCATGTCGCGGTAGCTGCCTTCCACGCTTTCGCTCACCCAGGCATCGCCGCCAATGTCCTCCAGCTGCTTCACGCGGTGTAGCTTCATCAGAATCAGGTCGGTGATGCTGGCCACGCGCATCTGGCGCCAGGCTTCGCCGTAGTCGTGGTTTTTGGCCAGCAGCAGGCGGCGGTTTTCGGCGGCTTCGTGGTCGTAGGCAGCGGCCACGGCCTCGGCACTCATATCCAGCGGGGTACCGGCGGGCAGGTGCAGCTGCATCAGGGCAATGAGGCAGTAGTTGATAATAGCCACAAACTCCTCGTTCACATCGTCGGCCACCAGTTGCACGCCGGTTTCCTGAATGGTGCGAATGCGGTTGGCTTTGATAAAAATCTGGTCCGTGACCGACGGCAGGCGCAGAATGCGCCAAGCCGTGCCGTAGTCGTGGGTTTTGGCCAGAAACAGGGTGCGGCAGCGGGCCAGCAGCAGGTCGTAGTGGTCGGGAGTTTGCACGGTTAGGGCAGGGGAAAGAGGGCAGGGGGGGGGATTGGGATTGTAATCAGGTGCCCATTGCCGCCGCAAGTTCGCTACCGGCTATGGATATTGAGCCCTTATTCTACCTGGCCACGCCCATGCCCTCCTATTTGCCCACCCTCTTGCCCTCCTGCCCCAATTCGCTCCTCAGCCCCCACGGCCGGTTGCTCAGTCTGCACCAGCCGCAGGTGATGGGCATCCTCAACCTCACGCCCGACTCGTTTTTTGCCGGCAGCCGCGTGGCTTCGGAACAAGACCTGCTGGCGCGCGCCGCCGCCATGCTGGCCGCCGGAGCCGCCGTGCTCGACCTGGGCGCCTACAGTACCCGCCCCGGCGCCGCCGATATTTCGGAGGCCGAAGAAACCCAGCGGCTGCTGCCCGCCGTGCAGGCCCTGCGCCGCGAGTTCCCGCAAGCCTTTCTTTCCGTCGACACCTTTCGGGCCCGCGTGGCCCACGCCGCGGTGCTGGCCGGCGCCGACATGGTGAACGACGTGGGCGGCGGCACCCTCGACGCGGCCATGTTTGCCACCGTGGGCCGCCTGCGGGCCCCCTACGTGCTGATGCACCTGCGCGGCACGCCCCAAAACATGGCCCAGCTCACGCACTACGACGAAGACCTGGTGCTCACCCTGTTGCGCCACTTTCGCGACGGCCTTGTGGCCCTGCGCCGGGCCGGCGTGGTCGATGTGCTGCTCGACCCCGGCTTCGGTTTTGCCAAAACCGCCGCCCAGAGCCACGAGCTGCTGCGCCGCCTGCCCGAGCTGCAGGCTCTGGGCCGGCCCGTGCTGGTTGGGCTGTCGCGCAAGAAAATGGTGTACGGGCCGCTGGGGCTCAGCCCCGAGGCGGCCCTCAACGGCACCACCGCCCTGCACATGGTGGCGCTGCAGGGCGGGGCCCGGCTGCTGCGGGCGCACGACGTGGCCGAAGCACATCAAACCATACAATTATTTGCCAATACCTTTTCAATGGCGGAATAAAGGCCGTAATTTGAATTTTGGTAGGCTTGCCGTGCAACGGCCCCACTCCGGAGCGTCTTTTGTACCCACGGCCCCCTGCCTGCCGCTCTCTTCTTCAGCCCCGCCATATGTCCGGCCCTTTCCCCATCAATTTCCTGCATTTCGGCTGGATTGACGCGGCCGATGTGTTTTTGGTTACCATCCTGCTCTACCAGCTCTACAAGCTGCTGCGCGGGTCGGTGGCCCTGAATGTGGCCCTGGGCCTGGTGTCCGTCTACCTGCTCTACCTCGTGGTGAAAGCCACCGGCATGGAGCTGCTCACCAAAATTCTGGGGCAGTTTATGAGCGTGGGCGTGCTGGCCAGCATCATTCTGTTTCAGCAGGAAATCCGGCGGTTTCTGCTGAGCGTGGGCAAGGCCACGGCCCTGGAACGGGTGCGCGGCTGGAAGTGGGGCCGCCCCGCCCCGGCCACGCCCCTATCTGTAGGGCCTTTCGTGGAAGCCGCCAAAAGCCTTTCCAACAAGTTTACCGGGGCCCTCATCTGCTTTGCCCAGGCTTCCGACCTCAGCCCGTATGCCGAGTCCGGCGACCGGCTCGACGCTGAAATCAGCAAACGGCTGCTGCTTTCCATTTTCAATAAAACCAGCCCCCTGCACGACGGCGCCGTGATTGTAGCCAACGGCCGCATTCAGGCTGCCCGCTGCATACTGCCCGTGAGCGAAAACCCCGACGTGCCTGCCTCGCTTGGCCTGCGTCACCGGGCCGCCATCGGCCTGAGCGAAGTAACCGACGCGGTGGTGCTGGTGGTGAGCGAAGAAACCGGCGCCATGAGCTTGGTGTATCATGGCGCAGTATATCGCAACCTGGCCACCGCCGAGCTGCGCAACCGTCTCAATGAGTGGCTACTAAGTAACGGTGCCAGCCGCTCGGCTGCCAACTCCGGCAGTCCGGTAGGCGTGAAAGCGGCCTGAGCAGTGCAGCGGCAGTGATGCGACGACTACGGCCGGTGGGCGCCATCTGCACCCGGCTGTAACCCTGCCCGAGGAGCTTCGTTTAAGCTAATGTAATTAGTTTGAAGCTTCCAATAAATTTAGTTATATGAAAATCTCAGTTGACGCAGGCCAGGACAAAGGCTTCCTGCCCGACGGCCGCCATACGGTCGAAATCACCGCTATCGAGGAAGGCAGCAGCGAGCACCAGAACGTGCCCTTCTTCGCCGCTCGCATGGAAAGCGAAGACGGCTATGTGTCGCAGCGCTTTTACAATTCCGAGGCCGGCCACCCCATCATCCTGCAGCTGTACTCGGCCGTGGGCATCAAGCCCGAAGAAGGCAAAGACCTCGACACCAAGCAGCTCATTGGTAAGCGCCTGTCGGTAGAAGTGAGCGACCATTCCTACGCCGACCCCGTGAGCGGCAACGAGCGCAGCGTGCGCCAAGCTACGGGCTTCAAAGCCCTTTAAGTACGAATGCAGCGGTAAGCGTATGCTCTGGTCTGACCGCCCTAGGCGGTCTGACCGGTCGTCGTCAGACCGAAATTGCTGGTGCTTCAACCGGTCAGACCGCCCAGGGCGGTCAGATCAGCAGGCCCGAATCGAATACGGTTACTGCTGCGCCAGCACTTAGCACCGATGCCGACAAGGCCAAAAAAAGCCGCTGCCTTATACAGGCAGCGGCTTTTTTGCGTTTGAATATTCGAGCGGAAATCAGGGTGTGTTCGTCACCGCTTGCTCGCCGCGGGGCGCGGCAGCCGCGGCGCCAGCCTCCTTCAGCGTACCCAGTTCCTGGCCCACGGCGATGAAGGCGGCAATGGCCTTGTCGAGGTGCGCGCGGGTGTGGCCGGCGCTCAGCTGCACCCGGATGCGGGCCTGGCCCTGCGGCACCACGGGGTAGTAGAAGCCCACCACGTAAATGCCCTTATCCAGCATTTTAGCCGCGAATTCCTGGGCCAGCTTGGCGTCATAGAGCATCACGGGCACGATGGGGTGCTGGCCGGGCCGGATGTCGAAGCCGGCGGCCGTCATCTTCTCCCGGAAGTAGGTCGTATTTTCTTCGAGTTGGTCGCGCAGGGCGGTGCTCTCCGTGAGCAGCTGCAGTACGCGCAGCGACGCGCCCACAATGGCCGGGGCCAGCGTATTGGAGAACAGATACGGGCGGCTGCGCTGGCGCAACATGTCGATGATTTCCTTGCGACCCGAGGTGAAGCCGCCCATGGCGCCGCCCAGAGCCTTGCCCAGCGTACCGGTGATGATGTCGACGCGGCCCATCACGTTGCGCAGCTCGTGGGTGCCGCGGCCGGTTTTGCCCAGGAAACCGCTGCTGTGGCACTCATCCACCATCACCAGGGCCTGGTACTTGTCGGCGAGGTCGCAGATGAGGTCGAGCCGGGCAATGGTGCCGTCCATGGAGAACGAGCCGTCGGTGACGATGATGCGGTGGCGCGAGCCCTTGGCCTGGGCGTCCTGGAGCTGCTTTTCCAGGTCGGCCATGTCGTTGTGCTGGTAGCGGTAGCGCTGGGCCTTGCATAGGCGCACGCCGTCGATGATGCTGGCGTGGTTCAGGGCATCGGAAATAATGGCGTCCTGCTCATTGAACAGGGGCTCGAACACGCCCCCGTTGGCGTCGAAAGCCGCGGCATAGAGAATGGTGTCCTCGGTGCCCAGAAACTCGGCCAGCTTCTTTTCCAGCTCTTTGTGAATGTCCTGGGTGCCGCAGATGAAGCGCACCGACGACAGGCCATAACCGTGCGAGTCGATGGCGGCTTTGGCGGCAGCAATAACCTCGGGGTGCGAGCTCAGGCCCAGGTAGTTGTTGGCGCAAAAGTTCAGCACTTCGCCGGCCTCGTCGGTTTCAATCTCGGCGCCCTGGGGCGAGGTAATGATGCGCTCCTTCTTGAAAAGGCCGGCATCCTTTATTTCCTGAAGCTGCTGCGTAAGGTCGGGCTGGAGAGTGGCGTACATAAGTCGGTGGGAAGTGGTGAGAAGTAGTGAGGCAAAATTACGCCGGTTTATGGCGTTAAATTTTGGTAACGGTTATGCTGCGCGAAGTCGAAGCATCTCTACCGCGGTAGTAAAATTGATTAACGGTACGGTAGAGATGCTTCAACTTCGCGCAGCATGACTGTTCTTTCTACTAGACTTTATTTCGGCTGCCGTGCCATAAACGCCTTCACGCCCTCGCGCCCGCTGTCCATCAGCGCCTTTTTCTCCGCGTCGGTCACCCGCTTTATTTTGGGGCTCAAGCCTAAAAAGTTGATGCTCACGGTGCGTTTCCAATCCCGTGGCTGCACGGGATTGAGGTTTTCAAGGGCCACCGTGTAGAGGGCTCCTATGTAGGTGTCAAGGTCCTGGATGTCGTAGGCTGCCAGCTGGCGGCGGCCGGTGGTGGCCGTATCCATCGGAATCTGCTCGGCGCGGTCAAGGCGCAGGCCCAGGGTTTCGGGGTTGAACACGTTGCCGCTGGCATCGGGCGCGGCGGCGGTGCCGGCGGGCAGGTAGCGCGGCTTGTCGAACATATCGACGGGGTAATTGGCCAGCAGACCGCCATCGACGAGCACCTGCACGGGCTGGCCGGGCGTGGGCGTGCCCGTGATGACGTTGTTCTGCGCATCGAGCAGCACGGCCCGGAAATACAGCGGAATGCTCATGCTGATGCGCACGGCGTCGGCCACGCGCATGGCGGGTGTGGTTTCGTGGCTGAATACCTGCACGCGCTGGGTGGTGAGGTTGGTGCCGGTGGTGTAGAGGTCGCGGAAGCGGGCTGGCTGGGCCTGGGCCAGCGCGTGCAGCTCGCCCAGCGTCAGGTTGGGCTGCTTGGTTTTGCGGGCCACCAGCTCGCTGAGATAGGTGGCAAACTCGTCGCCCCGGTACCAGCCGTACTCTTTTAGCAGCCGGTGGCTACCACCGAAAAAGATGAAGCGGCCGTCGTTGAGGCGCTGCACGGGCGTGGCGTTCACCACCGCAACAATCTCGCTGGCCGAGTAGCCCACTGCCAGCAGTGCCGCCTGAATGGCGCCTGCCGAGGTGCCGCCCACCCGCGTGATGCCTTGCAAAATACCTTGCTGCTCCAGCTCCTGCAGGGCGCCACCGTAGGCAATACCGCGAATACCGCCGCCTTCCATCACCAGGTTGCGGTAGCGGGGTGAGCCAGGAGCTGGCTGGGCACTGGCCGGGCTTCCCGCCAGCAGTGCCCATAAACTGATAAAACTTATTAAAAAAGCGCGCTTGTACATGAAGCCAAATATACCGTAGCGTGCAGCAGGCGCTGTGGCAACGCCCGGCCCGGTATCTTTGCACCCAAACTTCATCCCACTGTCCCACCCAATCCCACCTCCGCGCATGGCCACCACTCCCGGCGACACTGAAACCACTGTTCTACCCGGCTCCGTGCTGGTCATTGGCGCCTGCGGCCAGCTGGGCCTCGAATTGGTGGCCGCCCTGCGCCAGCGCTACGACCCCAACCTGGTGGTAGCCGCCGACGTGCGCCCGCCCAAGAACCCCGAGCTGCTGGCCGGTGGTCCTTTCGAGTTGCTCGACGTGCTCGACCGCTCGCGCCTCGACAAGCTCATTCGTCAGTACCGCCCCAGGCAGATTTACCACCTCGCGGCCCTGCTCTCGGCCACGGCAGAGAAAAACCCCCTTTTCGGCTGGCAGCTGAACATGGACGGCCTGCTCATCGTGCTCGAAGCGGCCGTGGCCCACGGCGTGGCCCAGGTGTACTGGCCCAGCAGCATTGCCGTGTTCGGCCCCGACACCCCGCGCGACAACACCCCGCAGGTCACCATCATGAACCCCAACACGGTGTACGGCATCAGCAAGCTGGCCGGCGAGCAGTGGTGCGAGTGGTATCACCGCAAGCACGGCCTGGACGTGCGCAGCCTGCGCTACCCCGGCCTCATCGGCTACAAGAGCCTGCCCGGCGGCGGCACCACCGACTACGCCGTGGACATCTACCACAAGGCCGTGGCCGGCGAGAATTACGAGTGCTTCCTGAGCGAAGACACCTACCTGCCGATGATGTACATGCCCGACGCGCTGAAAGCCACGTTGGACCTGATGCACGCCCCGGCCGACCAAATCAAGGTACGCACCAGCTACAACCTGGGTGCCATGAGCTTCTCGCCCGCCGAAAGCGCCGCCAGCATTCAGCGCCACCTGCCCGATTTCCAGGTGACCTACAACCCCGATGGCCGCCAGCAAATCGCCGACTCCTGGCCTGCCAGCATCGATGATTCGAAAGCGCGGCAGGACTGGGGCTGGCAGCCCGATTTCGACTTGGACAAAATGACGGCCGACATGCTGCATCATCTGAAGGAAATGCAGTTGGTGTAGCTATTGAGTTGTGAAAAAGCCTCATGTTCAACTTCCAGTGTGGAGTCGGATATGAGGCTTTTTTAATGGCCTATATGTGCCCAATGCGTCCACCTCACCGGTGCTACTCGTCCACTACCACCGCCAGCTTATCAGCAGCGGCGTTAATGGCCAAGCGGCTGGCATTCTTCAGCGGCGCAGGGGCTCCCTTCACCGTCACGGGTTGCCAGGTGCCGCGGGCACCGGGGCAGCGGCTGTAAATCTGTTCGCCGTTGCTCATCAGCATGAGGCCGTTGCGCGTCCAGGCTACGTCTTCCGACTTTGCCAGGCCTGGGGCGATGGTGGTAATGGCGCGGGTCTTCGTGTCGAACCGCTGAATGAGCCAGGTGCCCTCCGGGGTTTGCTGCATAAAGCTGATGGCCGCCTGGTTGGGAATGCGCTTGATGGAGCGCCCAATGTTGCGGGCCACCACGGTGTCGTGGCCAGTGGCCAGGTCGTGGTAGTGCAACTCGTTGACGGGCGTGGCCAGCACAAACAGGAGCAGGCGGGTGCGGTCAATCCAGGCGTGGTAGCCTACTTTCAGGTTGTCAATCAACACGGTGGGCGAGCCGCCGGCCAGGGGGTATTGGCCCAGGTCCTGGTTGCCGTTGTCGCGCTGAATGATGCAGGACAGAAACTGCTGGTCTTGGGTGAGGGTGGGCGAAAATTCCCGCTCGCGGGTGGTGGTAATGGCCTTGCTTTGGGCGGTTTGGTAGTTGTAGGCCCGCAGGTCGGTCCGGCCGCTGTCGGCCAAGGCCGTGTAGTACACCAGCGGCTGGGTGGGGTGGAAGAAGGGCTGGTTGTCGTAGCCCACGTGGGGCGTGATGTTGAGCGGCTTGCTCAGAACCACCTTCGTGCCTTTCACTGCCAGGTCGAAGAGGTGAATGTCGGTGTTCGGCTGGGCCGCCGCTAAGTAGGGAACCAGGCAGCAGCAGAAAGCAACAAGTTTTTTCATCGGGAAGGGGGCAAGAGAGTGAGGAGTAAAGCCCATTTGAATAGAGCAAATCAAAACGTCATGCTGAGCGTAGTCGAAGCATCTTTACTGCGCCGCCTGTCATCCTGAGCTTGCGAAGGACCTTCTCACAGCGGAACGATTTGTTCTAACCTGATAATATGCTTCCTTCGGTACACTAGATTAGGCATAACAGGAGGCGCGGTAGAGATGCTTCGGCTGTGCGCAGCATGACCGTTCAATTTTTGCCATTCGGATAAACGCTTAGTCCAGGAAACCCATAGCCGGCATGCCGATGGGCGCGCCGGGCGGCATTTCCACCGCTGGCGGCGGCGTAAACTTGCCGGGCTCGGCGCGGAAGCGCTGGATTTCCGACAGGCCAAACAGCACGTTGGCCTGCTGCGGGGCCTTGCCCCGCTTGGCCTCCTTGCTCATCCATTTTTCCAGGCCGTCTATTGCCAGCAGCGCCTGGCCGCGCACGCTGGCTGCGGCGCGGGTATCGGCCGCTAGCTGCAACAGGTGCTGCAGGGTCAGGTTGTTCACCACGGTTTGCAGGGCGCGGCGTAGCCGGTTTCGGGTGTGGCGCGCCAGGTGCTGGCCAGCAGCTGCTCCACCACGGGCTGGAACCCGGGCTGTCGGCTGTCGCGGGCCTGGTACTCAATGAGGCGGGCGGCGCGCTGCGGGTTCAGAATAGCGGCAATGGTGGGCGCGGCGGCAGCTTCGGCAGCGGCTAGGGGGTCGAAGGTGGGACCGGTGTAGCCGCCGAAGGTTTCCAGTGTGGCCGGGTAGCCCGAGGGGCGGGGCGGAATCTTGGCAATCAGCGCCTCGGGCAGCTGCAGCGCGGCCGGCGAGATGGTAGCCAGCAGCGCATTGAACGCCTGCCACTGCACGGCCGGGTCCACCATCTGGGTGGGGGCTTGGCCATCGTTCTTCACCGCGTGGCTGAAGTACTGCCCACCCAGCGACTTGGCCACGGCTTCTACCTGGTAGCGGTGCAGCAGGTACATGGGCACCAGCACCTCTTCCAGCGTGGCCATGGGCGCCTCCGGCCGAATGGCTTTCTCCGAAAAGCGGTCGAGCACGCTGCGGCGCACGGCCATCAGCGACGTGAGCTGGGCCACGGGGTCGGTGCCCTCGTCCCACTGGTTGGCCGCCGGATGGGCGTAGCCGCCAATGTCGGGGATGAAGCGGAAGCCCTGCGCCAAGGTTTCCTGCATAATGCGGTCCAGGGCCTGGTTTTCGTCGGTGCCCGCGGGGAAATCGGCGTAGCCCCACTGCACGGCGCGCTTGTCCCAGCTGCCAATGCCCGTGGCGTAGGCCTGCGACACATCCAGCCGGCCATCGGCCTGCATGGTGAAGCGCGGAAACGGGTAGTCCATCACCGAGCCGCGGTCTTTGCTGCTGGCCGTGAAGTTGTGGTGCAGCCCCAGCGTGTGGCCTATTTCGTGGGCCGACAGCTGGCGGATGCGCGCCAGGGCCAGCTGTTCCATCTGCTCGGGCACGGGCTTGCCGTCCTCGTAGGGCTGCAGCAGGCCTTCGGCAATAAGGTAGTCCTGCCGGTGCCGGTCGGCGCCGAGCGACACCACGCCCTTGATGATTTCG
Source organism: Hymenobacter glacialis (assembly GCF_001816165.1). Taxonomy (GTDB): domain Bacteria; phylum Bacteroidota; class Bacteroidia; order Cytophagales; family Hymenobacteraceae; genus Hymenobacter; species Hymenobacter glacialis. Next base: position 59,194 of record NZ_MDZC01000112.1, read on the forward strand.
CCGGTGCGCGGGTCCACGTACGAGGCCCCGTAGGAGTAGGCCCGCGGGGTGCCGGACCGGTTTATCCAGTTCACCACGTTGTAGCGAATGTCCAGCGGGTCGGCCCCCACGGGCAGCTCTTTTATCTGAAAAGCATTCTGGTAGCCGGCCGCCTCAAAGGCCTGGTTCCACCACGCGCCGCCTTCCAGCAGGGCTTTTTTGATGGCGGCGGGCGCGCCCCGGTCCACGTAGTACACTATGGGCTCCACGGCCTCGCTCACGGCCGCCGCAGGGTCTTTTTTGGCCAGCCGGTGCCGCACGGTGAAGCGCTGCGCCAGCGGCTGGCTCATGGGCGCAGCAAAGTCCAGGTAGCTGAAATCCTGAAAGCCCGAGCGCGGGTCAAACTTGCGGGTGCGGAAGCCCTTTTCCGGCAGCGCGATAAAGGCTTGGTGCATCTGCACGGTCACGGCGTTCGGGTCGGGCGCAATGGATTGGTCGGCGCCGCGCCCCGGGGTGCTCGTAAACGTAACCAGGGCCTCAAATTCCGAGTTTTTGGGGAAGTTGCGGGTGTTGTCCAGGTACACGGCCGAGCGCGACTCGTCTACTTTGTAGCTAATGGCCTGCCCGCTGCCGGGGCCGCCCATCAGGCTGGCGCCGGGGCCCTGGTAGCCGCGGCTGCCCAGGCCCTCGGCAATTTTCTGGCTGTCGCGCACCAGAAACGGGGTCAGGTCCAGCAAGGCTTTGTTGCCCTCCATGGCCACGGGCACAAAGCCCCAGATAACCGATTTGGCAAAGGCGTTGTCCACGGCGCGCAGCTCGTCGGCGTTGTCGGTCACGGCGCGGTAGTCGTAGTTGGGCTCCACCAGCAGCACCTTGCCGCCCACCCGCATAAACTTGGCGATGGCCGAGCTGCTCTGGCCCCGCTCTATGCCCTTGCCCACGCTGGTGGCCATGGAGCCGAAGTACAGAAACTCTTCGTTGAAGCGCTCGACTTCCAGCAGCACCTTGCCCGTTTTCTGGTCGTAATAAAACGGGAAGTACCCGTCGAATCTCTGCATACCCTTGGTTTGGGAAGCCAGGGAAGTGGCCGGCGTGGCGGGTGCCACTTTCTTCGCGCCCGCGGCCGGCCGTTGGGCCTGGGCAGACGGAACCAGCGCAGTCAGTAGAACAAACAATGCCGGAGCAAGAGAGGAAGTAGGTACAACGTGCTTCATGCGGGGAGGGGAATAAGGCGCGAATTCAGTCTGGCAAGGTTACAATAAATTGAGTAATGAATGCCATGTGCTCCGCGCAATGGGGCGGCGGGAATAGCTGTGGGCGAATGAAGTGCCTTTAGCTGCCGGTGCCTTGGGCTGCGCTGGCGGCATCGAGCAGGCTGCGCATTTCGGTCAGGATGGCCGCCCAGTTTTCCAGGTACAGCATGTGGCCCTCGCCGGGTAGCAGGTGCACGTGGGCCCGGGGCAGTCGGTCCGCTAAGTAGGGGATATTGCCGGGCGCCCACACGCCATCGGCGGTGCCGTGCCACAGGCTGATGGGGGCCTGCACGTCTTCAATGGCAAAGCCGGGAGGGCGGCACCACGCCTGCGCATCGTCGTACACGCCGCGGCCATGGTGCGCAAAGCCCTGCGCGGCCGCATCGCGCAGCAGCTCCCGGAAGCCGCGCCGGCCGGCCACGTCCTGCTCGGCCTGCCACATCAGGCGCACAAACCAATTGATGGTGGTATCGGGCCGCCGGGCCCACTGCCGGCTGAGCCACAGAAAGGTGGCCCGGTTCAGCCACGGAAAGCCAGTCTGGCCCCAGCGCAGGGCCTTCCACAGCAGCGACAGGTGCCGGTAGGAGGTGGGCTCGCCCAGCGGCAGGCAGGTACTGAGCAGCTGCCCGGCCGCCACTCGCTGCGGGTGGCGCGCGGCCAGCGCCAGCGCGTGCACCCCGCCCACCGACCAGCCCATCACGCCCACCGGCCCGGCTATTTCCAGGGCATCAAGCATGGCCACCACATCGTCGGCAAAGGAGGGAAAGGTGAGGCGGCGATACACGCTGGACTGGCCCACGCCGGGCCGGTCGGGAGCCAGCACCTGCAGCTGCAGGCGGGCCAGCAGGGCCGTAGCGGGCGGCAGCTCGCGGCCCGAGGAACCAAAGCCGTGGTGAAACACCAGCGCCTGGTGCGCGGGGTTGCCGTAGCGCGTCAGGCCCAGGGTGCGGCCATCGGGGAGCCGCACAGTGAGCGGGGTAAACAGGTCGTGGGCCAGGCGGCTCTCCTGGGGTTCAGGCATGGGTGAACTACGAAGAGCGGGCCACGGAGTTGGTGCGGTGGCGGATGGGGTGACGAGTGCCCGGGCACACAACCCGGGTCCTTCTTTTGCAGTTGTACAGGCTTAAACCTGGCTTCGTTTCTCTGATGATAGTGAACTCCACCCCCGCTGGCTGGCAAATTATTTACCAACAGGCCCACGCCTTGCTGGCCATGCAGTTGGCCTGGCACTGGCCTCACACCCTGGAGCCCGACCGCTGGGTGGGCCTTCTGGCCGCCATTGCGCAGCACGACGACGAGCAGGACGCTTGGCGGGGCCGCGGCGGGCACCACGGCCTCACGCCCGCCGGCGCCCCGGCCAACTTCACCCAGAAGGGATTTTCGCTGGAGCAGGCGGCCGGGGTGCTGGCTGTGGCCCGCTTCCAGGGGCGTTGGCGCAGCCTGCTCACCAGCCTGCACCTGAGCTGTTTGTACGAAGGCCTGCGGGGCGATACCGAAGAAATTACCTCTTTCCTCGACTACCTCAAGGCCCGGCAGCAGGAATGGCGCCGCGCCCTCAAGATTACCAAGGCCGAAGCCCAGCAGGCCTACGACCTGTTGCACTGGTGCGACCGACTCTCGCTCATCCTCTGCCGGCACGAAATCCCGGAAATGGGCCGCGCCGTGGAAATCCACCGCGGGCCCGATGGCACCATGCACACCCTGGCCCAGCCCGAACCCGGCGGGCCCGTTATCATTCACCCCTGGCCATTTCGCGAAAAAACCATTGCCGTGAGCGTGGAGGCCAGCGTGCTCACGCAGCTGCAGTTCCGGGACGATGCCGAGCTGGCGGGCGCCTTGCGTGCCGCGTCCATCGAAACCCTGCGCTGGGAGTTGCGGCCCGGCACTAAGTAGCCATATTGACGTAACGGCATAGAAAGAACGTCATGCTGAGCGCAGCCGAAGCATCTCTACCGCAATACTAAAATTGTTTAGTTACGCGGTAGAGATGCTTCGGCTGCGCTCAGCATGACGTTATCTTTTCCCCTAACGGGCTTTCAACCGCTGGCTTACTTCACTTTCGCTACCGGCGTAGTGCTGCTCATCACGCCTTCGGGCAGGGTTTGCAGTTGGGCAATGTTGTCGAGGCGGGTTGGCTTGGTGGCATCGCTGCGGTCGGCGGACAGCAGCAGGTTGCCGTGCTTGGTGTACTGCGTCCAGCGGCGGCGGAAGCCCGGCTGGGCATCGGTGGCGTTGGCGAAGTAGGCCCATTCTTCTACCAGGCCATTGGCACGGTTCACCAGCACCTCGTAGCGGTTCTGGGGCGTCACGCCCACGTTCTTGAACGTCATTTGCAGCAGGTCGGCGGTGGCGCCGTCCAGGGTTTTGGCTTCGCCTTTGTGGGTGAGGGTCACGCCGGAGTCCTTCAGCTTAAAGGGCATTACCAGCCAGTAAGCGTTGTTTATCCAGATGCCGGTCATGCGGTCCAGCATTTTCTGGCCGGTGGGCGAGGCCGAAATGTCCTGGCCGCGGCTGTACACGCGGCCCTGCTTGGTGTTGAGGTTGTAGTTGGCCACCAGGGTGTCTTTTTCCCAGTGAAAATCGCCGGTGTACTTGTCCCAAATCTGGTACTGGCCGCCAAAAAAGCTCCAGGCGAAGTAGCGGGCGTTTTTCCAGTTTTCGTAGCCGCCCATCTCGCGCATGGCGCGGTCGGCAATAGCCACGGCTTTGGCGTCGGAGCCAGCCGCGTCAAAACCCTCGGCGGCGGGGTAAGAGGCGTTGCCCTTTATTTTAATCTTCTGGGTTTGAGCGTGAGCGGGTGCGCTCAAAAGGAAGAGGCCGAACAACGCGGGCACCAACGTGCGGGCAACTCGTAAACAAAAGCGCATGAGCATAACGGAAAAAAGTTGGACAAAGCTACTGCGGGCCCGGAGCGCGCAGAACCGGCGGCGCGGGAAGCGCCTGCTGCTACGAAGGTAGCGCCGGCTCGCCGTGTAGCGCCTGCTTGCCAAACAGCGTGCGGGTATTTTTGGCCAACGCCACAGCACGTGTGCCGTATTACAAGGCACACACGCACCTTAATTGCTGCTAATTATTTCACGTTGCATGGCACATTATAAGTTTTCTGACGTCTTAGCTATCCTCAAGTCGTCGGCCGGAGAGTTCGGCAACAACAATTCGTTTCGGCACGCGGCCGCGCTATCTTACTACACCATTTTCTCGTTGCCGCCGCTGCTGCTCATCGTCATCACGGTGGCCAGCAATGTTTTTGGTGGCGAAGCCCTGACCGGCCAGGTCTATGTGCAGCTGAAGGGGCTGGTGGGCTCAGAATCGGCTAAGTTCCTGCAGGACAGCATTGCCAAGTTTACCTTGCAGCAGCGCGGCCCGGTGGCCACTGCCATTGGCGTGTCCACGCTGATTTTTGCGGCCACCACCTTTTTTGTTACGCTGCAGGAGAGCATTAATGACATCTGGAACTTGAAGGTAACGACCGAAGGCATCGGCATTGGGGCCTTCATTAAGCAGCGGGTGCTGTCGTTTGGGCTCATATTGAGCGTGGCGCTGCTGCTGCTCATTTCTTTCGTGGTCAGCGCCGTGCTCAGCACCTTCACCGATTGGCTGCAGCAGGTGCTGCCCATGGTTGGGGTGGTGGCCATTCAGATTGTCGACTTCATTTTGTCGCTAGGCATCACCACGTTGCTTTTTGCCCTTATCTACCGCTTTCTGCCCGATGCCATCATTCGGTGGGCCGACGTGGGCATTGGGGCGTTCATCACGGCGCTGCTCTTCGTCATTGGCAAGTTTCTCATTGCTTTCTATATCGCCAAGGCCGAGCCTGGCTCGGCGTTTGGCGCGGCGGGTTCGGCCATTGTGCTGCTGTTGTGGGTCAATTATTCGTCGCTCATTATTTTCTTCGGAGCAGAGTTCACTCAAGAGTTTGCCGACGCTTTCGGCCAGAAAGTGCAGCCCAAAGCCCATGCCGTGCGCGTGCGGCTGCAGCAGTACGCCCCCGGCGAGTCGGAAGAAGAAAAGGCTACCGGCCGGCCGCGCTCTACGGGCAGCTGGCGTGGCTAAAATATTTTAGAGCCTAATGTCCTTTATTCTTGCTAATTTGATTGTTTAATTATTGTGCAATTTATTGTATATGAATGACATGGAATAAAATTTTATCAAATTGCTGTGCCTGGATACGGTGCTATAAAGTCCCTTTTTGCAAATGATTTTTTGCAATCATAACAGGCAAATACAGCATCTTTGGGGAAAACATCCTCCCCATGAAACAGACTTTACGCGCATTGATTCTGGCGCTGGCCCTGACCGGCACCGCCGCCCACGGCCAAACCGCCCCTCCCACCACCACGCCGCCTGCCGCCGCGCCGCTGCCCGAGGAAACTTACCTACTGGGCCGCAGCTACCGCGTCGAAACCATGAAAGGCACCACCTTCACGGGCACGCTGGTGAGCATGAGCATCGATAAGCTGGAGTTCGACGCCCAAGAGATGGGCCGCATCAGCCTGGAACGCAACCAAATCCGCCGCGCCGACCTGCAAGGGCCGGCCACGGCCGGCGTGGGCAACAAGCCCGGCTACTTCGACATCGGCAACGGCAACCGCCTCTTTTTTGCGCCCACCGGCCGCGGCCTGCGCAAGGGCGAAAACTCGCTGCAGGCCGTCACCCTCTACCTTATAGGCGGCAACTTCGGTATCACCGACAAAATATCCCTGGGCGGATACGTGTCGGTCATTCCCGGCCTTAGCATTAGCGACCAGCTTCTGGTGCTCACACCTAAAATCAGCTTCCCCGTGAGCGAGAAGGTGCATGTGGGGGCCGGGGTTCTCTACGTGCGCATTCCCGACTTCGGCGGCGGCTCTGGTTACACGTACGGCTCCGGTAATAGCGGGTCGTACGGCGCGGGCATCGTCTACGGCGCGGCCACCTACGGTTCGGTCGATAACAATGTGACGGCGGGCCTGGGCTATGGCTTCTTTGAGGGCGAAGTCGGTTCCACGCCCATCTTGCAGTTTGGTGGCCAGAAGCGTGTGTCGCGCCGGGTGTCGCTCATCAGCGAAAACTACATCATTGCCGATTCCAAGGCCGGAATGGGCGGGCTCTACGGCATCAAAATCAACTGGCGCCGTACCAGCCTGGGCCTGGGCGCCGCTTATCTGGCCACTTTCCCCCACGACCGCACCGAGAGCTACACCGAATACAACGGCAGCCAGTACGTTACCACCACCCGGACTTACCGCCAAGGTGGCGACTTCTTCACTTCGTACATCATACCGCTGTACTACGACTTTACGTTCCGCTTCGGCAAGGGCGTGAAGTAATAGCCGAAATTCTACCCCATAAAAAGCCACTGGTAGCTCACCAGTGGCTTTTTTATGAAATGGCTAACCGTTATTCCGATGCCACTTCTTTTTCCTCTTTCACGGCCAGCTGCCCGCAGGCGGCGTCGATGTCTTTGCCGCGCGAGCGGCGGATGTTGGTTTGCACGCCGCGGTCGGCCAGGTACTTGTGGAAGGCCGTGATTTTGTCGGCCTCCGCGTTCTGGTAGTTGGCGTTTTCGATGGGGTTGTACTCAATCAGGTTCACCTTGCAGGGCAGCCACTTCGCTATTTTGAAGAGGTGGTCGGCATCGTCCAGCCCGTCGTTAAAGCCGTCGAACACGATGTACTCGTAAGTGACTTTGCGGCCGGTTTTCTGGTGGTAGTACTGCAGGGCTTCCTTCAGCGCGGCCAAAGAGTTGGCTTCGTTAATGGGCATGATTTCGTTGCGCTTGGCATCGGTGGGCGCGTGCAGCGAGAGGGCCAGGTTGGCCTTCACGTCGTCATCGGCCAGCTTTTTAATCATCTTGGCAATGCCGGCCGTGCTGATGGTAATGCGGCGCGGGGCCATGTTCAGGCCGTCGGGGGCGGTGATGCGGCGCACGCTTTCCACCACGTTGGCGTAGTTGAGCAGCGGCTCGCCCATGCCCATGTACACAATGTTGGTAAGCGGCGTGCCGTACTGGCTTTCGCACTGCTCCCGAATGCGCACCACCTGGTCGTAAATCTCGGCTGCATCCAAGTTGCGCTTGCGGTCCATATAGCCGGTGGCGCAAAACTTACACGTGAGCGAGCAGCCCACCTGCGAGCTGATGCAGGCCGTCATGCGCGTGTCGTGCGGAATGAGCACGCCTTCCACAATGTTGCCATCGTAGAGCTTGAAGGCCGATTTGATGGTGCCGTCGTTGCTGAGCTGCTTGTTCTGCACCGTCACGCCGTTGATGACGAAGTGGTTGGCCAGCAGCTCGCGCGTCGCCAGCGCGATGTTGTTCATCTCCTCAAACGTGGCGGCGGTGTTCTTCCACAGCCACTCCGTCACCTGCTTGGCGCGGAATGGCTTCTCGCCGTGCTCCACCATAAACGCCTTGAGGTCGTCGGGCGAAGTTTTGCGGATGTCGCGTTTGGTGGGCGTAGGGGCGAGGGGCAGTTCGAGTAACATAGCACAAAGATACAAACTAGGTTAGCGCTAGGTTCCTAGCAGCAGCTATCTACTACTACAGCCTTGCCAAGCTTGGCGGAATAACTCAGCGTGTGCCCTTGTTCATCGCCAGTCATGTACGCAAACCCCGGACGGTGCTGCTGCTTGATTTCTTGCCATATTTGGTAGTTGCCATTTAGCTCACGGTCGAAACGGGCATCGTCTTCAATAGCCTCGGTCAGGAAGTTTTGCGCTTCGAAAAAATGGTCGATGCGTTGCATAATATATGCTTCTTGGGCTGCTGCTGTAAGCTGAGGCTCTTCATCGGTTAGGAGCGCCGTAGCAGGAAAGGCATCTGACCAAATAGTGTCATTGGCTTCCGTAACTATGGAAACCCTAGCAGTAGCGGTAAGGATGCTGTCACCCTGAAGTTGAATCTTAAACTTATCGGGCTGCTCAGGACTGGAGAAGTGATGCATTGCCTGAGCTTCTAGAAGCACCTGCAAAGACGGCTGAGCCAGAGCTTGGTTTACCGGCGCAGAGTTGCCGGTTTCAGTAGAAGGGTTGGAGCAACATACCAACAAGAGCAGTAGCCAAATAGTAAAATGACGCATGATAAAGGCAAGTCTCTGCTATAAGATGCTGTTCATGTTGGGCCTACCGCACCCGCGCCGCCAGTTCCTCGGGCAGCAGGCGCAGCTTGCGCACGTTGTAGTCGAAGCAGAGCATGCCGGTTTTAGCGCGGGCTATTTCCTTGCCGGCCTGGTTGTGGGCGTGGTACACCACATCGAAACCGTACTTGTTGAGGTCAGCGGCGGCCATTTGAATGCGCAGCACGTCGCCGTGGAAGGCCTCGCCCTTGTACTCAATGGCCACGTCCACCATGATGAGGCCGAGCTTGCTGATGGGGTCGTAGTCGCTTTCCATGCCAATGGAGCGCAGGAAATGCACCCGTGCCTCGTGCAGAATGCCCAGCAGCGCGTCGTTGCCAAGGTGCCCGCCGTAGTTGAGGTCGGTGATGCGCACCGGAATTTCGGTTGTGAAAGCGAAGGTGTCGGGCAGAACTACTTTGATGCGGGCCATTTGAGAGAATGAGTTGAAAATACAGGGCAGGCTCTTGCCTTGCCGGCCAGTGGCCGGAGATGCTGCCCGGCAATGGCCTGACCAGCACCAAGCAGAACGAAAAAGCAAGCTTGAAAAACCTTGGTAGAAAGTTGCCCGACAAATGTACTGGGTAGGCCATCCGTTGCCTGCATTGCCCATTGCCAGCAGTAGCCAGCGGCAAGCGCTGTAACCTATCAGGGGTATCCAGCCGAGAAATTGCGGTGTTTAGATACCGCCGCACTATTTCTTTTGCCGTATTGTATTGCATTCTGTCAAGGGTGCCGCAGTCCGGGTGGGTACCTGGCTGGTCCGTTGGCATTCCCTGCTACTCTATTTTCTATTTTCTATGATTCACATTATCTACATGAGCCGGGCCGCGCAAGACATATCTGACCGCGACCTGCAGAACATGCTCGACAAGTACCGGCACCTCAACACCGAGCGAAATATCACTGGTATTCTTTTCTACAGCAACGGCCACATTGCCCAGATAATGGAAGGCGAGGCCGCGGTGCTGGAACCACTTTATGAGAAGATAAGCCACGACAGCCGCCACACCAACGTCACCAAGCTAGCCCACAAAACGATAGACCACCGCAGCTTTGCCGAGTGGTCGATGGCATTTCACCCGTTGGAAGCCGCCGGTTTTGAACAGCTCAAAGGCTTCCTGATGCCGGGCGAGGCCACGCAAAACCCGGATTCGTTAGGGCCTTCCGATGCGCTGGTGCTCAACATGGTGCGGGATGCGGTGTTTGGCAGCGCGCCAGCTCACAGCTAAGCTGGCCCGGAAAGGAGCAACACGAAGCACGCAAAGCGGAAGCGGCAGCGCAGGGGAATAGCGGAGTAAAGCAAGCATGGTGTTCTTTTGCAATGCAGCCACTTGGCTTCCCTCGGTCACTTCTTCACTCCGTCACGCGCTTGTCCCGTAAATTTCTCGAAACCGACGGCCCCGCCTGGGTCACCGACGGCCTCATCAGCGAAGAGCAGCGGCTGAGACTGCTGGCCCGCTACCCACCCGAAGCCCGGGCCCTGGGCCTGCTGCCGGTGCTGGGCAGCCTGCTGGTAGGCCTGAGCGGGCTGAGCCTGGTGGCCGCTAACTGGCAGGCCCTGCCCGAAGTGCTGCGCCTGGCGCTGCTGCTGGGCAGCCTCACGGGTGCCTACGCCGCCGGGGCCTACTTCCTGCGGCGCGGCAACCCCGATGTGGGCCACGGCCTCATTGGCCTGGGGCTGATATTATTCGGAGCCAGCATCATCCTCACCAGCCAGCTCTACCAGCTGGTGGGCTACGACGCCAGCGGCCTCGTAGCCTGGGTGGTGGCCGGCGTGGCCCTGAGCTACGTGTACGGGTCGCGCCTGCTGGTGCTGCTCACCGTGCTCATTGGGGCGGCCGTGCAAACCTACTGCGTGCAGGCGCTGGGTAGCTTTAGCTACGCCACGGCGCTGCTGGTGGCCGGCGGCATGGGCTACTACTGGTGGCGCCGCCCCGACGCCGTGAGCAGCACCGTGCTGGCCGCGGGTATACTGTGGCAAGCTGGGCTGTTGATAATAGTCCTGCACGCCAAAATCACCTGGTTCTTTGTGCCTGCCATGCTCGTGTACGCGGCCGGCGACTGGCAGCCCAACCGCGCCGGGGGCCGGGCCTTGCAGGGGCCACCGCTGGTGGCGGCCTATCTGTTCATGTTCGGGCTGGCCACCTTTGGCGAAACCGATACCTACGCCAACGTGCTGCAGCCGCCGCTGCTGCCGTATCTGGGGGCGCTGGGCGCGGTGCTGGCGCTGTCGGTAGCCGGCAAGCGGGCGCGGGGCCGGCTGGGCACGCTGCCCGACTGGCTGCTGCTGTTGCCGGGGTTTTACCTGCCGGGTGGGCTGCCGCTGGCCGTGGCCACGCTGGTGGTGCTGTATGCCCACGCCGGCTCGGTGCTGGCGCGCGCCCACCGCGACGAAGACCCCGAGCAGCTCACCATCGGCGCGGTGCTGTTTGTGGCCGCTACCATGGTGGCGTATTTCAAGCTGACCTGGGCTTTCCTGGACAAGTCGCTTTTCTTCCTGCTGGGCGGCGTGCTGCTGCTCGGCCTGAGCTGGTACCTGCGCCGCCGCAACGCCCAGGTGCTGGCCGCCGCCGCGCCGCCCGTGGCCCGGCAGGCCGGCGCTCCCGCTCCCAATGCCCCGGCACCCTCGCCCACTACCCCGCCGCGCCATGACTAACCCGCTGACCTGGGCCGCCGACCCGGTGCGCCGCCGGCCTTTGCTGCGCCTGCTTGTGGCGGCGCAGGTGCTGTATGTGCTGGGCGTGGCCGCGGCGGGCTACGCCACGGCGGCTCTGGGCCAGGATATCATCCTCACCACCACGCCCATCGACCCGCGCGACTTGCTCTACGGCGACTTTGTGCGCCTGCGCTACAACATCAGCGAAGCGCCCCTGCGCCTGTGGCACGACCCGGCCCACCCGCCCCGCCGCCGCCAAGCCGTGTTCGTGCTGCTGGCCCCCGGCCCCGATAGCGTGAGCGCGCCCGTCGGCGTGTACGCCAGCGCCCCCAAGCCGGGTCCCAACCAGGCCGTGCTGCGCGGTTGGGTCACTAATGTATACCGCACTTCCTTCGTCCTGCGCTTCAACCTGGAGCGCTACTACGTGCCCGAAGGCAGCGGGCTGCGCCTGGAGCGCGCCGGCCGCCTGCATCCGCTGCGTGTGCGCGTGAGCATTGCGCCCTGGGGTCAGGCCCGCATCGCCAAAGTCGAAGAGGTCGGGCGGGGGAAACTGAGAGCCAAACAGTGAGTTAGAGAAAAAATAACGTCATGCTGAGCGCAACCGAAGCATTTCTACCGCGCCCGGCCCTGTCATGCTGAGCTTGCGAAGCATCCTGCCACCGGAGAACGGATTATTCTGCAGTGATGGGATGCTTCGCAAGCTCAGCATGACAGGGCCGGGCGCAGGAGGTTCGGCTACTGAATGCGGTAAGTCACGGGCACCGTGAACGACACGCTGACCTCGCGGCCGTTCTGCCGGCCCGGAATGAACCGGGGCAGCGCCTTGATGGCCCGCATCGTTTCCTCATCCAACCCAAAGCCCAGGCCTTTCACAAGGGCCACGTCGGTCACTTCGCCTTTGGCGTCCACGGTGAAGCTCACGAACACTTTGCCTTCTATGCCATTAGTTAGGGCCTGGCGGGGGTACTTCACCGTGCGCTGAATGGCTGCCACCATGGCCGCGGTACCGCCGCCACCGGGTAGCTCGGGCATCTGCTCCACCGAGAGGTAAGGCTTTCCTTTCACCGTTTCGCCCGTGGCGCCGTTTCCGGAGAGCGGGCTCAGCTCTGCGGGAGTCGCATCAGGCGAGGCGCTGGAGTCGCCAGTGATGTTTTGCTGGCCAGATGTTGCGGTGGCCAACAGGTTGCGCTCCGGCACTTCGTCCTCTTTGGGCACTTCTTTGTCTACCACCACCACCGGCACGAGGTCTTTCACAGTGGGCGCCTGGGGCGGCTGTACAGGCGGCTTGGCAGCGGGCTGCGCGGGAGGCGGCACCACGTCGGGCGGCAGTGGCGGCGCAATGGGATTAGCAAAAACCGTGGTCGCGGTCACGGCTGGTGTCTCGGCCTTCAGTAACTGCGCTAGCAACGGCAGCAGCAACAGCAGCGCGCATAGGGCGGTGGCCATGAGCAGCGCACGCGTTACGTGGCGCTGGTAGGCGGCGCGGAGCTGGTAGGCTCCGTAGTGGCGGTTGCGACCATCGAACACGATGTCGTCAAGGCTGGCCGTGGCCAGCTGGGCATTGGTCATCATAAGGCGGCAGTTTTAAGCAGTTTGAAATTGACCTGGGTGCCGGCTTTAAGTGAATTACCTGTCAAAATTCACTTGGCCTTCCCTGCTGGGGATGGCTCCGGCTTCACTATCGAAATCATGTCGACCGTGGTCGACATCTGCCGTGTTCGTCGCTTGCCCGGCCGGGGTGGTCCGGTTGCATGTCGCTGGACTTTTGCCATGGTCTCAATCAGCACAGTGTGAAAGATGCCCGACCAACGCAGCGCTTTATGCCCTTATTGTGAGAGATTTGCCCTAAAAAAATAAATTTTCAACGACATACTACTATGTATAGGTTCCGCGTTGTTAGGGGATGTGCTAAAACCGCCACACCCCGCCCGGCGTCAGGCAGGCGCGCAGGGGCACATCGGTGGGCAGCACGTCGGCTATGGGTGCCAGTGGCGGCCCATCAAGCAAGCTGAGCCCGATAAACAAGGCACCGGGCCGGCACTGGGCCAGAAACCGGTCGTAGAAGCCGCCGCCGTAACCCACGCGGTGGCCGGCCGCGTCCACGGCCAGCAGGGGCACCAGCACGGCGTCCAGCAGCGCGGGGGCCACTTCCGCCGCTTCCGGCACGGGTTCGGGAATGGCCCAGCGGTTCTCCCGGAGCGGGGTGGTAGGCGTCAGCTCGTAGTGTTTGAGGGAAATACCATCGGGCTGCACCACGGGCGCGGCGAGTTGCACCGGCAGCTTCTGGGCCCACAGCCGATGGATAATGCGCCAGGTATCGGGCTCGTTGCGCCTGGCCAGCGGCAAAAACACGTGCAGCCAACGCCACTCAGCTACCGGGAAATGCTGGAAGAGCTGCTCGCAAAGCTGCGTGCTGCGCTGCGCCACCTCAGCCGCGGGCAGGGCGGCGCGTTGGGCCAGGGCGGCGCGGCGCAGGGTGGCTTTGGATAAATCTGAGCTCATCGGCGGGTGCGGGCGGGCCGGCTGCGGATATGCCGTTAATACAGTGCCGTCACAAAGAAACTAATCCCGAGTTGCATGCCCGCCATCGCTTGTGAGCGAAGGCCGTTCTTCCGCGAGTCACAGACTCGCCACACCAATCGGCCCGCAGTTACGCGCTACGCGCAAAACTGCGGCCAGTGCGCCATTATGCGCTTACTTCTCTTCCAACACCGTGAACTCCAGCGCCAGCGGCTCAAAGGCCTTCACCACATCCTGAATAAACTCCGGGTTGTTGATGAGGATGCTGAGCACGTTTTCGCTGCGCTCCTGCAGGCCGCCGCCTGGGAAAAGTTTTTCCTTGAGGGCCGCCAGCTGCGTGTAGGCAGTTTCGTGCTTGGTTTCGGCGGCTTTGCTTAGGCGCTTTTCGAGGCCAGCGAGGCCGGCGGCGGCCTTCTGCGCTTCGGCGGCTACTGTTTTTACCAGCGTGGGGTCAAGGCGCTGGGCCACGTCCTGCACTTGCTGGAAAGCAGCGGCCAGGGCCTGCTGCTGGTCTTTGAAGCTGATTTCTTCCTGGCCCAGAGTGGCGCCCACCTGCTTTTTTAGGTCCGGCAGGGGCCGGAAAATCTCCTGCGTGGTCAGGCCCAGCTTCTTCAGCTTGCCGGCATTGGCGCGGCTGATGTACTCGGCCGAATTGCGGGGCAGCACGATGGGCATGAGCACGCCGAACGCCGCAAACACGTCCTTCAGCTGGAACCAGTACGCCACCTCGGCCGCTCCGCCGATGTACACCAGGTTGGGCAGCAGCAGCTCCTGGTACACCGGCCGCAGCACCACATTGGGGCTGAACTGCTCAGGATGCTGCCGGGCCAGGGCCAGCAGTTCGGCCTGGGTGTGGCAGCGCGCGGTGTTGCGCACCGTTACTTCCACGCAATCGGCGCCGGTGGCGTCGGGTTCCAGCCGCTCGCGCTTGCCTTCATCAGTGATGAAAAACAGGTTGATGGGCCGCGAGTACACCTGCGGCTTGTAGCCCGCTTCCGTCAGGCGGGCGTTGGTGGCCTGCACGGCGGTGTTGGATGCCTGCGCCGTGATTTCCTGCTCCAGTACCGGCACCAGCGCCTGTTTCAGGGCGGGTCGGTCGGCGTCCAGCGTCACCAGGCCAAACTCCCCAAACAGGGCATCGGTGAGCTTGCGCGTGGCTTCGGCCAGGTTTTTAGATTCGGCGTAGGCCTTGTGGAAGGCAGCGGGCACTTCGGGCGGCAGCTGGCTCAGCAGCTGCTCGGCAAAGCCATCGAGCGGCAGCCGGCCTACGGGGCCGCCGGTGTTGGCCGCGTCCCAGGAATACGTTTTGCCGAAGAGCGAGAAGTGGTTGATTTCGGCAAAATCGTGGTCTTCCGTTGCCATCCAGTACACCGGCACAAAGTCGTTCTGCGGGTGCGCTTCCTTCAGCTGGCGGCTCAGCTTGATGGCCGAGGCAATCTTGTAAATGAAGTACAGCGGCCCCGTGAGCAGGTTGAGCTGGTGGCCGGTGGTCACGGTGAACGTGGTGGGCTCGCCCAGCAGCAGCAGGTTGGCCTCAATGGCCGGCTCAGGCTCGGGGGCCAGCCCGTACTGGTCGCGCAGGGCCGCAACCAGGCGTTTGCGGGCCTCTGGGGTGTAGGCGGCTTGCTTCTCCTGCAGTTGAGCGGCCACGTTTTCCAGCGAAGGAAAGCGGTGGTAAAAAGGCGCCAGCTCCGGCTTCTGGGCAATGTAGTCGGTGAGAAGAGCGGAAAAGGCGCCGGTTTCGGCGTAGGAGAGTGTCTGAACCACGGGTTTATCGGATTATTCGGATTTTGAGCACGGCACGAGGCCGTACCTAATACGCCTTGCGGGAACGAAGGTCGGGCTTTAACAGAAAAGGCAGCCTCGTGGCTGCCTTTTCTGCAAAACATTCCAGCTGATTTCAGCTACGGAATCAGAGAATCGGATTCAAATCGTATCCAAAATCCAGGTAGCCCGATGAATCTGCGGTTTAAACCAGCTTGCCGTAAAGGTCAAAGTCCGTGGCGGCCGTAATCTTCACGTTGGCAAAGTCGCCCAGACGCACAAACGTGTCGCGCTCCACCGGCACCAGCACCTCGTTGTCTACTTCGGGCGAGTCGAACTCGGTGCGGCCCACGAAGTGGCCGCTTTCCTTGCGGTCGAATAGCACCTTATAGGTCTCGCCCACGCGGGCTTCGTTCAGCTCCATCGAAATGCCCTGCTGCAGCTCCATGATGGCGTCGGCGCGCTCCTGCTTCAGCTCGGCGGGCACGTCGTCTACCAGGGTGTGCGAGTGCGTGTTTTCCTCGTGCGAGTAAGTGAAGATGCCCAAACGCTCGAAGCGCGTCTGCTCCACAAAGTCGTACATCTCGCGGAAGTCCTGCTCCGTTTCGCCGGGGTGGCCGCTGATGAGCGTGGTGCGCAGGGCAATGCCCGGCACGCGCTGCCGAATGGTGTCCACCAACTCAATCGTGCGGCGTTTGGTGATGCCGCGGCGCATGCTTTTCAGCATGGCATCGGAGCCGTGCTGCAGGGGCATGTCGAGGTACTTGCAGATGTTCTCGCGCTCGGCCATCACGTCCAGCGCATCCAGCGGAAACTGCGAGGGGTAGGCGTACTGCAGCCGAATCCAGTCGATGCCGGCCACGTCAGACAGGTTGCGGAGCAGGTCGGCCAGCTTGCGCTCACCGTAGGCCTGCAGGCCGTAGTAGGTCAGGTCCTGGGCAATGAGAATCAGCTCCTTGGTGCCCATGCTGGCCAGGCGCTTGGCTTCTTTCACCAGGTCCTCAATGGGCCGGTCCACGTGCTTGCCGCGCATCAGCGGGATGGCGCAGAACGAGCAGGGGCGGTTGCAGCCCTCCGCAATCTTGAAGTAGGCGTAGTGGCGCGGCGTGGTAATCAGGCGCTCGCCAATCAGCTCGTGCTTGTAGTCGGCGTTCAGCACTTTCAGCATCTGCGGCAGCTCCAGGGTGCCGAAATAGGCGTCAACCTGCGGAATTTCTACCTCCAGCTCGTCCTTATAGCGCTGCGAGAGGCAGCCCGTCACGTAGAGCTTATCCAGGCGGCCGGCCTCTTTCTCGTCCGCGTAGCGCAGAATGGTGTCGATGCTTTCCTGCTTGGCGTTGTCGATAAAACCGCAGGTGTTGATGATAACAATGTTGGCGTCGGACTTCTCCGCCTCGTGGGTTACGTCGAAGTCGTTGGCCTGCAACTGGCCCATGAGCACTTCGCTGTCCACGATGTTTTTGGAGCAGCCCAGGGTGATGACGTTTACTTTATTAGTAGTCTGATTTCTAACCTTCATGAAACACGGTTTTATCGATGCCTGCGAATTAGGCAAGCTGTATAGAATGGATTGAGCGGCGGAATGGTTCGGAGAGGTCTGATTTACAGGGCCTCAAACTGCCGCAAAAAGCGCATGTCGTTTTCCGTAAACAGGCGCAAATCCTTAATCTGGTACTTGAGCATGGCAATGCGCTCAATGCCCATGCCCCAGGCGTAGCCCGAGTACTTGTCGGAATCAATCTTGGCGTTTTCGAGTACGGCGGGGTCCACCATGCCGCAGCCGCCAATTTCAACCCAGCCCGCGCCCTTGCAGATGTTGCAGCCCGTGCCCTTGCAAATGAGGCAGGTGATGTCAATCTCCGCGCTGGGCTCCGTGAACGGGAAGAAGCTGGGCCGGAAACGGATGTCGATATCCGCGCCGAACAGCTCCTGCACGAAGTAGTACACCGTCTGCTTCAAGTCGGCGAAGCTCACGCCCTCGTCAATGAAAATGCCTTCCACCTGGTGGAACATCATGTGCGCCCGGGCCGAAATGGCCTCGTTGCGAAACACCCGGCCCGGCATCACCTTCCGAATGGGCAGCGGTTCGCTTTCCATCACGCGCACCTGCACGGTGCTGGTGTGGGTGCGCAGCAGGTGCGGTTGCGTGCCGGCCTCGGCACCAGCGGCCGGAGCCACAAAAAACGTGTCCTGCATGTCGCGCGCCGGGTGGTTCTCGGGGAAGTTGAGGGCCGTGAAGTTGTGCCAGTCGTCCTCAATCTCGGGGCCTTCGGCAATGGCGAAACCGATGCGGGCAAATACGCGCATCATTTCCTCGCGCACTAGGCTCAGGGGGTGGCGGGTGCCCAGCGCGTTGGGCACGGGGGGCAGCGTGTAGTCGAAATCGGGGTTGGCGGGGGCGTTGTCGGCGGCCGAGTCGGCAGCCTGCTGGGCGTCGTCGAATCGGGCCTGGGCCTGTTGCTTCAGGGCGTTGAGTTGCTGGCCCACGGCACGTTTTTCTTCGCCCGGAACCGTTTTTAGTTGGTCAAACAAATCGGCCAAACGACCTTTGCGGCCTAAGTAGCTAATGCGAAACGCATCGAGGTGGGCGGTGCTACTCAAGTCGGCGGCCGTAATTTCGGCCGCAAGGCTGGCAATGGATTCCTGCATCATGCCACAAAGTTAGGGCAATAGGTGCGCCCTAAGAGAACGATTCGCGTATGTAACCGGAACTTATCGCCCCGGCCTGCCCTTCCTGTGCTTTAGTATTCTCTACGACATTAATTCCATTTGTTATGAAACGTACTTTCCTTTCGCTTTTCCTCGTTCTGGCGGTGGCTGCCAGCGCATCGGCCCAGAGTGGCTGGGATACTTCCGATTCTTGGGGTGCTCCCAAGAAATCCGCCAAGAAAACCCCCGCCAGCAGCCCGGCCCGCGCCGCTGCTACCGGAAAAGATATGCAAAAGGCTGTTGCTCCCGCCGTTCCCCAGCCCGACGCTGCTGAGGCATCGGCTGGTGCTGGCTTCGGCGGCGCAGTAGGCGGCAGTGCCGCCAGTGGTAGTGCCGCCAGTGGCAGCGGTGTTCCGCAGGGCATGGGCATGTCGGCCGCTCCCGGTACCCCCATTCAAATGCAAAGCGGCAGCGCCGTAATGGCCAACGACGCCGCCGCCGCGCGTGAGCGTCGGGAACGCCGCCTGCAGCGCGCCAAGCGCGCCAGCGCTGCTCCGGCAGTGGAACTGCCTGCTCCGGCCGCCGCCGCTGCCAGCGTAGGCGGCTCCAACGGCGGTGCCGGCGCCATGCCCGCAGTTGTGCCCGCCACCAAAGCACCCGCTACCAAAGCGGTTGCTCCTGCCAAGAAGGCTCCGATAAAGGCTCCCGCTGCTCCATCCGGTTGGTAAGCACGCTTCCCGGGTAGTCTCGCAATCCGAATAGTAATCACAATAGCCCGGCCAACCCGTTTAAAACGGGTTGGCCGGGCTATTTTGCGTGGTCTTGGGAGCAGGATGGAGAGTTGGCACGGTTCTCGTATTTACCCCGGCAACCACTCACTTATTCTTTTTCCAGCTATGTTCCGTTCCGTATTCGCCCTCGCATTGTCGTTGTTTCTGGTGGTTGAGGCCAGTGCCCAAACCGCTCCTGCAGCTACCACTCCCAAGGCCAAAGCCAAGTCGGCCAAAGCCAGTGCCCGCACCACCCGCCGCGAGGTAAAGAAAGTGACCCGGGCCGTAGCCAAAGCCCCTACCGCCGCGACTCTTAACGATGGCTGGCCTCCCCTGGAAGATGCCCAGCCTGCTGTAGCCTCCGCCGCCACGGCCACCGATACCGACTGGGGCTATGGCGCCGCCGCTACGCCCTCGCGCGGTGAGCTGGACAATGCCAACGTGTACAGCGCGCCCGGCATGCCCATTCACATTCGCACCAGCAAAGTGCCCGTGCCCTACAGCGTACGCCCACCCCGCAAAACGGCCACCAGCCAGCAAACCACACTCGGCAACTAAGAAGCCTTCAGCCTAACTCTCTGTCATGCTGACGAAGGAAGCATCTTATCCCCATAGAACAACTCGTTCGCCGGTGAATAAGATGCTTCCTTTTTTCATAGCAACTGTCATGCTTTGCAGGCTCAGCATGACAGTTCCCTCTTTCCATAAGACCAAGGAGGGTGGTTGAACCGGCTTCGAGCCTATCTTAACGAGGCTTGGCCCCGGCTCATCGATTTTTATTCATGGTACTGTCACTTCTGAGGCAAGTGCCCGTATGGTAAAAGCCGATGCGGCTCAACCCCGCTTCTTTCCTTTTCACCCCCTTATTTATATGTCCATGATACGCCTGTTATTCGCCTCAGCGGTATTGTTTGCTATGACCTTGGCCGATGCCAACGCCCAAACGCCATCACGCGCCGCGCGCAAGAAAGTAGCGCCCTACTCGGCTCGCGGTCCCCGCAAGCCACCTGTCAAAATCAACCCCCGTACCGGTAAGCCCTTTGGCTACGGCGTGTCGCAGGACCTGAAAGATGGCACCGCTTACCTGGCACCCGGCGTGCCCATGCGCAAGCAGGAAGGCTACAATGCCAACGGCGGCTACAATGACAACCGCACGCGCAAGCCCATGCCCAAGAAGGCGGCTAACAGTTCGCTCAGCCGCGACAGCAACACCCCGGCTAAAAAGTAACCGGAGCGTCCTGCCTTACACTGCCTCGTAGTAAAGGGTGCTGCAGTTTTCGGGCCGTAGCACGCTTTGCGCAGCGGTGCGCACGTCGGCCACGGTCACGGCCTGAATGCGGCGGCTTTCGTCGTTCACTAGGTTGGCATCGCCCTGCAGCTTGCTGTATGCCAGGTTGAGGGCGCGGTTCAATAGGTCAATTTCTTCAAAAACCAGGCTGCTCTCGGCCTGGTTTTTTACTTTTTCCAGTTCCTGCGCGTCCACGTCCTGGGCCAGGAACTCAGCCACCACGGCTTCTACCGCCGCATTGGCCGCCTTCAGGTCCACACCCGTGTTGAGCTTGCCGCTGATGATGAGCAGGCCCGGGTCGAGCGAGCCGGTGAGGGAGGCTGAAATATTGTTGAACAGGGCTTGCTCCTTCACCAGGCGCTGGTGCAGGCGCGCCGACTTGCCCCGGCCCAGCACATCGCTGAGCAGGTCCACGGCGTGGTAGCCGTCATCGCCGCGGGCAGGCATGTGGTAGGCTTTATAAATGGCGCTCAGGGGCACCGTGGCCGAGGCCGTGAGGTGCCGGGCTTCCTGCTGCGCGGGCTCGGTGGGCAGCTGGCGCTGGTAGGCCGGGCCACCGGGAATGGGGCCAAACCACTTTTCAGCCAGGCGGCGTACTTCGGCCTCGCTCACGGCACCGGCCACCACCAGCACGGCGTTCTGGGGCGCGTAGTGCTTCTGGAAAAAGCCGCGCACGTCGTCCATCACCGCGTTTTCGATGTGCGAAATCTCCTTGCCAATGGTGTTCCACTGGTAGGGGTGGGTGTTGTAGGCCAAGGGCTTGAGCTTAAGCCACACGTCGCCGTAGGGTTGGTTGAGGTAGCTCTGCTTGAACTCTTCCACCACCACTTTCCGCTGCACTTCCAGCCCGTTTTCGGAAAAAGCCAAGTTCAGCATCCGGTCGCTCTCCAGCCAAAAGCCGGTTTCGAGGTTGGCCGCGGGCAGCGAGAGGTAGTAGTTGGTGACGTCGGAGGAGGTGAAAGCGTTGTTTTCGCCGCCCACGCGCTGCAGCGGCTCGTCGTAGCTGGGAATGTTCACCGAACCGGAAAACATAAGGTGCTCAAACAGGTGCGCAAAGCCGGTGTGTTCGGCGTCCTCATCGCGCGAGCCCACGTCGTACATGACGTTGAGCACGGCCATGGGAGTAGAAAAATCTTCGTGAACGATGCAACGCAGGCCGTTGTCGAGGGTGAATTCGGTGAAGTGAATCATAATATCAAAAATTGCAAAACGAATACAAAGGGAGGCAGCCGGGGCCGCCAGCACTGCTGCCCGCCGGCCCGAAAGTTAGGGCCGGGCGTTTAGGCGCAGGGTTACGCACGAATCGGTTTGGAGGACCAGCTGGGTGCGATACTGCCTTTCCCAGGCCCGCCGCAGGACTGCCCCACACACAACCACCAACTGGCCCGTTGGGGTTTCAGCTATTTTCTGGGGCGGCACCCGCACAATGCGATGGCCAGCCTGCCGCTCCATGGCGGCCTTGTAAAACACGGGGCTGTCGTTAAAAATGCTGTCCTCGGCCAGGTAGTAGCTGCGCACCGCGGGCAGGGCGGCGGCCTGGTGGCGCAAGTGGTTGCCCACCAATAAAGACGGCACATTGTAGCGGCGGTCGAAAAAGCGGGCCAGAGTCCGGCACTGGGCCCAGTAGGGCAGGGCCACCACCAGCGCCACGGCTGCCAGCCGCGCCGCCAGGCCCGGCCGCCAATGCTGCTGGGCCGCCACGGCCCGGGCCATTTGCAGCAGGCCGCTGGCCGTGAGCAGTGCCAGCAGCGGATAGATGGGCGCATCGTACCACGCAGCCGGGTTTGGGTAAAGGCCAGCACAACCATCAGCGAGCCCACTACGCAAACCACGAACCGCGCCAGCAGCCGCCCCGGGCTACCCGCCGGCAGCTGCCAGCCCAGCAGCCCCGCCAGCAGCGCCGGAACCAGCCAAAACATAAACTTGACTTCCATGAGGCTGGTCAGGTACCAATACACTTCTGTGGTGTGGCCCTCCAGCTGGTTTAGGGCCGGGCCGCCCAACTCAAATTCCCACACGGCTTGCAGGTAGCCGGGGGCCGCGTGCTCGCGCACGGCATACCAGGCCGCCATGCCGGCCAGCAGCCCCAGCACCGCCAGCCAGGGCGCCACCCGCCGCAGACGCTGGCCCTGGCCCAGCGCAAAGGTGGCCAGCAGCAAGCCCGGCCCAAACAGCAGCCCGGCCACGCCCTTGGTAAAGGCCGCCAAAAAGAAAAACAGCCCCGCCTGCCAGGCGTGGCGGCTGCGGCCCTCGGCCAGGTAGCGCAGCCAGGTGAGCGCCCCAAGGGTGGTCCAAAGCGTGAGCAGGGCATCAAAGTCGCCGGTGCGGGTGACGTGCTCCTGCACGTAGCCGGCCGAGGTGAGCAGGATGAGCGCCGCCAGCAGCCCGCCTTCCCAGCTGCCCAGCCACCGGCGCCCGGCCTGGTACACCACCAGCGCGGTAGCCAGCGCCGCCAGCGCGGCCGGCAGCCGCAAGCCCAGCTCAGTAGGCCCCAGCAGCTTGAAGCTGACGGCCAGCAGCCACGGCCACAGTGGCGGCTTGCAGTTCCAGAGGTCGGGCAGCTGCAGGCCGTCGCGCATCACCAGCCACTCGTGGTTGCGCAGAATGTTGAGGCCGTTGAGGCCCGTGCGGGCTTCGTCCCACTGCTGCACCGGGTGGCTGCCCAGCAGCCAGAACAAGGGCATGTAGGCCACGGCCATCACCAGAAGTATGGGGCCGATGCGCCGGGAAAGGGTGCGAAAAAGGGAAGGGGGCACGAAAAAGACTGGTAAACTGCGACAAGCGGGCGAATGCGCAAGGGGCTTACACCTGGCAAGTTAAAGTAAAGCGCCGCGATGAGCAATGCTGACCATGCACGAGCAGGACCGGCTGGTTAAATTCGGGGCATAAGATTTGATACAGGAAATATTCTATTAAGAGCCGCCTCCTCCTGCTTTTTCCGGTATCCACATGCCCTCAACTATACCCGTTGCTTTCCTGAAAAAGTCCAGCCTGCTGCTCCTGCTGCCGCTGCTCATGGGCTGCGAAGACTCGCTGGATAAGCTCTACCCCAAAGCCCAGCCCGTGCAGTTGCCCGCCGAAACTACCACCGGCGCCAACGTGCTCGGCTGCCGCCTGAACGGTGACGTATGGGAGGCCAACAATACCGCCACGCTCACCGGCAAAGTGTTGACTCCCACCGCGCACTACCGCAACGGCGAGCTGCGCATCGACGCCTTTCGGCGCTTGCAGGTAACCGGCCCAGTCACCAACATTCACTTCACGGTGGCCGGCGCTACCAGGCCCGGCGTGTACCAGCTGCGCGCGGCGGAGCAGAAATCCGGCAGTTTCGCTACGCTGGAAACCGCCAGCGGGCGGCTGCAATACGCCACCAACGCCCGCCAGACGGGCAAGCTCACCATCACCCGCCTCGACACTACCGGGGCGCATCCCGTGGTATCCGGCCGCTTTGAGTTGCGCGCCGCGCCCACGCAACCCGCCGTGCACACCACCGACCTGCCGGCCCACGTGCAGCTAACCGAGGGCCGGTTCGATATTCAGCTGAGCCGCTAGCCGGACGAGCAAGCAGAAGCATCTTTGCTTTTGTCGGATTCCCACGTGTCCTCCACCCACCCCTGGCATGCCGAGGCGCCGCAACTTGGGCGTGTTCACCGGCTGTGTCCGAATGACACCCGCCGAAACAGCCAGGCTGCCAGTAGCCATAACCCAACAAAAAACGCCGTCGCCAGCACCTCCACTGATTTCAGTTCTATTCTAGGCTCTGTGGTCAGCAGCGCCAACAGCGGCACCGCCGCCTGCGTGAGCGCGGCAGCCAGCATGGCACGGGCCATGCCGGAGGCTCGCAGCCGCCCCAGCAGGGCCCCGGCCACGGCCACGATGGGCACCGCGGCGCACAGCACGTTGGCCGGATTGGGCCCGCTGCCAATAAAGCCCACAGCCGCATTCACCCAAACAACCAGCAGCCCAGCAGCCAGCGCCACGCCCGAGCCCAGGCGGTAAGCAGCATTGCCAGACCGGTTTATCAGCAGCAGATAAGCCATGCCAGTGCCGAAGAGCAGCGTGCCCATAAATACGAAATCGGACAAGGTCCACTTCACTTCCTGGGTGAATTGCATGGCCACCAAGGGCACAAGCAACACAAGGGCGGTGGCTAGTGCCAGGCGAACGATGGATTTGAGGGCCAGGGTCATGAGAGCGGGAGTTAGAAGGAAAAAAGAAAGTGGCGCCGTAGGCAGACGACCTCTGTGCTGGTTGCCTGGTGGGCTGGCCAGCAAAAGGTAAAAGGTGATAACAATACAAATTAAACAAAAGAACTTTGTATTGCAAAGTGAATGTGGTAAAAATTTTGGTCTCCGGGTGCGTTGCCAAGTGCTTGGGCCAATTGCCGGTTGCACTCAGTGAGTGCATGATACCTTTGTTGTAATGCTGCCAACGCTTCGGCCCCAACTTTTGCTATGAATTTCAATCGCCTCGACCTTTCCAATGAAACCCTGCTGCACCTTTACCAGCACCTGCTGCGGCCCCGACTGATTGAGGAGAAAATGCTGATTTTGCTGCGCCAGGGCAAGATAAGTAAGTGGTTTTCAGGCATTGGGCAGGAAGCCATTTCGGTGGGCAGCACCCTGGCCCTGGAACCCGACGAATACATTTTGCCGCTGCACCGCAACCTGGGCGTGTTCACGGGGCGCGAGGTGCCGCTGGGGCGCCTCTTTGCGCAGTGGCAGGGCAAGCGCACCGGCTTCACCAAGGGCCGCGACCGCAGCTTTCACTTCGGCAGCAACGAGCACCACATCGTGGGCATGATTTCGCACCTGGGGCCGCAGCTGGCCGTGGCCGGCGGCATTGCCCTGGCCGACGTGCTCGACAAAAAGCCCAAAGTGACCCTGACCTACAGCGGCGATGGCGGCGCCTCCGAAGGCGACTTCCACGAGGCCCTGAACGTGGCTGCCGTGTGGCAGCTGCCGGTCATTTTTGTTATCGAGAACAACGGTTACGGCCTCAGCACGCCCAGCAACGAGCAGTTCCGCTTCAAGTCCTTCGTAGACAAAGGCCCGGCCTACGGCATGGACGCCGTGCAGGTAGACGGCAACAACGTGCTGGAAGTGTACAGCACCGTGAAGCGCCTGGCCGAGGACCTGCGCCAAAACCCGCGCCCCGTGCTGGTGGAAGCCCTCACCTTCCGGATGCGCGGCCACGAAGAAGCCAGCGGCACCAAGTACGTGCCCCAGAGCCTGATGGAAGAGTGGGCCCAGAAAGACCCGGTGGAGAACTACGAGAAGTGGCTCATCGAAGAAGGCATTCTGACCGAACTCGCCAAGCATACCATCCGCGAAACCATCAAAGCGGCCATTGAAGCCGGCTTACAGGAAGCCGACGCGGTGCCCATGCCCACGGCCGACGTGCAGGAGGAAATCGCGGACATGTACCAGCCCTTTGAAGCGCCCGTGACGGAAGCGCCAAAAGGGGGTGCCGCACCGGAAAAACGGTTCATCGACGCCATTCAGGAGGGCCTGCGCCAGAGCATGGAGCGCTACCCCGAGCTGGTGCTCATGGGCCAGGACATTGCCGACTACGGCGGCGTATTTAAGATTACCGAAGGCTTTGTGGCCCAGTTTGGCAAGGCGCGGGTGCGCAACACGCCGCTGTGCGAGTCGGCCATTGTGGGCGCGGGCCTAGGCCTGAGCATCAAGGGCAAGAAGAGCATGGTGGAAATGCAGTTTGCGGATTTTGTGACCTGCGGCTTCAACCAGATTGTGAACAACCTGGCCAAAAGCCACTACCGCTGGGGCCAGAACGCCGACGTGGTGGTGCGCATGCCCACCGGCGCCGGCAGCGCCGCCGGCCCGTTTCACTCGCAGAGCAACGAGGCGTGGTTCACGCACGTGCCCGGCCTGAAAGTGGTGTACCCCAGCAACCCGCACGACGCCAAGGGCCTGCTTTGCGCCGCCTTCGAAGACCCCAACCCGGTGATGTATTTCGAGCACAAAATGCTGTACCGCAGCCTCAGCGGCCCCGTGCCGGAGGTGTACTACACCACGCCCATCGGCAAGGCCGCGCTGGCCGCGGAGGGCGACGAGCTGAGCATCATCACCTACGGCATGGGCGTGCATTGGGCGCTGCAGGTGTGCAAGGAGTTGAAGGTGTCGGCTGACATCCTCGACCTGCGCACCCTGCTGCCCTGGGACCAGGACGCTGTGCGCCGCACCGTGGAAAAAAACGGCCGCGTGCTGGTGCTGCACGAAGACACGCTCACCGGCGGCATCGGCGGCGAAATCGCGGCCTGGATTGGCGAAAACTGCTTCGAGCACCTGGACGCTCCCGTGCGCCGCGTGGCCTCGCTGGATACCGCCATTCCGTTTGCGCCGCCGCTGGAAGCCGCTTTCCTGCCCCAGCAGCGCCTGCGCGAGCAGGTAGCGGCCTTGCGCAACTACTAAAATGAGCTGCGCTGACCGGGCCCGATTTTCGGGCCCGGCCGCCGTATCTTTCTCTTGCTTACATTCTGAATCTGTCTGCCTTACGGTGAAATACTGTCTACCCGCTGTTGTTGTGCGTTGTGTGTTGGGGGCGCTGCTGCTGGCAGGCCTGGGAGGCTGTAGCCTGTACCACAGCGTTTTTCATCCCTACCGCCTGCCCACGCCTAAGCCGTCGCCGGAGTTCAAAGCCCAGCAAAAAGCTGCTAAAGCCCGCAAGAAGAATAACGAGCCTGCGGGCCTGTTCAAGAAAAGAGCCCCCGTTGAGGAGGGAGCGGCCACCGACGTATCGACGCCCACCGGCGGCTCGGTGCCGATGGCTTCGGCCTCTACCGAAGCACGGACCCTGCCCAATGGCCCCACGGTGCGCTACGACAAGCAGGGGCTTATGAAAAAGCCCAGGCTGATGCGGCGGCGCATCAACAAACCCGCCCGCAAGCCGTTCAAGCCCGTGAAGTCCATCCGCCACTTCTTCAAATTCAAGGCCCATGCGAAACCCAACTACAGCCCCGACCACCGGCCCGCCCGCCCCGCGCCCACTGCTGAGCCCGACATCGCGCCGGACCCTGTGCCTGCACCCGTTCCTGCTTCCAATGGCAAGCCGTAGCAACTGGTGGAGCGTGCTGCTGCTGGCAGTGCTGCTGTGCAGCCAGGTGGCCCAGGCCCAGATTGAACCCCAGAAGCCGGCCCAACTGAAGGCGGCCAACCGCCAGGCCCTGCGCGACGCCCACCGCACCAAATCGCCCTACAAAGACAGCCACCTTGCCGTGAAGCCGGCCCGCCTCAAGCGCGGCCAGAGTGCCTCGCCGCAAGCCAAGGGCCTAAGCAAAGGCAAGCCCGAAGTAGATTTTGAGCCCCGGAAAGTGGGGCTGGCCAAGCCTGCTGGTTTCCTGGGGCTGCGTCGCAAAGCCACGCACCAGCCCCGGCCCACCGCGTCCGGCAAAAAAAAATGAATGCTCTCCGGGAATCAAGTGTTAGTAAGTTGTTGCAACACAGTGGCGGCACCTGCCCGGTTTATATTGCCGGCCCGGTAGCCGCGCAAATTGCTGATTAATAAATTATTGTTTTACAAACCTCGTTCTATGTCAACCCCCTGGCTCCCGCTTACCCAATCCCAACAAATAACCGATTTGGCCCAGGCTTCTCACGAGCAACCGGTGCTCATCTTTAAGCACAGCACCACCTGCTCTATTAGTGCCGCTGCTAAGAGCAAGATTGAGCGCCAGTGGGCCGACAGCGGCCTGAACGTGCCCATCTACTACCTCGACCTGTTGCGTTTTCGTCCGTTGTCGGCCCAGATTGCCGAGGCGTTTGGCATTCGCCACGAGTCGCCCCAGTTGCTTCTCATTAAAGACGGTGAATGCAGCTACGACGCCTCGCACATGGGCATCCGCCTCGCCGACATATCGGCGAAAGTGGCCCAGTAAACGGCTAGCGTTCAGTATAGTAAAAACCGTCATGCTGAGCGTAGCCGAAGCATCTCGCGTGCTACCAGTAACCCCTACGATTACGATTGGATTACTACCACAAGCGAGATGCTTCAGCTACGCTCAGCATGACGGTTTTTAATACGTTTGCTCTACTGTATCATTACTAGAATTAGTATTGCGGTAGAGATGCTTCGGCAAGCTCAGCATGACGTTCTCTAGCTAAACCAGCTGTTTACTTCCCCTTACTTGTATTCGAACATCACGTTTTGCTTGATGTCCGGGTGCAGGCTTAGCGCAACGGGGCAGGTGCGGGCGGTGCGCTCCAGCAGGCTGCGGTCGTTGGGCGAGAGGGCGGCGGGCAAGGTAAACGTCACGTCAATCTGTGCAATGCGGCGCGGGGCCTCGGTGCTCATGTGCTTCACCACGGCAAAGGTGCTGTTTACCAAATCGAGGCTGTGGCGGTCGGCCACGATGCCCATCACCGTCATCATGCACGAGCCCAGGGCGGTGCATACCAGGTCGGTGGGTGAAAACGCTTCGCCACGGCCGTGGTTGTCGGTGGGCGCATCGGTTTGAATAACGTTCCCTGAAGCAGCGTGAGTGGCTTCGGTGCGGAGATGGCCGGCGTAGCGGGCGGTGGCGGTGTTCATTAGGTCAGGTAGTTACCTTTACAATGTTGTTTCTTCGTTAGCGAATTTACGTATTACTTAGTGCGCCGCGCCGTTGGCGATTGGTTGGGCCCCTTTTTGGTTAATTATGCTTTTCCTTCCCTCGCGTTTTTTTGGCTGGCTGGCGGTGGCCTGTCTGCCCGTGGCCGCCTACGCCCAGGATACCCCCCCCGCGCGCCCGGCGCCGGTGCCCGCCAGCACTGCCCCCGAAGCCAGACCACAGGAGGCGCCCCCGCGGCGGCGCTTCGGTCCGGTGCCTGCTGCTCCTTCCGAAGAGCAGTCCTACCGCAAGGAGTTTGTGTACGGTGTCAACTTCAACACCCAGGGTGGCCTGCTGGGCGGGGCGTCCGTGCGCTCGTCGCGCGTGCTCGACGACCGGATGCTGCGCTTCTGGAGCATTGAGGGCGTGATGCTGAAAAACGCCAAGGAGGAACGCATCAACACCATCATTGGGGGGACCTACATCGACCGCAAAACCAACTACGCCTTTGTGCTGCGGCCTTCGGTGGGCCTGCAGCGCATTTTGTTCCGCAAGGCGGCCGATGCCGGGGTGCAGGTAAATGGCCTGCTGAGCGTGGGTCCTTCTATTGGCCTGCTCATGCCGTACTACATCAGCTTCGACCGTACGGCCACTCAAACGCGGGTTATCAACGTCGCGACCGATGATATTGTGAACGAGCAGTACGACCCCATCAAGCACGCCGATTCGGGTGCCATCCTGGACCGGGGCCCGCTGTTTGCGGGCATCGGCGGTACCAAGGTGGTGCCGGGCTTCCACGTGCGTGGCGGCCTCAGCTTTGAGTACGGCCGCTACCGCGACGCCGTGACGGGCATGGAAGTGGGCGTGCTGGTGGAAGGATTCACCAAGCGGATGGTTATCCTCAGCCCTGGCAACTTATCAGATGTAGACGCGCTAAACCGCCAGTTCTTCCCCTCGGTGTACCTGACGTTGTATTTCGGACACCGCTCGTAGCTGATTATGAGTTTTGAATTATGAATTATGAGTTTCCGCCCGCAAACCGCGACTAAGCACTTCGTTTGTAATTTTGTTGTGCTTGGGTACTCGCATCAATGCTACAAACTCATAATTCATAATTTATAATTCGTAATTGATTTATGATTGATTTGCCCGTTATTCAGCCCGAAACGGCTGCGCCTGCCCGCCCCCGCAAGCCCGACTGGCTGCGCGTAAAGCTGCCCGTGGGCGAAGAATACGCCGCCGTGCGCCGCCTTGTGGACGAGCACAAGCTGCACACCATCTGCGAAAGCGGCAATTGCCCCAACATGGGCGAGTGCTGGGGCGCCGGCACCGCCACGTTCATGATTCTGGGCAATATCTGCACCCGCTCGTGCTCGTTTTGCGCCGTGGCTACCGGCCGCCCCACTGAATACGACCTCGACGAACCCCGCCGCGTGGCCGAAGCCATTGCCCTCATGAAGGTGAAGCACGCCGTAATCACCAGCGTGAACCGCGACGAGCTAAAGGACCGCGGCGCCAGCGTATGGCGCGAAACCGTGGTGCTCACCAAGCAGCTCAGCCCCGGCACCACCATCGAAACCCTGATTCCGGACGTGAAAGCCAACTGGGACGCCCTGGACGTGATGATTTCGGGCGGCCAGGAAGTGATTTCGCACAACATCGAAACCGTGGGCAGCCTCTACCGCCTCGTGCGCCCGCAGGCCCGCTACGACCGCAGCCTGGAGCAAATCCGGCGTACGAAGCTGGCCGGGCACCGCACCAAGTCCGGCATCATGCTGGGTCTGGGCGAAAAGGCCGACGAACTGTACCAAGCAATGGACGACCTCGTGGCCAACGGCCTCGACATCCTCACCCTGGGCCAGTACCTGCAGCCCACCCGGCGCCACCTCGACGTAGCCGAGTTCATCACCCCTGACCAATTCGCCCACTACAAGGAAGAAGGCCTGCGCCGCGGCCTGAAGTATGTGGAAAGCGGCCCGCTCGTGCGCAGCTCCTACCACGCCGAACGCCACGTAAACGTACCGGTATAGCGCAAGCCCGATGGCCTTTTTTACGGCGAAAGGGCGTTTGCGACGGCGCCAGTACTTGCTGCGGCTGGTGCTGCTCTACGCCATGGCCATTGCCTTCTACGCCCTGCCGTCGCTCATCCCCGACCCTGGGTTGCAAACCGCTCTTCATTTCCTGGCCGGGGCGGGCATAGCAGTTGCCTGGTACCTGGTTATCATTCAGGCGCTGCTCCGACTGCACGACCTGGACCTGAGCGCGTGGTGGGCCCTTGTGGGATTGCTACCCGTTGTGAGCTACGTGCTGGGCGGTGGCTTGCAGCTGGTGCAGGGCAGCATTGGCCCCAACCGGTTTGGCCCGGACCCCAAGCGCCCTGCGTGGTCGCCGGGCCTTACTGGTACTGATTCTACGGCTACTTAAAGCAACGAAGCCAGCACAAAAAAAGCCTCTCCGATAATGGAGAGCTTTTTTTGTGCTGGTTAAACCGGTGGGCTTAACGACGGGCGTTGTTACCCTGCGGAGGGTAGGTGCTCAGGATACCGTTGACGATGCGCACGGTTTCGGCTTCGTTGATGGTGTTCTGGTCGACCTGGGCCTGACCGGTGCCACGCCACGCCAATTCCTTGCGCCGAGCGTCGATGATGTCGATAACCACAGTACCGGCCTTGTACTGGCTCACCGACTGCATGCCGCGGCCATAGTAGCCGTAGCCGTACCCATAAGGGTAGCCCAGGCCATTGTAGTAAGGCGACACCTGCTGCTTGTCTTCGACGCGGGCACTGTAAGCCACGTAAATGTCGGGGGACTGCTCTACTTCGGTCAGGCCTTTGCGGGCCATCTCGGCGCTCACGGAAGCCCGCATGCGCTTGTCCAGGAAAGACTCGTAGCCTTTGGCCGGGCCACCTTCGGTGTCGCTGGGTTGCTGTGGGTACCAGGCCCAGGTCTTAAACGCCCTAAAATTTACGGCGTGGTCGAAGTCGTTGGTCACACCCACGCGGGAAGCGGTAGAGCAACTGCTGACGCCCAGCAACAACGCAAAACTCATGGCGGCTAAAGCAGCCGGACGAGCCAGGAAACGGGGAATGAAGTTCATAAATCTTAGCGAAAAATCAAATGAATAGAAGGGCCCAGCGTGTTGGATATGAGGAATAATACAACCTTGTGGGGGATGCTGATATAACGGTGAAACACCTCCTGGCGTTCCACTTTTGCCGGTATTCCGCGGGGGGAGTGCCGAGGTTTACACCGCCACTTTAGCTTGTACTAACAGGATTTTATCCTACCTTACCCTCGAATTTCCACCCCATTCTCTTTGCTCCGTCAATGAAAAGTGTTGCTCTCTTGGCTTTGGTTGCTACTGGCTTCCTGGCTGCCTGCTCTTCCACCCGCGACGAACGGATGCAAACTTCCGGCGCCTCGCGCACGCCGGTTGTCCACAATACCATCGTGAACTGTCCGGTGTACGACGGCATGACGAAAACCTCGACCATCTTGGCTCAAACCACCGCCGGCAACGAAGTGCAGGTTACCGACACCATAAACGCTTATTTCGTGCGCGTGCGCCTCGACAAAAACGGCCAAACGCAAATGGGCTACATGGACCGCCGCTGCTTCGGCGAACGCGGCAATAAGTAAGCTGAAAAGCAAGGTTCAAGAACAGAAAAGCCCGCCTGACAATTCAGGCGGGCTTTTCTGTTCTTGAACCTTACGTTGTCGTTTGAAAATAAGCCGACAACGAGGAACAAGGAGTTTAGTACGACGGGCCTTTGTCGGCCTGCACCAGGGTTTCTTCCTGGTCTACATACTGCTCGATGGGCGTGCAGCTGCAAATCAGGTTGCGGTCGCCGTAGGCCGAGTCGATGCGGCTCACGGTGGGCCAGAACTTGGCGGCACGCACGTACTCCATGGGGTACACGGCCGTTTCGCGGGAGTAGGGGCGGGTCCAATCGTGCACCAGCACGGTGGCAGCGGTGTGGGGCGCGTGCTTCAGCACGTTGTCCTTGGCATCGGCCTTACCGGACTCCACTTCCGCAATTTCCTTGCGAATCGAAATCATGGCGTCGCAGAACCGGTCCAGCTCGTGCTTGCTCTCGCTTTCGGTGGGCTCCACCATCAGCGTGCCCGCTACCGGGAACGACACCGTGGGGGCGTGGAAGCCGTAGTCCATCAGGCGCTTGGCAATGTCTTCTACCTCAATGCCAGCCTTTTTGAAGTGGCGGCAATCGAGAATCATCTCGTGGGCGCAGCGGCCGTGGCTGCCCGAGTACAGCACGGGGTAGTGCTCCTCCAGGCGTGCCTTGATGTAGTTGGCGTTCAGAATGGCCAGCTGCGTGGCGCGCTGCAGGCCTTCGCCGCCCATCATGGAGATGTAGGCGTACGAAATGGGCAGGATGCTGGCCGAGCCCCAGGGCGCCGCCGAAACCGAGCCGTTGGTGCGGCCTTCTACCGCTACCACGGCGTGGCCGGGCAGGTAGGGAACCAGGTCGGCTACCACGCCAATGGGACCCACGCCAGGACCGCCGCCGCCGTGCGGAATGCAGAAGGTCTTGTGCAGGTTGAGGTGACACACGTCGGCGCCGATGTTAGCGGGCGAGGTGAGGCCTACCTGGGCGTTCATGTTGGCGCCGTCCATGTACACGCGGCCGCCGTGGGCGTGGATGGTGTCGCAGATGTCCACGATGGTTTCCTCGTACACGCCGTGCGTGCTCGGGTACGTCACCATGAGGCACGAGAGCTTGTCGGCGTACTTGGTGGCCTGCGCCTTGAGGTCGGCCACGTCAATGTTGCCGTCTTCGGTGCTTTTCACCACCACTACCTGCATGCCGGCCATCACGGCCGAAGCGGGGTTGGTGCCGTGGGCCGAAGCCGGGATGAGAGCCACGTTGCGGTGGTGGTCGCCGCGGGCTTCGTGGTAGCCACGAATGGCCAGCAGGCCGGCGTACTCGCCCTGGGCACCCGAGTTGGGCTGCAGGCTCACGGCGGCAAAGCCGGTCACCTCGCAGAGCCAGGCTTGCAGGTCGGCAAAAATCTGCTGGTAGCCTTTGGTCTGGTCGAGGGGTGCGAAGGGGTGAAGCTGGCCGATTTCGGGCCAGGTCACGGGAATCATCTCGGCGGTGGCGTTCAGCTTCATGGTACACGAGCCCAGCGGAATCATGCTGTGCGCGAGGCTGAGGTCTTTGTTCTCAAGCTGCTTCATGTAGCGCAACAGCTCGTGCTCGGCGTGGTGCGTGTTGAAGACGGGGTGGGTGAGGTACTCGCTGGTGCGCACCAAGGGCTGGGGCCAGGTCAGCTCCAGCTCCTCGGGCAGGCGCAGCGAGGCGTCCGACTCCTTGCCCAGTACTTTGGCAAAAACGCCCAGAATATCAGCTACGTCCTTTAGCTCGGTGTTCTGGTTGAGCGAAATGCCCACCCGTACCTCGTCGAAGTAGCGGAAGTTGATGCGGGCTGCTTCGGCTTCCTGGCGCAGCGACTGCTGCAGTTCGGCGCTTTCGAGGCGCAGATTCAGGGTGTCGAAGTAGTGTTCGTTGGTTTGCTCCACGCCCAGTTTCTTCAGGCCGGCGGCCAGGGTTTGGGCCAGGCTGTGGGTATTCACGGCAAACTGCTGGATGCGCTGCGGGCCGTGGTACACAGCGTACATGCCGGCCAGCACGCTCAGCAGCACCTGCGCGGTGCAGATGTTGGAGGTGGCTTTTTCGCGGCGGATGTGCTGCTCGCGGGTTTGCAGGGCCATGCGGAAGGCCTTGTTGCCGGCCGCGTCGATGCTCTGTCCGATGAGGCGGCCGGGAATCACGCGCTTGAACTGGTCTTTGCAGGAGAAGAAGCCGGCGTGCGGACCGCCGTAGCCCATGGGCACGCCAAAACGCTGCGAGTTGCCCACGCACACGTCGGCGCCCAGCTCGCCGGGAGGCGTCAGCAGCGTGAGGGCCAGCAGGTCGGCGGCCATCACCACAAACACGTTGTTGGCGCGGGCCTGGCCGATGAATTCTTTGTAATCAAACACTTCGCCGTCGGCGGCGGGGTACTGCACCATGGCGCCGAAGAAGCCTTCGCTGCTCAGGTCCGCGTGGCGGTGGTCGCCTACCACCAGCTCAATGCCGATGGGCGTGGCACGGGTGCGGAGCAGGTCAATGGTCTGGGGCAGCACCTGCTCGGAAACGAAGTACTGGTTGGCGCCTTTTTTCTTGGTCTGGCTGTGCAGCATGTGCATGGCCTCGGCGGCGGCCGTGCCTTCGTCGAGCAGGCTGGCGTTGGCAATTTCGAGGCCGGTGAGGTCAATTACCATCGTCTGGTAATTGATGAGGGCTTCGAGGCGGCCCTGGGCAATTTCGGCCTGATAAGGCGTGTAGGCAGTGTACCAGCCCGGGTTTTCCAGAATGTTGCGCTGGATAACCGGGGGCAGGGTGGTGTCGTGATAGCCCAGGCCGATGTAGGTTTTGAACACCTGGTTCTGGCTGGCAATCTGCTTAAATTTCGCCAAAAAAGCCCGCTCGCTCAAGGCCGTGGGCAGGTCCAGCGGGCGCTTTAGGCGGATGGCGGGCGGCACGGTTTCGTCGATGAGCTGCTCGATGCTGCTCACGCCGATGGTGCGGAGCATAGCGGCCTGGTCGTCGGCGCCGGGCGCGTTGTGGCGGTCTTCAAAAACGTCGGCAGGCTGGGGTTTCAGCGTCATAGAGGCGAGAAATGGGGAGGTGGGAAACGGTATTGACGTGGTGATTCTCAGGTTCAGATTCCTTAACAAAGGTAAGACCCAAAAGGTCAGGCAGACTGCTGGCAAAACCGTAATTTTGGCGGGCCACCACCCTAGAAGCCCGTCATGCTGAGCGTAGCCGGAGCATCTCTGCCGCAGTAGTAATCCCAATCGACAGAATTAGTATTGCGGTAGAGATGCCTCGGCTGCGCTCGGCATGACGCTTTTCTTTCCCTCTTCCACCCAATTCCACCCATGTCTTTTACCATCGGCCTCATCCGCGAAGGCAAAACGCCGCCCGACAAGCGCGTACCCCTCACGCCCAATAAGTGCGCGGAAGCGCAGGCGAGTTTCGCCGACCTGCGCATTGTGGTGCAAAGCAGCCCCGTGCGCAGCTACAGCGACCAGGAATACCGCGACCTGGGCCTGGAGGTGCGCGACGATATTTCCGATTGCGACGTGCTCATGGGCGTGAAGGAAGTGCCCCCCAGCCAGCTCATCCCCAACAAAACCTACCTGTTTTTCTCGCACACCGTGAAAAAGCAGCCCGCCAACCGCGACCTGCTGCGCGAGGTGCTGAAGAAGAACATCACCCTCATCGACTACGAGCTGCTAACTAATGCCCAGGGTGAACGCATCGTGGCCTTTGGGCGCTACGCCGGTATTGTGGGAGCCTATAATGGCCTGCTTACCTACGGCCGCAAGCACGGCCTGTTCAGTCTCAAGCCGGCCCACGAGTGCCTGGATATGGACGACATGCAGGAGGAGTTTTTCAAGGTAAAAAAGCTGCCGCCCATCAAAATGGCCATCACGGGTTCGGGGCGCGTGGCGCAGGGCGCCCTGGAGGTGCTCGACCGCATGGGCATCCGCCGGGTGAGCGTATACGACTACCTGTACCTCACCTTCAAGGAGCCGGTGTACACGCAGCTGCGCAGCTCCGACTACAACCGCCGGCGCGACGGCCGGGTGTGGGATACTGCCGATTTTCATGCCAACCCGCAGGAGTACGAGTCCACGTTCGGCCTGTTTCTGCCGGTGACCGACCTGCTCATTGCCTGCGCCTACTGGCACCCGGCCGCACCCCGGCTTTTCGAGGAAGCCGACACGCAACGCCCGGGTTTCCGCATCAATACCGTTGCCGATGTGACCTGCGACGTGGACGGCTCGGTGCCTACCACCAAGCGCGCCAGCACCATTGCCGACCCGGCTTTCGACTACAACCCCCAGACCGGGGAGCTGGAGGCCGCTTACGTGCGGCCCGAAAACATCACGGTGATGGCCGTGGACAACCTGCCCTGCGAGCTGCCCCGCAACGCCAGCCGCGACTTCGGCCGGCAACTCATCGACAACGTGCTGCCGCACCTGGCGGGCCACGACGACGACGGCGTGATTGCCCGTGCCACCATTGCCAAAAACGGCGCACTCACCCCGCGCTACCAGTACCTGGCCGACTACGTGGCTGAAACGGTGGTCCCGTAAACCCGCCTAAATGCCGCGCAGCACCGGGTACTTGGCCTGCACCAGCATGTGTATGCCGTAGGCCACCAGTCCGGCGGCCACCGTGCCCAGCACAGCCGGGCCCATGGCAGCTAGGAAGTCGAAAGCTTCGCCGGTGTCGCCTACGGCACCCGCCCGCGACTGCTGCCCCGCCTGCACCAGAAAGTAGCCAATGATGCCCATCACCACGCCGCGCGCGGTGAAGCCCACCTGCCCGGTGCGGTACACAATGTTTTGCTGGGAGGCCGGCAGGCGGCTGGCGTTCACGTCCTTTTGGAACTTGCCTGAATAAGCACGGTAGACCTGGTAGATGGCAATGCCAATGACCACGAGGCCGACCACTATAATCAGCCAGTCGCCGCCGGGCCAGCCGAGCACCTTGGCGGTGAGGCTTTGGGAAGTATTGCCGCCCTTGTCGGCGCGGCTGTAGAGGGCCAGGCGTCCGGCGTAGAGGGCTAGGCCACTGTAGAACAAGCCA
The DNA here is from genome assembly GCF_001816165.1 of Hymenobacter glacialis. Lineage (GTDB taxonomy): Bacteria > Bacteroidota > Bacteroidia > Cytophagales > Hymenobacteraceae > Hymenobacter > Hymenobacter glacialis. Next base: position 96,384 of record NZ_MDZC01000112.1, read on the forward strand.
CTGCCCGCATACGAAAGGCGACGGATTATGCCCTTGGCGTCGTGCCCTTTGCTTTCGGTGTCGCGGATGGCCTGCGTGAACCGCCAGATGATGTAGCCCAGCAGTCCGAAGGCAATAAGGCCCAGCAAGACGTTGCCGGCTGGCAGGTCCTGCAGGTGCTTCATGGCCTCTTTTTTATCGGCGCGGGCCCCGTCGCCCAGGCCCGTCACGGCCAGTAGCGCCAACACGCCCATGAGCAGGTACACCACGCCAATGGCGGCAAAGCCCAGCCGGGCCATGGTTTTTATGCCCGACGAGGGCGAGTTGGGAACGGCGGAAAGCAGGGTGCTGGCAGCAGACATGGCAACGTGAGTGGAAGCGAAGGAGATGGTTCCATTACGGGATACCACAGGGCAAAGGTTGAAGCGGGGTGGCAAGAATTAGTGGCAGCTGGGGAGCCTAAAGCCCTGCGCCATATGAGCAATGCTTTGAAAATCAGCATTCATTAAAAAAACCCCTACTGTTGCCAGCAGGGGTTTTTTGTGATGAGGTGCTGCGTGTGGACTGGAAGGCACAGCCCCTCATCGGGGTCGTGGCGGATTAGAACGTCCGGTTGAACCAGCTCTTGATGTCTTCAACTGCGTGGCCGGTTTTCTCCTGCAGGCGGCCGTACCATTCGTCCTGCTTGCCGTCTTCGTAGGTAAGGTCATCATCAGTCAGGTTGCCCCACTTTTGCTTGGCCTGGCCCTTGAGCTCATTCCAGTTGCCGCGAGCCTTAAGCTCGGTTTGGTCGTTGAGGTTGTTCTGATTGATATCCATGGCACAAAGGGTGGAAATGTGGAAAGGTGAAGCTTGTACGGCACCGGCTGCGCAGGGTTTGCCAGTACGGCAGAGGAGGCGCTACTTTTTTTGTCTTTATGCAAAAAGCCCCGCCAGGATGTGGCGGGGCTTTAGCTAATGAGGCAATAAAGCCTTACTTCTGGGGGGTAGCGGGGGTTTGCTCAATCACGCCGTTGGCGGGCTGGTCACGAACAACGGCCGTGTCGCCGGGCTCGCGGGCGATGTCGGCTTTGGCGTCATCTACTGCGCCTTCCATGGCAGCACCGGTGTTGTCGGCCGCGTTTTCTACGGCGTTGCCAGCCGCTTCGGTCTTTTGCTCGGAGCAGGAAGTGGTAGCAAAGGCACCAAAAGCAGCAACAACGAGCAGGGTTTTGAAGGAGAATTTCATGATATGGGGAAAGAAAGTGTGGAAAATAATCCACCTTAATCGCAGGATTACCAAAAGGTAACCCGCTGCCGCCACCTGGTGCTGCGGCTGGGAGCAGGTGAGCGTGCCGGCCCGTGCGCCTTCAAAGGGGGATGCGCGCCTTTTTCGCCGTCCAGCGCGCCGGCAGTTCCAGCGTCGGCTCCCGTTGCATAAGAAGGAGGACAAGCTCGTGCCGGTAGCGTAATTTGCCGCCATGGACGACCTGCGCACCACCCTCCTAACCCTGGCCCCCGACGAGCGCCGCGACTTTGGGGTATTCATCCAGCGCCAGCGCCGCAAAACCGCCGGCCGGCAGGACTCGCGCCTCTACGAGCTGCTGGTGCAGGCCAGGGAGCTCACCAGCCCGCAGCTCATTGCCACACTCTACCCCGATGCCCCCAACGCCGTGGCCTACTACGCGCTGCGCAAGCGCCTGCTCCGCCACCTCACCGACTTCTTACTGCTGCGCCAGCGCCAACTCGATACCACCGCCGCTGCTTCGGTGCGCGGGCAACTCACCCTGGCGCAGTACCTCTTTGAGGCCGGTATTCCGCGGCTGGCGTGGAACACGCTGCGCAAGGCCGAAAAACTGGCGCACGATAACGAGCAGTACGAGCCCCTGAACGCGGTGTACAATCTGCAGATTCAGTACGCCAATTCCCCGCACGCCGAGCCGCTGGCCGAAATCATTGCCCGCCGCCACCTCAACAAGAAAGCCGCCGACGAGGAGGAACGCGCCAACATCGCCGACAGCCTGCTGCGCCACCTCCTGAGCGAAGCCCGCCGGCAGGGCCGCGCCGGCGCCCCGCTCGATGCCCTGATGCACAGCATTCTGGTAGAGTACGACTTGCAGGAAGCCTTTGCCCGGTCGCCGTCGTTGCTGTGCCGGCTCATGTCCATTGCGCGCAGCGCCATGCTGGTGCGCCGGGATTTTGCCTCCTTTGCGGTATTTATTGAGCGTCGGTATATTCTCATGGAGCGTCGCCACGGCTTTGCGCCCGCGCACCGCAACTACCAGCTGCGGCTGCTCTACATGTTGGCGCACGCGCTGTACCGGTCCCGGCATTTTGCGCAGTCGGTGGCATACCTGGAGCAAGGACGGGCGCTGCTGCAGGCCGCTACCAACCACAAGTTTGCCGAATTCGGCCCCCGTTTTACGTTCCTGTTGGCGGCCAACCTAGCCTTTCTGCGGCGCAACGACGAGAGCATTGCTCTGCTTGAGCAGGAGCTGAAAGCCACCGCGGCCATGCCCGTGCTGGAGGAACTCACCGGCCGGCTGCAACTGGTATTTCACTACTTCGCCGAAGGCAATTTCAGTAAAGCCAACCACACCCTGCTACGCCTCGGCCGCACCGACCACTGGCTGGAAGAGCACCTCGGCATGGAGTGGCTGCTGAAAAAAAACATGGGTGAAATGCTCATTCAGTTCGAATTGGGCCACCACGACCTGGCCCTGGCGCGGCTCAAGGCCATCGAGCGCAGCCTGTTGGAGCGATTCCCCACCGACGGCCCGCCCGCCGACCCGGCCGAACCCGCCCACCGCGGCGGACCGTACCACTTCGTACTGAGCTATCTGGCGTTGGTCCGCGACATTTTCACCGACCCCGCCAGTGCGCTTCACCCGGCCTTTGGGGCCCGTGTGGAGGAGCTCCCGGCCTTCCTGCCCTCGGAGCGCGAAGACCTGCAGGCCATGAGCTTCTACTCGTGGCTGCGGGCGCGCATGCTCGGCCAGCACTACTACGAAGTACTGCTGGACGTGGCGCAGCTCTAGCGCCTGTCACGGTAAAAGGCCGTCAGGCCGAGCTTGCCGGGCATCTCCACCTCGCAAGTAAATGAATTACTTCAGCGGTAGAGTTGCCCCGGCAAGCTCAGCCTGACGGCCTTTGGGCTGCGGCTGCCAATGCCTGATAACTATTTACGGTTGGCTTCTTTCAAGTTCTCTTTGGTTTGGGAGGCCGAGCGCTCAATGGCATCGCCCATGGCTTCGGTTTTGGTCTCAATCTTGTTGCCTGCGGCATCTAGCTTGGCCTCGGCTTTTTCGCCGGCTGCGTCCATATTGTTTTCGGCCCGGTCCAGAGCAGCTTCGGTGCGGTCACCGGCTGCATCGGCAGCGGCTTCGGTGTTGCGCTGTTCAGTTTCGGTGCAAGCACCAGCGCTCAAGGATACGGCGACAACCAGTAGGGCTTTCAGAGTGGTTTTCATGGGGCTGTGTATTAAGATTAATGGATAATATTAATACAATCAGCCGGCGAAAGGTAACCCGGTTTCTTGCCGCCCGCTGCCGGGGCCAGTTCCAGAGGGAGCATGCTAACTTTTTAGTCTCAGCGCTAGTATAGCCCTTACAAACCTTCCCTACTCCGCATTCCCATGGATTCCATTGCTTCCACTCCGCAAACCCACGCCATTCCCGAGGTGCCCATTGCCGTGACCGACCAGCAGAACTCGGCCCTGCTCGACGACACCCTCACCTTCCTGTCGGCCAGCACGCCCACCAACTCCGGGCCCCAGGGGCGCGTTGAGATTGAGCGGTGGGAGGCCGTGCTGGCCTCTACTGACCGCGCCGGGTTGGCCAAAATTAAGCAAGGCCTCCATCAGCTCAACCAGCTGCTGTCTGACCCCAAAAGCCCGGCCCACGACGTTGCCGAAGTGCTGGCCACCCTCGGCGCCGAAACCGCCAAAGTAGCCGAAGAAACCAACGGCGACTACAGCGCCCCGCTCACTAACCTGAGCAAGCTGCTCATTAAAGCGGGTTCATCGCTCTCGCGCTAGCATCCGTTAGGCCCAGTCCCCGTTTGTAGCGCGAACTTTGCGGTTCGGGCCGCCGCGGCCGTCGGAGTAGTCCGATGGTTATTCGGCCGCCTGAGCCCCAACGTTCGCGCTACTTTTTTTATGCCCCAGCTTTCCCCCACCCACCTGCTGCCCTACGACCCCTTCGACGGCATGCGGTTTGGCCCCAGCACCTGCTTTCTCAGCGGCCAGCCCGTTGGCCCCCACGAAACCATCCCCGTCTTTGCCGAGTGGCTGCAAGCCCGCTACGGCATTGCCGAGCGGCCCATGCAGCTCCTGGACCAGCGCACGGTGCTGCTCCGCGAACTGCAATTGCCCGCCAGCCCCGCCGCCCGCCAGCGCGTAGAGGAGCTGGAGAGCAAGGTAGAGGCTGCCTCGCGCGAGGGCGCCGAGGCCCTGCGGGCGCTCGGCGACGACACCCTGTTTCTGTGGATGGGCAAGATGTTCTACGGCGTCTTCATCACGGAACTGCTCAACGAGTTCGAGCCCCTGATAAAGCCCAAGTACCCGTTGGCCGAAAACGCGGCTTTGGTGCGCCGGTTTCAGGCGTTTTTTCAGTTGCTGCAGGGCCTTCGCGTGCCCACCGAGTACGCGGATTTCGTGCCCGGTTCAGTGTTCGTACTCGAAGCCGACCCCGCCGAAGACGTGACGCCGTTCGAATACGACGATGACCTGAACACGCTTGTATTTAGCATTAAGCTCGATAAAACCGTGCTGGTGGCCTGCCTGGTCGATATTGGCCTGATTGGCCAAGCCATGAGCAAAGTGTATGCCGACGCCCGGCGCCCCCTGCACCCCGTGCAGATTGCCGAGTTCAAGGCGCGCGTGTACTATGCCGCCCACCTACTGCACGTGGTGCCCGATATTTACCCACGCACGCCCCGCCCCGGCGACACCACGCTGGTGTTCGACGCCCTGATTGACGACGTGACCGGGGCCATTTTCAACCCCTGGGAAAACTCCGCTTATACCCAGGCCTTGGCCGAAATGTGGCAGCGCTGGAACATCACCCTGGCCGATGTGGTGGCCATTCCCGCCGAACCCCTAAGCTTGCTCTACAACCCCGACGGCACCCCCCGCGAACTAAAACACTGGCCCGCCAAAAGCGAGAAATAAGCACCATGGACAATCTCGCAAACAATAGTCAGGCTCCCTCACTTCACGGAACGCTGCGGCCAACGCAGATGCGGGGCCGGGGGGGGCGGTTTATCGCCTGGGCCGTGCTGGCAGTGTTGCTGCCCCTCACCAGCTGCCTCAACTTACTCAAGCCCCCGCACGATTTTTCTCACTACCGCCCCGCTCCGGCCCCCGATTACGCCGACGGCGGAAACTGGGCCGCCCTGCCTACCCGCCAGGATTCCTCCCACGCCGTGCCGGCGAAAACCACCCTCCGCGACCAGCAGGCCACGGCCGAGGCCGATGTCTTTTTCGTGCACCCCACCACCTTTTTCTGGCGCTCGTCCTGGAATGCTGATGTCGGCAACTGCCGTCTCAACCGCTTCACCGACCGCAGCACCATTCGCAAACAGGCCAGCGTGTTCAATGCCGCCGCGCGCATTTACGCGCCGCGCTACCGGCAGGCCACGCTCTATTCCTTCTTCGACTCCACCGCCGAGGGCAACAGCCGCCGGGCGCTGAACCTCGCTTACACCGATGTGCGCCGGGCTTTCCAGTACTACCTCACGCACTATAACCAGGGCCGCCCCATCATCATTGCCAGCCACAGTCAGGGCACCGACCACGCCAAGCGCCTCCTGCACGAGTTCTTTGAGGACGACCCCCAGCTGCGTCGCCGGTTGGTGGCTGCCTACCTCATCGGCTTTAGAGTGCGGCCAAGAGAGTACAAAACCATCATGCCCTGCAAGGATTCGCTCGAAACCGGCTGCTTCGTGGCCTACAACTCGGTGGCAACCGGCAACGAGTTTCCGCCCTTCAGCCGCGTCGCCGTTATCAACCCCCTTACCTGGACGCAGGACACGCTGCGGGCGCCTGCCAGCCTCAACCGCGGCGGCGTCAGTCAGCGCTTCAAGCGCATCGACCCGCAGGTGACCGATGCCAAAATTCACGACGGCCTGCTCTGGATTACGCCGCCCAAGCCCGGCGGCTACCCGCGCTTCCTGCTCCCCGGCGAGTTCATCCTGCGCCATTCCTTCCACATCGCCGACTACGGCCTCTTCTACCTGAACCTGCGCGAGAATGCCCAGGCGCGGGTGCGGGCCTGGCAGAAGTTACACTAATATTTAACCAGATGAAAGCAGGAAATCCCCCAAAAAATTATAGTTTCCAAGTTGCTAGCAACGTCTCCTCACGAGATGGAATTGGCTGCGAGCTTTGGGACTTGGATAGTGATGAAATACTCGCAGAAGTATTCCGGGACGATACTTTGAAACAGCTATCATTCACAGTTTTTAAGCCGATAGATATTCCACTGGAAATTCTAGACAGAATGCTCCAAGTGTTCAATGAGATTCCAGGTCGAACTTTCATTGATTACGATTCAACCGAATACAATACTTAGGTAACGCAAAAAAGCCCCGCCGGCACAATGCCAGCGGGGCTTTCCATTTAGCTAAAAGCGGCAATTAAGCGCCGATAGCTACACGCTTGAAGTCCGAAACCGTCATGCCTTTTGACTTGCTGTCGAGCAGCTGGGCGATGGTCATCGAGGTGTCTTTCACGAACTCCTGGTTCAGCAGGGTGTTGTCCTTGTAAAACTTGTTGAGCTTGCCCATGGCAATCTTCTCCAGCATTGCTTCTGGCTTGCCTTCGGCACGCGCCTGCTCTTTGCCTACTTCAATTTCGCGCTCAGCAATGGAAGCATCCACACCGTCTTTGTCAACGGCAATGGGCTTCATGGCTACGATTTGCATGGCCACGTCGCGGCCCACGGCAGCAGCGTCAGCGTCGCCCACATTCTTCAGGCCCACGAGTACGGCCTTCTTGTTGTCGGAGTGGATGTACGAAGCTACTTTCTCAGCAGTCAGCGTGGCGTAGATTACCTCCAGCTTCTCACCAATTTTGCCCATAAGGTCGGTTACGTGCTCCTGAATGTTGGTGCCATCGGCAGCGTTGGCGGCCATGATGTCTTCTTTCGTGCCGGCATCAATGCGCACGGCCGTGTCCAGAATTTGCTGAGCCAGCTCGCGGAAGTTAGCCACTTTGGCTACCGATTCGGTTTCGCAGGCCAGGGCTACCAATTTGCCTTTGGTGCCGTCTTCGCTCACGCTCACCAGCACGAGGCCTTCCGAGGTTTCGTTTTCGGCGCGCTTGTCCGCGATTTTCTGGCCGTGCTTGCGCAGGATGTCGCGGGCGGCTTCGAAATCGCCGTCGGCTTCCACCAGGGCTTTTTTGCAATCCATCATGCCGGCACCGGTCATGGTGCGGAGCTTATTTACGTCTGCGGCGGTAATAGCGGCCATTAGATGTTGGTTTTTGTAGGGTTGGAATTTGAACGGTCAACTCCCCTCCTTTTTTAAGGAGGGGACGCTGGCGCAAAGCGCCAGCTGGGGTGGTGAAATCGTTGAACGACACCCGAACGAAGCGGCTGCCAGTCGTTCAACGACCGCAACCACCCCCGTCCGAGCCATTGGCTCGAACATCCCCTCCTTAAAAAAGGAGGGGAGCTGTCGCTCCTTCGCACCAGCCTAATAAAAAAGGGAACCTTCGGAGCCTAGACTACGCGAAGGTTCCCTTTTTTCAAAGAGCTAAGAAGGGACTATTCTTCGTCAGCAGCCGTTTTTTCAGCAATGGCAGCCTCGTCGGCTTCCTTGCGGTCGGCGTCTTCTTTGTCAACTTTGCGCTCCGACAGGCCGTCTTCGATGGCCTTGCCGATGACGCTCACGATGAGCTGAATCGACTTCGAGGCGTCGTCGTTGGCAGGAATTGGGAACTGGACCAATTCGGGGTTCGAGTTCGTGTCGCAGATAGCAAACACCGGGATACCCAATTTGTGGGCTTCTTTCACGGCGATGTGCTCGCGCTTCACGTCGATAACGAACAAGGCAGCCGGCAGGCGGCCGAGTTCGGCAATACCGCCGAGAACCCGGTCCAGTTTGGCGCGCTCACGCGTCATCATCAGCTTCTCACGCTTGGCGAGAGCGGCGTAGGCCGTGTTCTCTTTCACCATCTTGTCGATGGTGGCCATCTTCTTCAGGCTCTTGCGAACCGTGGCGAAGTTGGTGAGCATGCCGCCCAACCACCGGTCGGTAACGAAAGGCATCTTCAAACGCTCGGCTTCGGTGGTTACGATTTCCTGCGCCTGCTTCTTGGTGGCTACGAACATGATTTTGCGGCCGCTCTTCGCAATGTTGCGAATGGCAGTAGCAGCGTAATCCAACGAAACCAGCGTCTTGTTGAGGTCGATGATGTGGATGCCGTTCTTCTCCATGAAGATGTACGGCGCCATTTTGGGGTCCCACTTGCGGGTGAGGTGACCAAAGTGGGCACCTGCGTCGAGCAGGTCCTTATAAGTCGTCTGAGCCATGATAGTATCCTCCTGGTTTTAGCGTTTCGAGAACTGGAACGAGCGACGAGCCTTGCGCTTGCCGAATTTCTTGCGTTCCACCATGCGCGGGTCGCGGGTGAGGAAGCCTTCCTTCTTCAAAGCAGGACGGGTTTCTTCGTTATCGCTCACGAGCGCCTTGGTGATTGCCAAGCGGATAGCCTCGGCCTGAGCCGAAATGCCGCCGCCTTTCACGTTCACCTTGATGTCGTACTGGCCGACTTGCTCAAGAATTGCCAGGGGCTGGTTGACCACGTTCTCCAGCAACTCGTTGCTGAAATACGCCTTCATGTCCCGGTCATTGATAGTGATATTCCCTTGCCCGGCCTGCATGTAGATGCGGGCCACCGAGGTTTTTCTTCTACCAGAGGTGTTGGTAATTGCCATTAGTGGAAAAATTAAAGAAAGTAAGCCGTTGTGACTTACAGGTTTTTGAGTTCGATAGCAACGGGCTGCTGCGCCTCGTGTGGGTGCTCCATGCCGGCGTACACGTACAGATTGCGGTACTGAGCCGAACCCAACTTGTTGCCCTGCAGCATGCCTTTCACGGCGTGCTCGATAACGCGGCGGGAGTCACGCTCCATCTGCTCGCGCACGGTGCGACGCTTCTGGCCGCCGGGGTAGCCCGAGTGCGTGATGTAGACCTTCTCGGTCATTTTCTTGCCCGTTACGCGCAAGTTGTCGGCGTTGAGAACGATGACGTTGTCACCGCAGTCCGAGTTGGGCGTAAACGAAGGCTTGTGCTTGCCACGCAGAATGTTGGCAATCTGCGAGCAAACGCGGCCCAGCGGGGCTACGCTGGCGTCTACGATAACCCAGCTCTTCTGGGCGTTGGCCTTATTGACGTGGGTCGTCTTGAAGCTCAGGTGGTCCATGAGTCGAAAAAAAGGTATGCTAAACTATTGAATAAGAGTTCGAAGCCCTTACGGCTTCGGGAAAAACGGACACAAAGGTACTGATTTATCGGCAAATAGCCAAGCGGGAACAAGTAGTATTTGTAGTGCTAACCCAAGGTGCACTGCTGGTTATCAAGGCAGATGTGGCGTCTGCATGAGTACAAGCGTACTTTTGGCGCATATTGCTTCTTATGAATTCTTCTGCGACGCTGCCACATTCGGCTTCCTCTACCCGTCGGGCGCAACTGCTGCTGGCCGTTTTGCTGCTGCTATCGGTCGTCATGGCGTTCATTACAACGAATACCTACGATTCCGGCGACAGCATCAAGCACTACCTGTATGCGCGGTATGCTTTCGAGCACCCCCTGAATTACCTGGATTCGTGGGCCAAGCCCTTGTTTACGCTCATATCGTCGGGACCCGCGCAGGCTGGCTTTATGGGCATGAAGCTGTTTCAGTGCGGGGTGGCGGCAGTTTCGGCGTGGTGTGCTTTTGTAGTGGCCCGCGCCTTGCGCCTGCCCATGCCGGAGCTGGCAATCTTATTTGTTTACGCGGCACCTGATTACTTTATTATTCAGTTTTCGGGGCTCACCGAGCCGCTTTTTGGCTTGATACTGGTGGGTTCCGTGACTTTGGCGGTTACCAATCGGCCGGGTTGGTCGGCGGCGCTTATTTCCTGGCTGCCTTTTGTGCGGTCAGAGGGCTTTATCCTGATTGGCTTGTGGGTAGTATACCTGACGTGGCGGCGGCAGTGGCGCTATTTGCCGCTGCTGGTGCTGGGCTACGTGCTGTTTAGCGCGGTAGGCGCGGTGGTGCTCGGCGAGCCGGGGTGGGTGTTCGGCCGCAATCCTTACGCCACAGTTTCGGCGTACGGGCACGGCGACTGGACCGACTTTGTGTTTAGTTTACCGGGCTTGCTGGGCCACGTGCTGCTGCTGCTAGTCAGCATAGGGGGCGTGCGCATGGTGCTCGACCTGCTGTACCCGGAGCGCCGCCAGCGGCCGCTGTTCAGTGCCGAACTGCTGCTGGTTTATGGTAGTATTTCGGTGTTCATTGCCGCGCACACCATCTTCTGGGCCCTGGGGCTCTTCAATTCGTTTGGCATGACCAGGGTGCTGACGGTGACCGTGCCGCTGTTTGCCGTGGTGGCGCTGCGCGGCGTGGCGTGGGTGAGTGCAGGAGCGCGCACGCCGACCGTGCAACGGCGCATTCGCCTGGGGGCAGCGGCGGCGGCTGTGCTTTTTCTGTTTCTGGGCACCCGCCAGGGCCTGCGGTGGCAACGCGACTTCACCCGACCGCCCGACCAGGAAGTAGCGGAAAACGCCGCCGCCTGGATTCGCCAAACGTACGGCGAAAACACGCGGCCCCTGGCGTACGAACTGCCTTACGTGGCCGTGGCCACGAATAACAACTTCTTCGACCCCAACGAGCACCCTGTCATGAGCGTGGGGGCGGATGGCCTGGTGGGGGCGCTGCCAGTGGGCACGCTGCTGGTGTGGGACGACTGGTTTGCCCGCACCGAGGGCCACGTGCAGCTTCCCAAGCTCCGCGCCGATGCTCGGTTCCGGGAGCTGTACCAAGACGCCAGGCCCCGCAACCGCCTGCACCCGGAGCGCGATACCACGCGCATCATCGTATTTGAGCGGGTGCGGTGAGGCGCGGGCGGCGGGCTATTGGTTTTGCCGCAGGGCATCTACCAATACCCGGAAGTCTTTTGGGTAGGGCGCTTCCACGCTGATTTCTTCGCCCTGCAGCCCGGTGAACTGCAGCCGCATGGCGTGCAAGGCAAAGCGCTTGATGAAGGGCTGCTCCTCCTCGCCGGCCTTCATGTTGAATTTCTTCTTCAGCGAAGACAGGAAGAAGTCCTCCCCGCCATACAGCGTATCGCCCACGATGGGGGCCTGCAGGTACATCAGGTGCAGGCGAATCTGGTGCATGCGGCCCGTGATGGGCTCGCACAGGATGAGCGAATGGCGGGTGAAGGTTTCGAGGGTGGTGAAGTACGTTTCGGCCGCTTTGCCTTTGTAGGCCAGGCGGGCTTTGCCGCGGGTCGTGTTTTCGATGCTGCGGTCTACCAACTGTTTGTCGAGGTGCGGGGTGCCCCAGGCCACGGCGTGGTACTGCTTCTTCACCTCGCGGTTCTCAAACTGCATGGCGAGGTGGCGGTAGGCTTCGGGCGTTTTGGCGAAGGCCAAGGCGCCGCTGGTTTCGCGGTCGAGGCGGTGCGCAGCCTGAATGTCATCGTGGTGCTGGCGGGCCAGGCGCAGCATGTTGGGCGCGCCGCCCACCCGCTCGTCGAGCGTGGCCAGGAACGGGGGCTTGTTCACAACGAGGTAGTCGTCGTTCTCGAAAATAACGAGGTCGGAAAAATTGGGGAGCTTCATACGGAAGCCCAAAGGTACGGCGACGCGAAACGACTGTTCCTGATTTCCAATTAAGGAATGGGAATGGCGGGCGCCGGGCGCCGCCGAGCAGCTGCGATTACCCGGCCTGCCCGGCCTTGGGCTTGCTGAGCTTGAACTCCAGGGTGGTGCCTTCGCCCATGGTGCTCTTGACCCGAATGGTGGATTTGTGCGCCTCCACGATGTGCTTGCTGATGGCCAGGCCCAGGCCGGAACCGCCCGAATCGCGGGAGCGGCTTTTGTCGATGCGGTAGAACCGTTCAAAAATTCGAGCCTGGTGCTCAGGCGCGATACCGGCCCCGTCGTCGCGCACGGCAATGCGCACGGCGCGGCCGCTTTCCACCAATGCCACCACTACCCGGCCCTGCTCCCGGCCGTACTTGATGGCGTTGTCAACTAGGTTCACCAGTACCTGACGGATGCGGTTGCGGTCGGCCACCACCAGCAGGGTGGTATCGGTCAGGCCAGGCGGAAATAGCTCCAGTGTGGTGCCTCGCCGGGCGGCCTGCTGCTCCAGCAACTCAAATATTTCGAGTACCAACGCAACTAGGTCGAAGCGCTGGCGGCGCATGCGCACCACGCCTTTTTCGAGCTGGGCAATGGTGACCAGGTCCTGCACCAGGGCATCGAGCGTGTCGAGGCTGGCGGCGGCTTTGCCCAGGAATTTGCGGCGGGTGGCTGGGTCGATGTCGCCCTCCTCGTCGTCGAGAATGGTGTGCACGAAGCCTTGGGCGGCGAAAAGCGGTGTTTTTAGCTCGTGCGATACATCGGCCAGGAACTCGCGGCGCAGCGCCTGGAGCTGTACCAACTCGTCGATTTCCTGCTGGCGGCGCTCGGCCATGAGCAGAATCTCGTCGCGCACGCGCTTCACCGGCTCGGGCCGAAACAGGAATTTGCTGCTGAGCCGCTTGAACTCCTTGCGCTTGATGTGCTCCAGACCGGCGTAAATGCCATTTATCTCCCGGAAAATCAGGGCTTCAAACGATAAGTATACCAATAGAAAGCAAGCCGCCACCGTGACTCCCGCCGCCAAAAAAGCCTCGCGGGTGGGCAAGCTGGGGCCGATGTGCGCGTAGGCGGTGAGCACGCCCGCCACCAACAGCGCAATGAGCACGGCAATGGTGCGAGAGGAGAGGTTCATTACTGCGGCGAGTAGTTAGTAAAGAAGAAACGTCATGCAGAGCGCAGCGAAGCATCTTGCCTGCAATAGTAAATGATTACTGGTGGCAGGCAAGATGCTTCGCTGCGCTCTGCATGACGTTCCTTTTGGTCAGACGGTATTAGTCCGCGTTGAACTTGTAGCCCACGCCCTTGATGGTCTGGATGTGGTGGTCGCCCACTTTCTCGCGCACTTTGCGCACGTGCACGTCCACGGTGCGGGCCAGTACAAACACGTCGTTGCCCCAGATATTCCGGAGCAGCTCGTCGCGGCTGAACACCTTGTGGGGCGAGGCGGCCAGAAAGGCCAGCAACTCAAATTCTTTTTTGGGCAGGGTGATTTTTTTGCCGTCCTGATACACGGCAAAGCCGGTGCGGTCGATGCGCAGGCCGTTGATGTCGATGGCATCCACGGCGGCGTGGGGGTCCTGTTCGCGACGCTTCACGGCGGCCAGGCGGCCCAGCAACGCCCGCGGCTTAATGGGCTTGGCAATGAAGTCGTCGGCTCCGGCCTCAAAGGCCGCTACTTCCGAGAATTCCTCGGCGCGAGCCGTGAGGAACAGAATGTAGGTGTCTTTGAACTTGGGTTGCTCGCGCAGGCGGCGGCAGGCGGCAATGCCGTCGAGATTGGGCATCATCACGTCGAGCAGGATGATGTCGGGGTTGAATTCGGCGGCAACTTCCAGGGCCTTGCGGCCATCGCTGGCCGAGGCGGTCTGGTAGCCTTCTTTCTGCAGGTTAAATTCCAGCAGCTCAACAATGTCCGGGTCGTCGTCGACCACGAGAATCTTGTACACGGGCGATTGGGGAGCAGTCACGGCGGAGGGGCTTGAGTGAAGCGAAGTGTTACCGCTGCAAAAGTACCGCTTTGCCCGATGGGCTCATGTTATGATTGTGTGACCCCGGGCCGCCGGGCTAGTTGACCCTGCTCACCATGTTCAGCCGCGACTTCAGGCCCTGGTATTTCACCATATCCACCTTCACCGTGCCCACAAACATTTCGGCCTGGAACAGCACCGGAATCTTGTTACGGTCGTCGGACAGGTACACCGAAATGGCGTTTTCGCCCCGAAACAGCTTGTTGTTGGGCAGCTTGGGCACCAGTTTGAAGGCCCGCACATCACCGGCTTTGGTCTCTACTATAGTCCGGCCTTTGTAGGTCACCTCCAGCATGAAATTGTCGCCGTCGAGGTAGCCCGGTACTTTAATGACTTCGCCCACCCGCATGCGGTCGAAGTCAAAGGTGCGCAAGTAGTAGAACCCGCTCACCAGCTCCAGGGTGTTGTTGGCCGTCTTCACGGTTTTACGCCGGGGTTTGTCTTTGCTGTTGTCCTGCACCTCGGCAAAATCGTTGATGTGGTCGTAGTTGACCGTTTCTTTCTTGCGGTAGTTTTTCTCGGCGATGTCCCGATGAGAGCGCAGGGGCAGAATGCTGGTCGTGTCGATATAGGCCCGCCACTGGTCGCGGATGCGCAGGAAAAAGTCGAACGAGCCGGTGGTGCGCCCGCTCACAGTGGCCTTGTAGCAGGGCCGGTCGTTCACGCGCTCCAGGGTGCCGGCAGTTTCCACGGTGGCCTCGCCGCCGTTGATGAGCCCGTAGTGAACGGTGTACTGAATGACTTCGCCGCGCCCAAAGCTGGACTGCGGAATGCTCCGCACGGGGTCGCCGGGGCCAATGGCACGCTGGGTGGCCGCGACCAGCATTATAAGAACAGGAGCAAATAGAAACCAGCGGCGATTCATAGCAAGTGATAAAGGATAAACTACCAAGGCGCTAATCAAACAGAGTGCCAGCGTCAGCTTTGGTAAATATACAGACGCAAAAAAGCCCGCTGCGAATTGCAGCGGGCTTTGATGTATGCGGAGTTTTGAAATTGTTGAGCGTTGAGTTCGTGCACAATGGCAAAAAACCATTCAACATTCAAAAGGCAATATTCAGCACTGTTTAGAGCGTGTCTTCGCCGTCTTCCACAATGGTCAGGTCCACGGGAATCACGTCCTCGTCGCCCTTGGCCATGGTGCGGATTTTCTGCTCAATTTCGGCGGCCAGCTCGGGGTTATCAAGCAGCAGCGTCTTTACGGCTTCGCGGCCCTGGCCGATTTTGGTCTCGCCGTAGTTGAACCACGAGCCCGACTTGCCGATGATGCCCATGTCGACGCCCAGGTCCACAATCTCACCGACTTTGGAAATGCCCTGGCCGTAGATGATGTCGAACTCGACCACCTTGAAGGGCGGCGCCACTTTGTTTTTCACCACCTTCACCTTGGTGCGGTTGCCGGTCACGTTGTCCTTGTCTTCCTTGATCTGGCCGATGCGGCGGATGTCGAGGCGCACCGAAGCGTAGAACTTCAGGGCGTTACCACCGGTGGTGGTTTCGGGCGAGCCGAACATCACGCCGATTTTCTCACGCAGTTGGTTGATGAACACGCAGCAGCAGCCCGTCTTGTTGATGGTGCCGGTGAGCTTTCGCAGGGCTTGGCTCATGAGGCGGGCATGCAGGCCCACTTTCGAGTCGCCCATGTCGCCTTCCAGTTCGCCTTTGGGAACCAGGGCGGCCACGGAGTCAATCACAATGATGTCGATGGCACCGGACGAAATCAGCTGGTCGGCTATTTCGAGGGCTTGCTCGCCGTTGTCGGGCTGGGCAATGAGCAGGTTGGTGGTGTCGATGCCGAGTTTCTCGGCGTAGGATTTGTCGAAAGCGTGCTCGGCGTCGATGAACGCGGCCATGCCGCCTTTCTTCTGCGCTTCGGCAATCATGTGCATGGTCAGCGTGGTCTTACCCGACGATTCCGGGCCGTAGATTTCCACCACGCGGCCACGGGGCACCCCGCCAATGCCCAAGGCAATGTCGAGCGAGAGCGAACCGGTGCTGATGCTGGGAATATCGCCAACTTTGTTGTCGCTAAGCTTCATCACGGTGCCTTTGCCGTAGGCCTTGTCCAGCTTATCGAGCGTAAGCTGCAGGGCTTTCATTTTTTCGGCGGCGGTGTTGACTTCGCCTTTTTCAGCCTTTTCGACTTTGTCAGCTTTCGGGGCCGTTTTGGTAGCTAGTGCCATGAGGGGGTGTTTATGAAAAAGGGATTAGGTTTGGTAAAGTTACGGGTTTTGAGCCAGCGCAATCAGATAAATCTATTCTTGGGTTTAACCACTAAATAGCCTCTTTTTCGACGGCTTTTTCTAACACAATGCCCGGCGGTTTGGTGCCGTTGAATGCGGAAATATATGAGGAATTATCTAAGAATTTTAGTTGCCCTTGTGACTGTGCTAATTACAGTAGGAGAAGCGCATGCTCAGGTGGATAATCGGGTCTTTATTTCGCCTCGGCCAGGAAGCGAAGGCGACAGTATAACGCTACCAATAGTTGTAACTGATACCAGGGGAGCAACTCAGGAAGATATAGATAAGAACAGAGCATTAATCAAAAGCGAACAATCTGACGACTACCGCTTAGCGGCAAAATCCGGTGACTTACGCGTCTCACTTAATGCCTTTGTTTTCTTCAAAGACAACGAGTACTTCAACAAGATTATCGAAGGCTACACGCTTTACGGCACGCAGCTCAACCCGCAGCTCGTTTATTATCCTACCAAAGACCTGCGCCTGGAAGGCGGCGTATTTCTGTGGAAAGACTTCGGCAACCCCGTGCTGCAGCAGGTGCGGCCCACGTTCCGGGCCACCTGGACCAAGGGCAAGCAGCAGATAATTCTGGGCAACATCCGGCCGCACCTGCACCACAACTATATCGAGCCCATGTTCAACTTCGAGCGGGTGATGCTAAACCCGCTGGAGGAGGGCATCCAGGTGCGCTACAACGGCACCCGACTGTTTGTAGACCAGTGGGTGGACTGGCAGCGCCAGCAGTACCGCTTCAGCAACTTTCAGGAGGAAGTGGCGGGCGGCGTGAGCAGCAGCTACCGCATCAGCCCCGACGGCAGCCCGTGGCATGTGGCCATCCCCTTCCAGTTCACGGCCACCCACCGCGGCGGCCAGATTGACACCCTGGACCGGCCCCTGCGCACGTCCTTCAACGAGGCCTTCGGGCTGGAAGCACGGCGCCGCCTGGAGGGCAAGAACGTGCGGGCCGTGCGCTTCAATGGCTACGTGCTGGGGTTCCAGAACTACTCGTTCACCACCGGCCAGTTCCCGTTTAAATACGGGCGGGCACTGTACCTCAATGCCACTGTCGAAAGCCGCTTTGCCGACGTGATGGTGAGCTACTGGCACGGCTCGCGCTACATTGCCCCGCTCGGCGGCGATTTCTTCCAGAGTGCCTCACGCACCGTATCAAACCCGGACTTTTTGGACCGCAACCGTCAGCTGGTGATGGTGCGCCTGATGCGCGACATCCGCATCTCCGACGCCGCCTCGCTCACGGCGCGGGTAGAGCCCGTGTTTGACCTCAATACCCGGGCACTGGACTACTCGTTGGCGATGTACCTGAATTTCCGACAGGAATGGCTGCTGGGCAATATTGGCAAGCGGGTGCGGGTGGGCCAGTAGGCGCAAGGAACTGGTTGCTATGCGGAGGCAAGGCTATACGCCGGGTGCCTCGTGCTCGGCGCGCGTGAGCACGAAGCGCTGAATGTTGGCCACGCTGTCGGCGTTGCGAAACCAGACGGTTCGCTTGGGCGGCGCTTCGGACTGGAAGCCTGCTGAGCGGGCCACGGCCTGGCCTCGCTCGTTGTCGGCGTAGCAGCGGATGAGCAGGCGCTGGCTGCCCACGGCCCCAAACCCAAACCCCACCACGGCGGCCAGGGCTTCGCGGGCGAAGCCCTGGCCTTCGGCTGCCGCGGCTAGATAGTAGCCAATCTCGGCTTGGCCTTTGGTCTGAGGCATCAGGCAGATATCACCGAGATAGGCAGCAGAAAGGCGGTGCCACATGCCAAAAACGTAGAAGCGGCCCGATTCCCAGTCGTCGGCAAATGCCTGCAGGGCG
Source organism: Hymenobacter glacialis (assembly GCF_001816165.1). Classification (GTDB taxonomy): domain Bacteria; phylum Bacteroidota; class Bacteroidia; order Cytophagales; family Hymenobacteraceae; genus Hymenobacter; species Hymenobacter glacialis. Next base: position 114,293 of record NZ_MDZC01000112.1, read on the forward strand.
CGGGTGGCGTCGCGCAGGGTACTCACGGCCAGCAGCCGGTCAGGAAAGGAGGTGCGGAACCGTGCCCGGTCGCCGTCAATCAACTCAAAAAAAGCAGGCGCGTCAGCTAACTCGTACGGTCGCAGGCACAGGCGGAACGTGAGCAGTGGAATACGCGGCAGCATGGGGCAGGCAGATGAACGAAAACCGGGCGCAGAGCTTAGGGGCGAGCGGCAATGCTAGTGAAACAGGGACGTGTTTACGCTGGTAAAGATGCTGTGAATAAAAAGGCCGCTTCTGTTGGACAGAGCGGCCTTATCAAACAGTAAAATGCCGAAAGCAGGCTATTTGTTGACGCCTTCGTACTGGCTAGGGCTGCCGAGAGACTGCTGGGTGCGCATGACGTTGACCTGACGGGCGGCTTCGTTGAAAAACTCCAGCCGACGAATGAGCATTTCCTTGACCAGCACGCGGCCCTCGGGCGTGCGCATGGTGCCGCGCTTGTCGGCCAGCACCCGCTCCAGGGCCGCCAGGGTCTGCCCCTCGTGCTGCATAAACTGCTGCTGAAACTCGGCCAGGCGCGCTACCCCAGTGGCGGTGAGCACAAAGTCCTGCCCGGCGCCCTGGTTCAGCACCTCGCACAACACATAGGTTTCAATGGGCAAGCTGGTTTCGAGCGACGTGGTACGAAGCTCCAGGCCGGCGGCAAGGGCGTCGAGAATGATGCGCACGTTGCGCTCAAATTGCTGGTAGTAGGCTTGGGATTCCATTTTATCGGTTAATTATTTAATGGTCAGTGGTTAATGATAGGGGCTCATCCAAGAATTAACTACTCACCGCTAACCGTTAACCACTATTTAAAGTAGTTCTTTCACAATCTGCTCCACCCCGATGCCTTCGGCCTCGGCCTTGAAGTTGCGCACTAGGCGGTGGCGCAGAATGGGCACGGCCACGGCACGCACGTCCTCAATGTCGGGCGAATACTTGCCGTTGAGCAGGGCGTTGCATTTGGCGCCCACAATAAGGTGCTGCGAGGCGCGGGGGCCGGCGCCCCACTCCAGCAGTTGCGTGGCGCGGGGGGCGGCACGCTCGGTGCCAGGGCGGGTTTTGTGCACCAGGCTCACGGCGTATTCCACCACGTTGTCGGCCACGGGCACGCGGCGCACCAATTCCTGAAACGCCTGAATGTCGGCCGCATGCAGCACCTTGTTCACGGTCTGTTTGCGGTCGGAAGTGGTGTTTTTCACAATGGCCAACTCCTCGGCGTAGCTGGGGTAGCCCAACTCGATATTGAACATAAACCGGTCGAGCTGCGCCTCGGGCAGGGGGTAGGTGCCTTCCTGCTCGATGGGGTTTTGGGTGGCCAGTACGAAGAAGGGCCGTGCTAGCGCGTAGCGCTGCCCAGCCACCGTCACGGCGTATTCCTGCATGCTTTCCAGCAGCGCGGCCTGGGTTTTGGGGGGCGTGCGGTTTATTTCGTCCGCCAGAATAATGTTGGCGAAAACGGGCCCTTTCACGAAATGAAAATCCCGCTGCTGGTTCATTGTTTCCGAGCCCACGATGTCGGAAGGCATCAGGTCAGGGGTGAACTGGATGCGGTTGAACGACAAATCCAGCGAATCGGCAATGGTCTGAATCAGCAAGGTTTTGGCCAGTCCGGGCACGCCCACCAGCAGGCTGTGGCCCTGCGAAAACACCGCGGTGAGCACCAGCCGCACCACTTCGTCCTGCCCCACGATGACCTTGCCTATTTCCTGACGCAGCTTCTGGAAGGACGCGGCCAGGGCGTCAGCGGCTTCTTTATCGTTAGCGTATGTGGGCATGTATAAACCAGAACGTCATGCTGAGCGCAGCCGAAGCATCTCGCATGGGGTAATAAATCAATCGATTGAATTAGTTAAACGGGCGAGATGCTTCGGCTGCGCTCAGCATGACGTTCTTTTTTGCCCTGCTTACCTTTCTGCCACGTCCAGCACTTTGCACTGGGCGTATTCAGGCGCAATCTCTAGGTACACCGTGCCGCGGTTCTTCAGGAACCACTCATCCAGGGCCTTGTTCTTTTTTTCGTTCAGGGCCGCAGCGGCAATCTTCTGGTAGTCCTGCTGCAGGTTGGCCTGGTGGGGCGCAGTGCTCGACTTCAGCCACAGGATGCGCATGCCGTCTTTGCCGTCGTCGGTGCGGTATGGCATGGGGGGCGTGATGTTGCCCACTTTCATGGTGTCGATGGTGAAGAAAATGGCAGGGTCCAGCTTGTCGAGGGGCAGGCGGGTGCCGCCATCCTCGCGGTTCTGGAGCAAGCCGCCGTTGCCGCCGGTGATTTTGTCCGAGGAGTTATCCTTAGCCGCTTTAGCAAAGCTGATGCTGTCCGACTGAATCTGACGGCGCAGCTTGGTCAGCGTTTTGGCCGCCTCGCCGGCGTCGGAGGTACCGGTTTCCGGCTTGAGCAGAATGTGGCGGGTGGAGTAAGTGTTGCCTTTGCGCTCAATGAACTGAATGAGGTGGAAGCCGAACTGCGACTGCACCACCGGCGACAGCTGCCCTGGCTCCAGCTTCATCGACGCCGCCTCGTACTCGGGCACCAGCTCGCCGCGCTTGAATGCGCCCAGGTAGCCGCCCTCTATGGCCGAGCCGGGGTCCTGCGAAAACTCCTTGGCAAAGGTGGCAAAGTCGCCCCCGGCCTGCACCTGGCCCCGAATGTCGTTGAGCTTGGCAATGGCCGCCTGCTTGGCCTGCTCATTGATTTGGGCCGGAATGATAATCTGTCCCACTTCCACTTCGGTGCTGAAGTACGGCAGGCTGTCCTGCGGAATTCTGGCAAAATACTGCGACACCTCGCGCGGCGTCACGGCTACTTTGCCCGTGATGGTGCGCTGCATTTCCTGCTGCGTGAGCTGGTCTTTGATTTGGGGGCGCAAGTCTTCTTTCAGCGTTTTGATGGGCTTATTGTACTGCTCTTCCATGCGCTTCTCGGAGCCAATCTGCTGGACGAAGTACGCCATGCGGCGGTCTACTTCGCCGTTCACCTGCTGGTCGGTCACGGTCACAGAGTCCACCTCGGCGCGGGCCAGCATCAGCTTGTTCAGCACCAGGCTTTGCAGGATTTTGCATTTTAGGTCGGGCGGAAGGGCCTTGCCTTCGGCGCGGGCCACTTCCTGCAGGTAGATGTTTTCCACGTCAGACTGCAGCACAATTTGGTTGTCCACTTTCACCACAATGCCATCGAGCAGCTGCTGGCCCTTGGACCGGGTGATGCCCAATTGGGCGTGGGAAGAGGGGGCAATGCCCACGAGCAGCAGCAACGTAAGCAGGGCCGACGCCGCAGCGCGATTCACTTTAACAAGCATAGAGTAGTAGTGTAGCGCCCCAAGGCCAAATGCCGAGGCTTAAGCGCTGTTCGTGCAACACACGAACAGGCCCACAAATTTCACGATAAATCCGTTGGCAGACAAAAGCAAGGAGCGCGCCCCGGTTTCAATGGTTGCAACGGACACCCGCGGCGCAGCGCGAAGTGGCCCTGCGTGCCAACCAAACGAAGCAGAGACGCAAAGCCGTGCCCCGCGCTGCAATAAATTATTTGGTGATGAGCTTGTTCAACTCGGCCTCGTTCACCTTAACCGGGCGGGCCGCGCGCATCTCCTCAATCCATACTTTTTCCAGGTAGGTCTGGTAGTCTGAGGTGGCCTGGCCTCGGGCTTCGGCAAGGGCCTTGGGGCCGGCTGGCAGAATTTGGTCGATGGTCACGGCATTGTAGCGTCCGTCCTTCTGTATGGTGTAGGTGCCGGGGCCTTTGTCCATCAGCTCGTCTACCAGCTTATTGTCGCCTTTCTGAAACACGCGCTGCGTGATTTGCACCGACAGCGGGTTCTTCTCATTCAGCTCGGTTTCAATGGCGGCGGGGCTGCCGGTTACCAGCGCAATCTGCACGCCGCCATCGGCAGCCGTAGCCGCTGTGGCGCTCTTCCCGATGCGGCTAGGTGCCACGCCCTGCGTTTGCAGGTACTTGGCGGCGGCATCGGCGCGGGTGCGGGCCAAGCTGGCTTTCTCGCCCTTTTTCACGCGGCCCGTGAGGGTGACGCGGGCCAGGGTGTCCTGCAGCATGCGCTTGGTTATTTCGCCCAGGGCAGTCACGCCGCCTTTGCTCATCATCGCACTGTTCTTGGTGAAGGAAGCGGTTTTGGGCACGTTTCTGTTCACGGGGAAGCGGCCGGCTTTGAGCTCCTTCTGCACGCGGGCCAGCAGCGCCGGCGTGGCGGCGCTCACCACGGTGCCCTGCACGCGCTGGTCCCACTGGTACTTGGCCTGGTTCTCGGCGAAGTACTTTTTCAACCCTACTGTGTCTTCAATGGCCTTGCTCCACACCTTCTCGTCCATGAGCTGGAAAAGCAGAATGCCGTCGCGGTACTCCTTCACGAGCATGCGGTAGTCTTCGTACTTGGTTTCGAGGCTGTTCTTTTCGAACTCCGTCAGCGACTCTTCCACGTACTGGTCGTAGAGCTGCTGCATAGCAAAGGCCGGCTGGGCACCCGTGCGGGGCCGCTGGTTCTGCTGCGCAAACGTCAGGAAATCCTTCACCAAATAGGGCTTGCCCTTGATGGTGAACAGCGGCGAATTGCCGGAGGGTGTTTTGCCGGCTTTGGCAGGCGCTGGGGCCGCGTACTTGAACCGGCCGGCCACCAGCGAGGTATCGGCCTTGCTGAAGGCATAGGTTTTGGCCACCGGCACTTCGGTAAACTGGTTTTCCTGGCGAATGCGCTTCAGGAAAGCGGCTTTGTTCAGCTCCGAGCGCGAGTCCTTGGCCACTTTGCTTTTCAAGGTGGCTTCCATATCGGCAAAACTGGCTACCGGCTGCCGCTCAATCAGCTTGATGACGTGCCAGCCGTAGGGCGTTTGCACGGGCGAGGAAATGTCGCCGGGCTTTTGGAGCTTAAAAGCCACTTCCTCAAACGACGGAATCATGCGGCCGGTGCCGAAGGGCGGCAGCTCGCCCCCGTTGGCGGCCGAGCCGGCATCTTCCGAGAACTGGGCCACGAGCTTGTCCCAGCTTTCGCCCTTCTTGAGGCGGCTGGCCAGCTCGTCAACTTTCTTCTTGGCCGTCAGCGAGTCGGACTGGGGCGCGTTGGCGTTCATCCGAATCATGAGATGAGCCACCTTTATTTCGCCCTGCGCGGCCCGCTTGTCGTTTACTTTAATAATGTGGTAGCCGAAACGCGTGCGAATGGGCGCCGACACCTGCCCAATGGGCGTGTTGTAGGCCGCCGACTCAAACGGGTACACCATCTGCATGGCGGTGAAGTAGCCGAGCTTGCCAGCGTTTTCGCGGGCCGAAGGGTCTTCGCTCTGCGTGCGTGCCATCTGGTCAAAATCGGCCCCATTAGCCACTTCCCGGCGGATATTGGTAATCTTCTCGTAGGCGGCCAATGTGTCCTGCGGGGTGGCGTCGGGCGCTACGCGAATGAGGATGTGAGAGGCGCTTACCTCCTGGCTCATGCGGTCGTAGGCTTCGCGCACCAGCTGGTCGGTCACGCTTTTCTCGGTGAGGTAGGGCTGTGCCAACTGCTGGCGGTAGCCGTCCAGCTCGCGCTTGAAGGCTTGGGTGGTGTCGAGGCCGCGTTGCTCGGCTTCCAGCACCTTGAGGCGGAAGTTGGTGTACAGCTCCAGGTATTCGGCCACGCTTTGCTTGGTGCCGTAGTCGGCCGCCGAGCTGTTGTTCTTGCGATAAACGTAGGCAAATTCGTTGGCCGGAACGGCGTAGTTGCCCAGCGTTTCAACTGCTGGCCCCGAGGCAGCGGCTGCCGCTGCACCCGAAGTAGCAGGTTTGGAGGCCTGGCAGCCGGCCAGCAGTGCTATGGCGGCGGAACTGGCGTACAGAATGCGTTTGTGCATAGTAAAACAAAGGAAGCAAAAGCGCTGAAGAGGAAGACGCAAACAGCGCGACATGATGATACTGGTGCGAAATTAACTAATTTCCGGGGGGAATTAGCTTCAACAGATTCGAAGCCGGCGGGTACGAAAAAGAACGCCTCGTTGAGCTTGCTCTGGCCTCTTTGCCACGGCAGTAGCGGCTACTGTGGTGGCGAAAAGACAGGGCAAGCCCCGCGCGGCGTTCTTCGTACTGAACTGGTGTTCCAGGGCTTCGGCCTAGAGAATATGCTTGCTCAGGTGGCACACGGTGTGGTTGCCACGGGTAAAAAACTCGACCCGGTCCATGAGCCGGTTCACCAGCGTCATGCCCATGCCGCCCTTGCGGCCCTGGCGGATGTACTCGCTTAGGTCGGGGTTCTGGTGCTGGCCGGGCAGGTAAACGGTGTCGCTATGGTCCGCGATTTCCACGTTGATGTCGTGGCCGTCTGTGTCCAGTTCGAGGTCCAGAAACTGGGTTTCGTCCTCCCCGTTGGCGTGGATGATGAAGTTGGCCACTACCTCGTCCACGGCCAGCACCACCTGGTTCACGGTGACTTCGGGGAGCTGGCGGTTGCTGAGATGGTTTCGCACGAAGTCACGCACCTGCTGGAGGTGGCGGCGTGAGCAAGCAATGCGGAGGGCAGACTTCATCAGGGAATTATGAGTTATGAGTTAAGGATTGAAAATTTGAAATGACGAGGACGACGGATTCAACTCTCAACTCTTAACTCCCAACTTTTAACTGAATTACGCGGCTTCGGCTTCGGTGGCGCTGGGCACGATGGTCATCAGCGCATCCAGGCCCAGAATTTCAAATACGTTGAATACTTTCTCCTGCATGTTGAAGAACACCAGCTTTACGTTGGCATCCTGGAAACGCTGCAGGTGGGAAATAAATACCCCCAGGCCAGCCGACGAAATGTAGCTGAGCTTGCTGCAGTCAATCAAGACCTTACGGTAGTCGAGGATGTCCGGTTTGGCAAGCTCGGTATCAAGCACAATGGCGGAGCTGGCGTCCAGCTCACCGTCCAGCAGGAGGGTGAGGGTATCGGCGGTGGGTTGGGCAGTGACTTTCATAATGAGGCGGATACGTCAGGGTCACAGTGGGGGTTGAGCCGACTTGAATTTTATAACCAGCAGCGTCTGGTCGTCGTGTATGGGAAAGCCGTGGGTAAAGCCATTTAGGTCGGCGAGGATGAACGACTTAATGTCCTCTGCTTCCTGGAAATAACTTTCTTCCAGGCGCAGCTTGAGCCGGTCTTCGCCGTACTCGTCGGTGCCGTTGCCGCCACGCGCTTCCACAATGCCGTCGGTGTATATCACCATCACATCGCCGGGGCTGTAGTCGTAAAACTGGTTTTTGATGTGCTTCTCGTAGCTCTCGTTCCGGATGATGCCCAGACCGAGGCCCGTGGATTCGAAATAGAACACTTCCTCCCGCAAGGCATGGTAATAGAGCGTATGGCAGTGCCCGGCGCGGGCAAATACGAATCCACCTTGCTCATAATCAATGATGTAGAGCGAAGAAGTTATAAAAGAAGACCGTTCCAGGCAGTGCGTGAGGGCAGTGTTGGCCTGGGCCATGAAGCGGCTGGGCACCGGGAATTTGTCGCGCTCGGTTTTGGCCAGCGGGTTTTCCTGCATCAGCGAATGGAAAATCCCCTTCATCTGGGCCATGTGGAAGGCCGCCGTCACGCCTTTGCCGCTCACGTCGCCGATGATGACGGCCAGCCGCCGGCCGGGCAGGTGCAGGAAGTCATAGAAGTCGCCGCCCACCTCCTTGGCCGCCAGCGAGTGCGAGCTGATTTCGAACCAGTTGTCGGTGGGTAGGTTCTTGGGAATGAGGCTGTCCTGTACCTGCGAAGCAATTTTCAGCTCCTCCTGCGTGCGTTGGTTTGCCAGTGAGGTGCGCACCAGCTCCAGGTTCTCAATACTGAGCACTGCTTGGCTGGTGAAGGTCTGCAGAATGCTCAGGTCCTCGCCGTCGAATGTGTGGGGCTCGGCCTTGAGCAGGTACAGTATGCCGTACTCGAAATGCAGCCCTCGCAGCGGCAGCTGCAGCAGCGACCGAAAGCGCTGGTTGCTGCCCTCAAAACCGGGCCGCAGGTTGAGGTCGTTGGTGATGTGCTCGCCCGCCGGCAGGGTGTGGGCGAGCAGGTGGCGGCTCAACTCTTCGGCCTGCGCCGGCAAGATGTTATAGTACTGAATGGCATCGGCGGCGTCTACTTTGGCGTGGTCGGGCAGGAGAACCAGCCAGGCCGCATCGGCCTGCACGGTTTGCACCGCCGACTCCAGCAGCGTGCTGTACACTTCGCAGGAAGTCTGGCCGTGCTGCACTATTTGCACCAGGCGCTGCAGACTCTGGATTTCGAGGTGGCGCGGCGCGGCGGCCTTAGGACTTTCCGTTACGGCAGCAGGCTGGGCAGGCGGGCGGGTAAACAGCTGCCAGAGGATGCCCATTATACCCGTCATAGCCGCCAACAGCAGCCAGCTCGACACGGGCACTGCTGCCACTCCCGTGCTCACGATGTTAGCTACCACCAAGCTAATGCTCAGAAGTGTAAACAAAAAACCAATGTAAAAAAGCGGATGACGCACAGGCGAAGCTACGAATAACACAAAACTACCAGCCCGTTGCGCCTTGGCAGACGCCCAATCGGCATGCAAGATACCATCGGCTACTGAAATTTACTTGCATAATTTTGACCGGCGCAACAAGCGCAGCGCCAGCCCAAGCCACCGCTGTCCCTTGTTGCGCCGGCCAACCCCAAGCCGGTTTAGCGGCTCGAATAGTTGGGGGCTTCGCGCGTGATTTGCACGTCGTGCGGGTGCGACTCGCGCAGGCCAGCTCCGGTTATGCGCACAAACTGCGCCGCTTGCAGCGCTTCCATATTGGCAGCGCCCACGTAGCCCATGCCCGCCCGCAGGCCGCCCGCCAGCTGGTAAATCACCTCCGATACATTGCCCTTGAACGGCACACGGCCCACAATGCCCTCGGGCACCAGCTTTTTCACGTCGTCTTCGGCGTCCTGGAAGTACCGGTCCTTGCTACCGTCTTCCATGGCCTCCACCGAGCCCATGCCGCGGTAGGACTTGTACTTACGGCCTTCGTATATAATCAGCTCGCCCGGCGCTTCCTCGGTGCCGGCCAGCAGCGAACCCACCATTACAGCAGCCGCGCCGCCCGCCAGGGCCTTCACCACATCGCCCGAGAATTTAATGCCGCCGTCGGCCACCAGCGTTACGCCGGTGCCAGCCAGCCCGCGTGCTGCTTCCAGCACGGCCGAAAGCTGTGGCACACCAATGCCGGCAATAATGCGCGTGGTGCAAATTGAGCCGGGGCCAACGCCCACTTTCACGCAGTCGGCGCCGGCGTCAGCCAGGGCGCGGGCGCCGGCGGCGGTGGCCACGTTGCCGGCCATCACGTCCAGGTTTGGGTGCGCGGCTTTGATAGCGCGCACGGCGTCCATCACGCCTTTGGAGTGGCCGTGGGCGGTGTCGAGACTCACAATGTCAACCCCGGCTTCCACCAGGGCCGCCACGCGCTGCAGCAGGTCGGGCGTCACGCCCACGGCCGCGCCCACGCGCAGCCGGCCCTTGCTGTCTTTGCTGGCGTGCGGGGCCCGGCGGCGCTTGCGGATGTCTTTGTAGGTCATCAGGCCTGCTAGGCGGCCTTCACTGTCCAGCAGGGGCAGCTTGTCCACTTTGCTGTCGGTGAGGAGCTGCTCGGCCTCGGCCTGGTCGATGCCGGCCGGCGCGGTGACGAGGCGGCTAAGCGGAATCATCACCGTGGTCACGGGCTGGGTCAGGTCTTTCTCAAAGCGCAGGTCGCGGTTGGTCAGAATGCCTTCCAGGCGGCGGTCATCGCCGATGATGGGAATGCCCCCGATGCCGTGCTTGCGCATCAGCTGGCGGGCGTCGGCGAGGGTGGCGGTGGGCGGCAGCGTGAACGGGTCCTGAATCAGGGCCGATTCGCTGCGCTTGACGCGGCGCACCTGGTCGGCCTGCGCCTTAATGGACATATTCTTGTGAATGATGCCCAGGCCGCCTTCCTGCGCCAGCGCAATGGCCATGTCAGACTCCGTTACGGTGTCCATGGCCGCCGAAATGAGCGGGGTTTGCAGCCGGATGTTGGGGGTGAGGCGGGTGCCGGTGTCGCAGTCTCGGGGCAGTACTTCGGAGTACGCTGGCAGCAGCAGTACGTCGTCGTAGGTCAGGGCCTCGAAGGCAATTTTGGGGGTTGCGGAATCCGCCATAGCAAAAGGGGTTGGGCGTTGGGGCCTTTTGCCAGACAAAGGTACAGCGGGAAGTTGGGTTAAGGCCCGGCTATATTTTGGCCTGGAGTTACTCTTTCGCGAACTTCACCACCCTGACTTCGCCGCCGGCCGTTATCCGCGACAGGTACAGGCCCGCCGCCAGGTTGCGCAGGCTCACGGCGTCGCCGTTGCGCACGGCGGTTCGTAGTACTGTGCGGCCGCGTGCGTCACTGATTTGAAGTTGGCCGTCGGCGAGGGAAGCTGGCAGGGCAATGCGCAATTCCTGCGCGGCGGGGTTGGGGTACACGCTGGCCTGCAGGCGCTGGCTGGCCCGGACCGGCGTGACGGTAGCCGGCGCAAAAAGCCAGGAGTACGCCGCCGGGAATTCGCGCTGCCAGAACCATTCGGCGTGCTGGCCATCGGCGCGCGGGTTGAAGCTTATGTTGGCGGCCGGCACGCCGCCGCGCAGCAGCGAGTCGCGCATGGCGGCCATGTTGGGCACCATGGTAGCGCTTTCGGAAGCGCCGCTTACGAAGTAGAAGCGAGTGTTTGCAGGAACCGGGTGCTGGTGCACGTACTCAAACAAAGGCTGGGTGGCAAACCAGAAAGAAGGCGAAAACACGCCTACTTTGCCAAAAACAGTGGGGTGGCGCAGGGCCGCGTAGGTGGCAATGAGCCCGCCCATGCTAGAGCCGGCAATACCGGTGTTCTCGCGGCTGGTCAGGGTGCGGTAATTGGCGTCGATGTAAGGCTTAAGGGTCTGAACGAGAAAGTCCAGGTACAGGTCACCCTTGCCGCCACCGTACTGCGGGTTGTTCCAGGGCGAGTACTCGTCGATGCGGTTGGCGCCGCCGTTGTCAACGGCCACCACTATGCAACCCGTGGGGTCCTGCCCGTTGGCGTTGAGCAGGTTCAGCGCTTCGTCAACGCCCCATTCTCCGGCAAAGGCAGTTAGCTTGTCGAACACGTTCTGGCCGTCCTGCATGTAGAGCACGGGATAGCGGCGCCCGCTGGTGGCGTAGCCCGGCGGCAGGTACAGCCACACGCGCCGGGTGCGGCCCAGCTGCGGCATTTCAAACGCGGTAGAGATAACGCTGACGTTGGCCGCAGCCGTGGACTGGCCGCTGGGTGTGCCGCCGGCCAGGTCTTCCCAGTTCAGCACCTGGTGAAGCACTGGCCCGGCGCTGCTGCCAAACGTGAACGCGCGGTCGGGTACCTGGCCGTTGGAAGCGGTGGTTTCTACCGCGGCCCACGCGCCGCGGGTGAACTTGTATTTGATGGTGCCCGTGCCCGTGGGCAGCGTGATTTCGTAGCTGCCGTCGGGGTTGCGGGTGAGTGCGTGCGCGGCGCTGGCCGGGTTCCAGTTGTTGAAAGTGCCCGCCATGTAAATGGTGGCGTTGGCGGGCGTGTTGGCCGGCACGGCCGTGATTTTGAAGGTAACCTGCGCGTGGGCCGCAAAGCTCAGCAAGGCGAGTAAAAGCGAGAAAAGGTGCTTCATAGGATAAGGAGAAGGGTGGCGGGTGTGGGTGGGACAAGGCCCGTTGCGAAGGTACAGCAACGGCCTGCTGCAAACCCACTTGAAAGCGCCTGTCAAACATTTTGCCTCTCAATCCGTCTTACCAGCTACCATTTCAATCCCCGATTTATGTCTGATTCTGTTTCCAAAACCTGGTTCATCACCGGAGCTTCGTCCGGCTTCGGCGAAGCTCTGGCTACTTACATTCTTGAAAAAGGCGGCCGCGTAGCCGCCACGTTCCGCCAGCCCGAGCAGGCCGAAGAATTTACTGCCAAGGAAGCCGGCCGCACTTTTGGCGTGGTGTGCGACGTGACCAATGAGCCGCAGGTGAAAACGGCCGTGGCCGACGCCATTGCGCATTTTGGCCATCTTGATGTGGTGGTGAACAACGCCGGCTACGGCTCCATGGGCAGTATTGAGGAGGTGCCGGCCGAGGAGGTGCAGCGCCAGTTCGACGTGAACGTGTTTGGGGTGCTGCACGTGCTGCGGGCCGTGCTGCCGCACCTGCGCGAGCGCCGCGCGGGCCACGTGCTCAACATCACCAGCATCGGTGGCCTGAAAACCTTTCCCGGCGTGGGCATTTACAACGCCAGCAAGTTTGCTCTGGAGGCCATTGGCGAAAGCCTGAGCCAGCAGGTGGGGCCGCTGGGCATCAAGGTGACCAACATCGAGCCGAGCGGTTTCCGGACCAAGTGGGCCGGAGAGTCGGCCACCTTCGCCGATACTAAGATTGACGACTACCAGGCCACGGTGGGCGAAAACCTGCGCAGCATTCAGGGCAATAGCGGCCGCCAGCCCGGCGACCCCGACCGCGCGGCCAAGGCCATGTACGAGGTGGTGCACATGGACAACCCGCCCCTGCACCTGCCCCTGGGCAAAGCGGCCGTGAAAGGCGCCCGCGAGAAGTTTGAGAGCACCAGCAAAGAGCTGGCGCAGTACGAAGACATGGGCAACGCCGCCGACTTTCCGGCCGGCGAGTAAGCCATAGCTTCCGTATAAAAAGCCTCCGCCAGCGCGCTCACGCCGCTGCGGAGGCTTTTTTGTGCCCAATGGCTCCCGCCGTACCTTCGCCCCATGCCGCTCTCCGCCAACGACCACATTGCTACCTCCTGGGAACACCTGCAGGGGCTGCTTTTTAAGGACACCTGGGACGGGAGCATCGGGCGGTTTCGCTCGCCGTTTGTGTACCGCGGCAGCCGCTCGCACCTCTACGAGCTGGACACCAGCCTGCAGCGCCTCGGCGGCCACTACCACGAGCTGGAACACCACCTGCTGCGCAACTTTCGCAAATACGCCCGCGATACCACCATGCCCGCCCAGGCCGCCAGCACCTGGGACTGGCTGGCTCTGGCCCAGCACCACGGCCTGCCCACCCGCCTGCTCGATTGGACGTACTCGCCCTACGTGGCCCTGCACTTCGCCACCGACGACCTCGACGCCTACCACGAAGACGGCATTGTGTGGGCCCTGAACTACGTGAAGGCTGCCGAACACCTGCCCGCCCGCCTGCGCCAGGCCCTGCAGCAGGAAGGCTCCAACGTGTTTACCTCCGAGCTGCTGCAGCCCGTGAGCAGCAGCCTGCGCGAACTGGAAGTGCTGCAAGCCGAGCCCTACGTGCTGTTTCTGGAGCCGCCCAGCCTCGATGCCCGCATTGTGCACCAGTACGCCCTTTTTTCGCTGATGAGCACGGCCCAGAGCGTGCTGCACGACTGGCTCGCCGACCGCCCGGAGCTATACTTTCGCATTGTAATTCCGGCCAAGCTCAAGTGGGAAGTGCGCGATAAGCTCGACCAGGCCAACATTACCGAGCGGGTGCTGCTGCCCGGCCTCGGCGGCCTCAGCCGCTGGCTGCATCGGCACTACTCGCCCCGCAACAACGGCAGTCCCTTCCTCGACGAAAACGAAATGCGTTGATTTTGGGTTTAGTTAGACTCGCTTAGGTAGCTTCTGAGCTAGGGGAGCCACTGAGAAAGCTATAAAACAGTCATCCTGAGCGCAGCGAAGGACCTTCTCATAACTGAACGGAATCCGTTGGATGAACGCCCACTCGTGAGAAGGTCCTTCGCTGCGCTCAGGATGGCAAATGCCTGTGAAACAAACTGACCGCGAAACCACGCCAAGCTACTGGCCCAGTCGCTTTTTAGTGAGCCTGGTGGGGATGTGTTCCATGGGTTTGTCAGGCCACGGGTGCCGGGGGTAACGGCCCTTCAGGTCCTTACGCACCTCAAAGTAGCCGCGCTCCCAAAAGCTGCGCAGGTCGCGGGTAACCTGCGCGGGCCGGCCGCCCGGCGAGAGCAGGTGCAGCAGCAGCGGCACGCGACCGCCGGCCACGGTGGGCGTTTCGGTGAGGCCAAACAGCTCCTGCAGCTTCACGGCCAGCACGGGCGCAGCCCCGTCGCTGTAGTCCAGCGTGATGTGCGAGCCGCTGGGAACCTCCAGCGCGGCCGGGGCGAAGCGGTCCAGGGTCTGGCGCTGGTTCCAGCCGCCGGGCAGGCGCGCCAGCAGCGGTTCCGTGAGGTCGAGGCGCTGCACGTCGCTCAGGGTTTTGAGGCCGGTGAGGTGCGGGCCCAGCCACTCTGCCAGCTCGTGTGCCAGCGTTTCTTCATCGAAGGCAGGCCAGCGCTCTTCTTCCAAAGTAGATTCGGAGGCCGGGAAGTGCTGCCGCATAAATTCCAGTCGCTGCTGCAGCTGCCGGGCCGCCGGCGTCCAGTTCAGCTTACTGATGCCGACTTCCTGCAAATAGCTGAGCAGGGCGCGCACCACCAAAGCCGGCTCGGGTTGGCCAATCACCGTTTCGGCCAATAGCAATGCCCCCAGCCGGCGCATGCGGCGGCCGGTCACGCGCTGGGCGGTGGGGTCGTAGCGCACTTCGTCGGTGATGGTAATCTGGTCGGCAAAAGCCGTTTCCAGCTCGTCCTGCTCCAGCGGGGCCGCCAGCGTGGCCCGCGGGGCCGACGAGGTGCCGGCCAAGTGTGCCACCGCAAAAAACGTAGCCTGCGGGTCGACCTCTGTGGTGTTCAGGCTCACGCGCTGGCCCGTCACGAGCCGTAATCGGTCGTGGGTTTCGCGCTGGGCTAGCCGGTCGGGGTAGGCCAAAGCGGTGAGCAGGCCAACTGGCGACTGCATAATGGCCTGGTTACTGGATGGCTCTCGCAGACCCAGCCGGTTCATGAGGTTGCGGGCTACGTCGCGCACGCGCTGGAGGGTGGCGTGGTGCAAGGCCAGGCCCGGCAGAGGCGCCCGGCCGTTGGCGTATGCTTCGAGCCGCAGCCGGAGGTCTGGGGGCGCGGGGCGGGTGTCGGTGGGGGAGGCCCAGCGCAGCAAGTCGCGCTCGGCCAGCAGGGCAGCCAGGGCGGCGGCGGCGGAGCCGTGGCCCAGCTCCTGCCCACGCACCACCAAGTGGCCCAGCCGAGGCGGTAAGCCCAGCGCGGCCAGTTTTCGGCCGTGGGCTGTGGGCTTTAGGGCGGAATTAAAAATGGGTTGTTCTGCACTGGGATTGTGAGCTTTTATACCCGATGAACCATTACTGACCACCTCATTCTTAAATTTTAATTCTTCATTTTTAATTATTTCCAAAGCGCCCAGGCGCACCAGCAAGTCGCGGGCCTGGGAAAAAGCGGCGGTGGGCGGCACGTCCAGCCACCGCAGGCTGGTGGGGTCGGCCGCGCCCCACAGGGCCAACTCCAGTACCAGGCTGCTGAGGTCGGCGGTGTGGATTTCGGGCGGGCGGTGCGCCGGCAGGTTGTGGTGCTCGGCTTCGGTCCAGAGGCGGTAGCAGGTGCCGGGGCCCAGGCGGCCGGCGCGGCCGCGGCGCTGGTCGGCGGCGGCGCGGGCCACGGGCACGGTTTCCAGGGTGGTAAAGCCCGTGCGCGGTACAAAGCGCGGCACCCTGGCAAACCCGCCGTCAATTACCACGCGCACGCCTTCAATGGTCAGGCTGGTTTCGGCAATGCTGGTGGCGAGGATGACCTTGCGGCGGCCGGCGCGGGCGGGGCGCAGGGCGGCGTCCTGGGTTTCGAGCGGCAGCTCGCCGTGCAGCAGGTGCAGGTCTACGTGGTCGGCCAGGGCATCGGTGAGCTTGCGGGCGCTGCGCTGCAAATCCCCCACGCCGGGCAGGAAAACCAGGATGTCGCCCTCAGGATGCGTGCTTAGCGCCGCCCGCACCTGCGCGGGCACCAGCTCGGCCAGCCGCTCATTGGGCTTGTTGGGCAGCGCCGACGCCCGCCGCGGGTCGAGGTAGTGCGTATCAATGGGAAACAAAAAACCGGCCGACGACACCACCGGCGCCGGCAGCCACTGCCCCAGTCGCTGGGCTTCCAGCGTGGCGCTCATTATCAAAATGCGCAGCTCGGGCCGCAGCACGGCCTGGGCATCAAGGGCCAGCGCCAGGCCTAAATCCGCGTTCAGGCTGCGCTCGTGGAATTCGTCGAACACCACGGCCGCCACACCTTCCAGCGCCGGGTCGTCCTGAATCATGCGCGTCAGAATGCCTTCGGTGATGACCTCCACCCGGGTTTCCCGGCTCACCTTGCTATCCAGCCGCACGCGGTAGCCGATGGTGCGGCCCACGGGCTCGCCCAGCAGCTGCGCCAGGCGGGCCGCCGCGCCGCGCACGGCCAGCTGGCGCGGCTCCAGCACCAGAATCTTATCGGCGGGGTTGCGCCAGGTGGCGGCCAGCAGCTCCAGCGGCACCACGGTGGTTTTGCCTGCGCCGGGGGGCGCCTCCAGTACCACCCGGCTGTGTGCGGCCAGGGCCGCCCGCAGGGCGGGCAGCGCCGCAATAATGGGCAAATCGGGCAGCGGCGGCAGGACGAAAGCAGTATTCACCCGCCAAAATTACACCCGCTGCATCGGCCACAGCTCCACGCTCACGGGGCCGCCGGCGTGTAGCAGCGGGGTCCCGGCGGGCGTGGGCAGGTCCTGGCTTTCTATCAGCGAAGACTCATAGTGGAGCACGTTGGCCGTGAACAGGGGCCACGGGGCGTGCGCAATGCGACCCCGGTATAGCTTGGTCTGGGCCTTGTTGCTGGTGTAGAGGCAGTAGCGCTCCGTGAGGAAGAACGCCAGCGAGCCCGGCTCAGCCGGCGGCAGGGGTGCCATGATATTCCAGGTGGCCCGAAACGCGGCCGGGGCCACCCCGGGGTGCGTACGTTTGGCCCGGAACTGCCGCAGCTGGGCGGTGGGGCGCTCCATGTGCATGGTGGCGCGCAGGTAGGGCAGGTTGAATACCGTGCGGGCCACCCACACGGCCAGGGGATTGGTGGCATCGAGCGAGAAAAACCACACGCCGGGCACGCCGTCGAGGTGCACATAGGTGCGCACGTTCAGCTCCAGAAATTCGCTGGCGCCGGGCACCGGCGGGGTGAAGCGGGTGCGGACATCGGACATCCGGAAAGGCACAATGGCCAGCCACGCCATGCCGTCGTGGGTGTCTATCTGCAGGCGTGGCGGCAGGTGGGGTTGCAGCAGCTCGGCCGGCACCGCCCAGTGCATAAACAGCAGGTCGCTCCACTCCTGGCGGAGCAGTGGCGTGCCGGCGGGCCGCTTGCGCATGGCCAGGCGGCCAGCCAGGGTAGGGGCGGCGGGGGCGGCCAGCGCAACGGGCGAAATGGAGGACTGGGACATGGTGGCGAAGGAGTAGCTTCTCTGACGGCACCTAACCCCAAACCGGGGCCGCAGGTTTGCCAGCTGCCCTCCACCGATACTTAGTACCGCGGAAAAGTCGGGTCGACCTGGTCGGCCCAGGCGGCTACTCCGCCGCGCAGGTTGAGCACGTTGGTGCGGCCCAGGCGCTGGCGCAGGTAGCCCAGCGCCTGGGCCGAGCGCACGCCGTGGTGGCAAATAACCGCTACCGGCCCTTCGGTGCGGATTTCGGCGGCGCGGCGCGGCAATTCATCCAGGGGCAGCAGGACGCTGCCGGGCAGGTGGCAGTAGTCAAACTCCATGGCTTCGCGCACGTCCACCAGCTGCCAGTCTTCGCCAGTTTGCAGGCGGGCGTGTAGGTCTTCAGGGCTGATTTCTAGTGAATTGTTGGGCATGGTACGGGTGCTGAAGCTGCAAAAATAGCCCTGCCGCCCCTATCTTGCGGCCTCCCGCCGGGCTGTGCCCCGATGCTCGCCCTGCCGTTGCTAGATATCCCAACCTCGTTTGCTCATTACTGGCACGCCACCACCCCGCTGGAGCTGGTGGCCGTGGTCACGGGCTTTGCCTGCGTGTGGCTGGCGGCCCGCGAGTCCCTCTGGAACTTTCCGATTGCCATTTTCAGCTGCCTGCTCTTCGTGGTGGTATATTTCAGGGCAAAGCTGTACGCCGATTGCGGCCTGCAGGGGCTGTTTATTCTGCTGAGTGGCTACGGTTGGTATCAGTGGCTCTACGGCGGGCGCGATGCTACCGAGCTGCGCGTAACCCATGCGCAGGGCCGTGAATGGCTGCTGGGCGCGGCGTTTGCGGCCCTCTTCACGCTGGGTTTCGGCTACTACCTGCGCTATCATACCGACGCGGCCTTTCCCTACATCGACAGCTTTACCACGGCCGGTAGCATTGTGGCCCAGTACCTGCTCACCCGCAAGCGGCTCGAAAACTGGCTGTTGTGGTTGCTGGTTGATGTGATTTACGTGCCCATGCTGTGGTACAAGGACCTTTACTTCGTGAGCCTGCTCTACTTCCTGTATTTGATTCTGGCCGCCTACGGCTATTGGCAGTGGCGGCGCGAGCTGTCCACGCAGCTGCCCTCGTCGGCCGCGGCTGTTTAAAGTCGGTTACCACCAAATCAATGACTGAAAAAGCAACGCTGACGGTTAATCCACGTCAGGTGGTGGCGTAATAGCAAATGACGGTTCTGCTTGTTTCGCCCAACAATGAGCGCCGGAATCAGTACATAGCTTGTCCTTCCACCTCTCTTCTTCCTTCACCTTTGCTGCGCGTTTCCCTCACTGGCCCGGAATCTACGGGTAAATCGACGCTGGCCGCCCGGCTGGCGGCCCATTACGGCACCACTTTCGCCCCCGAATTTGCCCGGGAATACCTCGCCGCCTCCGGGCCGCACTACACCGCCGAGGACCTCGAAGAAATAGCGCGGGGGCAGCTGGCCGCCGAGGAGCAGGCCGCGGCCCTGGCCACGCGCGTGGTGTTCTGCGACAGCGACCTGCTGGTAATAAAAATCTGGGCTGAGCACGCCTTTGGCAACTGCCCGGAGTGGATACTGCGCCGCATCGACCAGCAGCACTACGACCTGGTGCTGCTCATGGGCGTAGACCTGCCCTGGCAGCCCGACCCGCTGCGCGAGCACCCGCACCTGCGCCAGCAGTTCTATGACCTCTACCAGCGCGAGCTGCGCGACCAGATGTCCAACTTCGCCGAGATTTCCGGCGACGAGGACCGGCGCTTTGCCCAGGCCTGCTTTTTGGTTGATGAGCTGCTGCAAACCATAATGCCACCCATGTCGCCCGCGCCGCCCGCTCAGCCTGAGTTGCCTCACCCCACGCACTACACCCTTTTCACCCCCAGCTGCCGGGCTACGTTTGCCTCGCACGGCGCCGAGCTCACGAGCCTGGTGACCTCGGCCAACGGCCTGGAGTACCTCTGGCCCGCCGACCCCGCCGTGTGGGGCCGCCACGCCCCGGTGCTGTTTCCGCTGGTGGGCCGCCTGCCCGGTGATGTGTACCACCACGAAGGCCGCGACTACAAGCTGCCGCAGCACGGCTTTGCCCGCGACCAGCAATTTGCTGTGCTGCGCCACCAGCCCACGGAACTGGTTTTCCAGCTGCAGCACGACGAGTCTACCCGGAGCATCTTCCCGTTTGCTTTCGAGCTGACCATTACCTACACCCTGCGCGACACCCTGCTCACCGTGCGCTGGGACGTGCGCAACCCTGCCCCCGCTCAGCCCCTGCTGTTCAGCATCGGGGCGCATCCGGCGGTGCGGTGCCCCTTGCTGCCCAATGAGGTGTTTGAAGATTATTTCTTCGAGTTTGACCACCCCGTGCGCCTGGAGCGGCACCTGCTGGAGGGCGGGCTGCTCACGGGCCAAACCGCTCCGGTGCTTACCGAGGGCAACGTGCTGCCGCTGCGCTACGACCTGTTTGCCGATGACGCCCTGGTTTTCAAGCACTACGATTTTACGCGGCTCACGCTGCGCTCGCGCAAGTCGGTGCACTTCGTGCGCTTCCAGTTCGATGGGTTTCCCTACCTCGGCCTCTGGACCAAAAGGCCCGGTGCCGGTTTTGTGTGCGTGGAGCCCTGGCACGGCGTGGCCAGCCCCACCGGCGCCCCCGGCGAGCTGCGCGACAAAGAAGGCATTCTGACCCTGGCACCAGGCCAGGTATTCTCTGCTGCCTACAGTATCGAGGTGGGGTGAGCCGCCAGCAGCTGATTTGTATTTCCTATTGCTTTACACGCCCACGCGGGGCTTGTTGTAGTCGGGCTCCCAGTCGTTGATGGGCCGGGAAATGCCGGGGGGCAAGTCGAGGTCGGGCAGGCCGGGGTCGTGGGGCTCGCCTCCGTCGTCGTCGCCGTCGTGCGGTGGGGGCGGGGGGAGTGCGCGCCGCCGCCGCCGGGGCAGTACCAGCATAAAGATGAAAAAGGCGCAGAAAACAACGGCGTAGACAAGGCTGAACATGGCGATAGCGGCTGAAGCGGGGCGGGGCTGGAACGTAGGGCACTAGCCCGTCGTTGCGCCGGCCCGCGTCCCTAAATTAACTGTCTTTCAACAAACGACCAAGCCATTTTGTGCGATGCGCGCCTGGAAGTTGTGGCCCGGCCGGCTGGCGTGCTACCTTTGCGCCATGTTTAGGGGTGCTGATGTTGTGCACGACATCGGCTGAGATGATACCCATCGAACCTGAACCGGGTAATGCCGGCGAAGGGAACAAACAATCCGCGGACGTTTCCGCTGCTATTCCGACCCCTGGGCTAGCGGCGCGTTCCATTTTTTACGCCATAATCTTTTTGAAAACTGTACTCCTTGCGGGGGCGGCGCTGTGTGCGCTGGCCACCGCACCGGCATGGGCACAAGGCCCCGTGTCCGGCACCGTTACCGATGCCCGCACCGGCGAAGCCCTCCCCGGCGCCACCATTCTGCTCGATGGCACGGCCAGCGGCACCACCGATGCCACCGGCGCCTTCGCATTGCCGGCCGTGCCGGCCGGCGCGCACGAGCTGCGCATCACTTTCCTGGGCTACGAGGCGCTGGTGCAACGCGTGGTGGGCCAGGCCGGGGAACAACGGCTGCGTCCTGCGCTGCAGCCCGGCGCCGTGCTCACCGGCGAAGCCCTCGTGACGGCCTCCCAGGCCAACGACCGCACCGCCACGGCCTACACCAACCTCAGCAAAGAAGACCTGGCCAAACGCAACTTCGGCCAGGACCTGCCTTACCTGCTCGACCAGACCCCTTCGGTGGTGGTAAACTCCGATGCCGGCGCGGGCGTGGGCTATACCGACATCCGAATTCGGGGCACGAGCAATACGGGCATCAACATGACCATCAACGGCGTGCCGCTAAACGACCCGGAGTCGCGCGGCTCGTTTCTGGTGAACCTGCCGGACCTGGCCTCGTCCATCAACAGCCTGCAGGTGCAGCGCGGCGTGGGCACCAGCCAGAACGGCGGCGCGGCCTTCGGGGCCAGCATCAACATCTCGACCCTGGGCGTGCGCCGCGAGGCCTACGCCGAAAGCCAGAACACGTACGGCTCCTTCAATACCTGGAAAAACAACGTGCAGTTCGGCACCGGGCTGGTGGGTGGGCACTTCACGGTAGACGGGCGTCTCTCGCGCATTGCCACCGATGGCTACATGAACCGGGCGGCGTCGGACCTGAAATCGTACTATTTCGCGGCGGGCTACCAGGCCAAGAACACGCTGCTGAAGTTCATCACCTTCTCGGGCCGTGAAAAAACCTACCAGGCTTGGAACGGCGTGCCCGAGCCGGCCATTACCGGCAACCGCGCCCTGCTGCAGACCTACGTGGATAATGGCGAGCTTTCGGAAGCCAATGCCGCACGGGTGCTTCGGGAGGGCCGCCGCTACAGCTACTACACCTACGACAATCAGACCGACAACTACCAGCAGAACCATTACCAGCTGCACCTCTCGCAGGGCCTGGGCGCCAGCTGGAACGTGGGCGCGGCGGCCCACCTCACCCGGGGATTTGGCTACTACGAGAGCTACCGCGAGCGCCGCAAGTTCTCGGCTTACGGCTTGCCCAACGTGGTGGTAGGCACCCAGACCATTACCCGTACCAACCTCATCGACCAGAAGTGGTTGGATAACTACTTCTATGGCGGCACTTTCGCCCTTAACTACCAGCCCCGCGATGGCAAGCTGCAGGCTACTCTGGGCGGCGCCTGGAATCACTTCAGCAACGACCACTACGGCGAGATAATCTGGGCGCAATACTCTCAGAACATTGCCCACCGGCAGCGCTACTACTTCAACAACGCCACCAAAACCGACTACAACGCCTACGCCCGCGCCACCTGGCAGGCCACGCCCTGGCTGGGCGTGTACGGCGACCTGCAGCTGCGCCGCATCGGGTACCGCATCAACGGGATTGAGGACGACCAGAACGATGTGACCACCCGCGCCCGCTACACGTTTTTCAACCCCAAGGCCGGCACCACCGTCTCCCTGGGCCACGGGCAGCAGCTCTACGCCAGCTTTGCCGTGGGCCAGCGCGAGCCCGTGCGTGCCGACTTCACCGACCGCCCCGCCGGTGACCAGACCGCCCGCCCCGAGCGCCTCGAAGACTACGAAGCCGGCTACCGCATCACCCGTTCCGGCCTCAGCTGGTTGGGGCTGATTACGGACGCGCGCTTCGAGGCCAACTACTACTACATGAACTACCGTGACCAGCTCGTGGCCACCGGCCAGCTCAACGACGTGGGCACCGCCCTGCGCACCAACGTGGCCCGCAGCTACCGCCGCGGCCTGGAGCTGACCGGCGCCGTGGCCGCTGCCGATAAAATCAGCCTCAGCAGCACGCTCACCCTGAGCCAGAACCGCATCCGAAACTACCGCGACGTGGTGTACGACGAGAATTTCGAGGCCGTGGTGGGGGCGCCGCGCACGTCCACCATCTCCTACTCGCCGGCCGTGGTATCGGCCCACACCTTGGAAGGCCAGCCGTTGCGGGGCCTGCGCACGGCGTTGCTGCTCAAAACCGTGAGCCGGCAATACCTCGACAATTCCGCCAACAAAAACCGCAGCCTCCAACCCTACCAAACGCTTGATTTTCGGGTGCGCTACGCTTTCCGCCCGGTCTTCATGAAGGAGATTGAGCTGGCAATTCTGGTAAATAACCTGCTGAACCACGAGTACGCAGCCAACGGCTACACCTACAGCTACGTGGGCGCCAGCGGCCGCCAGGAAACCTTCAACTGGTACTATCCGCAGGCCCTGCGTAATTTCCTGGCATCGGTAAACGTGAAGTTTTAGGCCTTATTAGAATAGAAACCGAAAAAGAACGTCATGCTGAGCTTGTCGAAGCATCTCTCCCGCGCAACTAATCAATTTTAGTGTTGCAGTAGAGATGCTTGACAAGCTCAGCATGACGTTCTTTCTCCTTTATTAGGCCGCCTGCTCAAATAATCAGTCGCACGCCGCCTAGCTCCGAAATCTGATACGGGAACCGGTCGCCGGGCGAGCCGATGAACATGAAGTTCTTGGGGATTTTCCATTTCGTCGAAAGCTCCTCAATCAGTTCCGGGCCGAAGTGGCCTTCCATGGTCACGAAGTCTACTTCAATGGTTTCGTAGGCGCGGTCCAGCACCCGAATGTCGCTCAGCAGGTCTTCGGGGAATTTCTCGCCGTCTCTCAGAAGCGTCACAATTTTCAGGCGGTTGGTAAATTCGTTTTCCACCACGTAGGCCATCACTTTATTGAGGTTGACCACGTTGTCGCCCTTCGTGAAGAACACAAATTCCTGCTGGGACAGTTCGCGCAGCTGGCGGCGCACTAGCAAGCGGCCCAGGCGGGAAGCCCGGGGCAACTGGCGCTCAAACGCTTCCACGGTCGAGAGAATAAAATTCAGAATGGCAATGCGGTTGAGCATGATGGACACCACGGCCATGGTCGGCAGGAAGTACTGCAGGAACACCACCAGGTACTCGGGGTGCATCTTAACATTGCCAAACAAGGCCACAAACACGCCAATGATGGCCAGCGTGACGGTGATAACGCCGGCGTACACGGGGCGCGGCAGGTTGGGCCGCTTGCGCTTGAGCAGGAAGTTGCCCAGGGCAAAAAAGGCCATCACTGACAGAAACGAAATGGTGTACACGCCCGCCAGCGGGCCCAGCTTGCCGTTGGTGATGAGCAGCACCGACACGCAGAGCAGGAAGAACGTGCCGAGAATGACGTAGTTGCTGCCGCGCTTGTTTTCCTTGAGGAAGAACTGCGGCAGGATGCGGTCCAGGGTCATGCGCTTCATCAGGCCGCTCACGCCCACGAAGGAGGTGAGCACGGCCCCGCTGAGTACGGCCACGGCATTAATGGAAATGAGCGTGCCCAGCCACGGCCCCCCCGTGACGGTGCCCATGTGCGAGAGCAGGGTTTCGGTGTGCTGCCCCACTTCGGCCAGCGGCAGCACCGCAATGGCCAGAAAGGCAATGAGCGGGTTGAACACCGTGACCACCACCCACATGTTGCGCAGCGTTTTCTGAAACACCCCGCGAGCCTGCTCCTCCACGAAGTTGGCTGAGCTTTCGAACCCCGAAATACCTAGCATGGCGGCGCTAAAGCCAAAAAACAGCGCATTGACTACGCTTCCCCCCTTCACAGGCATTGCAAAGTTGAGCGACAGGTTATCGAAGCCGTTCTGGGCCAGGTACCACACCGCCACGCCCACCAGCAGCGTGAGCGAGAACAGATGCGTAATGAAAATAACCACCGCCACGATGGCCGACTCGGACATGCCCAGGATGGTGAGCAGCAGAAACAACAGCAGCAGGCCAATGGTGGCCCCAATGATGGGCAACCCGTGCCACAGCGTGTGCAGGTAGTGCATGGCCTCGTTGGCCGAGAGCACCGCCGTGGCCATGTACGACAGGATGGTGAGGCAGGCCGCCAGCGCGGCGTTGCGCTTGCTGGTGGTGTTCAGCAGCACGTTGTAGGCGCCGCCGTTTAGGGGCAGGGCGCCCACTACTTCGCCGTAAATTTTGCGAAACAGAAACAGTACCACGCCCACCACCAGCAGGGCCAGCCAGGCGTATTGCCCGGCGTAGGAAATGGCAAGCGCCGATACGTAAAGGCAGGAGGACGAAATGTCGTTGCCACAAATGGAGGTGGCTTCCAGCTCGTTGAGTTTCTTGTCGTGGCTCATGGCGGGCCTTGGGAAAGGCAGGAGGTAATAGAAAAATGAGTTTTACGGCGAAGGTCGCGTTTAGGGGGGGCAAGTAGCGAAATTATTGCGAAGCTTGCCGCAAATTCGTCGGCCCTGGCTGGCAGTGGCCAAGAGCTTTGCCGAACCACGCCCTCGGCCAGCCTGTTATCTTTACGCCACCATCCCACCTCACCACCCCCTATGTCTTCCCAAGCCGACGTCCTGTCCCCGGAGTCCAAAGCCCACACTGCCCAGAAAGGCAGCACCAACGCCAACGGCTTTACCGATTATTTCGACCTCGACGGCCTGCTCACCGAAGAGCACCTGCTCATTCGGCAAAGCATCCGCGACTTCGTTAAGAAGGAAATCAACCCCAACATCGAGAAGTGGGCGCAGGACGCACACTTTCCGAGCGAAATTGTGAAGAAGTTTGGCGATGTTGGTGCCTTTGGCCCCACCATCCCCCAGGAATACGGCGGCGGCGGCCTCGACTACATCAGCTACGGCCTGATTATGCAGGAAATAGAGCGCGGCGACTCCGGCATGCGCTCCACCGCTTCGGTGCAGGGTTCGCTGGTGATGTTCCCCATCTACGCCTACGGCTCGGAGGAGCAGCGCAAGAAGTTCCTGCCCAAGCTGGCCTCCGGCGAGTGGCTGGGCTGCTTCGGCCTGACGGAGCCCGACCACGGCTCGAACCCCGGCGGCATGACCACCAACCTCAAGGACATGGGCGACCACTACCTGCTGAACGGCGCCAAGCTCTGGATTTCGAACTCGCCCGAGTGCCAGGTGGCCGTGGTGTGGGCCAAAAACGAGCAGGGCCGCATCAAAGGCGTGATTGTGGAGCGCGGCATGGAGGGTTTCTCCACGCCCGAAATCCACAACAAGTGGAGCCTGCGGGCCTCCTGCACCGGCGAGCTGGTGTTTGAGGACGTGAAAATCCCCAAAGAGAACATTCTGCCCAACATCGACGGCCTCAAAGGCCCGCTCTCCTGCCTCGATTCGGCCCGCTTCGGCATTGCCTGGGGTGCCATCGGCGCGGCCATCGATTGCTACGAGTCGGCCCTGAAGTACTCGCTGCAGCGCGAGCAGTTCGGTCAGCCCATCGGCGGCTTTCAGCTTCAGCAGAAGAAACTGGCCGAGATGATTACCGAAATCACCAAAGCCCAGCTCATGGCCTGGCGCCTGGGCGTGCTCAAAAACGAAGGCAAAGCCACCAGCGCCCAAATCTCTATGGCCAAGCGCAACAGCGTGGATATGGCCCTGCACGTGGCCCGCGAAGCCCGCCAGATTCACGGCGGCATGGGCATCACGGGCGAGTACCCCATCATGCGCCACATGATGAACCTGGAATCGGTGATTACCTACGAAGGCACGCACGATATCCACCTGCTCATCACGGGCGCAGACATTACGGGTATTCAGGCGTTTAAATAACCCTGGTTGCTTATCAAAAAAAGCGGCCGCCCCGTAAGGAGCGGCCTTTTTTTGATAAGCAACATTCCGTGCCGGGGGCGTTGCGGTGTTCAACCCTTGCGCAGCAAGTAGCGCTTGCAGGGACTTTACGGGCAGTGTTCATCGGGTTCCATCCTTAGGCAATAGCCGCAACTCCTGACTGCGAACAACTTTGAGCCCGGCGCTACGCATTCCCGTAGCTTTGCCCCACCACTTGCCGGATACCCGAAAAGCAGTTGGGTTTGCCCTTCGCCGATGATTAAACCGCTTACCTCGCTCCGTTTCCTGTTCGCCCTCATGGTGTTTGGCGACCACCTGCAGTTTTTTGATTTCGCACAGTACCCGCAGTTCAAAGAGTGGCACTACCGCGTAATCGGCGAGGGCTTCATCGGGGTGAGCTTCTTCTTTATTCTGAGCGGCTTCATCCTCTCGCTGAACTACGACGAGCGGCTGCTGAGCCGCAAGGTGTCGCTGCGGGAGTTTTGGGTGGCCCGCATTGCCCGCGTGTACCCGCTGCACCTGCTCACGCTGCTGCTGGCGCTGGCCCTGGAAATAGCCAACACCGAGCAGGCCAGCGACTTCTTCGCCGACCCCGCCGATTCCGTGGCCACGTTCCTGGGCAATGCGGCCCTGCTCCACAGCTTCGTGCCCGACCCCAACTACTTCTTCGCCTACAACGCGCCCTCCTGGAGCATCTCAGATGAGATGTTCTTTTACTTCGCTTTTCCTTTTATCATCCTGCTCTTTATCAGGAACAAAGCCCTGCTGCGCTACAGCTTCCTGCTGTTTCTGGCCATCCCGGCCTTCATGTATTTTTCGCCCGGCCAGAGCCACCACAAATACCTCTACATCAACCCCTTCTTTCGTATTGTGGACTTCGTGCTCGGCATTTTCCTGCACCAAGTGTACAAGGCCAGCTACCTGGGGCGGCTGTACCGGTCCCGGGCGGGGGCTACGGCCATGGAGCTGCTCTCGGTAGGGGCGTTTGTGGCAGTGTTTTACTACCACAACTACGTGCCAGTGGTGTACCGCTATTCCTGCTACTACTGGGTGCCCATGGCATTGGTTATCTTCTCTTTCGCGCACAGCTGGGGCTACGTGTCGGCCATGCTCTCTGGCAAAGCACTGGTCTTGTTGGGCGAAATCAGCTTTAGCTTTTACCTGATTCACCAGCTGGTAATCAGGTACGTAGTGAGCCGAAACGACGTGTACGACTTCGTGGAAGACAGCTACGTGCTGACGGGCGTTATCTTCCTGATAAGCCTGGGGCTTAGCTACCTGCTGCACAAATACGTAGAAATTCCCTGCAATCGGTACCTCAAGGAGAAGTACCGGCGCAGTCGCTTTGCGGCCGCGCCGGCCGCCGCCGCCCCCACGGCAGCAGCAGAACCCGCGCCCACCGCGTAATTTGGCCCCATGATGAAAATCGTCACCGATTCCGACCCCCTTGTGCTGCTCGAATGCCTCGTGGCCGGCACCTCGCACCGCCCCAACCTGGAGAAGTACGAACCGAAGCTGAAAATCGGCCAGAGCCTGCACCTCACCCGCGAGCCCGATAGCAAGTACGACGACTGGGCCGTGCAGGTGCACACCGCTCCTGCCACCGACCCCGCCAACGTCTGGCTGGGCTACCTGCCCGAAGGCCGCAACGAAACCGTGGCCCGTCTGCTCGACGCCGGCAAAAACGTGTCGGCCCGCCTCAACCACAAATCCTGGGAAACGGACTGGCTGCACCTGGATATTGAGGTGCTGCTGCACGAGTAGGCTGGTTCGAGTGTAAAAGAACGTCATGCCGAGCGAGCCGAGGCATCTAGCTCGCATCGTTCAACGATTGGAGTAGTGCCGCACGCAAGATGCCTCGGCTGCGCTCGGCATAACGTTCTTTTTTATCCTCAAAGGAGCTTTTTTGCTTCTGATTCAGTTACTCATAAGCTTAGCAACAAGCAACCAATCGTTTTAGTAATATCAGTATGCGCGAAGCTTATCTCACTGGTGGCAACGAAGATTTTGACGCCACCGACAAGGACATCGACAAAGCCCTGCGGCCCCTGTCGTTCGACGACTTCACGGGCCAGGAAAAGATTCTGGAAAATCTGAAGGTGTTCGTGGCCGCCGCCAAGCAGCGCGGCGACGCCCTCGACCACGTGCTGCTGCACGGCCCTCCCGGCCTGGGCAAAACCACGCTCTCGCACATTATCGCCAACGAGCTGGGCTCGGGCATCAAGATGACCAGCGGCCCGGTGCTGGACAAGCCCAGCGACCTCGCCGGCCTGCTCACCAACCTGGAGCCGCACGACGTGCTGTTTATCGACGAAATCCACCGCCTCAACCCCGTGGTGGAAGAGTACCTGTACTCAGCCATGGAGGACTACCGCATCGACATCATGCTCGACTCGGGTCCGAACGCGCGCTCGGTGCAGATTTCGCTCTCGCCCTTCACCCTGGTGGGCGCTACCACGCGCTCGGGCATGCTCACGGCGCCGCTGCGCGCCCGTTTCGGCATCTCGGCCCGCCTGGAATACTACGACTCCAAGCTGCTCACCACGATTGTGAACCGCTCGGCCGAAATCCTGGGCACACCCATTCACGAGGACGCGGCCTTCGAAATAGCCCGCCGTTCGCGCGGTACGCCCCGCATTGCCAACAACCTGCTGCGCCGCACCCGCGACTTTGCCCAAATAAAAGGCGACGGCACCATTACGGTTGAAATCGCGCAGTTTGCGCTCAACGCCCTCGACGTGGACGCCCGCGGCCTCGACGACATGGACAAGCGCATCCTCACTACCATCATCGACAAGTTCAAGGGTGGCCCGGTGGGCATCAGCACCATTGCCACTGCTTGTGGCGAGGAGGGCGAAACCATTGAGGAAGTCTACGAGCCCTTCCTGATTCAGGAGGGCTACATCAAGCGCACCTCGCGGGGCCGGGAAGCTACGGAAGCTGCCTACCAGCACCTGGGTCGAATGCTGCCCCAGCACATGCGCGGCAACAACGGCGACCTGTTTGCTGAGATTACGCAGGGGTAATTCCCCCCCCGAGTCCATCCGTCATCCTGCGCGCTGTCGTCCTGAGTTCAGGATGACAAGGCGGGCGCAGGATGACTATTTTTGTACCTATGCTTCTCCAGTCCCAATGGGCCCCTTTCATTAAGCGACGTGCGGCGGAGCTCGGCTTCATGGCGTGCGGCATTTCCAAGGCTGAGTTCCTGGAAGAGGAAGCCCCACGCCTGGAAACGTGGCTCACGCGCCGCATGAACGGCAAGATGGGCTACATGGAAAACCACTTCGATAAGCGCCTCGACCCGCGCCTGCTGGTGGACGGCGCCCAATCGGTGATTTCCCTGTTGCTGAACTACTACCCCGCGCCGGAAGACCAGCAGCCCGACGATACCCTCAAAATCAGCAAATACGCCTACGGCCGCGACTACCACTTCGTCATCAAAGACAAGCTGAAAGTGCTGCTGGCTGACATGGAAGCCGAAATAGGCCAGATTGGTGGCCGTTGCTTCGTGGACTCCGCCCCGGTGCTCGACAAGGCCTGGGCCAAGAAAAGCGGCTTGGGTTGGGTAGGCAAAAACTCCAATCTGATAACCCCCGGCACCGGTTCTTTCTACTTCATTGCCGAACTGATAGTGGACGTGGCGCTGCCCGCCGATGGCCCCATCCGCGACTACTGTGGCACCTGCACCAAATGCGTGGACGCCTGCCCCACCCAAGCCATAACAGAGCCCTACGTGGTGGACGGCAGCAAGTGCATTAGCTACTTCACCATCGAGTTGAAGGACCAGATTCCGACCGAAGTGGCCGGGCAGTTTGGCAACTGGGTTTTTGGCTGCGACATCTGCCAGGACGTATGCCCGTGGAACCGCTTCTCGAAGCCGCACGAGGAACCCCAGTTTCAGGCGCACCCCAGTTTGAAAGACCTAACGCCCGGCGACTGGCGCGAAATCACCCACGAATTATTCACGGAGCTGTTCCGCCAGTCGGCCGTGAAGCGCACGGGCTACGAGGGGCTTAAACGCAACATTAAGTTTGTGCTTGAAGGCGAGTAAGCAGACGTATATCAACGGCTAACTACCCAATTTGCAAAGCACGCAGGCACCGCTCACCCAAGACGGGTGCGCAGGGCAGCATCGTCGAGATTGCCGAACACCCGCTTCAGAACTCTGCGGTACACGCGGGCAAACTGCTGATAGCACCAGCTCCGGAAGTCCGGTACCTCAGCGGGCAGCAGCATTTTTAGAGCTTTGCGAAGTTCTTTTTCGAAAAGCACCTTGTTGAAGCTAACCTTCAACAAAATCATTTTTACGTAGTCCAGCATAGCAGTAGAGTACGAATAAGATGGGTAGATAAAGGATGCCAGCCGGTCGTTTCCTTACGGAAGAGCTTGACACACACCCTATATTAAAGATACGAAGAATAGATAGAAGAACGCAAGTAGTCCAAGCCAGCAATCGCGCTTCACAATGCCCCAATACGCCAAATGAGCGGCCAGGGCCGCTCATTTGGAAAAGAATGCCAGAATCTTATAGCCCTATCCAAATATGTTGAGCAGGGCGTTGGCCTGAGCTGTGGGCAGGGGCTCATCGAAAGCCTCGGACAGGGCCACGAACTGCACTGCCGTAGCACCCGTGAGCACCGCCAGAAAAGGCACAGCGGTGGTTGCGCTCACTAGCTGAACTTCATTGGCTTCGAAGCTGTAGATGGACACCGGAGGGGTGCTGGCGCCCGCAGGGCTGGGCACCACCACGGCGGGGCTGGGTACCACGTCGGCGTTGCTGGGCCAGCTCTTCACTGCCACGCTGGCGGTGGCGGTGCGGCGCAGGGTGCGCACGTGCGAGGCGTGGCGGGCTTCCACCAGTTGGGTGCGCAACACCACGTCGCGCAGCTGCCGGTCGGTGGCAAAGGCGGCTACCTGGTTTAGGTAAATGCTGGCGCTGGCGTCTTCCAGTTGCTGGGCCAGCTGCAGGAAAGCATTGTAGTCGTTCAGCACGTTCGGGAACAGTTCCGGGTTGCCGGCATTGTTGCGGCGGCCGCTGAAGTCAAAGCGCGGGGCGGCGGGCGGCGTGAGGCCGGCCGTGAGCAGGGTGGTGCGGTAAAACTGTGCGTGGCCCTGCTGGTGGCGCAGCATGCGCTCAAAGTCGGGCCGCACGGCGGCCTGCGCGGCCCCAGCCAAGGCGGGCGAGGCCAGCGCCTGGGTATAAAGGGCCACCAGCATGTCTTCCAGCTTGAGGAGTAGCAGGATGGCATCGAGGGTGGTATCGGTGGGGGCAGCCTGGGCGGGCAGGGCTGCTGCCAGGGGCAGCGCCGCTACGGCCGCGCGGGCACCAGCCTGCCCAAGGCGGTGCAACAGGTCGCGGCGCGGAGCAGCGGCGGCGGGTGCATCGGCGGTGCTGAGGCGGTCGAGGAGGGAAAGCAGTTTCATGCGGTGGCGGTCGAAAAGGGGGCGCTTACGTGGTGGGCAGCAAGCTGGTGGATACCACGATGGGCAGGAAGAAAGCTTTGGCCTCTTCAATTACCTGAGCCGGGGTTTTGGTCAGGCTCACGCTTTGCAGCGGGGCTGCGTTCACCACCACATCATCGCCGGCAAACGAGCCGGGCGTGCGCAGGTCGCGCACAAACGCGGCGTGGCGGGCTTCCACCGAGGCTATTTTGGCTAAAAAGGACAGCATGGATGGGGTGCTTACCAGGCGCATCGCGCCGGTGTAGGCCGCCACACCCAGGTCTTCGAACTGCTGCGCAGCGGCCAGCACCCCCGCGCGGGTGGTGAGGGTGAGCGTGGAGAAGTTGAACGCCAGCGGGGTAGCCCGGTTAGCATCGTAGGCATTGGCGGCCAGCGCAAAGCGAATGCTTTCCCGGTGCACCACCTCGTGGTCGCGCAGGTCGGCGAAAAACGCCTTGTCGGCTGGGAGCAGGTCGGCCGGGGGCGCGTCTACTACTTTCTGGTAGAAGGCGGCTTCGAGCTGCTCCAGCAGGTAGAGGTAGTTGAGCAGGCCGGTTTCGCCAGCGGCCAGGGTCAGCAGGTTCGGGTCGATGGGCACCACCGGAAGAGGGTCGGTGGAATTACAGCCGGCTAGTACCAGCCCCACCGAAGCCGCCGAAGCACCCGCTACGCGCAAAAAGGCGCGGCGCGGCAAGCCGGCGGGAGCTGGAGTAGGTTGAGAAGTCAAATCAGTCATCAAAAGAAAATCGGCTAGGCCGTTTAAACGCGGCTGCCGACAAAGATACTCCCCTCTGGCTCACGGACCGGCACCACACCACCGGCTACAAAAAAAAGGGCGGCCCACCGAGGCCGCCCTTTTTTTCGTAGCCGGTACTGGCTTCACCAGCAATCGGGTGCTTACACAAATAGGCCCTTGCCCACGCCAACCGCCGAGCGGAAGTTGCGGGCAATGGCCTTCACGGCCAAATCATCCAGCGGCTCGTCAAACGCCTCGGCAACGGCAGCGGCCTTGAGGGCATCGGTGAAGGTGACGCCCGGCACCGTGGGGTAGGTGGTGGTGTTTTGCACGTTCACCGTGGCCTGCGTCACGTTGTCCTCACCGGGAAAGTCGGTGGTGGTGCCGGGCCCGTAGATGGGGGCCGTGACGGCGGGCAGGGGGCCGCCGTTTTCGCGCAGCGAAACCCAGCTTTTCGGGTTCGCGTTGTTGGTGCCGCCGGCAATGTCGCCGCCGTTGGTGGAGCCAGCCAGTGTGCGCCGCATCATGCGGATGTGGGAGGAGTGGCGCGCCTCCACGGAGTGGATGTTGAGCGCGGCCGTCAGAATGTCTTTGTTGGCCATGAGCTTGGGCGCCCCGCCTTTGTAGGCCCGCACACCGGTATCTTCCAGGCTCTGAGCCGTGGCGTAGTATCCGGCCGCTGCCGCGAACGGGGCCAGCTTGCCACCGGCGGTGTAGTCGAACGCGGCCAGCGTGGGGTCGGGGAAGGCATCGGCGCCCAACACGCCCTTAAGAGCGTTGATGTGCCCCAGCTCGTCGTCGCGCATGATGGTAACGGCGGGCACGTCGGCCGTTGGAATCAGGCCAGGCGTTTTCAGGCCCGCGTCGTAGTAATAATACTCCAGGTATTCGAGCTGCAGGGCCAGGTTCAGCGTGTTTTTGATGTCGGCGCTCAGGCCGGTGGTCTGGCCGTAGGCTTTGTTGAACATGGCGCCCAGCATCACGGGCATGGTGGCCGCCGTGATGGTTTTGCCCAGGCCGGCCATGTGCCTGAACACGCGGCGGCGGGTATCGAAACGCTCGTATACTTCGCCGTCGATTTTTTCGATTTCGGAGAAAATTTTAAGTAAGTCCATGAGGATGACAGGATAAGTCGAAGTTTGGGAGAGGTGAAGGCAGCCGGGAGCTACACCAGGCTTTTGGCGCTCACTTTCGAGCTTTCGGCCAAAAAGGTGTTGGCCACGGCCAGCACTTCCGCCGGCAGCTTCGACCGCTCCTGCCGGGCCGTGGCGGAGGTGGTGCTGAAATCAATCACATCGTTTGCCACAAAGGAATTGGGGGTGATTAGGTCGCGGATAATGGCCGCGTGGCGGGCTTCTACCGACACAATCTTGCCCGCTACCACCAGGAATTTTGGGTCGGTGATGAAGCGGCCCGCGCCGTTGTAGGCCGCCACGCCCAGGTCTTCAAATGCCCGGGCACTGGTCAGCACGCTGGTGCGGTCGCCGAAGTTGATAGCAGAGAAATTTGGCGTCAGCGCCTTGATGGCGTTGCCGGCCAACGCCGTTTTGAAGAAGTCGGCGTGAATTTGCTCGTGCAGGGCGATGTCGGCAAAAATCTGCCGCTCGGCTGCTGCCGGGGCCAGGCCCGTGAAGTAGCCGCCCTTGAGCACCTCCGCGTAAAACGCCGCTTCGAGCTGTTCCAGGGCGTAGGCGTAGTTCAATACGCCCACATCGCCGACGCCCACGTCCACCGTTGTTTTCGCGTCAATGCTGCTATCGTCATCGTCTTTGCAACCGGTGAGGAGCAGGGCAGTAGCGCCCGCCGTGGCCCCGGCATACATAAAGAAGGAGCGCCGCTTGATGGGCACGTAGAGCGGCTGCGCGCCCTGGTTGTCATCGGAGCTGTTAGGCCGAAGCGTATCTGACATGAGTGAAGAATATTGAGGTAAGTAGAAAGTGAGCGGCCGTAAAGCTAACTCCGGTACGTAGCCAGTGGCGTACTAAATTATCTTCTCAGAGATAGAACACAAGCCGGTGAGACGGGCACAAATACAAAAAAGCCGGTTCCGCATATGCGGAACCGGCTTTTTCAACTTGGGTGCTTCCCTAAAGAAGCGGGACAATCCGTTGCTTAAGCGCCAACTAGGCCACCAGCACGCGAAGGAGCAAGCACCTCGGCTACGGTCAGGATTTCGTCGAACGAAGCCTGAGCATCGGTGGCCGTATAGGGAGTGCCCAAGCCAGTGGTCAGGTTGACACCCGACTGCGTGATGGTGCTTTCGGGGATAGCGCCTTTGTAGTGCTCCTGGTTGTCCAGGTCACCATTGCCGCTAATCCAAGGCGTTTGACCGCGCATGAAACGAACGTGAGCCGCGTGGCGGGCCTCTACCGAGTGAATCTGCAGAGCAGCCTGAAGCGGGTTGATGGTACCAACACCGGTGATGGTAACGTCGTTAATGCCCTGCAGGTCGCCAGCGCGGCCTTTGTAGGCACGAACGCCGGTGTCTTCCAACAGCTGGGCTACTTCCAATTGCTTGGCAAACGAGGTGAGCGAGGCAAACGTGGCCGCTTTGAAGGTAACCGGAGTAACCGGGGTTCCGCCGATGCCGGAAACTACAGTCTTCAGCAGGTTTACGTGAGCCGTCTCGTGCTTCGAAATCTGACGGATGGCAGCCTGGTCAAGAGCCGATGCCGTAGCGAAAAACGGCGAGGCAATCATCTTGTTGTAGAAGTCAGCCTCCAGATACTCCAGGGTCAGAGCATAGTTGAAGATTTCCTTGGGGTCGCCGGCCGAAGTGCCAGCGTACGCCTTCGAGAAGAAAGCAGCCAGGAAAGCAGGAGCCGAAGCCATAGCAGCGCGCTTGCTCACCGTGTTCAGCGAGTTGAACACGGAACGCCGGGTATCCAAGCGACCCATTACGTCGGGGTCTACCTCGGAGAGCTTGTTAATGATATTGAAGAAATTCATGGCGAAGATTGATTACGATTGAAGGGAAGGGGAATTAATTAACGCCAACGGAGCTACCATCCAGCTTCTCGGTAATGAAGTCCTGCGCAATGGTAAGTACTTCACCAGGCGTACGGGCCACATCGAGACCTGCAGCGTTCACGATATCGTCAGCAGCAAACGAGCCGGGCGTTACCAAGTCGCGGATGTAAGCCGCGTGACGGGCTTCCACCGATACAATCTGGCCAGCAATTACCAGGTAAGCGGGCGTTTTGATGAGTTTGCCAGCACCATTATAAGCCGATACGCCGAGGTCTTCGAAAGCCTTTGCAGTGCCCAGGATGTTGGCCTTGTCGGTGAAGGTGGCAGCGGGATACTTTGGGGTCAGGCCACGCAGGGTCTGGCCAGCGGCGTCGCGGTTGAGCGCGGCCTTAAAGAAGTCGCGGTGAATGGCTTCGTGCTTGGCTACTTGCTGGAAGTAGGCAAAGGCAGGAGCACCAAGGATGGTAGAGCCATTGGGCAGGGCAGCCACTTTAGCGTAGAAGTCGGCTTCGAGCTGCTCCAGAGCATAAGCGAAGTTCAGCACGCCTACATCACCCGAACCCAGGCTGATAGCGCCGTTGGCCGTGGTGCTGTTGCCTTTTGGCAGGGAAGGGGTGTTGTTATCAGAATCGTCCGAGCAACCAGCTAATAACAGAGCCGAAGCACCAGCAGTGGCACCGGCATACATGAAGAAAGAGCGCCGCTTGATGGGCGTGTACAGCGGCTGGGCGAGCGTTAAGTCGTCGGAGCCACGAGGCTGAAGGTTATCAGACATGGTATAAGAGTGGTTGGGTGAAAATTGAAAAATTACGGAATGACAATACAATGCCCCACGCTATCGAAGACTCATTGTTTAGAAAAACAAGTCCAGGCAGAATGGGACATTTGAAGCCAGATACGTGAGTAAGGGTACTAAAGGATTTGAAAAGCGTATTTATTTATAATGACGGGCCTTTTTAGTTGCAGATATAGCAAATTATGATTCTTGGAAGAAAGCGCATTCCGGGGTTTAAAGCTACTTTTAGGGGGCGCAAACAATGACCGGGGTTATGGGAAGATTTTTTGGTTGGATGGCATTGCTGCTGGGCTGGTTCGGCCCGCACCTGGCCGGGGCACAGCCTGCCAAGCCCGGCCGTAGGGCTACGGAACCCGCGCCCGTTGTTGCGGTTCCCAAACCCCGGTCCCAGCCCACTGCGCCCGGCGATGTGGCCCTGCTGCCGGGCCCCACGAGCCTGCCCGTCACGGGGGTATTCACGCTGGCATTTCGGCTGCGCGGCGGAGCGCTGGAGCGGTACTCCGAATTCCCGGAGCTGGAGGGGTTCAAAAAGAGCGGCAAAACCAGCACCACCACCACGCGCATTGTGCAGGGCCGCCGCTTCACCGACCTCACCATTACCCAGCGCTACGTGCCCTACGGCGAGGGCGAATACCTCATCAAGTCCTTCCAGCTCACCGTGAACGGGGTGCTGCTGCGCAGCGTGGCCACCACCGTGCGGGTAGAGCCGGCTCCGGCGGCCGCTACCGGGCCGCCCGCCACCACGCCCGTGCCAGCCGCTCCTACCCCGGCGGCGCCCCCTACTACTCCACCGGCGGGTACCACCGCGCCCCAGCCGGCGCCGGCCATCCCACCGGCCTCTCCACTATCTTCTCCACCGGCCCTCACCAAGCCCGCCAACCCGGCGGCTCCGCTGCAAGCCGTGGGCGACCTCGACAAGCTCTTCGGTAAGCCCAAGCCCGCGCTCTACCAGGAGCTGCCCGACCGGGCGTTTCTGGCCGTGGTGGCCGACCGGCCCAGCGTGTACCTGGGCGAAGGCGTGCGGGTGGGGCTCTATTTCTACCTCACCCCGCCCGACCAGGCCATGCTGGCCTTTCACGATTTCAACGACCAGCTCACGCCCCTCATCCGGCAGCTGCAGCAGTCCACGGCCTGGCAGGCGCCCGGCCCTGAGCCCAGCGTGACGCCCGATACCGTGCGCAGCCGCGGCCAGCTCTACCTGCGCTTCCGGCTGGCCGAAAGCGTGTACTACCCCCTTACCACTGCGCCGTTGCGCTTTCCGCCCCTGGCCCTCACCATGGTCAAGTTCAGGTTTCTGAAAAAGCCTGAAGCGGGCCAGGAAAACCGGCTGGCTGATTACAAGACCTATTACTCCGCCGGCCTCTCGGTGCCGGTGCGGCCGCTGCCGCAGCAGGCCGAGCGCGGCGTACTGCCCGTGGGGGCCTACCGCCTGCGCGAAGCCGTCAGCCGAACCACTTTTCGGGTGGGGCAGTCGTTTACCTACACCTTTGGGCTGGAAGGCCGGGGTAATCTGGCCGCCGTGCTCGCGCCCGTGTTCAAGCCCTACCCCGGCTTGGATGTGTACGGGCCCGAAGTGCGCCAAGAAGTAGCCAACGGCGGAGGCCGGAAGCTATTCCGGTACCGCCTGGTGGCCCGCCGGCGTGGCACCGTGCCCCTCGACAGCCTGCTGCAGTTCGTGGTATTCAACCCGGTAATGTCCCGCTACGATACCCTGCGGCCAAACATCCGGCCCAAAGTGGGCGGCCTCGACGCACCTCCCGCGGCCCTGCCGAAGCCCGAAGACGACCCCTTCTACGGCCCTGCGCTGGCCAGTGCCGATGGCACCATGCAGTCGCTGGATGTGTACCGCGACGTGCGCCGCTACGCGTACTGGCTGCTACTGGGCCTGGTGGGGGTGGCGGGCTTTGGCTGGTGGCGCGCCGGACGGCGCCCGTAGCATGGGCGGCTCCATGGCAATGGGTACGGGGAAGTAAAACCCGACCGCGTGCCGACCTTTGCGCCGTGCTGCCAGCGGCGCGCCGCATTCATTCTTCCGTTTCTCATGTCCAATACTTTCGGTACTCTCTTTCGCATCACCACCTTCGGCGAGTCCCACGGGGCGGGCATTGGCGTTATCATTGACGGTTGCCCGGCGGGCATAGGGGTGGATGCCGCCCAGATTCAGGCGGCGCTCGACCGGCGCCGGCCCGGCCAGTCCGACCTCACCACGCCGCGCAAGGAGTCCGACACCGTGCAGATTCAGTCCGGGCTGTTCGAGGGATTCACCACCGGCACGCCCATCAGCCTGTTTATCCCCAACGCCGACCAGCGCTCCGATGACTACTCGCACATTGCAAAAGCCTACCGTCCCAGCCACGCCGACTACACCTATGATGTGAAGTACGGCCGGCGCGACCACCGCGGCGGCGGCCGCAGCTCGGCCCGCGAAACGGCGGCCCGCGTAGCCGCCGGGGCCGTGGCCGCCCAGCTGCTGGCGCATTTTGGGGTCGAAATAGCGGCGTACGTATCGACGGTGGGCGAAGTGGAAGTGCCCGTGGAGTACCAGGACCTCGACTTCGCGCTCATCGACGCCAATCCCGTGCGCTGCCCTCACCCCGAAACCGCCGTGCGCATGGAAGCCCGCATTCGCGAGGCCCAGGCGGCACATGACACCGTGGGCGGCATTATTACGGGCGTGGCCCGCCACGTGCCCGCGGGTCTGGGGGAGCCCGTGTTCGACAAGCTGCCCGCCGTGCTGGGCCACGCCCTGCTCAGCATCAACGCCGTAAAAGGGTTTGAATTCGGTTCGGGTTTTGCCGGCACGCGCCTGCCGGGCTCGGTACACAACGACGAATTTTACACCGACGAGGCCGGGGCCGTGCGCACCCGCACCAACCACAGCGGCGGCAGCCAGGGCGGCATCAGCAACGGGCAGGACATCAATTTCCGGGTGGCGTTCAAGCCCGTGGCCACGCTGCTGCAGCCCCAGCAAACCATCAACGACCAGGGCGAAGCCATCACGCTGGTGGGCCGCGGCCGCCACGATGCCTGCGTGCTGCCCCGCGCCGTGCCCATCGTAGAAGCCATGACCCAACTGGTACTGGCCGACCTGCTGCTGCGGGCGCGGGCCAACCGGCTGTAGCGGCATTTTAATGCTGGCCTTATAACTTCTCCACCACCACCACCGAGTCTGGCGCTGGCAGCGGGGCGGGCGCTACCCAAGTAGCCGGCCGCAGGGTGGGGCGGTAGCGCAGTAGGTTGACGGTGGGAGCCACCAGAGGCTGCTCGGGGCGGCCGTTAAGCGCCACTCGGGAATCGACGAAAACGGCGGTGGGGGTGCGGCCCTGCTTCTGGTAGTCGGCCGCCAGCCAGTGGGCCACCCGCAACAGCAGGTCGGGGTAGTTGGCAAACTTGCTTTGGGCGCGCGTGACGACGTTGCTTAGGTCGGCTATTTCCTCGTGGCCATCGGCGAAGCGCACCCGGAAGGTGGCGGTGCTGGTCTTGCTGCGCAGCATCATGTGCCAGGCAAAATCGTGGCCCTGTTCGGTCCAGTGCACCGAGCCGGGGTAGAGGAAGTGGCGCAGCGGCACGGCTACCTGCACCGCGCCGTACGCAGTGAGGGCGGCTATTACTGCCACCTGCCGCCACCTGTGGGAGGGTATCTCGTCAGCAATTGGCTCCGGCGCGGGCACTCGCCGCCGGAACCACCGCCCCACGGCCCCCGGCAGGTGTCGCGGAAAATCCGGGTCAAAAAACAGGGCCGTCATCAGCAGCGAAAACCACGGAAACGTGCCCAGGCCGAAGATAATGACGTTGCTGAGGTGAAAAAACACGGCTGCCCCGTAGGCCCAGGGCCGGGCCGCCCGCCACATCAGTAGTGGCACCACCAGCAGGTCGAACAGCAGGCCCGCGTAGCTCATCAGCCAGGGCAGCCAGGACTGGGTGAGCAGTGGCCCCACCAGCCACCAGTGGCCCTTGTCGCCCAGCCACACGGTGAGGGGGCGGGCGGCCAGCCAGTCGGGGTTGAGCTTGGCCAGGCCCGCGAAGAAGTACACCAGCCCCAACTGGCCCAGCAGCAGGTAGCGCGTCCAGGCCGGAGCGGTGGCGGCGGGTGCCACGCGGCCGGCGCGCACGTCGAGCGAGGCCGCCCGGTGGGCCGGCAGCACCGCAAGTAGGCCGGCTATCAGGCAAAAAAGGTAATGGTGGTTGATGTAGGTAGTGGAATCGAGCAGAAACAGCCACCAGCAACCCAGGCATAGCAGCAGGGCGGCGGCCCGGTAGTGCCAGCCGGCCGCCACGGCCAGCCCGGCGCCTATTACGGCGGCGTAGAGGCCGTAGAGCGCCGGCGCCGGCAAGTCGGGCAGGGGCGCCAGCAGGTAGGTGAAGTGGTGGGGCGCCTCCAGGTAGCGCTGCGGATGCCCCAGCACCACCGCTCCCGCGTGCTCGGTGGCAATGAACACGCCCGCACCCAGCCGGAAAAACACCAGCCATGCGATGTCAACAGGTCGGAAAAGGGCATGGCGCAGGCGCGCCGCTGGGGAGGAAAATGTGGGATGCAAGGGGCGACGATGGAAGAGGGTAGGTGCGTACCTACGGTGACTGGCCGTGAAGTAGGGCTCCACAACTTTAACTACAAAGAACCTTGCGCCGGGGCGTACCTTTGCAACCTCTGCTATCCCAGCACTGTTGTAGCCAAAGTTCGAGGCAAATCAGATGCGCGTTTTGGCTGTGTAGCAGCAGCCCGCCCCTGAAAACCAAAAGCCTGCTACTTGACCTTAGAAAATACTCCTATGTCCGCTGTCTCCATTTATGCCGAAGCCTCTCCTAACCCGGAGAGCATGAAATTTGTCCTGAACTCCAACTTGCTGGTCGACGGCGTGAGCGTGGACTACCCCAACCTCGAAGCCGCCGCCAACTCACCCCTGGCGCAGGAGCTGTTCGGATTCGATTACGTGGGCCGCGTGTTCATCGCCCAGAACTTCGTCACCGTCACCAAAAGCCAGCCCGAAATGGCCTGGACCCAGCTCATTCCCGAGCTGCGCCAGTTCCTGAAGAGCTACGTAGAGGCCGGCGGCCCTATTTTCCTGGTTGACCCTGCCGCCGAGCAAAAAGCCGCTCAGGCCGCTACCGCCGGCGACCCCACCCAGCAGGACGGCCAGATTGCCCAAAAAGTAATCGACCTGCTCGATAACTACGTGCGCCCCGCCGTGGAACAGGACGGCGGCAACATCACCTTCAAAAGCTACCACGAAGGCATCGTGACCGTGAACCTGCAGGGTTCGTGCTCCGGCTGCCCCTCGGCCACCGTCACCCTCAAGTCCGGCATCGAAAACCTGCTCAAGCGCATGGTGCCCGAAGTGCAAAGCGTAGTAGCCGAAGGCATTACCGTATAAGCTAGACCAAGATTAACGCAGAAGAGGCCGCCTGATGATTCAGGCGGCCTCTTCTGCTTTTAAGTAATACCCGCACGTCATGCTGAGCTTGTCAAGCATCTCTACCGCGATAGTAAAAGTGATTACTTGCGCGGTAGAGATGCTTCGACAAGCTCAGCATGACGCTCTTTTTTATTGCCAGCACTTTTGCGCGACTACTTCTCGGGGTAGCCGGTAGATATCCAGCGCGCAATGCGCTCGATGTCGCAGTCCGAGAGTTTGCTTCCGACTGGTGGCATGGCCCGCGCACCGGGCACCTGCCGAATGGAATTCAACAGCACGTTGGCGGGGAAGCGTTTAATGGCTTCGTAGGTGCTGAAATCATTGCCCCCGCCCATGCTATTGGCAACTTGGCTGCCGTGGCAAGCGCGGCACCTGGCATCAAAAATGGGCGAAACCACAGCGGCGTAGGTGACGGGCTGCGCGTCCACATCGCACGGTGCCGGTTGCTCACTCTTGGAATCAGCGCATCCGGCGCTCACCAGCACCGCCAAGGCAGAGCCTAGCAATGCCAATGATAGTAAGGGCTTCGTGAGTGAGAACACCATCGGGAGCAAAGCTGAATAGAGGAGGGCCACTACCCGCCAGATTGGCCTGATAGCGGTATGCTATGCCCGCAAGCACCTACGAGTCATGATTGTTTACGTGCTGTTGCCGCGGGTCGGTTTTGTGAGGGTGAGCTCAAGTGGAGCCAGCTACCAGGTTGGAAAAAACCTTCAACCGTCCTTCCTGATGAGCCAAAAAAAAAGCCTGGCACGAGGCCGGGCTTTTTTTTCAGGGGCAATGGACGCTTGCCGCGTCTGGTTGCTTATACGTTGGCTTTGCTCAGTTGGGGAGCATCGCCGGTGGCAGGAGTCATGTCCTCGCCAGCGTCGCGGCGCTCCCGCGCCTCTTTCTTGCCGTAGGTGTCGAGGATAATAGGCGTGGCGATGAACAGCGACGAGTACGTGCCGAAAATCATGCCGATTATCATCGAGAAGGAGAACGAGCGCAGGGTCTCGCCACCGAAGATGTACAGCACGATTACCACCATCAGAATGGTCGAAGACGTGATGATGGTCCGCGAGAAGGTCGAGTTCAGCGCCGGGTTCACCACCTGGGCGAAGGTCAGCTTGGGGTTTTCGTGCAGGTACTCCCGGATACGGTCGTAGATAACCACGGTGTCGTTCATGGAGAAGCCCAGCACCGTGAGCACGGCGGCCACAAAAATCTGGTCCATCTCATACACCACGCCGAAAGCGCGGGCAATGGGGAAGGCCGCGATTACCAGCAAAGCATCGTGAAACAGCGCCACTACGGCCGCCATGGAGTACTGCCACTTGTCGAAGCGCAGCAACACGTAGACGAAGATGCCCAGCAGCGTGAGGCCCAGCGAGAGCACCGACGTCCGCTTGATGTCATCGGCAATGGTAGCACCCACTTTCGAGGCCGACGGCACCTGCGGATTGGCCGAAGCAAAATTCGTCAGACCCTTGTCCAGGGCAGCCCGCACCTTCTGGTCGGCCTCCACGCTTTCGTCGTTGGCCAGGTAGCCGGTGGTCACACGCAGGCGCGACGGGGCGCCGTACTGCTTTACCTCCAGGCCCGAGCCTTCAAAGGCGGGGCGCAGCTGCTGGGCTACGTCCGAGGCCACCATGGCTTTGTTGAAGTCAATCACGTAAGCACGGCCGCCTTTGAAGTCCACGCCCAGGTTGGGGCCGCCCTGGTAGGCCATCAGGCCAAAACCAATAAGGATGATAATGGCAGAGGTCACGTAGGCGATTTTACGCTTGCCCACGATGTCGAAGTTCAGGTTCCTGAACAGGCCACGCGAAACAACGGTATCGAAGGTCAGGCTGTGGTCTTCGCGGCCCTTCACCATCCACTCGATGATGAGGCGCGACACGAACACCGCCGACAGGAACGAGGTGAGCACGCCAATGCCTAGGGTGATGGCGAAGCTTTGC
Organism: Hymenobacter glacialis; assembly: GCF_001816165.1. GTDB lineage: Bacteria > Bacteroidota > Bacteroidia > Cytophagales > Hymenobacteraceae > Hymenobacter > Hymenobacter glacialis. The sequence continues at coordinate 158,016 of NZ_MDZC01000112.1, forward strand.
ACGGGGCCGGTGCCGAAGAAGCCGAGGATAACGGCAATCAGCATGGTGGTCACGTTCGAGTCGAAAATAGCCGAGAAAGCACGCGAGTAGCCTTTGTTGATGGCGTCGGGCACGTTGAGGCCGTGGGCCAGCTCTTCCCGGATTCGCTCAAAAATCAACACGTTGGCGTCAATGGCCGAGGCAATCACCAGAATCAGACCGGCAATGCCGGGCAACGTGAGGGCCGTGCCAAACTGCGCCAGCATGCCCATAATCAGGAACATGTTGAAGAGCAGCGACACGTCGGCCACTAGGCCAGCACGGCCGTAGTACACGGCCATGAAAATCATGATGATAACCAGACCCGCCAGCGACGAGTACAGGCCCTGGTTGATGGCTTCTTTGCCCAGCGAAGGACCCACAATGGCTTCTTCCACAATGCGCGTGGGCGCGGGCAGCTTACCAGCCTTCAGCTGATTGGCCAGGTCCTGGGTGTCTTCAATGGCGAAGCTGCCCGTGATGCTGGTGCCGCCGCCGGTAATCTCGCTCTGCACCACCGGGGCCGAAACCACGTAGTCGTCGAGCACCATGGCTACCTGACGGCCAATGTTGGCACCGGTCATTTTAGCCCACTTGCGCGAGCCAGCGGGGGTCATGTTCATCAGTACTTCGGGCTGGCCGTTCTGGCCAATGTCGGCGCGGGCGTCGCTGATAACTTCGCCGCTCATGGGCGGTACGTTGTCGCGGGTTTTGCGCACGGGCACCAGCTCCAGGTACTCCTGCTTGTCGATGGTGGTGGGCTTCAGGTTCCAGAGCAGGACCAGGGTGGGGGGCAACACGGCCTTCGCCTCAGGCGAACGCAGGATGTTGTTCATACGGGCAGTGTCGCGCAGGTTCACGCCCAGGCGGCCGGGCATGGTGAAGAGGCTGGCCAGCTGGCCGCCCTGCGTAGAAGTAGCGGCCGAATCAGTGGCGGCTTCTTTGGTTTTCTTGGCCAGCTGCGCAGCCAGCGACGTGGTGTCGGCGGTAGCGGCAGTTTCGGCAGTGGCAGTGGCAGTAGCGGCAGAACCACCTGCCTTGTTGGCGGCGTCTTTGGCCGACAGCTGCTGGTCGAGCTGCACGAGGTAAGGACCTACTTCGTTCTGGTTCCATACTTCCCAGAACTCCAGCTTGGCCTGGCCCTGCAGCAGCTTGCGCACGCGGTCGGGGTTGTCCACGCCGGGCAGCTCAATTTGAATGCGGCCGGTGCCCTTCACGCGCTGAATGCTGGGCTGGTTCACGCCGAACTTGTCGACGCGGGTGCGCAGGATGTTGAACGAGCGGTCAATGGCTTCGTCCACTTCTTTGTTGATGGCGGCCAGCACCTTGTCGTTCGACGAGTTGATGTCGATGTTGCGGCTCTTGTTGGTGGTGTTGGCAAAAATGGTAGCCAAGGGCTTGCCGGGCGCAGCCGCCTGATACGCCTGCGAAAACAGCGCCGTGAAGGGCGTGCCCGAATTGGTTTTCTGAGCCAGTTGCGCCTGCTCCAGCGCCTTGTTGAAGGCGGCGTCCTTGCTGTTGCCGCTCATGGCTTTCACAATTTCCACCGGCGAAACCTCCAGCGTCACGTGCATGCCGCCTTTCAGGTCGAGGCCGAGGCCCAGCTCGCTCTGGCGCACCTCGCGGTACGTGAACGGGCCGTATACCGGCGCGCGCCACACCGAGTCGAGGTAGTGCTGGCGGGCCGCTTCGTTGAGTTTGCCGTTGGTGGTGGCGTATTCCACGGCCTTCTGCTGCACCCCACGCGAGACGTAGGTGAAGAACAGAAAGTACGCGCACAGCGCCGTCACCACAAGGGTTAGGGCGATGATTAATCCTTTATTACGCATTTGGTTGAGTTATGAATTTTGAATTATGAGTTATGAATTGGGCCGACTGAAAACGAAGAATTATGAGCTAAGAATCGGGCGTACCAATTCATAACTCATAATTCTCAATTCATAATTTCCTCTAAGGTGCCTGTGGCGAAAGCGCCACGGCCAGCAGCCGCGCCCGGAAAACCTCGCCGGCTCGCACGCCGGCCAGCAGGCGCGGCACGGCTAGGGCCCGCCGCAGCGCGGGGAGCCACAGGGCGGGTACGGCGCTCGGCAGCCAGGCCACGGCGAGCGGGGCCACAAAATGGTCCAGCGTCGCGGTGGCTTCCAGTAGTACTTTTTGCTTGACCACCGTCGCCTTGGGCGGGGCCGTCAGCCGATTCTCTCCCTTGCTCACGGGCAGGCGCAGCACACTCACGGCGCGCTGGTTCAGGCCCAGCACCAGCAGCACCGAAACGGCGAGCAGGGCATAGCGCAGCGAAAACCAAAAGCGGGACAGCAAAAACAACATGGGCGTAAACGGGGACTACAAAGATAATCTTTTGCCGGGAATGTTAGGAGACAGCGTCACAAATAACCTTGGTAGCTCATGCAAGCCTTATTTCAACGCTTCAAACGTGTACTGGGCATCGGTCCAGAAAGCGTCCAGGGCAATGAGACGGGGCTTAAAAAACGAGATAAGCGCCGGCCAGTCGTCCCGGTTGAACAGATTCACCGGACTCAGCTCCTTATAAATGCGGCTGAAGGGCAGGCCCTGCGCATCGGTGGCGTGGGCCTCCCAGGTCCACGCCTCGCCCAGGGTTTCGTGCAGCACGTTCTTCACTTCCTCAAACTGCTCAAAAAACAGCTCCCGAATGCCCGCGTCCGGATGGGCCAGCTCGATGGCGATGGTGGCCCGGCGGTTGTCGGCCTGCATCCGGAAATACACGTGCTTGAGGCCGGTTTTGTAGTTTATCCAGTTGGTGGTGTCGCCTTCGGCCGAAGGCACCGGCGCCATGTACTGGCCAAAAGCCGTCCAGAAAGCCTGGCGTAGCTGGTTTACTTCTGCTTTGCTATACATCGGAACGAAGACACGAGCCCACCGGAGGCAGGGCCGGGGTGGGCAACTATATAGGCCAAAAAGAAGGCTCCGGCCGCTACTGGAGCCACCGGAGCCTTGTACTACATTGCTAAGTTAAGAGCCACGCCCTACTCCGCTGCCGCAACTTTGCCCTGCAGGAAACCCACCAGCACCTCCAGGCCCTTCTCGAAGTGCCGGTTGTTGGGGATTACGATGTCGGCGTAGTGCTTGTAGGGGGCAATAAACTGCTCGTAGGTGGGGGCCACGTGGTGGGTGTAGCGGTAGAGCACATCGGCCAGGTCGTAGCCCCGCTCGTCGCGGTCGCGGATGATGCGGCGGTGTAGCTTCACGTGTTCCTGGGCGTCGATGTACACCTTCAGGTTGAGCAGCTTGGCAATTTCCTCGAAGTGAAACACGAAAATGCCCTCCACCACTACAATGGGCGCCGGCCGAAACACCAGCTCCTTGGGCGTGGCCGCCGCGTTGTTGAACGTGTACTCCGTGCGCCGCACCTCGTGGCCCTGGCTGATGCGCAGCACGTCGTCGGCGTAGGCCGCGGCGTCGATGCTGGCAGGCAAGTCAAAGTTTTCCACCCCTTTGTCGTCGCGCATCTGCTTTTCGCGGGGGTGGTAGTAGTTGTCCTGGGAAATGAGGCAAATCTGGTCTTCGGGGAAGGCCGCCAACAGCCGGCGCAAAAACGTGGTTTTGCCAGAAGCGCTGCCGCCAGTGATGCCAATAAGATAAGGGGTGTGCATAGCAGGCAAAGATAAGGCTACGCGGGATGCGCAACGAAGAGCGGAGCGGGTGCAATCAGAAATACGGCCTTCACGGCCTCATCCCGCATTTAAATACGCCAGCAATTTCGACACGGCGCGGGCCCGGTGGCTGATGCGGTTTTTTTCAGTGCCGCTCATTTCGGCGAAAGTCCGGCCATCGCCCTCCGTTGGCACAAAGACGGGGTCGTAGCCAAAGCCGCCCGCGCCTCGGCCCTCTTTTATAATAGTACCGGCTACTTCGCCATCAAACTCGTGCACGGTGCCATCGGCCTGGGCCAGGGCTACCACCGTGCGGAAGCGCGCCGAGCGGTCGGTGGCTCCGTGCAGCTCCTGCACAAGCTTGGCCACGTTGTCCTCGGCCCGCCGTTGTGGCCCGGCGTAGCGCGCCGAATACACGCCCGGCTCGCCGTTGAGGGCGCTCACTTCCAGGCCGGTATCGTCGGCGAAGCAGGCTACGCCGTAGTGCTGGAGCACGTACTCGGCCTTCTGGCGCGCGTTGCCTTCCAGGGTGTCCTGAGTTTCGGGCAACTCTTCCGCACAGCCAATGTCGGCCAGACTCAGCAGCGTGAGGCCGGGTGGCAGCAGCGGCCGGATTTCATCCAGCTTGTGCGCGTTGTTGGAGGCAAAGCAGAGTTGGTTAGGCGTTGGCATTTGTATGCGGGAAGTGGAAGGGCAAAGGTGGGGCAAAAGTAGCGCCTTGCGGTGCCCTTCGGCCGGGCCCAGCCACAGGCCGCGCCAGCAAATGGTTCGCAGCGGCTCTCCCATATAAGTATTGCCCGGCGTCATCGGGACACCACCCGAAACGCGACGGGAGCGCAACGACCCCACCTGCAGCAGTGCCGGGGCCCACTATTCGGCCATTAGGTAGCGGCCATCCAACTCGGCAACGCCCACTGGCAGCGCTGCTTAGACGAGAATTATTGGGTCCGGAGTTGGGTATTTACGAGCTAAGCCGTACTTTTGCAATCCCTTCCGCAAAATCGGCAGGGTTCAACTGGTAAAACTGGCCCCCGATATGAAAAAAGAGACCCACCCCGAGTATCAGGAAGTCGTGTTTCAGGACACGTCCTCGGATTTTAAGTTCATCACCCGCTCCACGATGAAGCCGACCGACACCATCACGATGGAAGACGGCAAAACCTATCCCCTGGTGAAGATTGAAGTGAGCTCCGCCTCGCACCCCTTCTACACCGGCAAAAACATGTTCATCGACACCGCCGGTCGCGTGGAGAAATTCCGTAGCCGTTACGCCAAGAAAGAGCAGAGCAGCGCCAACAAAGAATAGCTTTCTGTTAGCTATCAGCCTAAAGCTGATGGCTGTTAGCTTCTCAAAACTCCTTCCGGTTCCGCCGGAAGGAGTTTTTTTATGGCCTGAGCTCAGCAGCTTGCCGTAAATTTGGGTCTGCTCACAAAAAGCTAACCGCTAGCGGCTATTAGCTAACAGCTTTAAAAACAATGCACGTTCTGCTCTTCGACGACCCGGCCATTCGGCCGCACCTGTTGCCTTTCACCTTCACGCGGCCGGTTGCGGCGTTGCGCTGCGGCATTCTTACCCTGGCCGAGAAGTGGCAGCACCGTCTGGGGGTTGCATCGGTGGGCCACCTCACCCAGCCCTACCTGCAAGCCAAGTTCCCGGCGGGCGACGTGAGCGGCCCGGCCCTCATCATCAACGGCGCCGTGTGCCCCGACGACCTGCTCACGCGCCAGGTGCAGGCCCTGCAGCCCGGCCAGGCCCTCTACAGCGACGACCTGCTGGTAGCAGCTTGCGTCGCCGATGCCTCGCAGGTGGCCGAGCTGATACAGGACGGCCTGCCCGAAACCCGGCAGGTGGCCGAGCCCGTCACCGTAATTAGCCGGCCGTGGCACCTGTTTTTGCGCAACGGCGCCGAAATCCGCCGCGACTTCGCCCTGCTCACCCACGGCCGTACCTCCGAGCCGGTGAACGACCCGCACACCATTGTGTACGGCGCCGAAAACATATTTATTGAGCCCGGCGTGAAAATCCGAGCGGCCATTCTCAATGCCGAGGACGGCCCCATTTACCTGGGCAAAAACTCGCAGGTGCACGAGGGCGCCATCATCAAGGGGCCGCTGGCGCTGTGCGAAGGCTCGCACATCAACGCCGGCGCCAAAATGCGCGGCGACAACACCGTGGGCCCACACTCCAAAGTGGGCGGCGAAGTGGGCAACAGCATCCTGCTGGGCTACGCCAACAAGGGCCACGACGGCTACCTGGGCAATTCCGTGATTGGCGAGTGGTGCAACCTAGGCGCCGATACCAACACTTCAAACCTAAAGAATAACTACGCCTCCGTGAAGGTCTGGAGCCATGTAGCGGCCCGTTTCGTAGATACCGGCCAAACCTTTTGCGGCCTGATGATGGGCGACCACAGCAAGTGCGGCATCAACACCATGTTCAACACCGGGACGGTGGTGGGCGTGGGGGCCAATATTTTCGGGGCGGGTTTCCCGCGCACGTTCATCCCAAGCTTCAGCTGGGGCGGCGCGGCTGGTTTCGAGACCTTCAAGCTGCCCAAAGTAGCCGAAGTGGCCGAGCGGGTAATGGCCCGGCGCGCCTTGCCTTATGATGAGGTGGAGCAGGGAATCATGCAGGTGGTTTTTGATGAAACCGCCAAGGATAGAATCTGGGAAAAGGCCAACGCATGACCTTCGCCGAAATCCCCAACCAAGCGGCCGTGAAGCAGCTCCTGCGCCAGTCGGTGCAGCGGCAGCACGTGGCGCATGCCCAGCTTTTCCGGGGCAGCGAGGGCGGCGCGGCGTTGGCCCTGGCCCTGGCCTACGCGCAATTCCTGAACTGCGAAGCGCGCCCCGCCGATGCCGAGGATAGCTGCGGCCACTGCCCGGCCTGCACCAAGACCGCCAAGCTGGCCCACCCCGACCTCAACTTCGTGCTGCCCGTGACCACTACCAAAGCGGTGACCAAGGATGCGGTGAGCAGCAAGTTCATGGCCGAGTGGCGCACCTTCGTGCTCGACAACCCCTATCAGGGCCTCAACGACTGGATGCAGCACATTGGGGCTGAAAACAAGCAGGGCAACATCTCCAAGGACGAAGCCGTGCAAATCCTCAAGCTGGTGAGCCTGAAGGCCTTTGAGGCCCGCTTCAAAATCGTCATTCTCTGGCTGCCCGAGCTCATGCACCCGGCCGCCGCCAACGCCGTGCTCAAGCTGCTGGAGGAGCCTCCGCCTTCCACCATCTTCCTGCTGGTGAGTTTCGCGCCCGAGCAGCTGCTGCCCACCATCATCAGCCGGGTGCAGCCGGTGGTGGTGCGCCCGTTCTCGGAAAACGACATCACCGACTACCTCCACGGCCACTACCACGTGCCCGAGGCCAAGGCCCGCCAAGTGGCGCAGCTGGCCGATGGTAGCCTGGGCGCCGCCATCGCCAGCCGCGACGCTAACGCCGACCATAACTACTTCGAGTTCTTCGTGAAATGGATGCGCATGGCCTACAGCTACAAAGCGGCCGATATCCTGAAGCAGAGCGAGGAATTTCAGAAGCTGGGCCGCGAAAGCCAGAAGGAGCTGCTGAGCTACGCGCTGGGCTTGATACGCAAAGTGTTACTCTTTGGTATCGACCCGAAATTTGTGCCCCACCTGCCGGCCGGGGAGCAGGATTTTGTGACCAAATTCTCCAAGCTGGTAACGCCCCGCAACGCCGACCTGTTGACCAAAGAGCTGACCGATGCGCACTACCACATCGAGCGCAATGCCAACCCCCGAATGGTATTCGTGGACAGCTCCCTGCGACTGGGCGGTTTTATGAAGGTTTGAAGACTGTCATGCTGACGAAGGAAGCATCTTGTCACTGAAGTAGTTATTAAAAGAAATAAGAACATCATGCTGAGCGCAGCCGAAGCATCTCTACTGCAACACTAATCACAGTTACTACTGCGGTAGAGATGCTTCGGCTGCGCTCAGCATGACGGTCTAACGATTACATCCAACTATGACCATTCGTCTCGCTACCCGTGCCAGCCGCCTCGCCATGTGGCAAACCGAACACGTGGCCAGCCTGCTCCAGAAAGCTGGTTTTGCTACCAAAATCGTACCCATGCAAACCACCGGCGATGCTATCCAGGACCGGTCGCTGGCCAAAATAGGGGCCAAGGGCGTATTTACCGAAGAGCTGGAAGTGAGCCTGCGCCGGGGCGAGACGCACCTGGCCGTGCACTCGGCCAAAGACGTGCAAAGCACCATCCCGGCCGACCTGGAACTGCTCGCGTTCCTGGAGCGGGAGCAGGTAAATGATGTGGTGCTGAGCTTCAACGAGGCGTTTTCGTTGGATAAACCCGGCATTGTGTTGGGCACCAGCAGCACCCGCCGCAAGGCCCAGCTTCGGCGTTTCTACCCCGAAGCCAGCACCGCCGAAGCCCGCGGCAACCTCCAGACTCGCCTCCGCAAGCTGGAGGAAGGGCAATTTGATGCGCTGGTGCTGGCCTACGCCGGCGTGCACCGCATGGGCTACCACCACCTGGTGCGCGCCACCCTGCCCACCCACCGGTTTGTGCCCGCCACCGGCCAGGGCAGCATCGCCATCGAGTGCGCTGCCAGCCTCGACGAAGGCCTCAAAGCTCAGCTTAAAGCGGCTCTGGACCACCCCGAAACCCACACCTGCCTGCTGGCCGAACGCTCCTTTCTGCACACCATGGAGGGCGGGTGCAGCATCCCGTCCTTCGCCCTCGCCACCCTGGCTGGCGGCGTGGTCCGGCTGCACGGCGGCCTCATCAGCCTCAGCGGCGAGGAATACGTGGAGGAAATTCAGGAAGCTCCCGCCGCTGATGTGCTGGCGCTGGGCATCGCCGTGGCCGACTCGGTACTGAACCGGGGCGGGCGCGAGATATTGGCCAGCATCCGCCAGCACCGGGGCTAGCTGTTCAATGCCGCTGTTCGGTGCTGGCTGTATTTTTGCCATTGTTTTTATTTCATTATACCTGCTATGAATTTCTCCTTTCAACGCCTGGGCCTGTTGTTTCTGGCCCTACTATGGCTAGTCGGCCCGGTTCTGGCTGCCAGCAAACCCGGCAATCCCGGCAAAAAAAGTAACAAGGACGAGGTAGTGACCGTCACCACCTCGCAGGGCGTCATTCGACTGATTTTATTTGACGACACCCCGCGGCACAAAGAGAATTTCCTGAAGAAAGCCAAGGGTGGTTTCTACAACGGCACCACGTTTCACCGCGTCATTCCCGGGTTTATGATTCAGGGCGGCGATGCCAATTCCAAAGACGCTGACCCGAGCAACGACGGCCTGGGCCAGCCCGGCGAGGGCACCATTCCTGCGGAAATCAGCGCCGGGCACCAGCACAATTTTGGGGCCCTGGCCGCTGCCCGCCAGGGCGACTTTGCCAATCCCGAGCGGGCCAGCAGCGCCAGCCAGTTTTACCTCGTCGAGAACCGGGAAGGAACCCACTTTCTCGACGGGCAGTACACCGTTTTTGGCCAGGTGATACAGGGCCTGGATGTAATCAGTAAAATCGCGGCTCTCTCCCGCGATGGTCGCGACCGCCCCATTGCGGACATCAAAATGACCCTGAAGGTGGACAAGCTCAAGCGCAAGAAAATAGCGGAGCTGTACGGCTATACGTACCGCTGACTCACTCTTTAATAACCAATAGACTAAGCCCGCAGCAACCATGAAATTCCTCCTCACGGGCACCAATGGACTGCTGGGCCAGAAACTGGTGGGGCGGCTCCGGCAGCAGGCCGGGGTGGAGCTGGTAGCCACCTCGCGCGGTGCCAACAAGCTTGCCGGGCTCTACCCCGACGTGCGCTTTCTGACCCTGGACGTGACCGATGCCGCCCAGGTGCGGCGCGTGCTGGCGCAGGAGCGCCCCACCCACCTTATCCACACAGCGGCCATGACCAATGTGGATGAGTGCGAGCTGCACCCGGCCGCGTGCTGGCTGCAAAACGTGACAGCCGTGGAAAACCTGGTGCAGGCCTGCACGGAGCACGCCGTTCACCTCACGCACCTGAGCACCGACTTTGTTTTCAGCGGCAGCGCCGGGCCCTTATCCGAGGAGGCCGTGCCCGGCCCAATCAACGTGTATGGCGAAAGCAAGCTGGCCGCCGAGCGGGCGGTGCAGGGCAGTGCCAGTCCGTGGGCCATTGCCCGCACCGTGCTGGTGTATGGGGTGGCCCACGACTACGGCCGCACCAACATCGTGCTGTGGGTGCGGGATTCCCTGCGCGCCGGCACCCCCATTAAGGTAGTGGCTGACCAGTGGCGCACGCCCACCCTGGCCGAGGACCTGGCCGAAGGCTGCTGGCTGCTGGCCCACCATAGCGCACAGGGCATCTACCACCTCAGCGGCTACGAAATGCTGACACCGTACGACATGGCGGTGCACGTGGCCGACTATTTTGGGCTTGATAAACGCTTGCTTACCAAAGTAGATGCCAGCACGTTTTCGCAACCGGCCCGGCGCCCGGCCCGCACGGGCTTCCTCATCGGTAAGGCCCGCCGCGAATTGGGCTATGCCCCACGCACGTTTGCCGAAGGCGTGGCCCTCGTAGCAGTCCAAAACCCTGTGAATTGAGTAAAAAATAACCCGCCGGGGTAGACGGCGGGTTAAAACTCAACAGGGGTAGCCAGTGAGCAGAAATTACAATACCTGGATAGAATGGGTAGAGAAGTAAGTCGGATAGGATGAGTTAGAAGCTGAAAAAGTAACAGGCTGGATTAGTAGCGGGAAAGGAAATTCAAGACTGGGGCCACACGCCCACCAGCAGGCCGCCTACCATCACGGCAGTGCGGGCATGTAGCGCGGCTTCGGCCAGTGCACGGGGCACAATCATACCGTCGGGGGTAACAAAGTCGACACCAACCGAGGCAGTGTGAGCGGGCTGAACAAGCGTATTCATACGCCTGGCAGTGACTAGAGAGGGATAAATAAGCAGATACATAACAAATTAGGTAGAGAGAGGAGAGCAAGTAGGGTGGCATTACAGGACGAGTCATCCGTAAGGCCATACAATGTTACAGGCGCTTTGTGTCTAGAAAAAGGACATAACTACTGAAAATGAGACAAGCAAAACCTGTTATTTCTGCTGAAAAAACACAATTAATTGCTCCTTAAAACCGAGTTTTATATATGCTTCTGCAGTGATATGTTTAGTCAACGATTTGATTTGCACCAAATAGCGTCGTGCTTGTAAAGGACAGGTTTAAGGTTGTATCACTCGAAAAAAACACGCATTTGTGACATTGGGACCCCTCTCACCACCCCAGATTGCGACCTTTTTTTTGCGGGCTTGAGCCTCAACACTACGGCAATAATTTCTCTTGAGCAGCACGATGTCGGCTCAGGGAATTGAGGCTTATAATGCTTATTATCAGGCATAAAGCCGGGAAAACGAAAGCCCACCAGGCACTGGGCTCGTTCCTGATGGTGGCCATTAGCCGCCCCCAGCTGGCCACATCGGGCGCCAGGCCAATGCCTAAAAACGACAGTGTGCTCTCCAGACCCAAAAGTCCCGCCACGCTAAGCGGAAGAGACGTGCGTAGCGGCTGCAAGGCGTGTGGCAAGGCGTGACGCATCCACACGCGTTGCGGAGAAATGCCAGCTGCCTGCGCGGCCTCCACAAACGGCAGGGTGCGCACTCGCAGCATTTGGGCCCGCACCAGCCGTGCCGGAAGTGGCCAGGAAGTGAGCGTGAGCAAGACGAGCAAGCCCGGAATGGAAACGCCCGTGCCCGCCGCCATGGCCACCACCAGCACCAGCCGGGGCACGGTGTCCAGGGTAGTGGCAGCGCCCACTACCACCGCATTGAGCGGGATGGGCCAGCTGGGGAAGCGTTGCTTGCGCACCCCAAAGAGAAGGGCCATGCCCAGCCCCACGGCAGCTACTACCAGCCCTAATAGGGGCACGGGCAGTTGCAGGGCCCACCACCCCACGCCACCGCCCAGCAACCAATATGGCACGGCCAGCCGGGTGGCATTGCCCCAGAAGCCCGCCGCGCCCCCTGCCAAAGCTCCCAGCACCGCCGCCAGCACCGCCGCGGGTAGCGTGAGCAACACCGCCGTGCGTGCCCCAAACACCAGGATGCTCAGCACGTCGCGCCCCTGCGGGTCGGTGCCCAGCCAATGCCCTACGGCCTCCAAGGGCGGGGTAGCAATGTTGGCCAGGTCCGGCGAGTTGGGCGGGTATGGCAATGGCAACACCGGCGCCAGTGCGGCCACCAGCACCACTACGCCCAGCCACAGCACGGCCAGCCACTGCGACCAACGACGGAAAGCAGGGGTCAGGAGTGCCACCGGATGCGCGGGTCAGCCCAAAAATAAACCAAGTCAGCCAGGAGCAGGGCCAGCAGCCGGGCCGCTCCTATCAGCAGTATCCCGCCCACCAACACGGGGTAGTCGCGGGCGGCGGCGGCATCAGCCAGCAGCCGGCCCATGCCGGGAAGCGCAAACACTACCTCCACCACCACGGCGCCCGCTACCAGGGCCGGAAGCAGCTCCGCAATGAGGGTAATGGTAGGCAGCAGGGCATTGCGCAGCGCATGATGGCGGATAATGGCCTGCTCGGTCAGGCCCTTGGCGCGGGCGGTGGTGGCGTAGTCGCTGCGCAGCTCCCGGGTGAGGGCCCCCGACAGATGCAGCGTAAGCTCAGGCAGCGCAGTGAGCGTGAGTGCCGCAACGGGCAGCACCAAGTGCAGCGCATATTGGCCTGCCTGGCTCCAGGTATCAAGGCCGGCATCGGCGGCCTGGAGGCCGTAGGCTGGAAACCAGGCTACTACCTCCGGGTTTGCCAGGGTGAGCAGCAGCGCTAAAGCCACCACAAACAGGGGCAGCGCGTGCAGCACCACCAGGGCAGCCTGCAGCAAAGAGTGCCCCCGCGGCCGCCTAGCAAGGCGCTGCCCTAAGCCGAAAGCGCACAGCACCGCCAGGAAAGCGGCGGTGCCCGTTAGCGGCAGCGTAAACGACAAGGCCCGGCCCAGCCGGGCCGTCACGGCTTCCCCCGTTCGGAACGAAACGCCCCAGTTGCCGCGCGCGAGTCCCATTGCCCAGTGGTGGTACTGGTTGTGTGCACCGTTCCAGCGCCATTTCACCCAATGCAGCTGCGGGTCGGTGGTGCGGCTTAGGTAAAACAGGGGCAAGTCGAGCCCTAGGCGCTGGCGTAAGGCGGCTTGCTGGGTGGCCTGGTCCGCGGCGCTGCCAGCGCCCGGGCCGGCTGTGGCTTCGGTGGCATCGGGCAGGGCCAGCCGCACCGCGGCATCGATGTCCCGGTAGCTCAGCAGAAACACCACCGAAGCCAGTGCCCACACCGCAAGTCCCGTCTGGGCCAGCCGCCGAAGTGCCACGCCAACCATGCTTACGGAGCAGGCGAAGGCTGCGGCGCCCGCACCAAGGTCTTCACCGCATAGCCGGGTTTAAGGCTGGAAACCTGCAGACCGGTAAGGCTGCTGCTGGCGGCCACCCGGTTGGGTAGAAAGAACAGCGGCACCACGGGCATTTCCCGCTGCATCAGGGCCTGGAACCTACGCAGGAGGTGGGCCCGGCGCTGCTCGGTTTCTGCGGTGGTAATCGCCTCAATAAGGTGGTCGCTGGCTGGCGTATCAAACCCCGTGGTGTTGCCCGCACCAATGGCCTCGGAGTGGAAGATGGGGGTGAAGTTGAACATGAAGGGGTTGCCGTTCAGCATGCGCACATACACATCAAAGTCGCCAGTATGCACGGAAGACGAAAAAGTCCCGGATTCGGTGGGGAGCAGCGTTACCGGCACACCTATTTTGGCTGCTGCCGCCTGGAATTGCAGGGCCACGGTCGCAAATAAGGTCTCCTCGGCCCGGTACCGCACCCGGAGGGCCAACTGCTGGCGGGGGCGGTTGGCCACTGCGCGCACCCATCCGGCGTCGGCTTCGGGGCCGCGCTGCCACCCGGCCTGGCGCAGCAAGGCTGCCGCACGTTTGAGGTCGAAAGGTATCAACGCCAGGCTATCGTTGTAATTAATGCGATTGGCCGGACTCAGGATGCCCACAGTGCGGGTGCCCGCGCCCATCTGGGTGGCTTCTAGCAGGCCGGCCGCATCGAAGCAATGGCTGAGAGCCTGGCGGGTCAAGGCGTCGGCCAAGACCGGCTGCCGGGTGTTAAAGCCCGCCATCACCACACTATAGGAAAGCGAGGAATACAGCCTGAGTGGGTTGCTGGTGCTGGGGGAAGTTTGCAGGCGCGCATATTCTCGTGCGGGCATTTGCGGATACACATCCAAATCGCCGCGCCGCAGGGCCAGCGTGGCCGTGGCCGCATCGGGAATGATGACGTATTCCAGCTGTTTGGGTAATGCCTGCAGCACCGCGGGCACGGGCTGTAGCTGGGCGTCGGGCCACCAGTTGGTTTTGCGGCGGAGGGTGAGGTACCGGTCTCTTTCCCACGCTACCAATTCATATGGGCCGCAGCCTGGCAAAAGACCGGGCAATTGGTCCGGCGAGGCGGCCCGGTAGCGCCGGGCCACGTCCAGCAGCACGGTATCGGCCGGTGCCGTTACTGGCCGGCGCTGCAAAGCCCGCAACGAGTAGCGACGCAACTGCCCGCGCGGGTCAATAGCTGCTTCGGACAGAATGGGGAAGTCTCCCGAGGCCACCAAATACTCCAGCGACTGCCCCCGACATACCAGCGTGAAGCGGCGCGGAGCAGTCGCGGTAGTCGTTATGTCCTCAATAAAACCGAAGCGGGCGCGGGCGGCCTCGTTGGGCAGGTCCGGGCAAAACATCAGCTTCAGCGTGAAGGCTACGTCGCTGGCCAGCACGGGGCACCCATTGTCCCAGGCGGCCGCAGCTCGTAGGGTGTAGCGAAGCTCGGTGAGCGAATCGCCAATTAAGTGCGTGGTGGGCAGGCTTTCGGCCAGTACGGGCGCGTATTTGAGTCGGGTTAAATCGACTTCCAGCAACCCGAGGTGTAATAAGTTGACGGCATCCAGCGATGCCTGATTGGAGAACTGGAACGGGTCCAGCGTTTCCGGGTCATGGGACCATCTTACCCGAATGACATCAGTATCAGCACGCTGAGGAGAGCAACTGTAGAGCAATCCTGCGATTGTGATACAGAGCAATTTTCTGAGCGAGTGTTGCGTCATGCGAGGTGCCTAAACAGCTACTGCGAAAGCAGGAGGGCAAGATAGGCATGAAACGGGAGGCTACTCCTGCGCTTTTTAAGCCGCGGCCACGTCGTTGCCCCAGCCGCCGCTGCCGATGGCCGCCACGTCGTTGCCCCAGCCGCCGCTGCCGATGGCCGCCACGTCGTTGCCCAGCCCGCCGCTGCCAATCG
>NZ_MDZC01000113.1 GCF_001816165.1 Hymenobacter glacialis
TTTTTTCGATGAGTTCCACGGCGATGGGCAGGGCCAGCTCGCCGGCCTGGTAGAGTAGGCTGACGAAATTGAGGCCCTTGACGAAGCGGCCCTTGCTATGGTCCCAGTGGGTGCAAATCAACGCACTCGGGTCCGTGTGGGCCTTTTCCAGGATGGAATCATCCACGAGTAGCACCGCAAAGTCGTCGTCCGCCCGCTGCTGCTCGGCCGCGCGAATCACCGGCTTGGCCTGCTTCCAGACCTGCTCAGAGTCCAGATACGAACTACTCAGCCAGCGCGTGACCTGGTCGTGACTCACGGCCCCATCCAGCAGCCGTGATAAACCCGTGGCCGACGTTTGACCCGTCGAACTAATCAGGTAATCTGTGTACAAATCCAGTGTGCAACTCATCACCAAACGTAAATCACTCCCCTAAATATCCGCGTAACATCAGTCAGTTAAAGCGAACGTTTTTCCTGATGCAGCTAGCATGATGAATGAAATGTGGGTAATAATCTTGCTTTTCATCTACAGCATTGTCAATAAGTTAGATTTTCCTATTGCTTCCGCAGAGCAGAGAAGAGATAATTATTTGGAGGCTAGGTATTTAAATTTTAGAAGGCTTTATGGGAAAATTATTGATAAAGAATTAGATAACGATATTTTAAAATCTGTAGCCTATTCTATTATAATTCACGAGAATTTTAATCGCTCCGTAATAGTGCGTAAAATTGAAAACATAGCATTCTTTCTAACAAAAAGACCTCATTCATTAGGAGTCATGCAATTTCCAACGAATGAATATATAACCGATAGACAGAGTGTGGAATTTGGCACAAGAAAGGTGCGTCACACTTATGAACTGATGTTACGCGGTGAATTGAGCTAACTCTTGATTCATGGCTTTTAGGCCCGCCAAATAGAGTTGGGCTTTGAGGCGAAAATGGCCGATTCCGTGC
>NZ_MDZC01000114.1 GCF_001816165.1 Hymenobacter glacialis
TAGAGCGTGAGGACAATCAGCGCAACCAATCGAGTGCGGCGGCCACGTGCCAGAAGGCTAAGAAAGACACAACGGTTTTTTCGTAGCGGGTGGCCAGGCGCCGGTACTGTTTGAGACGGCCAAAAAAGCGTTCGATTTTGTTACGGTCCCGGTAGATTTCTTCGTCCATTTCCGCCGGCTTCACCCGTCCGGGGTGGCTGGGAATCACGGCCTCGATGCCGTGCTCCGCACAATAAGCGCGGTTTTCGTCGCTATCATAGGCCGTGTCCGCCAAGACTTTTCCCGGCCGCAAGCCGTTGAGCAAGGGCAAGGTCTGGGGGCAATCCCCTGCCTGTCCTTCGGTGGCCAGCAGGCGCACGGCATTGCCCAGCGCATCGGTGCAGGCGTGGATTTTGGTGCTCATTCCGCCCCGGCTACGACCCAGGCATTCAGCGGCGGGGGCGCTTTTTTTTGGCCCGCCGAGTGCTGATGGGCCCGTAAAATGGTGGAATCGAGCATGACCCACTCCAACTCCGGGGCTTTTAGGGCCTCAAACAAGGCCTCCCACACGCCCTTTTGCGCCAATCGGCGGAAGCGACGGCAGACCGAATTCGGCTTGCCGAAGCGCTCGGGCAGGTCGGCCCACGGCACCCCGGTGCGCATGAGCCACACGACGGCATTGAAAAACAGCCGATTATCGTTGGCCGTAACCCCGCAGTCGGTCGCCTTACCCGAAAGCAGGGGTGCAACCACCGTCCACTGCCGGTCCGTTATTTCGTGACGACGCATAAGCTAACTTGGGTTTGCTCGAAGGTAATTGTCCTCACGCTCTAG
>NZ_MDZC01000115.1 GCF_001816165.1 Hymenobacter glacialis
TAGAGGCTGTTATGCACTATTCGTATGCCTGGCGAGCATAATGCAGGCGAAAACGACAAAATGCAGCTGCTGCAAGGTCTGGCTGAGCCGCTCGTGGTCGCGGGCCAGTCGTCGGAAGCGGCTACACCAGGCAAAACTGCGTTCAACCACCCAGCGACGGGGTAACAGGACGAACCCGGTTTGGCCTTCGGGCTTGGCGATTACTTGTAAATCAATGTCGTGCACGGCGGCCTCGTACTGCGGGTCTTCCCCCGTATACCCTTGGTCCCCAAAGCCGACTTGCACGGTCTGGCCCGTAATTTCCTGCACCTGCCGGCACAGTTCGCCTACCTGCGCCCGCTCTTGTTCGTTGGCTGGCGTGATGACGACGCTCAGCAACTGGCCCAGGGTGTCGACGGCGATATGGGCCTTGCTGCCCTTGCGCCGCTTGGCCCCGTCGTACCCGGCCCGGTGCCCGCTTTCCGGCGTGCTTTGCAAGGTTCGCCCGTCAAAAATAACGGCGGTCGGCGTGGCGGAGCGACCCAGCAGCACCCGCTGCAATTCGTTTAAATCGTGTACGATACGCTCAAACACGCGGGCATCGCGCCAGCGCTCCCATTGCTGGTAGACAGCGGACCAGGGCGGCAGGTCGCCGGGCAGGTAGCGCCAGGGGCAACCCGTGTGGGCCAGGTAGCGCAAGCCGTTGAGCAGCGCCCGCAACGGGTGTTCCCGCTGGGGCGCGTCTTCGCGCATTAAGCACAAATAGGGGCATACAAAGGCCCATTCATCGTCAGAAATGTCGCTCGGGTAATGCGCTGCTT
>NZ_MDZC01000116.1 GCF_001816165.1 Hymenobacter glacialis
GTGATGTGAAGGATGACGAATGGGCGTTTGTAGCCCCTTATTTGGCCCTGCTGCGGGAGGACGCGCCCCAGCGGCGGCACCCGTTGCGGGCCCTGTTTAACGCCTTGCGTTACCTGGGCCACACCGGTTGCCAGTGGCGTTACCTGCCGCACGACTTGCCGCTCTGGGCGGCGGTCTACCAGCAATGGACCCGCTGGCGGGATGCCCGCGTGTTCGAAGACATCGTTCACGATTTGAACGAGTTACAGCGGATGCTGCTGGACCGCCCCGCTACGCCCAGCGCCGTCATCCTCGACGGACGGGTGCTGCAAAGCACGCCCGAGAGCGGGCACCGGGCCGGCTACGACGGCGGCAAGCGGCGCAAGGGCAGCAAGGCCCACATTGCCGTCGACACACTCGGGCAGTTGCTGAGCGTGGTCATCACCCCGGCCAACGCACAGGAGCGCGACCAGGTGGGCGAGTTATGCGAACGGGTGCAAGCCGTCACGGGCCAAACGGTGCAGGTCGGCTTCGTGGACCAGGGCTACACGGGCGAAGAAGCGGAATACGCCGCTGCGGTGCACGATATTGATTTGCAGGTGGTTAAAAAGCTGGACGGCCAAACCGGTTTTGTGCTCCTGCCCCGGCGCTGGGTCGTTGAACGGAGCTTCGCTTGGCTCAGCCGGTTTCGCCGGTTGGCCCGCGACTACGAGCGGCTTAGCAGCACCTTGCAGCAACTCCACTTCGTCGTCTTTACGTGTATTATGCTCGCCAGGCACTCCAACAGTGCATAACAGGCTCTAG
>NZ_MDZC01000117.1 GCF_001816165.1 Hymenobacter glacialis
GCTCCAGAAAGGAGGTGATCCAGCCGCACCTTCCGGTACGGCTACCTTGTTACGACTTAGCCCTAGTTACCTGTTCTACCCTAACTGGCTTCGTTGCGGAGCACCAGCTTCAGGTCTACCAAACTTCCATGGCTTGACGGGCGGTGTGTACAAGGCCCGGGAACGTATTCACCGCGTCATTGCTGATACGCGATTACTAGTGATTCCAGCTTCACGGAGTCGAGTTGCAGACTCCGATCCGAACTGAGAACGGCTTTTCGGGATTGGCGCACCATCGCTGGTTGGCAACCCGCTGTACCGTCCATTGTAGCACGTGTGTAGCCCTAGGCGTAAGGGCCATGATGACCTGACGTCGTCCCCGCCTTCCTCACTGCTTGCGCAGGCAGTCTGGCTAGAGTCCCCACCATTACGTGCTGGCAACTAACCATAGGGGTTGCGCTCGTTGCGGGACTTAACCCAACACCTCACGGCACGAGCTGACGACGGCCATGCAGCACCTTGCTTTGTGTCCCGAAGGAAAGGCCCATCTCTGGGCCGGTCACGCGCATTCTAGCCTAGGTAAGGTTCCTCGCGTATCATCGAATTAAACCACATGCTCCACCACTTGTGCGGGCCCCCGTCAATTCTTTTGAGTTTCACTCTTGCGAGCGTACTCCCCAGGTGGGATACTTAACGCTTTCGCTAAGCCACCGACATTGTATCGCCGGCAGCGAGTATCCATCGTTTACGGCGTGGACTACCA
>NZ_MDZC01000118.1 GCF_001816165.1 Hymenobacter glacialis
GACCCACCGTTTTCTCGAACTAATAAGTGACACGTCGGCTGCTTAGAGCTTCTTGTCGAAACGCCCTTGGGTGACGCGCACACTGTCGCAGCCGGGCTGGTAGAGGGTGAAGGAGAAAGTGCCGGCGACGATGCCGGCTTGCAGGTCCAAGCGCGTGATGTTCAGGATGCCCTTTCGGTAGGCCAACACGGGCGGGTCCCGGTACTCATTACAGGGGGCCGGTAGATTTCTATCATAGTAGAACACCGTTCGGTCTCCCACCAACACGAGCGGATAACTGCCGAGCCGGTCAATCCTGTTTCCCCCCAGGGTCATGTATTGCTGAGAATTATCACTTGCGTTCAAATAGCGATAGGCTCGGATACTGATGTTGCCGCCGGCATACCCAGGGTCGTAGCTCACGCGGTAATTGGGCACTCCGTTATTCCCGTTGGGGGTCCAGGGCTGGCCGTTGAGCAGGCAGCCAAAGGTGTTGGCCCCGGTCTGGGTAGCCGGGGGCAACTGGTCCACCGGGGCGGGGTCTTTTTTCTGGCACTGGCTCAGGCCCAGCAGGGCTCCCAGCATCAGGAGTGGGTAGATTTTCATGAAAGGGAGCGGCAAAGCAGAACTAGATTATTGCGATGCTCAAATGTACAGGCTCGGTGGGTGCACATACCAAGTAATCTTCCGCCTCTTTCGACTTCACGAACGGCCCCTATCATTGAATAAATAACTTGCAGTTAAGTACATAGAAC
>NZ_MDZC01000119.1 GCF_001816165.1 Hymenobacter glacialis
ACTACGAGCGGCTTAGCAGCACCTTGCAGCAACTCCACTTCGTCGTCTTTACGTGTATTATGCTCGCCAGGCACTCCAACAGTGCATAACAGGCTCTAGGGACACCCGTGCCTGGGCGCAGCGGCCCGCGTCCGCGCTCCAGGCCTGGGGCAGGTACAAACGCCCGCCCACCAAACCCGCCGAAGTCCCTCGGCTCAGCACGGCAAATACGCCCACCTGCCCATTGCTGATTTTCCCCACCTGCCCGATGTACTGCCGGCCCACGCCCACGCTTTTGGTGCCCGCCTTCTCCCAGCCGCACTCGTCCAGCAGCAGGCCCTGCTCGCCGGCCACCGCGCCGAGCGTGACCTGCACCCGGCGGGCAACCTCGTCCATCACGGCCTGCCCGTCCCAGTCCGAAACGCTGATAAAGTGGTGCAGCACGTCGTAGCTGGCATCGGGCAGGCGCTCGCTCATCCGCTCCACGTTGCTGCGACAGGCGTGGAATAATCCTTTGATGTATTGCTGGCAATGCGCCCGTTACCCGTGTAGGCGCGGACAAAAGCAGGCGGCGTAACTGGCCACGTAGGCCTCCACTTTTTTTCAGTAATCGGCAGGTTCATCCCCTAGAGCGTGAGGACAATCAGCGCAACCAATCGAGTGCGGCGGCCACGTGCCAGAAGGCTAAGAAAGACACAACGGTTTTTTCGTAGCGGGTGGCCAGGC
>NZ_MDZC01000120.1 GCF_001816165.1 Hymenobacter glacialis
GCACCCACCAGGGTGTATACCCCGCCGGACAAAGGCGCAGTCACGGTTACCGAACCGGTGGCCAGCACGCACGTGGGCTGCACCACCACGGCAACAGGCTGAGCCAGAGCACCAGGCACGACATCAATTATAATAGTCAAGATTGGCGAAGTGCAGTCGTTGAGCGTCGCGCTCAAGCTGTATGTACCCGGGGCCAAGTCGGTGAATATGCCCGTGGTGGACGTGAGCGAGACTCCAGCAGTGGCGCCTACTTTCACCAAAGCATAAATGCCGCCGGATACCGGGGCCGTAACCGTTACTGAACCTGTAGTAAGCACACTTGTGGGCTGCACCACCACGGCAATGGGCCGGGCCGGGGCCGCAGGCACGGCGTTAATCGTGACGGCCAACGCGGCCGAAACCAGCCCATTCACCGCCACGCTCAGGCTGTAGGTGCCGGGAGCCAAGTTGGTGAACACGCCCGCGGCGGAGGTCAAGGACACGCCCGCCGTGGCGCCCACTCCCACCAGGGTGTAGGTGGCGCCGGAGAGTGGGGCCGTGACGCTCACCGAGCCCGTGACCAGCAGGCACGTGGGCTGCACGATGGTGACAATGGGCGTGGGCATGGGCGCGGCGTTGATGGTCACGGCCAGG
>NZ_MDZC01000121.1 GCF_001816165.1 Hymenobacter glacialis
ACAATAGTGGCGCACGGGTGCGTAACGCGTAGCCAACCTACCCGAATCTGGGGGATAGCCCGCCGAAAGGCGGATTAATACCGCATAAAACTGCAGTCCGGCATCGGGCAACAGTTAAAGATTTATTGGATTCGGATGGGGCTGCGTGCCATTAGCTGGTTGGGGAGGTAACGGCTCACCAAGGCGACGATGGCTAGGGGAGCTGAGAGGCTGGTCCCCCACACGGGCACTGAGATACGGGCCCGACTCCTACGGGAGGCAGCAGTAGGGAATATTGGGCAATGGGCGAGAGCCTGACCCAGCCATGCCGCGTGCAGGACGAAGGCTTTCTGAGTCGTAAACTGCTTTTCTCAGGGAAGAAAAAAGGGGATGCGTCCCCTACTGACGGTACCTGAGGAATAAGCACCGGCTAACTCCGTGCCAGCAGCCGCGGTAATACGGAGGGTGCAAGCGTTGTCCGGATTTATTGGGTTTAAAGGGTGCGTAGGCGGCCGTTTAAGTCCGGGGTGAAAGCCCACTGCTCAACAGTGGAACTGCCCTGGAAACTGGACGGCTTGAGTACAGACGAGGGCGGCGGAATGGAGGGTGTAGCGGTGAAATGCATAGATACCCTCCAGAACACCGATTGCGAAG
>NZ_MDZC01000122.1 GCF_001816165.1 Hymenobacter glacialis
CCGCAACGAAGCCAGTTAGGGTAGAACAGGTAACTAGGGCTAAGTCGTAACAAGGTAGCCGTACCGGAAGGTGCGGCTGGATCACCTCCTTTCTGGAGCGACCTTGCTCACGATGTTATATTACGACAAGTGCTGCTTGGTGCTTACGTTTTTGTTTGTTTTCTCATTCAAATAATATTTGAATACGGATTCTACGCTTGCCTTCGGGTATCGTCGAAACCCGGGCTTGTAGCTCAGGTGGTTAGAGCGCTACACTGATAATGTAGAGGTCCGTGGTTCGAGTCCACGCAGGCCCACTGTAACCAGCGGGATTGCTGCTGGAAACGAAACTCGGGGGATTAGCTCAGCTGGCTAGAGCACCTGCCTTGCACGCAGGGGGTCAACGGTTCGACTCCGTTATTCTCCACTTTAATAATACCGACTGACTTCGATAGGAAGTCAGTCTCGACACTACTAAACACCAGAGTAGTACACGTTCTTTGACGTAAGGGGTAACAAAAACGAAGCGTAGCGCGCTTGTTCTCGCAAGGGAATGAGCAGACCCCAGCAATGGGGTCAGCGGTACGAAAGCGAAGTAAGCAAGAGCACACGGGGGATGCCTAGGGTCTCAGAGGCGACGAAGGACGCGA
>NZ_MDZC01000123.1 GCF_001816165.1 Hymenobacter glacialis
TGAGCCACGACATCGTGGCCAAGGGGCACGGCGGCACGCTCACGGTGGAGAGCCAGGAGGGCGTGGGAACCGAATTCATCATCACTCTGCCGCAGTAAACAGGCTTCGGCCAAACGCCCGCGGAAACCGCTGGGAGCCACTGGAGAAGGTGGGCCCCAGTAATGGCTCCCAGATATTTCACCGCTTTCGTCGAAGTGCCTAACTTGCACCTGCTACTTCTGCCTACCTTCTGCAATGAACAACGCCTCCGGTTACGGTGAACTTCTGTTTTTGGCCATAATGGGTTATTTGCTCATTCGCGGAATGCGCAAGTTTCTGGATTTGCCCAGCCGGCTGCCGCGGTGGAACAAGCTCCTGGACTACCTCTGGGTGCCGGCCGCGGTACTGGCCTTCGGCATTCTTGTGCTGAACCTGAAGTCGGCGACGCTGCCCGATGCCTATTGGCTGTTTGTGCTGCTCACCATTGGGGCGGTGCTGGTTGCGCTGCGGGACTACCGCCCGGCCCGCTCGCTGCTGCTGGCCCTGTCTCCGTTTCTGCTCACCAAAATCATTGAGTACATCCTGCTGGGCTCCGATGGCCATGTGCTAAAGCAGTACGACACCCTGGTGGACACCACTCAGGGATTTTCCATTATCTGGCTGATAACGTTCATCATCATTGCGCGAAACCAGAAAATAACCCTGGAAAAAGAGCGGGTGCTGCGCGAAGAAGAGGAAAAGGCCAAGCGCCTGATTGAGGCCCAGAACGTGGAACTGGAGCGGTTGGTGGTCGAACGCACGGCTGCCCTTACGCACCAGGCCGCCGAGCTGCGGGCCGCCCTCACGGACCTGCGCGCCGCCCAGGCCCAGCTGGTGCAATCCGAGAAAATGGCCAGCCTGGGCGAACTCACGGCGGGCATTGCGCACGAAATCCAGAACCCGCTCAACTTCGTGAACAACTTTGCCGACGTGAGCCTGGAGATGCTCAGCGAGTTGCGCGAAGAACAGGCCCGCCCCCAGCGCGAACCCGGCCTGGAAGCCGAGCTGCTCGACGACATCGCCCAGAACCTGCAGAAAATACACCACCACGGGCAGCGGGCCGCCAGCATTGTGAAGGGCATGCTGGAGCACAGCCGCACCAGCACCGGGGAGCGCCTTCCCACCAACGTCAACCACCTTGCCGAAGAATACCTGCGGCTGGCCTACCAAGGCCTGCGGGCCAAAGACAAGTCCTTCAATGCCACCCTCGTCACGGATTTTGAGCTTGCCCTGCCCGAAGTAGAAGCCATAGCCCCCGACCTGGGCCGGGTGCTGCTCAACCTGTTCAGCAACGCCTTCTACGCCGTGCGCCAGCGCCAGCTCACGGAGGAGCGGGGCTACATTCCCACCGTGTCGTTGAGCACGCGTCTGGCGGAGGGATTGGTCGAAATCCGGGTGCGCGACAATGGGCTGGGCATTCCGGAAGCGGTGCAGCAGAAGATTTTTCAGCCCTTCTTCACCACCAAACCCAGCGGCGAAGGCACCGGTCTGGGCCTGTCGCTCAGCTACGACATCGTGACGCAGGGCCACAGCGGCACCCTCACCGTAGATTCTGAGCCCGGCAACACCGAATTCCTGATTGGCCTGCCCGTTGGTCAGGTGAGCTAAAGGCGGTTTCCAGGTTGGCGTGCTGGCAGGTGGCAGAGGTGCCTCCGGTTCACACGCCGGGGCATGGAGGCGGCAGTAGCGCGAAACCGTGTTCCAAAGGAGCCTAAACAGCCATTAAGCAAGAAACGGGTAGTCGCTAAGTGCAGGCCTGGAAAACACTCCCGGACGCCGCCCTTTTGCGGGCCTTCTCAATCCTGAATCAGAGGCCCTTTGCAGCATCAGTAAGCTCCGGATTGGGGCGTTTTGTGAGCAAGTTGTGCATTGCTTCCGAATCAAATTCTATTGATTTGTTTAGTTCGTGGCCTTTTGGGTGTTGCTGGCAGTAGCAGCCCACCGGGTAAGGAAAGCCACCGTTTCCGGCTGAGACGCTGTAATGGGGCTTGGCTTATGCTGGCACGAGAACCTTTGGTAGGATGCAGGCAAGCGCCAGAGCTAATTGTAAATTTTTCCTGTTATGCCAGATTTTGTTAAGAACAAAAAAAGCATGAAAAGGGTTGTGATATACTTGCCTCGCGAGAAACTAAGCTATTGATAACCAGAATTGGGGCCGCTTTACGGTCAGCTTTGCAATCCTATGTATAAGCTTTAGTATATTGCCAATTCTTTTTAAATGCATTTTGTTTAATTACATGTTTCGCCGGCTCAGCCTTATGCTGGTGCTGCTGCTACTTGGCGTGGCGGCGGCGCCGGCACGGGCGTTGCCACCCCCACCCCAAAGCCGGGCCATCGACAGCCTGCGATACCTTTTGTCGCTGCCGCAGACCGATTACGACCGGGTAATTCTGCTGTGTCAGGTTAGCGACCAGCTATGGACGCAGCGCACCGATTCGGCAGCGGTTTACGCCATCAAGGCGCTGACTTTGGCGCGGCGTGTGAACTACCGGAACGGCGAAGGAGAGGCCCTGAACCGCCTTGGGGCGGCGTTGCGGGAAAGCAATCTGGCTCGGGCTCTGGAGTTGTTTCAGCAGTCGCTGCGCATAGCCAAGGCCACCCGCGACCCGGCTCTGGAGGCGCAAAACCTGCGCAGCATTGGCATTATATACGTGTACCTGCGCGACAAGCAGCAGGGGCTGGATTATTACTTCCGGGCCCTGAAAATTGGCCAGAAGCTGGGCGACCAGCGCCGCGTTGTCATCGAGCTCAGCAACATTGGCCTGGCCTATGACTTGTTTAATGAGCTGGATTCGGCCCAGATATACCAGGAGCGGGCCCATGCGCTGGCGCGCCGCCTGCGCACCCCCACCAACTACATTTTGTATGGCTTGGGCAACGTGGCCCGCAAGCAGGGCCGCTTGGCTGAGGCGCGGGATTTTTACCGCCAAAGCATTGCCGAATCGAAGAAAGTGCAGCACTTGCGCAGCCTCAACTTTGCATATGTGGGCCTGGCCACACTCTACCAGCAGCAGGGCCAGGCCGACTCCAGCATTTACTACGCCCGTCTGGGGGCGCAGGCCGCCCAAACCAACGGCTTCCTGCGGGGCGTGCTCAACGCCAGCACCCTGCTCACCCAGGATTTTAAAAAGCGCGGTCCGGCCGACAGTGCCTTGAAGTACCAGAGCCTGATGCTGGTGATGAAAGACACGCTCTTTGGCCAGGAAAAGGTGATGTCCGTGCAGCGCCTCAACTACCGCGAGCAGCAGCGTGCCCAAGCCGCAGCCGCCAGCCAAGCGGCGCTCAAGTCCCGGTACCGCACTTATGGTCTGGTAGCGGGCGTGGTGGGCTTGGTGGCGCTGGCGCTGCTGCTGTGGCGCCACGCCCGCCAGCAGCAGCGCGCCAAAGAGGCCCTGGAGCAGTCACTGGCCGAGCTAAAGACCGCGCAGGAGCAGCTGGTGCAGCGCGAAAAAATGGCTTTTCTGGGCGAACTCACCGCCGGCATTGCCCACGAGCTGCAGAACCCGCTCAACTTTGTGAAGAACTTCGCCGAAGTGAGCACCGAACTGGTAGACGAGATAACCGGCGAGCACCACGCCGCTACCGGCCAGGGCCCGTCCCGCAACGCCGGGCTGGAACAGGAAATCCTGGCTGGCCTCAAACAGAATCTGCAAAAAATCAGCCAGCACGGGCAGCGGGCCACTTCCATCATCAAGGGCATGCTGGAGCACTCGCGCACCGGCACCGGCCAGCGCGAGCTCACTAACCTCAACGCCCTGGTCGACGAAAGCCTGCGGCTGGCCTACCAGGGCCTGCGCACCAAGGAGAGGGACTTCACCGCGCAGCTCACCACGTCCTTCGATGCGTCGCTGGCAGACGTGCCGGTGGTACCACAAGACCTGAGTCGCGTTCTCATCAACTTGTTCACCAACGCGTTTCATGCCGTGCAGCAGCGCCAGCGCCAGCACCTCGGAGCAGCCTATGCGCCCGAGGTGGCCGTGACGACGCAAGCCGTGCCCGGAGGCGTAGAAATCCGCATCCGGGACAATGGCACGGGCATGTCGGAGAAGGTGAGGTCCAAAATTTTCCAGCCCTTCTTCACCACCAAGCCCGTGGGTGAGGGCACGGGCCTGGGCCTCTCGCTGAGCCACGACATTGTGACCACCGGCCACGGCGGCACGCTGGCCGTAGAAAGCCAGGAAGACCAGGGCACTGAATTTATTCTGGCCCTGCCTGCTTAACCCGCCGCAAGCCCTAACTTTGGTCCAACACAACTCCTGAAAAGTACCCTCATGCAAATTCTGGTCGTTGACGATGAAACCGATGTGCGCGACCTGTTCCTGCAGCGGTTCCGGCGTGAAATCCGCAGTGGCGAAATGAGCTTCAGCTTTGCCTTCTCGGGCGAGGAAGCCATGACGTTTATGCGTAAGCACAGCTCCGAGGTACTCATCATCCTCTCCGATATCAACATGCCCGGCATGAGCGGCCTGGAGCTGCTGAGCCACGTGAAGGAAGAATTTGAGATGCCGCCTACTACCATGATGATGATTACGGCCTACGGCGACGACCAAAGCTACCAGCAAGCCATGGAGCTGGGGGCCAATGATTTCCTTACCAAACCCGTAGATTTCGGTGCGCTGAAAGAAAAATTAAGGCATTTATTGCCATAGCGGCATCCCAAACGCCCGGCACTTCGTCAAGCTCGTTGAGGTCCGGTGCGCTACTTTCGGGCCGCTGCTCCAACGCTTTTATTATGAAGACGAAAATTCTGGTAGTCGACGACGAAGCCGACCTTGAGCTGCTCATCAAGCAGAAGTTTCGGCGCAAAATCCGGGAAAGTGTCTACGAATTCATTTTCGCTAACAACGGCCAGGAGGCGCTTGACCGCATTTCGGAAAACCCCGATACGTCCGTTATTCTAAGCGACATCAACATGCCGGTGATGGACGGCCTGACCCTGCTCAGCCTGACCCATGCCCAGCATCCGGCCATGAAAACGGTCATGGTATCGGCCTACGGCGACCTGGCCAACCTGCGTACCGCCATGAACCGGGGGGCCTTCGATTTTGTGGTGAAACCCGTCGATTTTGCCGACCTGGAACTGACCATTGAGAAAACCGCCGACCAGGTGCGCCAGCTGCGCGACACGCTGCGCGCCATCCAGGAAAACAACATCCTGAAGATGTACGTCGACGAAACGGTGCTGAATTTCATGACCCGGCCGGATTTTGAGAACCGCCTGCTGGCCAGCGAAACGGTAGAGGCCACGGTGGTTTTTCTGGACATCTGCGGCTTCACGGGCCTCGCCGAAAAGCTCGCCCCCACCGACGTGGTGAGCCTGCTCAATACCTACTTCGACCTGATAGTGAAGGAGGTAATTGCGCAAAACGGCCACGTTGATAAATTCATGGGCGATGCTGTGATGGCTGTTTTCCGGGGCGAGCATCACCTCGACCGGGCCATCGACGCGGCGCTGTCGGCGCGCATGGTTTTGCGGCAGAGCAACGCCACGCTGCCTCCGGGCTTCGAGTACCGGCCCGAAGTGAGCATTGGCGTGAACACCGGCGAAGTCGTGTCCGGCAACATCGGCTCGGCGTCGCTTAAGCGGCTGGATTACACCGTTATCGGCGATGTGGTGAACACGTCCCAGCGGCTGCAGTCGGTGGGCAAAGCCGGCCAGATTATCATCAGCGAAGCCGTTTACCTCAAAGTAAAGGAGTCCTTTCAGTGCAAGTTTGTAAGCGAAGTAAAGCTCAAAAACAAGGCGCAGCCAGTTAAAATCTACGAAGTAGTAGAATAGCCCGCCGAAGCACCCGAGTGCCACCAAGAGAACGTCGTGCTGAGCGTAGTCGAAGCATCTCTACCGCTTCGTTGCAGCCATTGATTTACTACTGCGGTAAAGATGCTTAGACTACGCTCAGCATGACCGCCGGGTATGCACCTGAGACTGCTGAACTGCTGCTCAGGCAGCCATTTCCCGCATCTTCTCGTTTTGCAGCCGGATGCGCTGGCACAGCATCTTGAGAATGTTGCGCAGCACCTCGCCGCGCTCTTCCATCACGTCGTAAAAATCCTCCTGGTCGAGGCGAAAGGCCAGCACCTGGCTCAGGGCCGCGGCAGAGGCGGAGCGGGGCTCGGTGTCGAGCAGCGCCAACTCCCCGAAAAAATCGCCGGGTCCGAAGGTTGCCAGCTGCTGATTGCCGTTGAAAACGCCCACCTGTCCGTCGTGCAAGATGAAAAGGGACGTGCCAATGTCACCCTTGGCAAAAATCTTCTCGCCTTCCTGAAAATTCACCTCTTTCATGATGGGCACGATGCTGCTTAGCACGTTTTCGGGGGTGTGGGCGAAGAGGGCAGTGCTTTTCAGGACCACTACCCGCTCCAAAGCAGACACACGGTTTTCGGAGGAATTGGAGTGGTTCATGGGCGTGAAAGTGGTGGAAGTGGGCAACTGCTGGCCCGTGCGGTCGGCCAGGGCCATGGCTGCTAGTTGGGCGCTTTCGAACAATAACGGTTTGGGCGACACTAGATAGGGCTGCAGAATCTCGGCCGCGTCGGGCTCGGTGGGCTGCCAGTGCCGCAGGGCCACGCTCAGCGTCCAGGAAGTGAAGGCAATGTTGCCCTGGCGCAGCAAAAAAGTCAGGAACTGCTCGGAATGGGGTGCTGCCGATACGAGGACGGAGGCTGCCGCAGCGCCATGGTTATGAACTCTCCGGCTGGCACCCCACGAGGTGCGCGTAGCCGCCAGCGCCGGCGTGAGGCTGGCAAATACACGAGCCTTTTCCGCCACCGAAGTGTCGTCGAGCAATGCCTGGAGCCCCGTGGCCTCGGGCATGGGCGGGGGCACAAAGCCGGCTTTCTTCACGTAAGCGCGCGTCTGTTGCTGTACTTCTTTCAGCAGCTTGAGGGCGCGGTACTCGTAGGGACGGGCTTCGGCGAGCTGTCCGGTGCGCAGACGCAGCTCCGCGGCCCACATCTGGTCGAGCACGGCCCGGAGCTTGGCTTTCACGGCAGGTTCCAGAAAATCGGCGGTTTCGGAATCGTCGTGCTTGTGAATGTAGGGGTCCATCAGCGCGTCGGTTTCGGCCGTGAGCGACGCTATGGCCGACGTGGCGGGTGGCGAGGGGTGGTCGTGGCCGCTGTGGTCGCCCGCTTCGGCCGCGTGCTCGGCGGCGGTTTCTTCGTGCCCGTCTTCATCATCCTCGGCAACGGGCGAACGCGGCGCGCTGGCCCCCATGCTGCCGCCCACTTCCTCGCCCATAAACTTGCCGTAGCGCAGGCGCAGCGCCTGCTGGTCGAAGCCCAGAGCGTTGGCCCGGCTGGCCACAGTGGCCGCGTCGAGCTTTGGCTTTTCAGCAATCAGCTTTTCGGTGTCGATGATGATTTGGCGCTGGCTCCGGAAGTAGGCCGGCGCTACTTTCACGCCCATGCCCATATCGGAAGGGCTGTCGGCCACGGCCGTGTCCTGCCATTGCACGAGGTAGGCATCGGTGCGGGAGGAATGGCCAGCATTGTCGCGGGCCGAAATGTAGAAATACAGCTCGTCGCCGTAGGTCAGGCCCAGCTGGGGCAGGTTGAGCTGGCTGAGCAGGTTGGCCTGGGCGGGCTGCCCGCCCACGGCGGCACTCAAATCGCGCCGCACTTCCCGGAATTTTACGGCTTCGCCCTGCCCTTGTGCCACGGTAATTACCAGTTCGGCGCGGCTCAGGCCGTAGTCGTCGCGCAGGGTAGCGCGCACCGGCAGCTCGGGCCGCACGCCAAACTCAACCAGGGTGTACTGCTTTGGGGTTTGGATGCGGATAATGGGAGCCTGGTCGGCGCGGACTTCAATAGCGTAATCGTCGGACACCGTCCCCGCGAAGCGCAGCCGGTACAGCACGGAGCTACGCAGCGTGTACTCGGCGCTGAACACACCGGCCTGCCCGGCCACTGCCTGCATGCGCAGCCGCTGGCGGCCAATTTCCACTTCCGGCACCGCGCGGCTGCTGCCACTCACGCGCATCTGCCAGCGTACCCGCGCGCCTTCCGGCCCCTGAAAAGAAGCCTGGGGCGGCGCAAACGCGGGCAGACGGGTATAAGCAGGCGGTGTCACCCGCACCTGCGTCTCCACGATGCGCGGCGGGACTTTCCCCGCTACTGGCACGGGCGAGGAAGAAAACCGAACCGGCACTCCCGCCACCGGCGCACTCTTCGGAGTGGCAGGCCACCACCAAAGCGCCAGGCCCGCCAGCCCCAGCAGCGCCGTGACCACCAGCGATGTTCGCCACGAAACCGGCAGCGTTAAGCCGCCATTTTCTCGCAAGGTGCGCAGGCGCTGGGCCACGCGCTGCTGCTGCAGGTGCTCTAGTAAATTCAGGTTGTCATCGGGCTGAAGCAGCAAGCCCGTGCTGTCCTCCAGCGCTGTAAACTGCCGGTCGAGCCGGGGGGCAACGGTGGCGGGGCTAATCAGGCGCAGCGGCCAGAGCAGCAGCACTACACCCAGCAGCCCCACGGCTGCCACGGCCAGCAACGGCAGCTGGGCACCCGGCCAGTGCCGCGCCAGTGCCAGCAACAGCCCCGCCCCGGCCGTAGCCGGCAGTAAAACAGCACCGGCACGGCGCCAGGCGTAGCTGCGGCCTGCGGCGGCAACCAAGTGGCGGGCCGTTGCAATATCCGGCGTTTGAGAGGGGGCTACCGGCTGGCTCATACAAGGGAGGGCTGAGGCTGTCCGTCCCGACGACGGGCGAGCAGACGTTCACAGGCAAACAACAGCCCGGCCAGCAGCACAAACCACGGCCGCAGGTCCGTCTGGCGTGATGCCAGTGGCGCGGGAGGTCGCGGCGCGGCGGCCTGCGCCGCCGGGGCGGCGGTACTGGCGTAAAGCTGGGCAGGGTCCAACGCCCGCTGGTCCTGGGCGGCCAGGGCTTGGTCGGGGCCACTTCGCTGCCCGGGAAGCAGTGCGTCGGTTGTTTCGGGCTGAAGAAGTGCCAGCAGCCGGGTGGGCAGCGCGGGGCTATCCGCCAGGTTGCTCCAGTTGGGGTTCAGGCGCGTGTGTAAGTTGTAAATAGCGCCCTGGCCCTGTGCCAGCCGCGAGAGCACGGCCCGGCCCTGGCCGTCTACCCACAGCGCGGAGGCAGTACTCGCGGCCAGTGAGTCAGGCCGCTGACGTTTCATTATCATGGCCGGCACTTCATCGGCAGATATGGGCAAAAGGCGGCTGATATCGGCCACTCCGGCACCTGTGGTTTCCTGCCACACCTTGGTGCCGCTTTTGCGCACGGCCGCCTGCCACTCGGCGGGCAATGGCGCGCTGCTCAGCCAAAACAGCCAGTCGGTGGGCGTTGTGGCCGGGGGAGGGGCCGTGGTAGTGCTCAGCGCCAGCGGCACGGCCAGGCCGGGGGCCGTGGCGCGCACACCAGCCTGCAGGTAGCGCGCATCCAGAGCGTATTCCGGTGTTGAATAAATGACAACGCGCAATGGCTGGGTGCGAACAAGAACAGCAGGCAGCGCTTTGCCCCGGCTTGCCTTGGCACCAGCCAGCGGCTGCAGGCTGCCGGCTTCCAGCCGATAAGCGGGCGTCCCCGCCGGGCGCACCATTCCGTTGGGAGGGGGCTTGGCAATGGACGTCCACCGAAAAGCAGTTTGGTTTTCATCACTCGTTCCCATCAGCAGGCGCAAACTATCCCCCCTGAAGGCTGCGGCCTGCACCCACGCAGTGGCGGTGCCCACGGGCAGCGTTTGCCAGGTGACTCTCGCCGGGAGCGGCGCCAACAAGCCCTGAAAACCACTCAGCGTGGCGGGCGTGGCCACAAAAAGGGGCTGCCCCGCAAAAGCACCAGCCGCTTGCCGGACCCGCTCCGCATAGGATGCGGAAGTTAAAGCGGTACTGCCGGAAAGCAGGCGCGCACTATCGCGCTGCCCCAGGGAGTCGGCCCGCAATGCGGCCCGCGACATTTTAGGAAACCCCGGAGTCAGCCACCGCAAGGCGTAGCCGCGACGGCGCAGCGAATCGACCGTGGGCCGCAGGGCTGCAAAAGCGGGCGTGCCAATTACCTGGGGGCTCAGCAGCACTTGGCCCCGGCCGCGGGGCACCAGCTGCTGCCACACCGGCCCGGCCACCGCCACGGCCAGCACGGCCAGCAGGCTGGCGCGCAATAGCAACAGCCACAACTGTTCGGGCTTCAGGTTGCGCAGGCGGCGATTGGCGCCGGCGGCCAGCCAGCGCAGGCTGCCCACGGCTATCTCGCGGCCGGGCCGGCGGTTCCATAAGTGGATGGCAATTGGCACCAATAACCCCAGCAAGGCCAACAGCGCAGACGGGGATAGCAGGGTGAACAAAGGCGAAGCAGGATGAAACCAGAACACAGACGCGTAATGGCGGACCACCATTGCAGGGCGGCCAAAAAGAAAGTGGTAAAAGTAGGCGCTGCCTTCCTTTTACCACTCGCCACTATCAATCGCTACGCGTTTAAAGGACTTTGAATCTTTATAGCCCGTGCGCTGCCGGCCCGGAATACAGGACGCTTCCCCGCTATTACAAGCCGTTCAGAATACTTTTCAGGTCGCGTGCTTTTTCCTGGGCACGGAATTCGGCCTGTAGCGAACGTACCCGCACCCGGTCTTCGATAGTAAGCTGGCTGCCCACCTGGTCGTAGCGGGCGTTGAGGCGGCCCAGCACCAGATTGGCTTCGTCCCAGTTGGTCTTGGTCCAGGTGCGATGCTGGGCGTTGGTCGATTCCACCAGCTGGGCATACAGGTTGGGCAGGTCGCTGGCCATGGCCCGGTTGATGGGCGCCGAGGTGTTCAGCAGCTTGCGCTGCACGTTGTCCACGGCGTTGTCGCGGGCTTCGCCCACCAGTATGGTTTCGGGCACGGGGTGGCCGTTTTCGGCGGCCCAGGCTTTGTAGCGGGCTTTCTGGCCGAGGTATTCGCGCTTCGACTGCACCGACAGCCCCACGGCGGCACTGTCGAGGCGCTTGGTCATACGGGTGTAGTCGCTTTCCAGCGTGGCCCAGTCCAGGCGCACGTTGGCCATGGGAAGCTCGAGTTTTTCGTCAACCCAGTTGCTGAATGTGCGAAGGTCCTGTTCCAAAGTAGCGGGCGCGGTTTTAGTAGTGGTGGCGGCTGGCGCTTTGGCCGCAGGAGTGGTCTTTGTGGTGGTGGTCTGCGCGCAGGCCAGCCCTGTGGCCAGCGTAAACATCAGCGCAGCAAGCGCGAAGGGGGCAAGAATACGTTTCATAAGTCGGCTAAAAGAAAGCTATACGGGCATTCGGCTATTGAACGCTACATATCACCAAGCAATTCCCGGCCCAAAACCGCGCAGGTGGCCTCACTGCGTTTCTGCCGGGGCCACCACAGGTGCTATCCGGCCGTGATGCGACGGCGCAAAAACTCCCGCATGGCCTGGTCCAGCGGCTCGGCCGTGCTGAGCAGGTGGTAGTCGAAGCCCTTGCCACGAGCGGCCTGGGCGGTGTCGCGCAGCCACTGCTGCAGCTGCAGCTGGTAGGCGGGGCGCTGCTGGTCGGCATCGAGCTGCATGGTGCGGCCACTTTCCAGGTCCCGGAACGTAACGGCCCCATGATAGCTGAAGGCCAACTCATTATGGGCCATTACGTGTAGTAGCAGCACGTCGCCGCTCACGGCCCGCAGCCGGGTGAGCAGGGCGTTTATCTCCGATTCCTCCTCGTACAAATCGCTCACGCACACCGTGAGGGCGCGCTGGCGCCGGGCCGTGAGCGGGGCCAGGGTGGCCGAATCCGGAAACGTGCCGGCCGCCTCCGCAGTTGCCAGCGCGTGGTAAATGCGGGGCAGCTGGCGGGTATCGGCCCGGGCGGGCAGGTGCCGCAGGCCAGCCGGGCTGAGAATGGTGAGGCCCACGGAATCGCCCTGTTGCTGGGCCAGGTAGGCCAACGATGCCAGCAGCAGCCGCGCGTAGTCGAGCTTGGTGAGGCCGTTGTCGTCGCGGTGGTTCATACTCGCGCTGGCATCAAGCAGCAGGTGCACGGTCAGGCTGGTGTCCACTTCCGATTCGCGCAGGTAGTACCGGTCCGAGCGCGCGGCCAGGCGCCAGTCCAGGCGGCGCAGGTCGTCGCCGGGCTGGTAGGGGCGGTACTGGCTGAACTCCATGCCCGCGCCGTGCCGCCGGCTGGCGTGCGCGCCGTTTAGGAAGCCCTCCGCCGCCCGCCGGGCAGCCAAAGACAAGTTGCGCAGGCCATGGAGAAGTTCGGGAGTAAGCATTGTTCAATTAGAGTTAGCAGTTAACAGTTAACGGTTCTAAAACGTCATGCTGAGCGCAGCCGAAGCATCTCGCGTGCCACCACTAACTCCAATTGATTGAGTCACCACTGCACGCGAGATGCTTCGACTGCGCTCAGCATGACGTTCATCTATCCACTATACGGCTACCGCTTTCAGCAACGCCACCACGGCATCGTCGGCGGTCAGGTTCTCCGCTTCGGCGTTGAAATTGAGCAGCACCCGGTGGCGCAGCACCGGCGGCGCCAGGGTCTGAATGTCTTCCAACGTGGCGGCGAAGCGGCCGTGGAGCAAAGCCCGGGCTTTGGCACAAAGGATGAGTGCCTGGCCAGCGCGTGGCCCGGCGCCCCAGCGTCCGTAGTCCTGAATAAACTTTACCTCCGACGTGGCCGGCCGCGTGGCCCGCACCAGGCGGTTCACAAAATCCATCAGCTCCGGGCTCAGGCTCACCTGGCGCACCAGTTGCTGCAGCTGCCGGATGTCGGCGCCGCCCAGCACGGGCTGCACCTGTTGGCCGGCCGCGCCGGTGGTGCCGCGCAGCACCGCCAGCTCCTCCTCGGCCGTGGGGTAGCCAATGCGCACGTACAGCAGAAACCGGTCGAGCTGGGCTTCGGGCAGGGGGTAGGTGCCGCTCTGCTCAATAGGGTTTTGGGTGGCCAGCAGGAAGAACGGCTTGGGCAGCGCGTGCTCGGTACCGGCGTAGGTCACGTGGCCTTCCTGCATGGCTTCGAGCAGGGCGGCCTGGGTTTTGGGGGGCGTCCGGTTTATTTCATCGGCCAGCACAAGGCTGGCGAAAATGGGGCCGGGGTTGAACTTGAAGGACCGGTGACCGGTGCCGTGGTCTTCTTCCAGCACTTCGGTGCCCAGAATGTCAGTCGGCATCAGGTCGGGCGTGAACTGAATGCGGCGAAACGGCAAATCGGTGGCCGATGCCAGGGTGCGCACCAGCAGGGTTTTGGCCAGGCCGGGCACGCCTTCCAGCAAGGCGTGCCCGCCGGCCAGCAGCGCTACCAGCACTTCTTCCAGCACGGTTTCCTGGCCCACAATGACCTTGGCAATCTCGGCTTTTAGCACTGGCAGCTTGGCCAGCAGGGTATTCACTTCTTGTTCAGTCACAGGAAAAAGGTGTGGGGTATATGTCAAAAAAACACTAATTCAAAGTCTGATAATTAGCAATCAGTTATCTTATTATCAATAACTTGCACTTGCATAAGGTAATAAAATAATGTCTTTAATTCTAGTATATTAATTAGGTTGACTCATGATGTTCGGTCGTATTTCGCTGCGGATTTAACTTTCTGCTATGAAATGCCCCAAATTTACCAGCCGCCTTTTAATCGTCTTCTTTTTGCTAACGGCATTGGGGGCAACAATTAGCCGCGCCCAAGCGCAAAGCTTTGCCGACTCTTTGGCGGCCCCAGCTGCGCAGGTTAACCTTTATCGGAACGCTGTCAGGCTTGATGTCGGCGGTATTTTGTTGTTAAATATCGGCACTAGAGCGTTCAACTCTAATGCAGTAGTTCTGTTACCTATTCTGCTGGCATATGAGAGGCAGGTAAGTCGTCGCTTCAGTTTAGTAGCCGAGGGCTTGGTCAACGGCGGTGAAGCCTTTGAGCGTAAATCCGGGTTGTCTGTTCAAGGCCGTTGGTATGCGCCGCTCGTCAGTATATGGCCCGCCTTGCTGGGGTTCTATGGGGCGCCGGTTTTGGGCTATCGGTCAGTTCAGTTCAACAGCTATTCCTACGGGTCGGCCCTTCGCCGTCATTATATTGGAGCAGGCGCGCTACTTGGTTGCCAAGCACCGCTGGGGCGGCGCTCCAGGATGATTATTGATATCTCAGTAGGCGTCATGAGTTGGCAAAAGCTAGGAAAAGTCGCAGACTCCTTCTACGAGCCAACGGCATATTATGAGAACGAGGTGCTTACGGCGGACGGCCGGCTTGGAATTGGGTTTCGTTTTTAAGTCAGTTACGTCAGCGCATAAAGCAAGATATTAACCCCAAACTTGGTGTTGTCTTCGGCCAGAAAGCGCTTGTTGCGGAAGTCGTAGTCCCACTCGCAGCCGTAGTCTTTGTTGGAATAAAGCACCCCAATACGGCCCTTGATTTCCACGGCTTTCAGGTAGTCGTGCACCAAGTCGTCGCCCCAGCCATTGAGCTCGAACCCTGTGTTGGGGGGGCCGTCTTTGAAGGTGAAAAACTGCGAATAAATCGGGTGGGTTTTCGGGATTTTCTTTAGGGCGCCGCTGCCGAAGCATTGGCGCATCTGCTCCTCAAAAGAGCGGGCAAACAGCCCGTCGATGTCGTGGTTACAGTCGTCGACGAACACGAAGCCGCCGTTGCGCACATACTGCGTGAAATTCCGTTTCTCCGCCGCCGAAAACTGCACCAGCCGGTGCCCCGATAAGTAGCAGAACGGGTAGTTGAACAGCTCAGCGCTGTCCAGCGCCACTACTTTTTCCTTGGTGTCGACGGGCACGGTGGTGTACTGCACCAATGAGTGCAGCAGGTTGGCGGGCATGCGCTCATCCACCGCGTCCCAATCGCCGGATTGGTACTTCAGGCGTACAAATGTGAAAGGCGTAGCGGGCATTAAGGCGTAAATGTAGAAATTGTTGGTGTCATGCTTAACGCAGTGAAGCACCCTATCAAGAGCGAACGACACGTTCTGCGGTGATAGGATGCTTCGCTTAGCTCAGCATGACAGAATCTAAATAGCGTCGGACAAGCTCGTGAACGTGAAGTCGCGGATTTTTAGAGGCGGAATCATACATCCGGCCAGGCGCTGGGGTCGGCCAATGGCCTCAATGTTGTTGAGCATGATGATGGGGCTCTCGTTGAAGCGCAGGTTCTTGATGGGGAATTTGATGGCCCCGTTCTCAATGTAAAACGTGCCGTCGCGGGTGAGGCCGGTGTAGAGCAGCGTCTGCGGGTCTACCTCGCGGATGTACCACAGGCGCGTGACCAGTATGCCCTTGGCCGTGCCTTTTATCAGCTCGGCGGTGCTCTGGGTGCCGCCGGCCATGACGAAGCCGCTGGGGAAGGCGGTGGCGGTCTGCTTGTTTTTCTCGGCCCAGAAGCGCGAATAGAACAGGTTTTTCACCACGCCTTTTTCCACCCAGCTCATGCGCTTGGTGGGCAGGCCGTCGCCGTCGAAGGCGCTGCCCGGCACTTCGGCATTCATCGGGTCGGAGTAAATGGTAATTCGCTCGTCGAACAGCTTTTCGCCCTTGCGGTTGCCA
The DNA here is from genome assembly GCF_001816165.1 of Hymenobacter glacialis. Classification (GTDB taxonomy): domain Bacteria; phylum Bacteroidota; class Bacteroidia; order Cytophagales; family Hymenobacteraceae; genus Hymenobacter; species Hymenobacter glacialis. Next base: position 15,473 of record NZ_MDZC01000123.1, read on the forward strand.
CCACCTTTTTTGGTCATGAAACTGCGGCCCTCGTCGGCCGAGCGGGCGTCCAGCCCGTAGAGCAGCCCGCCCAGCAGCGAGAGGTCGCCGCCGTCCATGAGGGCGGCGGGCTCCAGAATCACGGTGTATTTGCCGGGCTCAATGGCCTTGGCGTTCACCGAGCCCAGCGCTTTGTCGGCGGCGCGCTGGGTGAGTACTTTGGCGTTGAGCTTGGCCGGGTCCGTGGCATCGCCGATGGCGTAGCCGGAGCCGCGCCCGTCGGCGGTGCGCACCGTCACCGAAAAGTCGGTATTGGTGGACTGCTGGTAGGCTTCGAGGCCCTTGGAATTGCGCAGCGCCTGAAACCGGGTGCCGCCGTCCAGGAAGCCTGCGGCCGTGAGGTTTTTGGCGGCGCACAGGGCCATGCTTTCGGCCGCGGCCTGGGCGCGCGTGGTGGCCGTGAGCAGGGTAGTGGCCGCCGACGGCGGGGCCAGGTAGGTCTGGGGGCCCAGCAGCGGCATGTATTCCGGGCTTTCGGGGGCCAGTCGGGCAATTTCCTCGGCCCGCTGCACGCAGCGCTTCAAGGTGGCGTCGTCGAATTCGTTGCAGGTGGCAATGCCGGAGCGTTTGCCGAAGCGCGATTCCACGGCCAGCGACACGCTGTCGGCCGCGCCGGCCGTGCTCACGCTGTTGCGGGCGTAGCGAATGTTGCCGGTGTTGCGCCCGTTGAGCGACACCGCGCACTCGTCGGCGGTGCTGTAGCTCAGCACTTTTTTGAGCAAGGCCTGGGCCTCGTCTTTGGAAAGAATAGCCATGATGTTGATTTGCAGATAATGGAAGGTGGACGAAACTCCCCTCCTAGCCGAGGAGGGGATGTTCGAGCCGAAGGCTCGGACGGGGGTGGTTGCCCTCTGAACGATAGCCGAACGAACCATTCGCAAGCTGTTCGGGTGTCGTTCAACGAGGGCACACCCAGTTCCGCTGCGCGGAAACGTCCCCTCCTCAACTGAGGAGGGGAGTGGTCGTTCTGGCCTACACCTTGCGCGCCGTATTGATGACGTTCACGCCGTTGAAGCGCGTGGTGGCCGAGCCGTGGCTCACCGACGAAACCTGCGAGGGCTGCCCTTTGCCGTCGAAGAACGTGCCGAACAAGCGGTAGTCCGACTGGTCGCACGAGCCCGCACAGGCCCCCCAGAATTCCTGGGTGTTTGACTGGTACGCCACGTCCTCCAATGGCTCGGTGATTTTGCCTTTCTCGATGGCAAAGAAGAGCTGCCCGCCGAACTGGAAGTTGAAGCGCTGCTGGTCGATGGAAAACGAGCCAGCGCCGGCGATGTAAATGCCTTTGTCCACGCCCTTCACCATTTCGTCGGGGCTCATTTTGGCAGTGCCGGGGCGCAGGCTGATGTTGGGCATGCGCTGGAACTGCACGTCTTCCCACGACTGCGCGTAGGCGCAGCCATCCGACTCCTTCTGGCCCACGATGTGCGCCTGGTCCCTGATTTTCTGGTAGTTCACCAGCTTGCCGTCTTTGATGATGTCCCACTCGCGGGTTTTCACGCCTTCATCGTCGTAGCCCACGTTGCCCACCGAGCCCGGCTGCAGCTTATCGGCCACAATGTTTACCGCTTTGGAGCCGTAGGGCAGGTTTTTGGCCTTCCACTCTAAAGTCGCGAAGGAAGTGCCGGCAAAATTGGCCTCGTAGCCCAGCACGCGGTCCAGCTCCGTGGGGTGGCCTACCGATTCGTGGATGGTGAGTCCCAGGTGGCCGGGGTCCAGCACGAGGTCGTACTTGCCGGGCGTTACGGACTTCATGGTAAGCTTGGCCTTGGCTTGCTTGCCGGCCATGGCAGCATCGGCCAGTATGTCGTAGCGCAGCTTGTAGCCCACGGTGTTGGTGCCCTGGGGGCCGGCTATCTGCTGGCTGGCGCTGGGGTTCAGGTACTCGTAGCCCAGCCCGACGGGCGCACTCAGCGCCTCCCGCGAGCGGAATTTGCCGGTTTTGGTGTCCACGGCCGTGGCGTTGAATGTCGGCCACAGCCGGTGCACGTCCTGGTCGATGTAGGAGCCGTCGGTGCTGGCAAAGTACTTCTGCTCGTTCACCTGAAACAGGCCCGAATTGATGTAGCTGGCGCCGTTGTCTAGGGCAGCGGCGTTGGCGGCCAGCAGCAAGTCCACTTTTTGTTTGATGGGCACCTCAAAAGCGCTTTGCTCAATGGGCGTTTTCCAGCTCACTTCACCGTAGCCCTGCTGCGGGGCCAGCTGCACGGGCTCCTTCAGCACCAGGCGGTTGGCCTTGGCAATGTCGGTGGCCACGCGGGCGGTAGCGGCCAGGCTGGCCTCGGTTACCACGCTGGTGGAAGCAAAGCCCCAGCAGCCGTTCACCAGCACCCGAATGCCCACGCCGTAGCTCTCGGTGCTCACAATGTTCTGCACCTGCTTTTCGCGGGTGAATACATACTGGTTTAGGGAGCGGCCAATGCGCACGTCGGCGTAGCTGGCGCCGGCGGCTTTGGCCGCGTTCAGGGCCGCGTCGGCCAGCCGCTTTTTCATGATGACATCCGCGCCCGGCTCCAGCAGGCGGGCGGGGTCTACGGGGGTGTAGCCAAAGCCCGGCAGGCTGGGCAGCAAAAGGCCTCCGGCTGCCAGGCCGGTGAGTCCTACAAAGTCGCGTCTGTTCATCATAAAAGTGCAGCGGAAAAGGGGGTAAAGAAAAAAACGTCATGCGGAGCGCCGCCGAACCATCCCGCGTGCAATAGTAACCCAATTAAACACGGGAATACTCGTGGCACGCAAGATGATTCGGCGGCGCTCCGCATGACGTTGCGCATAACGCGCTAAAGAATTTTATACCGCGTCAGACAAGCTCGTGAACGTGAAGTCCCGAATCTTCAGCGGGGGCACCAGGTTGCCGCCCAACCGCACCGGCTTGCCAATGGCTTCCAGGTTGTTGAGCATGATGATGGGGCTTTCGTTGAAGCGGAAGTTCTTCACCGGGAACTTGATTTGGCCGTTCTCAATGTAGAAGGTTCCGTCGCGCGTCAGGCCGGTGTAGAGCAGCGTCTGCGGGTCTACCGGGCGGATGTACCACAGGCGCGTCACCAGAATGCCTTTGGCCGTACCCTTAATCAGGTCGGCGGTGGTTTGCGTGCCGCCTTCCATTATCCAGCCGCCGGGGCGGGGCAGGTCGGGAATGCCGGCCTTCTGCGCCCAGAAACGCGAAGAGTAGAGGTTTTTCACCACGCCCTTCTCAATCCAGGTCACGCGTTTCTGCGGCCGGCCATCGCCCGAAAACATCAGGTCGGGAATCTCGGCGTTCATCGGGTCGGAGTAGATGGTCACCCGCTCATCGAACAGCTTTTCACCCTTGCGGTTGCCGCCGCCTTTCTTGCTCAGGAAGCTGCGGCCTTCGTCGGCGTTACGCGCGTCAAAGCTGCCCATCAAAGCCGCCATCAACGAGGTGTCTACATTGGAAACCAGGGCGTTGGGCTCCAGAATAACCGTGTACTTGCCCGGCTCCAGGGCCCGGGCCTTCATAGACGACGACGCTTTGTCGGCGGCCACGCGGGTGAGGCGGGCGGCGTCAAACTTGCTCGCGTCGGTGTAGTCGGCGGCGGCGTAGCCGGAGCCCGTGCCGTCGGGCGTGCGCACCGTCACCGAAAACTCCACGTTGGTGGACTGCTGGTAAGCCTCCAGTCCTTTGGAATTGCGCTTGGCCACAAAGCCGGCCGTGTCTACCAGAAAGGCGGCGGAGCTCAACTTGCGCTGGTCGCAGAGGCCGGTGCTGGCCCCCATTTGCTGGGCGCGGTAGTCGGGGGTGATGGCAGCCGTGGAAGCGGCAAAGGCCTTGCTGCTGGTGCCGTACTCCTGCGGGCCCAGCAGGGGCATGTACTCGGGGCTTTCGGGCGCAAGTCGGGCTATTTCCTCGGCCCGTTGCACGCAGCGGCGCAGCGTGGCGTCGTCAAACTCGTTGCAGGTGGCCACGCCGCTGCGCTTGCCGAAGCGGCTTTCCACGCCCAGCGACACGTTGTCTACGGCGCCGGCCGTGCTGATGCTGTTGCGGGCCGAGCGCACGTTGCCGCCAATCCGGCCGTTGAGGGTTACCTCGCATTCGTCGGCGGTGCTGAAGCTCAGCACCTTTTTGAGAATGCTCTGAGCTTCGTCTTTAGAAAGAATTGCCATGTGGTTAGCTTATTTTGAGTTTAGTCAGCCCGTCATGCTGAGCTTGCCGAAGCATCTCTACCGCAATAGTAAATGGATTACTTACGCGGTAGAGATGCTTCGACTACGCTCAGCATGACGTTCCTCTAAGACATTCGTTATCCGATTTTGCGGGCGGTGTTGATGACGTTCACGCCGTTGAAGCGCGTGGTGGCCGAGCCGTGGCTCACGGCCGAGCTTTGCGAGGGCTGGCCCTTGCCGTCGTTGAACGCGCCAAACAGGCGGTAGTCGCTCTGGTCGCACACGGCCGAGCAGCTGTTCCAGAATTCCTGGGTGTTGGCTTGGTAAGCCACGTCTTCGAGCATGCCCGTAATCTGGCCCTTTTCGATGGCGTAGAACACCTGCCCGCCAAACTGGAAGTTGTAGCGCTGCTGGTCGATGGAGAAGGAGCCGTTGCCGGCGATGTAAATACCCTTGTCCACGTTTTTCACCATCTCGTCTACGCTCAGCTTGGTTTTGCCGGGCTGCAGGCTCACGTTGGGCATGCGCTGGAACTGCACGTCGGCCCAGTTCTGGGCGTAGCAGCAGCCGTCCGATTCGTTCTGACCCACCATGTGGGCCTGGTCCCGGATTTTCTGGTAGTCCACCAGCGTGCCCTCTTTAATAAGGTCCCACTGCTTGGTTTTCACGCCCTCATCATCGTAGCCCACCGCACCCAGCGAGCCGGGCTGCAGCTTGTCGGCCACAATGTTCACCAGCTTCGAGCCGTAAGGGATGTTCTTGGCTTTCCACTCCAGGGTGGCGAAGGAAGTGCCGGCGTAGTTGGCCTCGTAGCCCAGCACGCGGTCGAGCTCCAGCGGGTGGCCCACCGATTCGTGGATGGTCAGGCCCAGGTGATGGGGGTCGAGCACGAGGTCGTACTTACCGGGCGTCACCGACTTGGCGGTCAGCTTCTGCTTCACCTGCTTGGTAGCGGAGGCCACGTCTTCCAGCATGTCGTAGCTGCTTTTGTAGCCCACCACGTCCGAGCCAGCGGGGCCGGCAATCTTGTCGGAAGCCTTGGGCGTGAGGTACTCGTAGCCCAGGCCCATGGGCGAGCTCAGGGCCTGCCGCGTCCGGAACTTGCCCGAGGCCCGGTCAATGGCCGTGACGCCAAAGCTGGGGTAGATGCGGTGGATGTCCTGGTCGATGTACGAGCCGTCGGTGCTGGCGAAGTACTTCTGCTCGTTTACCTGCTGAATGGTGGAGTTGATAAAAGATGCGCCCATGTCCAACGCTTTCGCATTGACGCTCAGGAGTAAATCAACCTTGTCTTTAATCGGTACTTCAAAGGCATTTTGCTGAATGGGCGTTTTCCAGCTCACTTCGCCGTGGCCTTTAACTGGGGCCAGCTGCACCTTTTCCTTCTGCACTTTGGAGTTGGCTTTGGCAATCTGCACGGCCAGCTGCGCGGCTTTAGCAATGCCCGCTTCGGTCACCGAGTTGGTGGCGGCAAAGCCCCAGGTGCCGTTGGCAATCACGCGGATGCCGGCGCCGTAGCTTTCGGTGCTCGAGATGCCCTGCACCTGCTTTTCGCGGGTGAACACGTTTTGGTTGAGGGAGCGGCCTATGCGCACGTCGGCGTAGGTGGCGCCCGCGGCCTTGGCGGCATTGAGGCCGGCATCGGCCAGGCGCTTTTTGATGGCTACGTCCACGCCGGGCTCCAGCAGGCGGGCCGGGTCCACGAGGTTGCCGGCAAAACCGGGGAAAGTAGGAATGAACAGGGCGCCAGCCGCCAGGCCGGAGAGTCCCACAAAGTCGCGTCTTTTCATGTGTATTGTTTGCTTTAAAACGTCATGCTGAGCCTGCCGAAGCACCTCTATCGCACAAGTAATCAATTAGTAATGAGGTAGAGGTGCTTGGCTATGCCGACCTACGGTTCAGCAAGCTCAGCATGACGACCTTTTGGCTGCGAACTTAATCTATACCGCGTCGGAAAGACTGGTGAAGGTGAAGTCCCGAATCTTCAGCGGGGGCACCAGATTGCCGCCCAACCGCACCGGCTTGCCCACGGCCTCCAGGTTGTTGAGCATGATAACCGGGCTTTCGTTGAAGCGGAAGTTCTTCACCGGGAACTTGATTTGGCCGTTTTCGATGTAAAAGGTTCCGTCGCGGGTCAGGCCGGTGTAGAGCAAGGTCTGCGGGTCTACGGCCCGAATGTACCAGAGGCGCGTCACCAGAATGCCCTTGGCCGTACCCTTTATCAGGTCGGCGGTGCTTTGCGAGCCGCCTTCCATAATCCAGCCGCCGGGAGGGGGCAGGTCGGGAATGCCCGCCTTCTGCGCCCAGAACTGCGAGGTGTAGAGGTTCTTCACCACGCCTTTGTCAATCCAAGTGGTTTTCTGCTGGGGGCGGCCGTCACCGGCGAAGGTCTGGTCGGGTACTTCGGCGTTGGTGGGGTCCGAGTAAATGGTCACCCGCTCGTCGAAGAGCTTGTCGCCCTTGCGATTGCCGCCGCCTTTTTTGCTCAGGAAGCTGCGGCCTTCGTCGGCGTTGCGCGCGTCCATCGAGCGCATCATGTTGCTAAGCAAATCCACGGCCGCGGCCGGCTCCAGAATCACGGTGTACTTGCCGGGCTCCAGGGCCTTGGCTTTCACCGACGACGCAGCCTTGTCGGCGGCCACGCGGGTGAGGCGGGCGGCGTCAAACTTGGCTAAGTCCGTGTAGTTGGCAATGGCGTAGCCCGAGCCCTGGCCGTCGGCGGTGCGCACCGTGATGGTGAAGTCCAGGTTGGTGAGGCGCTGGTATGCTTCCAGCCCTTTGGTGTTGCGCTTGGCCACGAAGCCGGCCGAGTCGTTGAAAAAGGCTGCCGACGACAGCTTCCGGGCTTCGCACAGCGCCATGCTGGCCCCAATCTGCTGGGCGCGGTAGTCGGGCGTGATGTCGGCCGTGCGCTGGGCAAAGGCCGCCGGCGAGGCCAGGTACTTTTGCGGGCCCAGGAAGGGCACGTACTCCGGGCTTTCGGGCGCGAGCCGGGCAATTTCTTCGGCCCGCTGCACGCAGCGGCGCAGGCTGGCCTCGTCGAACTCGTTGCAAGTAGCCACGCCGCTGCGCTTGCCAAAACGCGACTGCACGCCCAGCGACACGTTATCGGCGGTGCCGGCCGTGCTGATGGTATTGCGCGCCGAGCGGACGTTGCCGCTGATGCTGCCGTTGAGGGTCGCCTCGCACTCGTCGGCGGTGCTGTACGAGAGGACTTTTTTCAGGATGTCCTGTGCCTCGGTTTGAGAGAGAATGGCCATGATTTCAAGTTTGAAGATGCTGGATAAATTCAGAACGTCATGCTGAGCGTAGCCGAAGCATCTCGCATGTAGAAGTAATTAATAGCAAGCTCAACGAAGCGAGCGAGATGCTTCGGCTGCGCTCAGCATGACGTTCTATTAACGACGTTCAATTACCCGATTTTGCGGGCGGTGTTGATGACGTTCACGCCGTTGAAGCGCGTGGTGGCCGAGCCGTGGCTCACGGCCGATACCTGCGAGGGCTGGCCCTTGCCATCGAAGAAAGAGCCAAACAGACGGTAGTCCGACTCGTCGCAGATGGCCGAGCAGCTGTTCCAGAATTCCTGGGTGTTGGCCTGATAGGCCACGTCCTCAATCATCTCCGTGATTTTGCCTTTCTCGATGGCGTAAAACACCTGCCCGCCAAACTGGAAGTTGTAGCGCTGCTGGTCGATGGAGTAGGAGCCGCGCCCGGCGATGTAGACGCCCTTGTCCACGTTTTTCACCATCTCGTCCACGCTCATTTTGGCGGTGCCGGGCTGCAGGCTCACGTTGGGCATGCGCTGGAACTGCACCGCATCCCAGGAGTCAGCGTAGCAGCAGCCGTCCGACTCATTCTGGCCCACGATGTGCGCCTGGTCCCGGATTTTTTGGTAGTCCACCAGCATGCCTTCCTTGATGAGGTCCCAACGCTTGGTTTTCACGCCCTCATCATCATAGCCCACCGCGCCCAGCGAGCCGGGCTGCAGCTTGTCGGCCACAATGTTGACCAGCTTCGAGCCAAACGGAATTTTCTTGGCTTTCCACTCCAAGGTGGCGAAGCTGGTGCCGGCGTAGTTGGCCTCGTAGCCCAGCACGCGGTCCAGCTCGGTGGGGTGGCCTACCGATTCGTGAATGGTCAGGCCCAGGTGGTTGGGGTCGAGCACGAGGTCGTACTTGCCGGGCGTCACCGACTTGGCGGTCAGCTTTTGCTTGGCCTGCTTGCCGGCCAGGGCGGCGTCCTCCAGTATGTCGTAGCTGTTGCGGTAGCCGATGAGGCCCGTGCCGGCCGGGCCGGCGATTTTGTCGACGGCCTTGGGCGTGAGGTACTCGTAGCCCAGGCCCATGGGGGCGCTCAGCGCATCGCGGGTCCGGAACTTGCCAGTGGCCCGGTCGATGGCCGTGACGCTGAACGTGGGCCAGATGCGGTGCACGTCCTGGTCGATGTAGGAGCCGTCGGTGCTGGCGAAGTACTTCTGCTCGTTGATTTGGAACAGCGAGGAGTTCACGAACGAGGCGCCGTTGTCGGTGGCCTTGGCGTTGGCGGCCAGCAGCAGCTCCACTTTCTGCGCCACCGGCACCTCAAAGGAGTTCTGCTGAATGGGCGTTTTCCAGGTTACTTCGCCGAAGCCTTTCACGGGGGCCAGCTGCACCTTCTCCTTCTGCACTTTGGCGTTGGCTTTGGCAATGGCCACGGCCAGCTGGGCGGCTTTCGCCAGGCCGGCCTCGGTCACGGTGTTGGTGGCGGCAAAGCCCCAGGTGCCGTTGGCCAGCACCCGCACACCGGCCCCAAAGCTCTCGCCGCTGGCGATGTTCTGCACCTGCTTTTCGCGGGTGAAAATGCTTTGATTTAGATAGCGGCCAATGCGCACGTCGGCGTAGGTGGCACCGGCGGTTTTGGCGGCGTTGAGCGCGGCGTCGGCCATGTGCTTGTTCACGGCCGGGTCGATGCCTTCCAGCAAACGGGACGGGTCAACGGAGGTGCCACCCAGGCTGGGGAAGGCGGGGAGAAACAGGGCGCCAGCCGCCAGGCCGGAAAGTCCCACAAAGTCGCGGCGTTTCAAAAGAGAATAGAGGTTCTGTTATGAGAAAAAGCAGGTTCGAAAAGAAGGGACTTAAATCTTCACTGATAAGACAGTTGAAAAAGCCCGCCGTTGCGTCGCTGCCCAAACTTAGGTCAAGTTTGAACAAAATTCCCTTTTTGGGCCGTGCCCGAGCGTAAATAATTATGGGGTGCCGGTCCCGGCGCTGCTACCTGGTGGCGCGCCACGTAACGGTCATGCCCGAAGCGCCGCTGCCAAAGTAGGCCGGTGCCAGGCCAATGCCCCGCCCAATGGACTTGCGGCCCCAGCGGTTGCGGTGGCTGAGGTAGGCCAGGTGAGCGGAGAGGATGCCAAACCCCGCGCCGGCCACCACGTCGCTCTGCCAGTGCTTGTCGTTTATCATGCGCAGGGCCGCCACGCTGCTGGCAATGGTGTAGGCCCCCACGCCATACCACTGGCTTTTGTCGCGGAACTCGGTGTGCACAATGCTGGCGGCCAGAAATGCCTGCGCCGTGTGTCCCGAAGGGAACGATTGGTTGTTGGAGCCATCGGGGCGTATCTCACGGCTCAGGAACTTCACGGCATACACCGAAGCCAGCATTATAGCTTCGCCCTTGGCAATAATGAGCAGGGTGTTGAGGCGGTCATCCCGCGACTCGACGCCGGCAAGGGCCACAGCACCCAGTTCCAGGTAGGGCAGAAAGATGACGGTGTTGTCAATCATACTATTCACCGGCCGGAACTGCTTGCGGACAAACTCCCGATTTTGGCGGTTGATGCCCGCATTGCCCTGCGCCGTGATGGCTCCATAGGTAATAAGCGCCGCCGGAATAACGGTGGCCCGGAAAAGCTTGCTCTTGTACCACTGCGCTTTCTCTGGCGAAGACACGCCGGCGGGGTTTGCATACTTGCGCGTGGTATCGGGCGCGGGTACCGGCACCACTTGGGCAAAAGCCGGATGGATGCCCCCAATCAGCAAGGCGACAGCAGCAATACGGGTGAGGAGAAACGTGCGCATATTAGGAAATCAACTGACAAATGGGATGGCTGAACGCGCATACGGAAGCCAAAAAAAAGTATCGGTAAGTCCGGCGAAAGTATTGCCTTTCAGGGCGACCCTGGCCGTGCCCCCGCCGGCTTTATGGCAAGTTAGCCAGTAGGAGGGCTGTCTTTGCGCTGGTTTTCAGGATGGAAGACGTCACCGCTTGCAGTAGGTTGATGGGCATGGGCAAAATTATTTTCCGGAAACGATTGGGTCGGTGTAGCATGTCCGGCAAAACCCTTAGCTTGCACCCCGCTTAACCCTACGGAATATGGAAGTACAGACGTTGAAATACCCAGCTATTCGCAATTACGTGGGCGGTAGCGCTGCCGAGCCAGCCAGTGCGGCCACCATGGACGTGTTCAGTCCCCTCACCGGCGCGGTCATTTCCACCGTCCCGTTGAGCAGCGCCGCCACCCTCGACGCCGCCGTTGTGGCCGCCAAAGCTGCTTTCCCCTCGTGGTCGGCCACTCCCATTAAGGAGCGGGTTCAGATTTTCTACCGCTACAAAACCCTGCTGGAGCGCGACATGAAGGCCCTGGCCGACCTGGTGCGCGAGGAAAATGGCAAGACCTACGACGAGGCCAAGGCCGAAGTCGAAAAAGCCATTGAACTAACCGAGTTTGCCTGCTCCATGCCGCAGCTTATTCAGGGCGAATTCCTGGAGGTGAGCAAGGGTGTGGAAGCCCGTGCCGAGCGCAAGCCCCTGGGCGTAGTGGCCAGCATCGCGCCGTTCAACTTCCCCAACATGGTGCCCCACTGGACCATCCCCAACGCCCTCGTACTGGGCAACACCATGATTCTGAAGCCCTCGGAGCAAGTACCCCTGAGTGCCGTAAAAATTGCCGAACTCTTGAAGGAAGCCGGCCTGCCCGACGGCGTGCTGAACGTGGTGAACGGCGACCGCACCATTGTGGAAGCTATCTGCGACCACCCTGACATCGAGGCGGTCAGCTTCGTGGGCTCCACCAAAATTGCCAAAGTGGTGTACATCCGCGCCACCAGTAACCTCAAGCGCTGCGTGGCCCTTGGCGGTGCCAAAAACCACCTGATGGTGCTGCCCGACGCCCATCCCGAAATGACGGCCTCGAACGTGGCCGCCAGCATGTCGGGCTGCGCGGGCCAGCGCTGCATGGCCGGCTCCACCATGGTAGGAGTGGGGGCGGTTGATGGCATCGTGGCCAAAATAGTGGAAGAAGCCCGCAAGATTGTGGCCGGCCAGAACCTGGGCTCCGTCATCAGCAAAGAAGCCAAGGAGCGCATCGAACAGCACATTGCCGAGGCCGAAGCCGCCGGCGCCAAAGTCCTGCTCGACGGCCGCAACGCCGTGGTGCCGGGCCACGAAGACGGCTACTACGTGGGCGCCACCGTCATCGACTTCGTGACGCCCGACATGCGCATCGCTCAGGAGGAGGTATTCGGCCCGGTGCTCGCCATCATGCGCACCAACACCCTGGACGAAGCCCTGGCCATTGAAAATGCCAACCCTTACGGCAACGCCGCCGCCGTATTCACCAGCAGCGGCAGCAGCGCCCGCTACGTAATGGACCACGCCAACGCCGGCATGATAGGCGTGAACATCGGCGTGCCCGTCCCCCGCGAACCGTTCTCCTTCGGCGGCTGGGGCGACTCGAAATTCGGCGCCTGTGACATCACGGGTAAAAGCTCCATTGAATTCTGGACGCAGCTGAAGAAGACCACGACGAAGTGGAACCCCGAGTCGCGGGTGAACTGGATGAGCTAGAACAGAACGTCATGCCGAGCGCAGCCGAGGCATCTCGCGTGCAGCAGTAAACCAATCGTTCAACGATTCAAGCGAGATGCCTCGGCTGCGCTCGGCATGACGTTCACATAGAAATTCTTTAAATGGAAACAACCCTCGCCCCCGACCCAACCCAAATCCTGCACGACAACCTCGACCACACGCTCTTCTCGTGGTCGAAGCAAACGGGCCTGAACCCCATCAACGCCGAGCGCGCCGAAGGCGTGTACGTGTACGACCGCGACGGCAAGCGCTACATCGACTTCTCGGCCCAGCTCATGAACGTGAACATCGGCCACGGCGACCAGCGCGTGACCGAAGCCGTGGCCGCCCAAATGCGCGAGCTTAGCTACGTGTATCCCGGCATGATTACCAAGGCCCGCGGCGACCTGGGCCGGCGGCTGGCCGAAATCACCGCCCCCAACCTCACCAAAGCGTTTTTTACGCTGGGCGGGGCCGAGGCCATCGAAAATGCCATCAAGCTGGCGCGGGTGTACACCGGCCGCCACAAGATTGTGACGCTGTACCAGTCGTTTCACGGGGCCAGCTACGGGGCCATGAGCGCCGGCGGCGACCCCCGCAAATTCGCCGTGGACAGCCAGGCCATGCCGGGCGTGGTGCACGTCGAAAACCCGTATTCCTACCGCTGCCCCTGGTACTCCGACTCGCCCGAGCAGTGCGCCCAGCGCGCCGCCGATGCCATGGAGCGCATCATTGGCTACGAGAACCCTGGCAGCGTGGCGGCCATCATTCTGGAGGGGGAGTCGGGCACGTCGGGCTGCATCAAGTACCCGCCCGGCTACTGGACGCGCATCCGCGAAATCTGCGACCAGCACGGTATTCTGCTGGTGGCCGATGAGGTGATGAGCGGCTTCGGCCGCACCGGCAAGTGGTTCGGCTCCGACCACCACGGTGTGAAAGTTGACATCATGTGCATGGCCAAGGGCATCACCGCCGGCTACCTGCCCCTGGGCGCGGTGATGGTGGATGAAGCCATTTCCAAGTCCTTCGACGACAAGCCCTTGCCGCTGGGCCTGACCTACTCGGCGCACCCCGTTTCCTGCGCCGCCGCCGTGGCTGTGCTCGACATCTACGAGTCCGACAACCTGCTCGAAAACACCGTGGAAATGGGCAAGTACATGGATGAGCAAGTCGCTCAGCTCATGCGCCACCACCCCAGCATCGGCGACTGGCGCAACACCGGCCTCTTCGGCTGCCTGGAACTGGTGAAAAACCGCGCCACCAAGGAGCCCATGGCCCCCTGGAACGCCACCGCCGCCCAGATGGACATCATGAACCAGGTAGCCGCCAAGCTCCGCGAGTTGGGCATGTACACCTTCGTGCGCTGGAGCTACATCTTCATCTGCCCCCCGCTCACGATTACGAAGGAGGAAATTGACGAAGGCCTGGCTATCATTTCGGAAGCTGTTAGCATCGCCGATAAGCACGTGCACTAAGGCCTGTACACGTCAACCTCACCCCCTGACCCCCTCTCCCAAAAAGAGGGGGCACCGGAATTGCATTTTAACAGTCGTATTCAAAACCGAGCTTGTCCGGTGCCCCCTCTTTTTGGGAGAGGGGGTCAGGGGGTGAGGTTATCCAGAACATGTCCATCCTCCTCAAAAACGGCCGCGTCGTCACCGCTGACTCGGACGCCGTCTGTGATATTCTGATTGAAGGCGAAACCATTGTGTCCATCGGCCGCAATTTGTCGGCGGAGGGCGCGGAAGTCATCGACTGCGTCGGCAAGCTGATTATGCCCGGCGGCATCGACCCGCATGTGCATCTGGAAATGCCCTTTATGGGCACGTTTTCGTCCGATACGTACGAAACCGGCACCCGCGCCGCGCTGCACGGCGGTACCACCACCGTCATCGATTTCATTCTGCAAAAGCAGGGAAGCTCGCTGCGTTCGGCCTTTGAGGAGTGGAGCGGCCGCGCCACCGGCAACGCCGTGGGCGACTACAGCTTCCACATGGCCGTGACGGATTTCAACCCCGACACCAAGGAGGAAATCAAGGACATGATTGCTGAAGGCATCACCTCTTTCAAAACCTTCATGGCCTACAAAGGCGCGCTCATGATTGACGACGCGCAGATGGTGGGCCTGATGCAGGAAGTGAAAAAGCACGGCGGCCTCGTGACGGCCCACGCCACCAACGGCGACATGATTGACACGCTCATTGCCCAGCACCGGGCGCAGGGCAAGCTCACGCCGCTCTACCACTACCTCTCGCAACCCGAAGTAACCGAAGCCGAGGCATCGGGACGTTTCGCTGACATCGCCAACTACACGGGCGTGAATGCCTACATCGTGCACCTTACCTGCGAAGGTGCCCTCAACCAGGTGCGCCGCGCCACCGAGCGCAACCAGCGCGTACTGGTCGAAACCTGCATTCAGTACCTGCTGCTTGATGCGCGTTTGTATGAGGACAAGGCCAACGGCGCGAAGTGGGTCATGTCGCCGCCGCTGCGCGAGAAAAAGGACCAGGCAACGCTGTGGGCCGGCATTAACCAGGGCCTGGTGAATGTGGTGGGCACCGACCATTGCCCCTTTATGTGGGAACAGAAGTTGATGGGTAAGGACGACTTTTCGAAAATTCCCAACGGCCATCCCGCCATCGAGCACCGCATGGAATTGCTGTTTTCGGAAGGGGTGAACAAGGGAAGGATTACGCCGCAGAAATTTGTGGAAGTTACCTCGACCAACGCGGCTAAAATTTTCGGCATGTTCCCGCGCAAAGGCACCATCAGCATCGGTGCCGATGCGGATTTGGTAATATTGGACCCCCAAAAGAAACACACTATTTCGGCCGATACACACCACATGAACTGTGACTACTCGGCCTACGAGGGCTGGGAAGTAACCGGCAAAATTGACACCGTGTTGCTACGCGGTAAAGTTGCCGTAGATGCCGGTGAAACGAAGGTTTCGAAAGGCTATGGTCAGTTCATCAAGCGCGAAAAAACCAACATCTGAGCGCAAAGTCCCGCGAGGTTTTAAAATTAAGTTTCGCGAAGGCTGCTCATAAATAAAACATTGCGAAACGTAATTTAAAACTTCGCGAAACCTTGCGCGAAACTTAATCTTCCCCTATGCCCAGAATGATTAAATCCGGCCTCATCCAGATGAGTTTGCCGATGACCGAAGGCGAAGGCACGATTGCCGAAATCATGCAGGCCATGGAAGCCAAGCACATTCCGCTCATTGAAGAAGCCGGCCGCAAGGGCGTGCAGATTCTCTGTTTGCAGGAAATTTTCAACACCCCGTATTTCTGCCCCGGCCAGGACAAAAACTGGTACGCCTCGGCCGAAGCCGTGCCCGGCCCCACCACCGACCGCATGGCCGAATACGCCAAGAAATACAACATGGTGATGATAGTGCCCGTGTACGAGCGCGAAGCCGCCGGCTTCCTCTACAACACGGCCGCTGTGATTGACGCCGACGGCACCTACCTCGGCAAGTACCGCAAAAACCACATTCCCCACACCACCGGCTTCTGGGAGAAGTTCTTCTTCAAGCCCGGCAATCTGGGCTACCCCGTGTTCCAGACCAAGTACGCCAAAGTAGGCGTGTACATCTGCTACGACCGCCACTTCCCCGACGGTGCCCGCGTGCTGGGCCTCAACGGCGCCGAAATTGTGTACAACCCCTCGGCCACCGTAGCCGGCCTCTCGCAGTACCTCTGGAAGCTGGAGCAGCCCGCGCACGCGGCCGCCAACGGCTACTTCATGGGCTGCATCAACCGCGTGGGCGAGGAGAAGCCCTGGAACCTGGGCCGCTTCTACGGCACCAGCTACTTCGTGGACCCACGCGGTCAAATCATCGCGCAGGCCGACGAGTACAATGACGAATTGCTAATTGCTGACTTCGACCTCGATATGATTGAGGAAGTGCGCAATACCTGGCAGTTCTTCCGCGACCGCCGCCCCGAGACTTACGAAAAACTGGTAGAGCTCTAGGCTTCCACCTGTCATCCTGAGCGCAGCGAAGACCTTATCACGGTGTGGCCGATTGTAATTACTGCGAATCGTTCATTGGTCATAAGGTCCTTCGCTGCGCTCAGGATGACAAACGTTTTCAATTACTCCGAATAATCCCGCCCATTCATGGCCGAATTTTCTACACCCACCACTGAACAGGAATTCGCGGAAAACTTCGCGCAGCTCAAGCCGCTCATGAACCGAACGGAAGCGCTGTTTGAAAGCTCGCGCTGCCTGTTTTGCTTCGATGCGCCGTGCATCAAAGCCTGCCCGTCGGGTATTGACATTCCGCAGTTTATTCGGCAGATTAATTCGGGCAACGACACTGGCGCGGCGCGCACTATTTACGAAGCCAACTACTTCGGTAATGCTTGCGGTAAGGTGTGCCCGACGGAGGTGCTGTGCGAAGGCGCCTGCGTGTATAACCTGCAGGAAGTGAAGCCCATTGAGATTGGTCGGCTGCAGAGCTACGCCACTACCAAGGTGATTGCGAGCGGCAAAAAGCTGTTCGGTCCCGGCGCGGCCAATGGTAAAAGCGTGGCTGTAATCGGGGCCGGTCCGGCTGGTATATCTGCTGCCTGCGAACTGCGCGCCTTGGGGTACGAAGTGGATGTATTTGAGGCCAAAGCGCAACCCTCGGGCCTTACGGTTTACGGGGTGGCACCTTACAAAATCACCAACGAAGAAACCCTGGCCGAAATGGACTATTTGCAGGCCCAGTTCGGCTATCATACTCATTTCAATTCGCCCATTAATTCCCGCGAAGAATTAATAGAATTGGAAAATAAATACGATGCTATTTTCCTGGGTATTGGCCTGGGTAAAACAAACGCGTTGGGCCTGCCGGGCGAGGACAAAATCAATTGCACCGGTGCGGTTGAATTCATTGCCGAATTGCGCCAGCAGCACCACAAAATAGTCGTGGGCCGCAAGGTAATTGTGCTGGGCGGCGGCAATACCGCCATGGACGCGGCATCAGAATCGGCACGGCTGGGCGCGGAACGGGTGCTGCTGGCGTACCGGCGCGGCAAAGAAGAAATGGGGGCCTACGAGTTCGAGTACGACCTGGCCAAAGGCGTGGGCGTGAGCGGCGTGTTTAACGTGGCGCCGCTCGAAATTGTGGGCGATGACTACGTGGCGGGCGTGCGGTTTATTCGCACCGAAACCATTGATGGTCGCGTGTCAGAAATAGCCGGTTCCGAATTTGTTGAGCCTTGCGACATGGTGATAAAAGCCACCGGCCAGGCCAAGCAAACCCAATTCCTGAGCCTGATTCCCGGCCTGGAAGTAGACGGCAAGGGCCGCATTGTGGCCAATGCCCACACCGGCCAGACCACCAACCCCAAATATTTCGCCTCCGGCGATGCCTGGAACGGCGGCGCCGAAGTAGTGAACGCCGCGGCCGAAGCCAAACTAACGGCCCGCGGCATTCACGCCTATTTGAGCAAGTAGTCAAGAGTTAGAACTGTCATCCTGAGCTTGCGAAGACCTAAGGACAGCAGGACAATTTGCAGTAAATCCATTGTCCAAAAAGCAGCGGCGACCGTGATAAGGTCCTTCGCAACTCAGGATGACAGAACCGAAAAACCTCATGCCCGACCTCTCCATTAATTTCGCCGGTATCAAATCGCCGAACCCGTTCTGGCTGGCTTCGGCACCGCCCACCAACTCCGGCTACCAAATCATGAAGGCCTTTGATGCCGGCTGGGGCGGCGCGGTGTGGAAGACCATGGGCGTGCCCGTGGTGAACGTGTCGAGCCGCTACGGCGGGGTGAATTATCGCGACAAGCGACTGGTCGGGTTTAACAACATTGAGCTGATTTCGGACCGTCCGCTGGCCGACAACCTGCGCGAGATTGAGGAAGTGAAAAAGCGCTTCCCCAACCACGCCGTCATCGCCTCGCTCATGGTGCAGAGCCGGCAGGAGTGGCACGACATCGTGCGCCAAAGCCAGGACGCGGGCGCCGATGGCTTCGAGCTGAACTTTGGCTGCCCGCACGGCATGTGCGAGCGCGGCATGGGCTCGGCGGTGGGGCAGGAGCCCAAGATTCTGCAGATGATAGTGGAATGGGTGATGGAAGTGGCCACCAAGCCCGTCATCGTAAAACTCACGCCCAATATATCCGACATCACCGAACCGGCCCTGGCGGCGCGGCGCGGCGGGGCCGATGCCATTTCGCTCATCAACACCATTCAGAGCATTGTGGGCGTTGATATTGACCATTTTGCGCCGTACCCCGTCGTGGACGGCAAGGGCAGTAACGGCGGCTACTGCGGCCCGGCCGTGAAGCCCATTGCCCTGAACATGGTGAAGAACTGCGCCCAGCACCCCGACATCCAACTGCCCATTTCGGGCATCGGCGGCATCGAGACTTGGCGCGATGCGGTGGAGCACATTTTGCTGGGTGCCAGCAGCGTGCAGGTGTGCACGGCGGCCATGCACTACGGCTTCGGTATCATCCGTGAAATGACTTCGGGCCTGGAGCAATACATGGTGGACAAAGGCTTCCACACCATTTATGATTTCGTGGGCAAGGCCCTGCCCAACGTGTTGCCCTGGGAGCAGCTCAACATGAAGTACAAGGTGACGGCCAACATCCACGCCGAAAAGTGCATCGGCTGCCAGCTCTGCTACACCGCCTGCGAAGACGGGGCACACCAGGCCATCAAGCTCAATGCCGACACCCGCGTGCCGGAAATCATCGAGGAAAACTGCGTGGGCTGCAACCTGTGCTCGCTGGTCTGCCCCGTAGAGGAGTGCATTACCATGGACCGCACCGACTCCGGCACCGAGCACCTCACCTGGAAGGAACGGGTGGAAGCCGGCACCGCGCCCACCGAGTTCAACGACGAGCGCGCCGGTGGCCGGCACCACTGGGTGCCCGAGCCCAGCGCCGCCCTGGGCAAGGAGCGCCACAAAACCCTGCCCGGCAAAGCCCGGATTTATGCTGGTGAAACGGAAGCGCCAGCCGAAGCATAGCCGCAAAAAAGAACGTCATGCTGAGCGCAGCGAAGCATCTTTACCGCAATAGTAAATTTGATTACTACTGCGGTAGAGATGCTCCGCTGCGCTCAGCATGACGTGCTGCTATTAAGACATGCTGCTATAACAGGATGCCGCCGCCCTTTAGTCAAAAATCACTGTCTTATTGCCGTTCACGAATACCTGCTCGTCGAATACCAGCTTTAGGGAGCGCGCCAGGGTGATTTTCTCCACGTCGCGGCCGGCCTGGGCCATTTCGGCGGCGCTCTGGGTGTGGTCGATGGGCATCACGCTCTGGAAAATAATGGGGCCCTGGTCGAGCTGTTCGTTCACGAAATGGGCGCTGGCTCCGATAAACTTAACGCCCCGCTCGAACGCCTGGGCGTAGGGGCTGGCCCCCACGAAAGCCGGCAAAAAGGAGTGATGAATATTCACGAGCCGGTTGGTGTAGTGCGCCACAAATTCCGGTGATAAAATGCGCATGTACTTGGCCAGTACCACAAAATCGGGCTGGTACTGCGCCAGCACCGCCAGTACTTCGGCCTCGTGCTGCTCGCGGGGGCGGCCGGCATGGGGCAGGTAGTGGAAGGGCAGGTTGAACTTGCGGGTGAGGTCGCCCAGCACCTCGTGGTTGCTGATTACGCCCAATACGCGGGCATTCAACTCCCCGAATTCGTGGCGTACCAGCAGCTCACTTAGGCAATGGTGCTCCTTGGTGGCCATGAGCACAATGTTTTTCGGCTCATTGTTGGTGATGCGAATGCTGGCCGTGGGTGGCAGCGCCTGCCGCAGCTCCTGCAGTACGGCCGCCGCGTCAAACTCGCCGATTACCTCGCTGCGCATGAAAAACTGGTTGGCCAGGCGGTCCACAAATTCGCCGGTGCGCACCATGTCTAGCCCGTGCCGAAACAGCACGCCCGTAACTTTATAAATGAGGCCCGGTTGGTTGGGGCAATGAATCAGAACTAAATGGGTCATACCGAAGAGATGCTGCGACGCACTGGATAAGCCGTAAAAGTAGGCTTAGAGCGTGACGTGGGCATCCCGCGGCGAATCAGCGTGAATTGCTGCCCTCGTATCGCGCAGGTGGCGGGGCTCCCGGCCATTCTTCACCGCCTGAATCTCGGCCACGATGGCCAGCGCGATTTCTTCCGGCGTTTCGCCGCCCAGGCCCAGGCCAATGGGACTATGCAGGCGGTGCAGCGCATCCACTATTTCAACGCCTGAGAAACCCAGCTCCGGCTCTTCCAGCAGCCGGCCGGCCTTCACCCGCGGGCCCAGCAGGCCAATGTAGGGCGCGGAAGTGGGCAGCAGAATTTGCAGCGCGGCCAAATCGTAGGCGTAGTTGTGGCTGAGCAAAACGTGGTATGCGCCCGTATCCGGCACGGCGGTTTCCAGCTCGCGCACGGGCACGATGCGGACTTCCGCCGCCTCCGGAAAGCGGGCCACCGTGGCGAGGTTGGGCCGCCCATCCACCACCGTAATATGCCAGCCGAGCGAGGCCGCCAGGTGCACCAGCGGCTGGGCATCGTTGCCCGCGCCGTACACCACCAGCCGCAGCGGCGGCGTGAGAATTTCGAGTAGTGCCCGCACCGGGCCGGCGTCGGTTTCCACGTCCAGAATCTGGGATTTGCCTTGCTCCAGGGTGGCGCGGGCCGCTTCCGCGAGTGGGGCGGCCAGCAGGGGCGTGCCCCGGAGCGCGCCGTTGGCCGCCAGCAGCACGCGCTGCCCCACGGCGGCTTTCAGGCCGGACGCATCGGTTTCAAACACCGTGGCCAGCACGGCCGGTTCGGGGTGTCCGGCAAAACCGCGCAACAACTCCATGGGGTTGTCGGGGGCGGCAAAATCCAGCGGCTCCAGCAGGATGCGCACCACTCCCTGGCAGCCGGGGCCCAGGCCGTGGCGCGGGTCGTCCTCGTCGCGAGTATCGTAGGTGACTAGCGCGGGCTCGCCCCGGAAAATGGCCTGCCGGGCCCGCTGCCGGGCATCGCCCTCCAGGCAGCCTCCGCTGATGGCGCCGGTCAACTGGCCATCGTCGGTGACGAGCATGCGGGCGCCGGGTCGGCGGTAGGCTGAGCCCAGCACTTCTACCACCGTGGCCAGGGCGCAGGGCCGCGAGTTGGCGCGGTGCTGGTCGTAGGCGAGGAGCAGGCGTTGGAGTTCGGTCATGTGGGGGGCAAGGATACTAAAATCAGCACGTCATGCTAAAATCAGCATGACGTGCTGATTAGGGTTTGGTTCGATAGGGGTACACAAAATCCAGTGACCAAAGCACCTCACGGCGCCCCAGTTTTTAGAGCAGCTTATCCACCGTAATAGGCATGTCGCGCACGCGCTTGCCGGTGGCGTGGTAGATGGCGTTGGCCACGGCTCCCGCTACGCCCAGCATGCCTACTTCGCCTATGCCTTTAATGCCAAGTGGGTTGACTTTATCGTCCTCCTCATTTACAAAAATTACATCAATGTCGTGAATGTCGGCATTCACGGGCACGTGGTATTCGGCCAGGGAGTGGTTCATGTAGCGGCCGAAGCGGTGGTCCATCACCGATTCTTCCATCAGGGCCATGCCCAGGCCCCACACCACGGAGCCAAGCACCTGACTGCGGGCCGTTTTGGGGTTGAGGATGCGGCCGGCGGCCACGGCGTTTACTACGCGGGTCACGTGCACGGTCATCAGGTCGGGGTCCACTTTCACCTCCACAAACACGGCGTTGTGGGCGTGCATGGAGTATTTCGGGGGCTTCAGTGCCGCCAGTTTGGATTTCTCCTTGGCGTTTTGGGCTTCTATTTTTCCTTCGCCGCTGGCCTGCACCACATCGCGCAGCACCATGGCCTTGGTGCTGTCGGAGCGCAGGCGCATCTGGCCGTTGGCAAACTGCACATCCTCGATTTTGACGTCTTTGAACGCCAAGCTATCCATTTTCTGCGCCTGTTTGAGCAGTTTCTCGCCAAGGGCGGCGCAGGCTTCCACCACGGAGTTGCCGACCGAGGCGGCCGTCCAGGAGCCTCCTTGCAGCGGCGACTCCGGCAGCTCGGTGTCGCCGAGCACGAAGGTGACGGCCTCGATGGGCAGGCCCATGCTTTCGGCCGCAATCTGCGTCATGATGGTGTAGGTGCCGGTGCCAATTTCGTTGGTGCCGCTGCTCACCGTGAGGTGGCCGTCGGCGTCGAGACTGGCGCGCACGGTGGCGGGTTTCGTGGTAGCGTCCCACACGCCGCCGCCCATGCCCCAGCCCACCAGCAGGTTGCCGTCGCGCATCGAGCCAGGCTCGGCGGTGCGTTTTTCCCAGCCGAATTTGGCGGCGCCTTCGTGGTAGCACTTGCGCAGGGCCTTACTGGAGTAGGGGAGGTCCTGGGCCTGGTCGCGGTCGGAGTAGTTGCGGATGCGGAATTCGAGCGGGTCGAGGCCGGCGGCGTAGGCCATTTCGTCCATCGCAATTTCCAGAGCAATGGAGCCCGAGGCCGCGCCGGGCGCGCGCATGTCCAACGGCGTGTACACGTCGAGCTTGGCCAGGCGGTAGCCCAGCGCCACGTTCTTGCAGTCGTAGAGCATGCCGCTCCAGCCCACTACGTTTTCGGTAAAGTCCTCAAACTGCGAGGTCTCGGCTACGGCAAAGTGGTTGATGCCGGTAAGTGAGCCGTCGGCGGCGGCGGCCAGGGCTACGTGCTGCATGGTTTCGGGCCGGTGGCCGAAGCTGAACATTTGCTCGCGGGTGAGCGACACGCGCACCGAGCGCTCCAGCTCCAGCGAGGCCATCACGGCCAGCAACAGCTGGTACTGGGGCCGCAGGCCGGAGCCAAAGCCGCCACCGGTATACTTCGACACCACCCGCGCTTGCTCCTTGCTCAGCCCAAAAATTTTGGTCACGAGCAGCTGGCTGTTGAAGGCACCCTGCGTTTTGTCGTAGATATTCAGGTATTTATCGCCCAGCCACTCCACGGTGGTGGCAAAGTTCTCCATAGGGTTGTGGTGCTGGGCGTGGTGCGAAAACTGCGCCTCCACGTGGGCCACGCCTTCCTTCCAGCCCTTGCCAAAGTTGCCGCGCGACTTAGGCGGCTGGTAACCAGTTTTGCCAGTGCCCGGCTCGTAGGCATCATCAATGTGCTGGCTTAGCTTGGTTTCGTGGGCGACCTCCTCGTACTCAATGTACAGCACCGACGCCGCGTAGCGAGCCAGTTCAAAGGTGTCGGCCACCACCAGCGCCACGGGCTGCAGGCTGAACTTGATTTCGGCATCGTAGAGCGGCCGGAACGGCGAGCCACCGGGCGCGATTTCGTCCTGGTAGCTGCGGTCGAAAAAAGCGTAATGCGGCACGTTCTCGTGCGAGAACACCTGCTGCACGCCCGCCAGCGCCAGCACCGGCGCCGCGTCTATTTTCGTGATTTTGCCCTTGGCAATGGGGCTGCTTACCACGTAGCCGTACAGCATGTTCGGCACGTTGTATTCGGCGGCGTACTTGGCGCCGCCGGTCACTTTGGCCGGGCCATCCACGCGGTTGGTAGGCTTGCCGATATAGTCGGTTTGGAGAGTCATAAGGTTGGGCGGATTCAAAACGTGGGACCTATTAGAACGTCATGCTTAGCGCCGCCGGAGCATTTCTACCGCGCAACTACTTGGTTGTGTTAGTGCTGGGAAGAAGATGCTTCTAAAAGCGGACGCCAGATGAGCATGACCGCCTTTTTTGATAACAAAGGCGCAGTATCTTACGGGTTGGAATTCAAGAAAGCGTTGGTATCAACCGCCTCTTTCATTTCGGTAGCCTGCTTGAGCGCCCGCACAATGGCGCGCTTGGCCAGCTCTATTTTAAACGTGTTTTCCCCGTAGCCTTTGGCGTTTTCGAGCACTTTGGCCGCCACGCGGCGGAAGGTATCGGCGGTGGCGGGCTGGCCTACCAGCATGGCCTCGGCTGCCTGGTCGCGCCAGGGCTTGTGGGCCACGCCGCCCAGCGCCAGGCGGGCATCTTTAATGGTGTTTCCGTCCAACTCCAGCGCCGCGGCCACGCTCACCAGCGCAAACGCATAGCTGCTGCGGTCGCGCAGTTTCAAGTAACTGAAGTTCTCAGAAAAGCCTTTCTTAGGTAAGTCGAGGCCAGTGATGAGCTCGCCCGGCTCCAGGGTGTTGTCGCGCTCGGGGTGATTGCCGGGCAGGCGGTGGAAATCCTCAAACTTGATGGTGCGTTCGCCGTTGGGGCCGCTCACGCGCACTATGGTGTCGAGGGCGGCCAGGGCCACGCACATGTCGCTCGGGTGGGTGGCAATGCAGGAGTCGCTGGTGCCCAGAATGCCGCACACGCGGTTGTAGCCGCCAATGGCCGAGCAGCCCGTGCCCGGCTCGCGCTTGTTGCAGGGCGTGGCCAGGTCGTAGAAATAGTAGCAGCGGGTGCGCTGCATGAGATTGCCGGCGTCGGTGGCCATGTTGCGCAGCTGCGGGCTGGCCCCGGCCAGAATGGCCTGGTTGAGCAGCGGGTACCGGCTGATTACCTCGGGATGGTAAGCGGTGTCGGCGTTGGTAGCGAGCGCCCCGAGGCGCAGGCCGCCATCGGGCGTGTTTTCAATGGTGTCGAGGCCCAGTTTTTTGAGGCCGATGAGGTGCGTGGGGCGGGCCACGTTTTCCTTCATCAAATCAACCAGATTGGTGCCCCCGCCAATGTAGGCGGCCCCGTCGTGGCTGGCTTTTTCGCGCACGGCCGCATCCACGGCAGCGGCTTGGGTGAAAGTGAAACTGTTCATTGCCTTGAATTATGAGTTATGAATCATGAATTATGAATTGGGGTGAGTGGGAAAACCACCCTGGTCATAATTCAGCCTTTGAATGTTTTATGAATTGAAAATGAGTGTGTAACTCATAATTCATAACTCATGATTTAGAATTTCCCACTACTTCCATCACAGCGCTCAGGATGTTGGAGTAGGCCCCGCAGCGGCAGAGGTTGCCGCTCATCAGCTCCCGTACCTCGGCTTCGGTTGTGGCTTTGCCTTCGTTGATGAGGCCCTGGGCCGAGCAAATCTGGCCCGGCGTGCAGTAGCCGCACTGAAAGGCGTCGTGGTCGATAAACGCCTGCTGGAGTGGGCTGAGCTGGGCTTCCGAGCCAAGGCCTTCAATGGTCTGAATTTCGCTGCCCTCCTGCATCACGGCCAGCGACAGGCAGGAGTTGACGCGCCTGCCATCGACGAGCACTGTGCAGGCCCCGCACTGGCCGTGGTCGCAGCCTTTCTTGGTGCCGGTCAGGTCCAGGTACTCGCGCAGGGCGTCGAGCAGCGTGGTCCAGGGGGCAATGTGCAGGGTGCGGTCCTGGCCATTGATGCGCAGCGAGACGGGCTGCGTGGGGGCCAGCGTGGCAGGGGCCTTTCCCAGCGGCGCTTGGGTAACGTGGGTCATGGGTACGGAAGGAAGGAGTGAATATGCAGTAGCGCGGTGCTGGCGCACAACCGGAGAGGTGCGCAGAGCCAGCTCTTTATTCTATACGTGCTCAAACCGGCGTAGCGTTGCCTTGCAAAGCAATGGCCGATGGGGAGTTGCCAGCGTATCGGGCCGCTGGTCAGGCGTGCAAGCGTTTCAGCCCCTGAGTAGGGCACAGGTTTGTGCTTAATTAAGCGCCGCAATTCAACGGGAAGCTTCTAGTATTCAACGTGAATAATATAGTGTTGAGCTAAAACGATTTTCTCTGCAAAGCGCGCACTGATAAATTCGAAAGTCAGAACATATTCAGCCTTTTCCGGGCTACTCATTCTTCGGGTCTCTGCCTTATGCAAACCACTATTCAACGACACTTTCGCTACTACCTGGCAGCGCTGCTATCAATCTTGCTGGCGGTAGGCGTTCGATTGCAAACTGCCCCGCTGGGCATCAATGCTGTTGCTGCCGAAAAGGCAGTGGCCCTTGCAGCGCCTGCTGCTCAGCCGGGTAGCGTATCAGCCACTGTTGCATTCCGTTAAGCCGGCGGTTTTTTTTAGCATTGTTGACGCCTGGCCGGCCCTCTTCGTAGCGAAAGCTGCCGGGGAGGGCCGGCGGCTTTTCCGGGCCACTCGCATTACCTTCCGGCGCCATGAAAATTCTTTTAGTCGAAGACGAACCTTCTGTTGCGGCGTTTCTCCACCAGGGCCTCACCGAGCAGGACTACACCGTAGACCTGGCCGCCGATGGCCTGCTTGGCCTGCGCCGGGCCCAGTCTACCCAGTACGACTGCCTGATTCTGGACCAGATGCTGCCCGGCCTGAGCGGCCTGGAAGTGTGCCGCCAGGTGCGGGCCCACGACCCGGGCGTGCCCATTCTGATGCTCACGGCCCTGGGCGAAACCGATGACAAAATCCGCGGCCTTGACGCCGGGGCCGATGACTACCTCGTGAAGCCATTTGCCTTTGAGGAGCTACTGGCCCGGCTGCGGGCCTTGGTGCGCCGCCGCACCGAAGCGCCCGCGCCCAAAGCCATTCTGCACCTCGCCGACCTGACCCTGGACCCCGCCGCCAAGCGGGTGGAGCGGGCAGGCCAGCCGGTGCAGCTCACGGCGCGGGAGTTTTCGCTGCTCGAGTACCTGTTGCGCAATCAGGGGCGGGTGGTGTCCCGGGCCGATTTGCTGGAGCACGTTTGGGAAATGAGCTTCGATACTGGTTCCAACGTTATCGACGTATACATCAACTTCTTGCGCAAAAAAATTGACAAGGGCTTTGAGCCCAAGCTCATTTACACGCTGGTGGGCATGGGCTACGTAATGAAAACTGAGGCCTAGCTGGCGCAAGTTGCGGAGCGCCCGCCGGTGGCGACGGGGCATGTTATCCATTAAGGGAAGAATGCTGTTGTATTGGCTCCTTCCCGCCTGACCAGTTCCACGATGTCCATTCGCCTCCGCCTTGCCCTGCAGTTTGGGTTTATTCTTGCGGTTACGCTGCTGCTGTTCGCCTTGGCTATTTACGTGGCCACAAAGCAGTCGCGCCGCTCCTTGTTCACCCAAACGCTGTTTAAGCGGACGCTGGTAGTGGGCCACGCCTACGCCGACGGCCAGGACAACGCGGCCTCCGCCGACCAGCAGGCCTCGTACCGACGCTACCTGCGGCAACTCTACCGCACCCTGCCCGACGAAGAAGGCCGCGTGTACGACGCCCGCAACCGGCTGGTGTTCCGGGAGGGGCAGGGCCCCACCAAGCCCGTGCCGCTTGCGTGGCTGGCAAAAGTGCGCCGTTCGGGCAAAGCCGTGCTGGAAACCGAAACCAATTACCACGAAACGGTGGGCCTGCTCTACCACGATGCCCGCCTGGGGCCGCTGGTAGTAGTAGCCTCTTCGGTAGACGAAGACAGCCGCCAGCAACTGGCCCAGCTGCGCGAGCTGCTGGCTATTGGCCTACTGGCCGCGCTGCTGGTAATGGCCATCGGTAATTGGATTTTTGCCGGACAGGCGCTTAGTCCGCTTCGCCGCATGGTCCACGAAGTGGACGGCATCACGGCCACGGACCTAAGCCAGCGCCTGACCCAGGCCGAGGGCTCTAACGACGAAATTGGCCGGTTGGCGCAGCGCTTCAACCGCCTGCTCGACCGCCTTGAAACCAGCTTTGTGGGCCAACGCACTTTCGTACGTGATGCCTCCCATGAGTTGCGTACGCCGCTCACGGCCCTCATCGGCGAACTGGAAGTGTCTCTGCTGCAAGCCGAGCGCCCGCCCACTGAATACCGCCGCGTGCTGCAAAGCACCCTGGACTCGGCTCAGCAGCTAAACAACCTCACCAACGGGCTGCTGCAAATAGCGCGGGCTTCCGACGACCCCTCGCAGGTGCCCATGGCCCCGGTGCGCCTCGACGAGCTGCTGCTGCAGGCCCACGAGCAAATCCTGCGGCGTCATTCCACCTGCCGCGTCGACTTGGATTTTGGCGAAGTAGACGACGCCAGGGCCTTTGCCGTGCGGGGCAACGAAGCACTTATCCTGTCGGCCATGCTCAACGTGCTGGATAACGCCTGCAAGTTTTCGGCCTGCAACAACGGGACCGTCACGGCCACGCTGGCCCACGTGGGGCCGCGCATCACCCTCTTGGTTTCAGACGAGGGGCCTGGCCTGAACCAGGACGATTTACAGCACGTGTTCGTGCCGTTTTTCCGGGCGGCCTCGGTCCGCACGGTGCCCGGCCACGGCATTGGGCTGCCGCTCACCGCCCGGATAATGGCACTGCACGGCGGAACGGTGCGCGTAGAAAGCGAAGTAGGTCTTGGGGCCCAGGTGTGGCTTGAATGGCCCAGAAAGCAGTTTGTATAACCATACCAACATTTTAATTTCTTTTTAACACGCCTTTAATTCGGTCTTAATAGGGCGCTCGTAGCTTGGGGTAATTAATTGAATAATTCCGATTTATCGGGACATCATTTGTTTTAAAGCCCATCTATTTCACCCACATGCCAGAGATTATTTCATCGCCTTCGCGTACCGGGGCTCCCATTCAGCCTTCTTCCCCGTCGCCGTTGCCGGCGAATAAGTCAGTTTTCGCTACCATCGGGCAGGACGCTCCGGCGGGTCTTGTTGTTTTTCTGGTTGCGCTGCCTTTGTGTCTGGGTATTTCCCTGGCGTCGGGCGCGCCGCTGCTTTCGGGTGTGGTGGCCGGCATTGTGGGCGGGGTGCTGGTGAGCTGGTTGAGTGGCTCGGCCGTGAGCGTAAGCGGGCCCGCGGCGGGCCTCACCACCATTGTACTGGCGGGCATTGCCACCCTTGGGTCGTTTCCGGCTATGCTGGCCGCTACGGCGGTTGCGGGGGTTATGCAAATTATCATGGGGCTGGGCCGGGCCGGCATCATTGCGCTGTATTTCCCAGCATCCGTTATTCGCGGCATGCTGGCTGCTATTGGTATTATTCTGATAATGAAGCAGATTCCGCACTTTTTGGGGGCAGATTCTGACTTTTTCGAAGACCTCAATTTTTCTCAGGTTGATGGGTTAAACACCTTTTCGGCCATTGGTGCCGCTTTTAGAAGCTTAAGTCTGGGTTCGGTGCTGGTGGGCACCGTGTCGCTGGTGCTGATGTTGCTATGGGACACCAAAGCCATTCGCCAGCAGCCTTGGGCCCGCTTGATACCGGGGGCCCTGGTAGCTGTGCTGGTGGCCGTTGGCATCAACCAACTCCTTGGAGCAGTGGCACCTGAAATCCAGGTGCGTCCCGAGCATTTGGTTACGCTGCCCGTCATTTCGTCGATGCAGCAGTTGGTAGGAGCCATGACGTTTCCCGACTTTGGCGCGTTGCGCAATCCCGCCACCTACGGCGTAGCCCTGACCATTGCCCTGGTGGCCTCGCTCGAAACGCTGCTGAGCGTGGAGGCAGTAGACAACCTGGACCCCCAGAAACGCCACACGCCCACCAACCGCGAACTGCTGGCGCAAGGCACGGGCAACCTGGTGAGCGGCTTGCTGGGCGGGCTCCCCATCACCGCCGTTATCGTGCGCTCGTCGGCCAACATCAGCGCTGGCGGCCAGTCCCGCATGTCAGCCTTTATCCACGGACTGCTGCTGCTCATTAGCTTGGTGTTCCTGGGTTCGGTGCTTAACTTGATTCCCCTGTCGGCTCTGGCTGCGGTGCTGCTGCTGGTGGGCTATAAGCTCACTAAGCCCGCCTTGTACCGCTCGCAATGGCGCATTGGACGCGAGCAGTTCATCCCCTTCATCATCACCATCGTGGCGGTGTTGTTCACGGATTTGCTCAAAGGCGTGACCATTGGCCTGGTGCTGGGTTTCTTCTTTATTCTGCGCGACAACTCCAAGGCTGGTTCCTACCTGCGCAACGAGACCACTCCGGAAGACGAGCCTGGCCTGATGCACCTCCGGCTGCCCGAGCACGTTTCGTTTCTTAATAAAGCCAGCATCGTGACTACCCTCGAGCAACTCCCTAGCGGCAGCCGCGTTATCTTGGATGGCACCCGTTCCGATGTCATCGACCACGACGTACTGGAAGCCATCGAGGCCTTTCGCCAAGCTGCTCCCGCGCGCAACATTGACTTGGAACTGCGCGGCATTCGCTCGGTGGCCATGGGGTCGCACTAAGCGGAGGCATTGCCCCAGCTAGCTCAATCAAACGCTTTTTCTTGTCTGATTTTTTACGGGACGCTTTTTTCTTGCACTTCCCACTTAACTCTAACCAGAACCAACCAACATGTCCGGTATCCAAGACATTCTCAACAACAACCGCAACTGGGTGGCCACGCAAAATGCCAACGACCCGGAGTTTTTTCAGCGAATGACCAAGGGGCAAACCCCCCGTTACTTGTTTATTGGCTGCGCCGATTCACGGGTGCCCGCATCGGGCATCACGGGCACCGGGCCGGGCGAAATGTTTGTGCACCGCAACATTGCCAATTTGGTGGTTCACACCGACATCAATATGCTCTCGGTGCTGCAGTACGCCGTGGAAGTGCTGGGCGTGAAGGACATCATGGTGGTGGGCCACTACGGCTGCGGCGGCGTGGCTGCCGCTGCCGCCAACAAGCAGTACGGCCTGATTGATAACTGGCTGGTGAACATCCGCGATGTAGTGCGGCTGCACGACGAGGAAATACAGAGCATTGAAGACGAGGGCCAGCGCGCCCGCCGCCTGGTGGAGCTGAACGTGATTGAGCAGGTGCGCAACCTGGCCAAGACCAACATCATTCAGAACGCCATGCGTAACGATAGCCCGCCCCGCCTGCACGGCCTCGTGTATGACATTGCCGATGGCGTACTGAAAGACCTGAAGGTGAGCAGCGAAGACGTGATGCGCGACATGAAGCACATTTACGCCACCAAAGTGCATAAAGTGGAAGAGAAGAGCCAAGTGCCTGCCGAGCCTTCTGCCGAAGAGGATTCCAGTACCTACGAAGGCCCGAAGCACGACCCCGCCGCGCAGTCCACGGCCAGCAGTGTGGCCAAATAAATATCCTGCTAGCCAAGCTAGCTTGTTAAAAAAGAAGGCCTTCCGCAACGTGCGGAAGGCCTTCTTTTTTTGGATTAGAACGCCGCCGGGGTGCAGCTTGCTCCCCGGCGCCCATCCGTTATTTCGCGGCCTGAATCTCGCCTACTGCTTTCTCCACCATTTGCTGCATTTCGGCGGCGTTGGGGGTGCCGGCTTTGGGCACCAGGCTTTGCAGAAGGCCGATTACGGGCTTGTCGGCGCCGTAACTCTTGTACTTCAAGGCCAGCGTTTTGAGGCGGGTTACGCCCTCGGCAAAGGCGATGGCATCGTTGAGGCGGCCGAGCATGGTTGCCATCGGCTCCATCAGGTTAAACTGGCCCTGGGGGCGGGCCGCGTCAAACTTGTCGCGCACGTACGCCCACTGCTCCAGCGAACCGTACTTGGCGTACACTTCGGTCACGGCCTGGGCCAGGGTGCCGTTGTCGTCGGCCTCAAAGGTTTTGGCACGAGCCAATGCCTGCGCCGGCTGCAGCGTAGCCAGCGCCACCAGGGCTGCGCCCTGCACGCTGTACGACCGGCTATTGAGCTGCTGCACGAAGAACTTTTCGTTCTTCTTGTCCTTCAGCTTGGCTACCGCCGTCAGCAGCTCGGGCAGCACCAGCGGGTCTTTCTCGGCCGCGAGGCGCTTGCGCAGGGCGGGCGTCGCGGCTTTGGCCACGGCCGCATCGTCCAGTTTCAGGGACTCCAGCGCCGCTACGCGCACGCCGTAGAACGGGTCGTTGAGGGCGGCCACCAGCACGCCACGAGCGGCTGCGTTGGTGGTTTGGTCTTTGGCTGCCTCGGCCAGCGCCTCAATGCGGTCCACGAACAAGGGCGCTTTGCTGAACTGCAACGCGTACTCGCCGAAGGGCTTGTTGTCCGTTTTCTGCCACAGCGTTTTCTTGTTGGCGTCCACGTTCACCAGCTCCGGCTTGGCCGCCAGGGGCATGCTGAAAGTCTGGGTGGCCTCCGTCATCTCCACTTGCTGGCGCTGTACTTTGCCGTTCACGTAGTAGTCGATGGCGAAGGGCAGGCGGAACGGCTGGCCCGGCTGGGTCTGCTTTACGGTCACGGACTGCACTTTTTTGGCCGCGTCCCAGGCGTAGTCAATGGTGACCACCGGGTGGCCCGGCGCGAAGTACCACTGGTTGTAGAACCAGTTCAGGTCCTGTCCCGACACGGCTTCGAAAGCCAGGCGCATCTGGTGGGCTTCGCCGTTGCCGAATTTGTTGTCCTGGAGGTATTTCTGCAGGCCGGCAAAAAACACGTCGTCGCCGAGGTAGGTGCGCAGCATGTCCACGATGGCCCCGCCTTTCTGGTAGCTCACCAGGTCAAACACGTCTTCCTGGCTGTCGTAGTGGAAGCGCACCAGGTTTTTGGCGGCGTCGCGCGGGCTGCTCAGGTAGCGGCGCAGATAGCGGTAGTAGTGGGCGTCGGCGGCGTCGCGGCCGTACTTGTGCTCGGCGTAGAGGCCTTCCGAGAAGTCGGCCATTGACTCATTTACGGTGATGTTCGACCAGGATTCAGCCGTCACGTAGTCGCCGAACCACTGGTGAAACAGCTCGTGGGCAATCACCGACTCGCTGCCGTACTCGCGGTCCAGCAGCTCGCGGTCGGTCATCTGCACCTGCTCGCCGTGCAGGGTGGCGGTGGTGTTTTCCATGGCGCCGCTCACGTAGTCGCGGGCCACAATCTGGGCGTACTTGTTCCAGGGATACTCCACGCCGAGGCGGTTGGAGTAGAACTCCAGCATGTCGGTGGTGTTGCCAAAAATCTGCTTGGCGAAGGGCGCATACTTGGGTTCCAGGTAGTAGCTCACTTCCTTGCCGCGCCAGGTGTCCTTGGTGATGCGGAAGTCGCCCACGGCCATCATAAACAGGTAGGGCGCGTGGGGGAGGTCCATTTTCCAGGTGTCGGTGCGCAGGCCGGGACCGGCGGGCTTCTGGCTGATTAGCTCCCCGTTACTCAGCGTCACGTACTTGCTGGGCACGGTCATGCTGATTTCCTGGGTGGTTTTCTGGTTGGGGCGGTCGATGGTAGGGAACCAGGCCGAGGAGGCTTCGGTCTCGCCCTGCGTCCAGATTTGCACGGGCTTGCCGGCCACGGCGCTGTCGGGGTTGATAAAGTACAAGCCCTTGGCGTCGGTGATGGCGGCGCTGCCCTGCACCTTCAGCTCGTCGGGCTTCGATACATAGTCGATGTAAATCATGTATTGCTCGCCCGGCTTGAAGGTTTTGCCCAGGTTGATGCGCAGGTTGGCGCCGTCGGTGTAGGTGTACTTCAGGGGCGTCTGCCGGTCACCGTTCATCAGGGCCACGGCCTTGATGTCCATGCCCTTGGCATCGAGCCGCAGCGTGTCGGTGGGGTAGGCGTGGGGCTTGAGCGTAATCCAGGTTTTGCCGTAGAGGTAGCGCTTGGCGTAGTCGAAACGCACGTCGAGCTTGGTATGCACCAGGTCGTTGATTTTGGTGGCGGAGGCTCGGTAGGGCGATTCCGCCATTGCGGCGGGGGCGGCCGGCGCCTGAGCCAGGGCCGGTGTGGTGGCCACCAGGCCCAGCAGGCCCAGCGCAAAAAGATGCTTCATGAAAACGGGTTGGATGAGAATGATTCGCGCAAAGGACACCGCTTATTACTTCCGCGTTGCCCATTTGAATGCTAAAGTAGGGTGATACAGTGAAGGAAAGGGACGACGAAGCCGGAACCGGCCCGGAAAGTTGCCTGCCGGGCAGGTCAGGCACGGCACTAAGGCTACTTACGTGCTGTAGCTTTGTGCTCCCATTAACCCCCGCATGATGCATTCTCTACGCCTTGCCGCGCTCAGTTCTCTTCTCGTTCCTTCCCTCACCACGTTAGCCCAGGCGCCGGCCGACAGCAGCCGCGCCCTGCGCGAAGTCACCGTGTACGCCTCACGCCTGAGCCAACCCCTGAACCAGACCGGGCGCGCCGTGACTGTGATTGCCGGGGCCAGCATTGCGCGCTATCCCGTCAACTCCCTCGATGATTTGCTGCGCTGCCTGCCGGCGCTGGAAGTGCAGAGCCGCGGCCCTTTTGGGGCGCAGGCCGATGTGAGCCTGCGCGGCAGTACCTTCAACCAAGTGCTTTTTCTGCTGGACGGCATGCGGCTCAACGACCCGCTATCGGGCCATTTTGGTGCCTACCTGCCCATTACGCCCGCCGAAATCGAGCAGATTGAAATCATTCGCGGCGCTGGCGCTGCCCTCTACGGGCCAGATGCCGTGGGCGGCGTTATCAACATCGTCACCAAAACCTTTGCCGCCACTGAGCGCCGCAACGAAGCCGAGCTCACCAGCACCACCATGCGTGGCGAATGGAACCTGTGGCACACCAATACGGGCGGCTTTCTGGCCAAAAACAAGCTGCGCGTGGGCGGCGGCATATTGTTGAATACCACCGATGGCCAGCTGCGCGCCGCCCCCAGCAAGCTGCGCAGCGATGCCAACCTGAAAACGTATTCCCTCTCCGCCGCCTACGAGCTGGCCCCCAAGCTGAGCGTGGCCGCCCGTGCCAGCCTGGACCGCCGCGACTACAACGCCCAGTATTTCTACACCACCAACCCCGCCGACCAGGCCCGCGAAACCACCAACCGCGACTGGTACCAGGGCCAGGTGCGCTACCAGCACTCCGAGCGCGCCCGCACCGAGGCCCAGTTCTCGACCAGCCGCAGTACCGACTATTACGTGTTCACGCCCACGTCGGTGGCCAGCGACCACCTCATGCACTATACCAACCTGCTGCTGAGCCACCAGCAGCAGTTCTCGGATAAGGTGCGTGCCACCCTGGGCACCCAGGCCGACCGCCGCGCCGTGCGCAGCAACGACCGGGGCAACCACACCCAGTGGCACTACGCCGCCTTCGGGGTAGTGGCCGTGACGCCCACGCCCGGCCTGGCCCTCACCGGCGGCCTGCGCCTCGACCACGACCAGGCCTACGGTACCGAACTGGTGCCGCAGCTCAACGTGAGCCAGCAAATAGGGGAGGTGCTCACCGTGCGCGGGGCCATTGGCCGGGCCATTCGCGCCCCCGATTTCACGGAGCGCTACACGTCCAACGGCCGCCCCGGCGTCGTCCCGAACGGTTTTAACGTGGGCAACCCGGAGCTGCAGGCCGAGCGCACGCTCAACTACGAAGCAGGCGTGGACTACCGCCCCTTGCCCGGTCTCACGGCCAAAGCCACGTACTTCCTGCGCAAAGGCAACAATCAAATAGACTACGTGCCCGTGTCCGGCGCGCAGGTGATTGAGGCCACGGGCCTGACCAACCTGAACGCCTCCCGGACCTACCGCTTTGCTCAAAATCTATTCGACGTGACGACCAATGGACTGGAAACAGAGCTGACCGCCGCGCATCAGCTCACGCCCACCACCCGGTTTGATGGCAGCGTGGGCTACACCTACGTGAAGGTGACCAATGCCGAAAACATCGCCTCGCAGTACCTGGCCAACATTGCCCGGCAGGTAGTTTCGGGTACGGTGGGCCTCACCACCAAGCGCGTGAATGGCAGCGTGAGTGGCCTGTGGAAGCAGCGCAATGCCGCCGCCGTGGCGGCCATCAGCCGCGCCCAGGCTGCCGAGTACATGGTTTTTAACGCCCGCCTGGAGGTGGCCCTGCTGCCGCAGCGCCTCTGGCTTACTGGCCAGGTACAGAACCTGTTCAATGAGCAGTACTCCGACCTGCTGGGTGCCCAAATGCCCAACCGCTGGCTGATGGGCGGCGTGCGACTGGCGCTACGCAAATAGCCGGCATAGCGCGTTCAATCGTTGAGCGGTGCAGCCGCTGAAAACAATAAAAAGCCCCCGACTTTGAACAAGTCGGGGGCTTCGTTGTATATTTGCCGTATCAATTCTTTATTCCAAAGGATTGTTTTTATACAGAGGCGCTGAGAGACAGGCTCAACGACGCGCCGGCAACCATCCGCAACCGCGGGCAAGGTGCCAATTCCTGACCATATAAAAACAAGTTGCCGTGGACGCTGCCAACACCCCCCCCAATCACACCGCTGGTTTTAACGCCATCCCCGCTCTTATGCGCCGGGCTGGTATGGGCTGCTGTTGTTGTTGTCCGGCTTAGCCTGCCCCGATTGATATTCGTGGGTAGGTAGGCGGCAGCGGGAGCTGAGGGCTTCCGCACGCCTGCATATTGTGGCTGCTTCGAGCGGCTACATGCTTTTTCTTTTGGGTTGTTATCCACTTGGCGCATTGACGCTGAGGCGGTTTCGTGCAAAAGCCGATTTGCTATTTCCTGCCCGCACTGCGCGGAATCGGGGCAAGCGCCGGCCACAACAACACCCCCGAGAGGCAGGTCTCCAACGAATATCATGGGCTTAGAAGATTCTTATCCGGAACCCGTGTCGCCGTGCGCCCCGCATCGGCCGCAGGACTTTCGCCCCTGTTTCAAACCCCATTAATTTTCCTTATTATGTCGCTGACGATGAAGCCCATTGGCATCTATTTCGAACACCCCGAATGGTTCAAGCCGCTGTTTGCGGAGCTGGACCGCCGTGGGCTGCCCTACGAGAAAATAGACGCCGCCCACCACCTGTTCAACCCCGCCGAGCAGGAAAGCCGCTACAGCCTGGTGGTGAACCGCATGAGTTCCTCCGCTTACCTGCGCGGACATGGGCAGGGCATTTTTCACACGGCCGGATTTGCCACGCACCTGGAGCGCATCGGCACGCGCATTATCAACGGGTCGGCGGCCACGGCCATTGAAACCAACAAGGCCCGGCAGCTCTCGCTGTTTGAGTCGTTGGGGCTGAAATACCCGAAGTCGTTTGTGATAAACCACGCCTCGCGGGCCGTGGATGCGGCCAAGGAGCTGCGCTTTCCCATTGTGGTGAAGGTGAACATTGGCGGCAGCGGGGCGGGCATTATTCGCTTCGATACCCTGGCGGGCCTGCAAGCCGCGGTGGACAACAACCAGATTGACCTCGGCATCGACCAGACGGCGCTGGTGCAGGAGTATGTGACGCCCCGCGGCGGCAACATTCACCGGGTAGAAATGCTGGATGGAAAATTCCTCTACGCCATGAAGGTGTTCACCACCGGCGAGAGCTTCAACCTGTGCCCCGCCGAAATCTGCCAGATTCCGGAGGAGCAGTCGGCGGAATTCTGCCTGACCGAAGCCCCGAAAAAGGGCATTCAGGTGGAAGCCTTTACGCCGCCGGCGGAGGTGATTGCCGCTGTGGAACGCATTGTGGCCGCGGCCAAAATAGACGTGGGCGGCATTGAATACCTTATCGACGACCGCACCGGCGACGTGCTGTTCTACGACATCAACGCGCTTTCCAACTTCGTGGCCGATGCCGTGAACGTGGTGGGGTTTGACCCCTACGCCCGCTTTGTGGACTACCTGGAAACGCAGCTGCCGGCGGTGGCGGTGGGGGCCAGGAAAGGCGAATTAGCCACAGCTTAACTCAAAAAAACAACAACGGAACGTCATGTCGAGCGCAGCCGAAGCATCTCTACCGCTTCGGCCCAATCAACATGAATTACTACTGCGGTAGAGATGCTTCGGCCCCGCTCGGCATGACGTTCTTAAAGCACATAAATTATGAAATTCGGATATTGGATGCCTGTATTTGGAGGCTGGCTGCGCAACGTCGAGGACGAGCACATGCCCACCGACTGGAGCTACGTCAAGCAATTGGCGCAGCGCAGCGAAGCCCTGGGTTACGACCTCACGCTGATTGCGGAGCTCTACCTGAACGATATCAAAGGCACGGAGGCGCCCTCCATGGAAGCCTGGAGCACGGCCGCCGCGCTGGCCGCCGTGACCGAGCAGCTGGAAATAATGGTGGCCGTGCGCCCCACTTTTCACAACCCCGCGCAGCTGGCCAAACAGGCGGCCAACATCGACCTGATTGCGCCGGGCCGCCTGTCGCTCAACGTGGTATCGAGCTGGTGGCGCGACGAGGCCACCAAGTACGGCCTGCATTTTGAGCAGCACGACGACCGGTATGCCCGCACCCGTGAGTGGCTCGACGTAGTAACCAACGTGTGGAAACAGGACCATTTCAGCTACGATGGCAAGTACTACCAGGTGGCCGACAACGTGCTGCAGCCCAAGCCCGCCAAGGCCCCGTTCTTGTATGCGGGCGGTGAGTCGGAGGCGGCCAAGGAACTGATATCGACGCAGTGCGACGGCTACGTGATGCACGGCGACTCGCCGGAGCAAATAGGGGCCCGCATAGCCGACATGCGTCGCCGCCGCGAGCAAAAAGGCCTGCCGCCGATGAAATTCGGCGTGGCCGGCTACACCGTTGTGCGCGACAACGAGCAAGACGTGAAAAAGGAGCTTGACCGCATCACCAACGTGAAGGC
The DNA here is from genome assembly GCF_001816165.1 of Hymenobacter glacialis. GTDB lineage: Bacteria > Bacteroidota > Bacteroidia > Cytophagales > Hymenobacteraceae > Hymenobacter > Hymenobacter glacialis. Next base: position 53,677 of record NZ_MDZC01000123.1, read on the forward strand.
GTCGGCGGCGGGCTACGGCAACTACCAGCAGTGGCTGGCCGGCACCCAGCTGGAGCAGCAGATGTCGCTGCAGGATTACTCCGTTTCGAACCGCGGCTTGCGCACGGGCCTCACCGGCACGCCCGCCCAGCTTCAGGACCGGATTGGGGCCTTTGAGCAGGTAGGGGTTGATTTCTTCCTGCTACAGGCCAGCCCGCAGCTGGAGGAAATGGAGCGGTTTTCGAAGTCCGTTATTCAGGTGCTGGCGTGAGTCAACTACGATGAAAAGGAAATTACACAGAACGTCATGCTGAGCTTGCCGAGGCATCTCTACCGCGCAACTATCCCTATGGATTGCGTTTGCTATGGCGGTAGAAATGCTTCGGCAAGCTCAGCATGACGTTCTTTTTAAAGCAGCAACGCGCATCAAGAAATTTCATGCTTAAAAAGTCATTAGCGCTGCTTCAGTTAGAAGCGGCCGAAACGGGGGCTAATACCCTCAAACGTAGTCTCAACGGATTCAGCCTCATAGCCATTGGCATTGGCGTTATCATCGGGGCGGGCCTGTTTTCCCTCACCGGCATTGCGGCGGCCAACAACGCCGGGCCGGCCGTTACCCTTTCGTTTATTGTGGCAGCGGTGGGCTGCGCATTCTCCGCCCTGTGCTACGCCGAGTTTGCGGCGCTGGTGCCCGTATCGGGCAGCGCCTACACGTATTCATACGCCACCATGGGCGAGATGTTTGCCTGGATTATCGGCTGGGATTTGGTGCTCGAATACTCGGTAGGGGCGGCCACGGTGGCCATTAGCTGGTCGCAGTACCTCATCAAATTCCTGGGCAAGTACGGGCTGCACATTCCGGCGCAGCTGGTTATGTCGCCTTTTGAAACGGCCACCCTGGCCGACGGTTCCACCGTGTCGGGCTACGTGAACGTGCCGGCCATGCTCATTGTGCTGGCCATCACGGCCATTGTCACGCGGGGCACCAAGGGCTCGGCGTGGTTCAATGCGCTGGTGGTGGCGCTGAAGGTGGCGGTGGTGCTGGTGTTTATCGCGCTGGGCTGGCAGTACATCGACCCGGCCAACTACCAGCCCTACATTCCGGCCAATACCGGCGAGTTTGGTGAGTTTGGGCTGAGCGGAATTCTGCGCGGAGCTGGTGTTATCTTCTTTGTGTTCATTGGCTTCGATATTGTGGCCACCATGGCGCAGGAAACCAAGAACCCCCAGCGCAACATGCCCATCGGCATCCTGGGTTCGCTGGCCGTGTGCACGGTGCTGTTCGTGCTCTTCGGGCACGTGCTCACGGGCCTGGCCAACTACACCGAGTTCAAGGACAGCGCCGCGCCAGTGGCCATTGCCATCGAAAAGACGCCTTATGCCTGGCTGAGCTCGGCCGTGATTATGGCCATTCTCATCGGCTACACGTCGGTGATTCTGGTGGATTTGCTGGGGCAGTCGCGGGTGTTCTTCTCCATGTCGAAAGACGGGCTCCTGCCGCCGGTTTTTTCCCGGCTCCATCCCCGGTTTAACACGCCGGCGCAGTCCACGCTGCTACTCGGGGCATTCATTGCGGTGTTTGCGGGCTTCGTGCCCATTTCCGTAGTGGGCGAGATGACGAGCATCGGCACGCTGCTGGCCTTCGTGATGGTGTGCCTGGGCGTGCTCATCATGCGCCGCACCAACCCCGATGCCCCGCGCCCGTTCCGGACGCCGTGGGTGCCGGTGGTGCCCATTCTGGGCATAGTGGTGTGCCTGGTGATGATGTTCTCACTGCCCGTGGAGACGTGGCTGCGGCTGTACGTGTGGCTGGTGCTAGGCCTCCTGATATATTACTTCTACGGGCAGCGCAACAGCAAGCTGCGCCTGGCTGAGCCTGCCAGCGCCACGCTATGGAAGCTCACGCTGGGGCGACTGGCCCTGTATGTCAGCGCGCCGGTAGGCCTGTATTTCCTGATTAGAGAGGCAGCGCATTCGGTAAGCAACTGGCTTTAGTAACCTGGAAATTGCTCTATTAGGACTTTTGCTTCGTTGGGTGCCTGGGAGATTTCTGGAAGTTGATGCTAGGCAAAAGGGAGGGTCTGCAGTTGCAGCAAATCGCTCGGAACAGGAGCTTTTTAGCAACTTACTGCGTTAATTATCGTAAATTTACAGAGCCCGGAAACCAGTATTATCACTATTTGGGCACTAATTAATACGCTTTGACCGAATCCTCCTACTCTGACCTGATACCTACTTACGAACACGAGCGCCTGGAAGCCTTGCGGCCCTACCGGGTGCTGGGCACGCCCGGGCAGGGGGTGTTCAACGATTTTGTGAGCGTGGTAGCCAAGCTCTTCGACGTGCCCATTGCGCTGGTGTCGTTGGTGCGGGAGAGCGACGTGGTGTTCATCGGCAATGCGGGGCTGCCCGAAGCCACCATTGTCAACCGCGAGGACAGCATGTGCTCGGTTGCCATTTTGCAGGAGGGACCAGCGGTTTTTGAAGACATCGCCTCCAAGCCCTGTTCACTGGTCAATCCGCTTACGGCTCAGCAAATGCACTTGGGCTTCTACGCCGGGCAGGCCCTGCGCGGCGCCGATGGCATGGGCATCGGCAGCCTGTGCGTGCTCGACCGCAAACCCCGGCAGCTCACTGAGCCCGAAGCCCAGCTCCTTGAGCAGCTGGCGCTGGTGGCTACCGACTTGCTGGAGCTTCAGGCGGCTCAGGCCTTAGACGACACGCTGCGCTCCCGCCTCGACGGCCCCCTTGACGAGTCCCTCACCCGCCTGCGCACCCTGGCCGAACTGCGCGAATTGACAACAGTCGTTGACCCCGCAGATGCGGCCAGATACGATGCTTCCCGCATGGAAGAGGCCCAGTACCTGGCCAAAGCCATGCGCCGCGCGTTGCAAGTGGCCCTGGCCGAACTTCCCAAAGCCAAGACTGGCAAGTAGGCGCTGCACGGCCAAAACCGACCTTTTCCTCGGCTATCTTTGTTGATTACGATGCCGCTCAAAACATGGGAGGCGTCCTTTTAATCAGCGAAAATCAGTGAAGGTTTGCATAGCCGAAAAGCCCAGCGTGGCCCGCGAAATTGCCAACGTATTGGGCGCCACCCGCCGCATGGACGGCTACTATGAGGGCAACGGCTACCAGGTTACCTGGACCTTCGGCCACTTCTGCCAGCTCAAGGAGCCCGACGACTACCAGCCCGAGTGGAAGCGCTGGAACCTGCACAACCTGCCCATGATTCCGGACTCGTTCGGCATCAAGCTCATGCGCCGCGACGAAGGCGTGGTGAAGCAGTTCCACACCATTAAGAAGCTGGTGGCTGAGGCCGAGGAAGTCATCAACTGCGGCGACGCCGGGCAGGAAGGGGAGGTGATTCAACGCTGGGTGTTGATGGAGGCCAAGTGCCGCAAGCCGGTGAAGCGGCTCTGGATTTCGTCGCTCACCGAGGAGGCTATCCGCCAGGGCTTCGCCAACCTGCGCGACGGCAAGGAGTTCGACAAGCTGTACCAGGCCGGCAAAAGCCGGGCCGTGGGCGACTGGCTGCTGGGCCTGAATGCCACCCGCCTCTTCACCCTCAAGTACACCACTTACCAGGACAAGCAGCTGCTCAGCATTGGCCGGGTGCAGACGCCCACGCTGGCCCTAATGGTGGACCGCTGGCACGAAATCCAGAACTTCAAGTCCGAGCCCTATTGGGTGCTGCGCACCGAATACCGGGGTACGATGTTCAGCCACATTGCCCCGCCCAAGCAAGCCAAGGAGGCCGAAGACGCCCCCGACGAGAAAACGCGGCTCCGGGCGCTCGGTTACTTTGTGACGGAGAAGGAAGCGCAAGAAGCACTTGAGGCGGTGCGGACTGCACCGCTGATTATCACAGGAGTAGAGATTAAAAAAGGGCGGGAGTCGCCGCCGCGCTTGTTCGACCTGACCTCGCTGCAGGTGCAGTGCAACAACCAGCTGGGCCTCTCGGCCGAGGACACGCTCAAGATTGTGCAGGGCCTGTACGAGAAGAAGGCCGTGAGCTACCCGCGGGTGGACACCACGTTTTTGCCCGACGACCAGTATCCTAAAATCCCCGGCATTCTGCGTGGCATTGGCTACGACAGCCTGACCGCGCCGCTGCTCGCCACCAAGATTCCGAAGACGCCCAAGGTGTTCAATAACGCCAAGGTGACCGACCACCACGCCATCATTCCGACCGGCGCGGCGGGCCCGGGCGGCGGGATGGAAAGCAGCGTGTATGACATCATCACGCGGCGCTTCATCGCGGCTTTTTACCCCGACTGCGAGGTGAGCAACACCACCGTGCTGGCCGAGGCGGCCGAGCGCCCGTTCCGGGTGCGCGGCCGGCAGATTCTCAGCCCCGGCTGGCGCGTGGTGTACGGCAACCCCGAGGAGCAGCAGGCGCCCACCCCGGCCCCCGCGCCCAACCAAAAAGCCGGCGGCGAGGAGGCCGAAGACGTGGTGAGCACCGTGCTGCCCAGCTTCGCGCAGGGCGAAAGCGGCCCCCACGTGCCGCGCCTCGACAGCAAAACCACCCAGCCGCCCAAGGACTACACCGAAGCCAGCCTGCTGCGCGGCATGGAAACCGCCGGCCGCAACATTGACGACGACGAGCTGCGCCAGGCCATGAAGGAAAATGGCATCGGCCGCCCCAGTACCCGCGCTGCCATCATCGAAACGCTGTTTAAGCGCAACTACATCCGGCGCGAGAAGAAGCGCCTGTTGCCCACGCCCACCGGCGTCGAGCTCATCGGCCTCATCCGCAACCCTACCTTGAAATCGGCCGAGCTCACGGGCCAGTGGGAGCGGAAGTTGCGCCAGATTGAGAAGGGCGAGCTGTCGTCGGAACAGTTTCTGGCCGAGCTCAGCGCCCTGGTGCGCGAGATGGTGCAGGAAGTAAAGACCGACGGCCGGGGGCGGATGGTGACTTCCTCTTCAGCTGTTAGCTCTCAGCCGTTAGCCGTTAGCTCAGCTCAAGGAAAAGCTAACAGCCAGCAGCCAGCAGCTAATAGCTCAGCTAAGGGCCTGGGCTACTGCCCCGTGTGCAAAACCGGCCACGTGCTGCGGGGCAAAACCGCTTTTGGCTGCGCCCGCTTCCGCGAGGGCTGCACGTTCCGGCTGGCTGCCGAGATGCACGGCAAAAAGCTGAGCGACCCGCAGGTGAAAGCCCTGCTGGCCAAGGGCCGCACACCCATTATGAAGGGTTTCGTGGGTGCCGGGGGGCAGAAGTTCGATGCCGCCATTGGCTTCGATGCTGCCTTTCAGCCTGTGCTACAGCTGGTGGCGGAACCCAAGCCCGGCGCCGCGCCCGACTCCGGCCAGATTCCGTGTCCCGTGTGTAAGCTCGGCACCATGCTCAAGGGCAAGGCCGCTTATGGCTGCTCCCGCTTCCGCGAGGACTGCCAGTTTCGGGTGGCCTTCGAGTGGGGCGGCAAGCAACTCACCGAAACGCAGCTCAAGCAGTTGCTGCGGCGGGGCGAAACCACTGTCATCAAAGGTTTTATCTCAGCCAAAACCGGGAATAAGTACGACGCCGCGCTGAAGGTGGAAGAAGGGCGCGTGGTGCCGGTGTTTGGGTAAGGGCGGGCCTCCAAATAATTTATTTGTGGCCCAGGGGTATTTGGTAGTTGATGCGGAGGTTTACCTGGTGGTGTCGGCCAAAATCGGAAGCCGCGTAGGGCTCGACGCTTAGTCCGGTTTTTGCCAGTCGGATGTTGGCACTGAGAAAACCCATGCTGTAGCTGCGCTCATGTGTTGCAATGGCTAGTCCGGCCAGCAGGTAGCGTCCATCGTCGGCACCCAAGCCGCTGCCCAGAGCGAAACGCGAGGTGTAATTGCCCAGCGCCAATGGCCCCACTCCTGTATCTACTTGCCCAAATAGGGTTCGTCGGTTGCCTAACCAAAATTGGACGTCGGGAGCCCCCCACACTGTTCGCACCGACGAGTCGGCCGAAACGGTGGACGTGTTGCGCAGGCGCCCTACGTGTACGCCCAGCCGGTAGCCAAGGGCTAGGTGGCGGAACTGTTTTCGGCCCTCCACATAGGGATTGAAATCGTAAATCGGAAAACTGACGCGGCTACTTGGGGGAGTTGGGGGAAAGGCCACGTTGGACGCCAGCGACTGAAAGCCAATGCGCTCGGTGCCGGCCCATACCCCGACCCCAACGGTTTGGAGACCTTTGGCCGCTGGCCCGCGCAAGCTGTAGGCGACATTGCCACCAAGCACCGAATAATCATGGTAGTAGGCCATTCGCTGCGCCGGCTGACCGCCTCCGCAGCCGCCGAAGCTGGTAGTGGCTGCCCGCGTTATGTCCTCATCGTATTGGCCTTGCTGTCCTCCCAGTGATATTGTGAGCCTGCGATAACGGGTGCTATCGGCCGGCGTTTGGGCAGTAGTCAGCATCATCATGCCGCCCACTGCTGCAATCAGCGGCAGTCCTGCAAGCCGCAGACCCTGTATCCGGAACGAGACAAGCATGGCCCCGCATTCGGCTATCAGCAGCGTAAGCAGCAGGGCGCGCACCACCAGCACTTCGGGCAGGGTCAGGGCCTGGCGGCCGAACATCGCCGACAGCGCCAGCATAGCTACCACCACCGCTACCGTGCGCGCCGGGCCAGCTTCGGGTTCGGTCGTAACCGGCACTGCTTCGCCAACCGCCGTTGGCCCATACACGCGCCAGGCCCACACGCCCAGTGCCACCAGCCCCAATGGCAACAGCACCAGCTGCAGTTCCAACCACTGCCCGCCCAGCACCGGATGCACGGTGCCCGCCACGGGCTCGCCCGCAGGGTCGCGCCAGAAGGTCAGCGCCACGCGGCCCAGCAGTAGCAGGCCCGTTTGCAGCAGCAGCCAGGAGCCCACGGGCCAGCGTCGCTGCCGTACCGCCAGCAGCACCCCGCCCACCGCCGCGCAGAGCAGCAGCGCCAGCAACTGCGTAGGAGCCACTGGCAGGCTGTGCGCTGCCGTGGCCGGCAGCAGCCCTGCCTGTACCTGCGTGGCCCATGGCAGCGTGCCGGCGGCGTATGTGAGCCCCCAGAAGCCCGTAGTAGGTTCTCCAAAGCAGCAGCCGGTAAGCACGCAGCCCACGCACTGCACCACCAGCGCCCCGCACAGCGGCAGGGCCATGGCATCTAGCACCGCCCGGCTCAGCCCCAGCCAGCGCCGCAGGGCTACGGCGGTAAGCACTGCCGCCAGGCTCCCGCCCAGAATGGAGCGCGCCGTATCGGCCGGAGTATCGGCAAACAGCAGCGTGGCCCACTCGCCAAATGGGTGCGTAATCAGCTTCGAGCCCAGAATCAGGGCCAGGCTGCTGGCGGCTACCAGCGCCAGCCACGGCCGCAGCGGGAAGCCGCGCCGCCAGCCTTCCCACAGCAGCAACAGCACGTTGGTGAGCGTAGCCAGCAGGTAAAAGGGCGTGTAGTAATCGTAGCCGTGGGAGTTGGGAAGCGTCATGAGCGAGGCATTGAGCTACGGTGATATAGAAGTGCCCAAATCTAGTCGCTTATGCTACTACGCTGCAACAATACTTTTGCTTTTGTCCGACTTTATTAACGCTGTTTAATGTTTATAATATCCTGTCTATTAATATTTTATGTAACAATAATTAGACATAACAGCTCAGTCCTGCAACGCGTGCGCTACTGGGCCGGACTGGATTCCCTTATTTCCGCCTCCGGCGCTGCTTCGTACTGAATCAGGTTTTTGACCATGCCTTTGAAGATGATGCCGTGAAACGGTAGCACGGCGTACCAATACAGCCGCCCGGCCAGGCCGCGGGGGCGGTAGGCGGCAAGCTGCTCCACGGCGTGCCCACCATCGGGCTGGTCCAAGATGCGGAACTGCAGCCAGGCCTCGCCGGGTAGCTTCATTTCGGCGTAGAGCAGCAGGCGCTGGCTGGCTTTGTCGGCCACCAGCACGCGCCAGAAATCGAGCGGGTCGCCGGCCCGCAGGCGCGAAGGGGAGCGGCGGCCGCGGCGTAGGCCCGGACCGCCCACAGCCTTGTCCATGAGGCCCCGGATGCGCCAGAGCCAGTCGGTTTTGTACCAGCCCCGGTCGCCGCCGATGCGCCAGATATTATCCAGCACCTCCGCCACGGGCCGATGAAAGGCCATGAGCTGCCGGTCGAAGAACATGCCGTGCTTGGGAATCTGAATGGCATCCATGTAGTTCTGCCGCATGGTGCCCGAGCTCAGCGCGTCGCTCCAGCTGCTCACCACTTCGTTCTGCTCAATGCGCTGGAAGGCCAGCGCCAGGGCGGCGCGGTAGCCCATGCATTCGTGCGGAACGATGCCACTAATGCTCTTGGCCGGGTCGCACACCGTGTCGTTTTTAAGGCTCTCGACCAGGCTCTGGGCCAGCGAAAACGTGGTGCTCGTGACCAGGTACAGCCACCACGACGAGAGGCGCGGGGTGAGCACGGGCACGGTCACAATCCAGCGCTTGTAGCCCCGCTCGGCGGCCAGGCCCAGGAGCATCTGACGGTAGGTCAGCACGTCGGGCCCGCCCACGTCGAAGGCCTTGCCCAGGCAGGCGGGATTATCCAAAACGGATGTCAAGTAGTACATGATGTCACGGATGCCAATGGGCTGGCAACGTGAGTTCAGCCACTTGGGAGTTACCATCACTGGCAGCTTCTCCACCAGGTCACGTATTATCTCAAACGAGGCCGAGCCGGACCCGATGATGATGCTGGCGCGCAGCACCGTGAGCCGGGCATTTGTGGCCTGGCCCAGCACGTTTTCCACGGCCCGGCGGGAGCGCAGATGCACGCTCAGCGCCTCGTCGTTGGCAATGCCGGAGAGGTAGATGACCTGCCGGGCGGAGGTCGTGTTGAGGTACTGCGTGAAGTTGTGCGCCGACTGTTGCTCCAGGGTAAAAAAATCCTTGCCCTGCCCGCTCATGGAGTGTACCAGGTAGTAGGCGGCGTCGATGTCGGTGGGTAGGTTCTTGAGGGTGGCAGGTCGCAGCAGGTCGCCCTTGGCTACCTGCACGCGGGCGTGCAGCAGTTCCGGGAGAGAGTCGGGCAGCGAGAAGCGGCGCGGGTCGCGCACGAGGCACACCACGTCGTGGTCGGCGGCTAGCAGCGGCAGCAGGCGCTGCCCAATGTAACCGGTCGCGCCGGTGAGGAGGATTTTCATGCGGCGAAGTAGTTAACAGCTCGGAGCGAGCACGCTCATTATCTGAACGGCTGAGACGGGGCGTTGTTTTGAGTCGAAACGAATCGGGCTCCGCAATCGCTGCATTATCAGCATCTTTGCACCCATGAAACACACGTTTGCAATGCTGGCCACCGGCCTGCTGCTGGCCGCCACCGCTCAGGCCCAAACCAAGCTCACGGTGCCGCCGCTGAGCCCGGCCACGCACATCCGCCAGGATTTCTCTACTTCCTTCATCGACCTCACGTATTCGCGGCCCTCGTTGCGGGGGCGGGAGGCCTTCGGCAAGCTGGTGCCCAACGGCACGGTGTGGCGCACCGGGGCCAACACCGTGACCAAGGTGCGCTTCGGCGAGGAAGTCAAAATAGGCGGCCAGGCCGTGCCCGCCGGCACCTACGCCCTGCTGGCCATCCCCGACGCCAGGGAATGGACCTTTATCCTGAACCGCGACACCGCGCAGTGGGGCACCTACGCCTACAAGCCCGACCTCGACGTGCTGCGCGTGAAAGCCAAACCGACCAAGCTGGCCGCCCCCCAGGAAACCATGTCGCTGACCGTGGAAAACCTCCGCCCCGCCTCCGCCGACCTGGTAGTGACCTGGGACCGCACGCAAGTGGCGCTGCCCATCACCGCCGACCCCGACCGCATTGTGGTGACCCAGATTGAGCAGGCCATGAAAGGCGAGAAGAAGCCCTACCTCACGGCCGTGCAGTACTACTACAATGCCGGCAAGGACCTCACACCCGCCCTGGGCTGGCTCAGCGAGTACATCGCCGCCAATCCGGCCCGCTACGACGGCTACTACTGGCGCGGCAAGCTGCTCCAAAAGCAGGGCAACAATAAAGACGCCATCATGGCCGCCAATAAGTCGCTGGAGCTGCTCAGCGACCAAAAGAATCCAATAGTCAAAGCCGAATACACGCGGTTGAACCAAGCCGTGCTGGCTGCGGCAGGTGGGAAGAAGTAGGTGGTAGCGCTAATATTTGGACATGAAAAAGGCTTCGTGCAGTCAAGTACGAAGCCTTTTTCATGTCCAAATAATCGAAATTACTTATTGCGGATTTTAGCTTTTGGCCGCTTTGGCTGCAAATTCGTGGAGCATTCTACTCTCTTTGGAGATTGGAATACAAGCGGTGAACTACCAGCACTAGCGCGGTTTCCAATAGAATCGACAGCTTCAAAAGCAACCTCGTAATTGTTCTCCGACTCGAAACGCACATTGCCCCCGCACGAGCCATTACCCATCCAAATCTGATGCTTCCAAGGCGTACGGTTCACGGGTATTTGATAAGCACTCCAGTGGCGACTAGTAGTCTGGTGTTGAACAGTCATTTTGATTAGGTACGAAGAAGAATCTCTCACCGGGCACGAAAACAGTACCGAATTGCTATAGCTGGCGCAGTTCTCATAAACCTTTTTCAAAACCTGTGGAGAGGACATCCAAACAGGTGATTGCCAGTCCATTGCCACTAATGCCTTCCATCGATATCGGGTTTTGCCACTGCTTTTTGAGGAAGCAGGAGGTTGTTCGAAGTAGTAGAATAGGTTTTCCTGTCCGCGACTGGCGCGTAACTCATACTCGTGCCCCGCCAGCAACGAGCGGTTGGGCTGAAGCAGTAGTTGCATTTTTCCTTTCTCATCCAAAACTCGGTCCAGCACGCGAAATGGTACCGAGTCTTTCGCTGACCATAAATACAGCTGAGCCTCCGTGCCAAACTGCCTGAGCCCTTTTTGCAAGTAGCCCTCTTCTTGGTCAGCGAAAAGTAAAAAAATCTGACGTGTTCGAATCGTTGGCACATCGTAGCTGGGCCACACCCTTATCCAAGGAGACTCCACGCAACTGGTTGCATTTGCTGGTAAAGACCAGAAATTCGCCAACAGCGAAAGCGCAGCCACAAAATACCGAAACATCTTAAACACGATAAGCTAACAAGTTGATTTAGTAGGGATTACCGGCCCACTACCGGCAGTACGGGCACACTCTCGTGCCCAGCCGCGTCCACGCTGGCCACGCCGAAAATGAAGTTGTCCTTGCTGATGTCCAGGTTAGCCGTCATGCCGGTCATGGGGATGCGCTGCTGCCACTGAGGGGCGCTGGTTTCGCGCACCAGCACCACGTAGCTGGCGGGCTTGGCGCCGGTGGTGGGCGCTTCCCAGCGCAGCTCGGTGCGGTTGGTGAGGTTGGCGGTTAGGACTTCTACCTTAGAGGGGGCGGCGGGGGCCAGGGCCAGGCTGGCCATGGTGGCCAGGTTGATGCCGGCGTTGCGACGCAGGTAGGCAAAGTCCACGCCCTCAATCACGTCGCCGTAGGCGCGGCCTTTTTCGGTGCGCAGGTCCTGGTGCTGGTGGGTGTAGTCCTCGTTCATCTCCGTGAAGCGCACGGCGGGAAAGCCCTGCTGGTTGAACGGTGTGTGGTCGCCGCCGCGCAGGAACCGGTCGGGGCGGTACTCCAGCACCACTTCGTGGCCTTTGCCGTACTGCTGGGCCACGCGCTGGGTGTAGCGGGCCAGCTGGCGGCTGATGCCGTCGTTCTCGTTGCTGAGCTGCCGGCGCACGCGGGCCTGCTCGGGCGTTTCGTTGGCGGGAACGCCTTCGCTGAACACGCGCAGCTGCTTGTCATTGTTAATCACCGGGTCGAAGCCGTGCGAGTTGCCCACGATGTCGTTGTTGAGCATGGCAATCAGGTTCCAGTTTTCCTTTTTGGCGCGGGCCGCGAGGTGGCCCGAACCGTAGAGGCCCTGCTCTTCGCCCTGTACCGCCACAAACTTGAGGGTGCAGGGGAATTTTTCGCCGGCCAGCACGCGGGCCAGCTCCATCACCAGCACCGTGCCCGAGCCGTCGTCGTTGGCGCCGGGCGCGTCGGCGGTGGCGTTCATCACGTCCGAAACGCGGGAGTCGATGTGGCCGCTCACCAGGATAATGCGGGTGTCGTTCGGGTCGGTGCCGGGCAGGGTGGCCAGCACGTTGGCCATCAGCACGGGCTTGTTGATGCGGCGGCCGTCGGGCTTCACCGTGAAGGTGTCCATCTCCACGGTCATGCGCCCACCGCCGGCCTTGCTGTACTTCAGGAATTCATCGCGCACGTAGTTGCGGGCCGCGCCAATGCCGCGCTTGGGGTTGTCAGTCTCGCTCAGGGTGTGGCGGGTGCCGAAGGAAACCAGCTTGCGGATGTCCGCTTCCAGGTTTTTGGCCGAAATCTGCTCGACCAGTTTTTGAATGCGCGGGTCGGCGGGCGGAAGCAGCGGGCCGGGTTTGTTTTGGGCAAGGGCGGCAAAAGGCGCCAGGAGCAGGAGTGCAGCGAGTTTCATACACGAAAGGTAGCGCTCGGTGCCAGTTGTGAGCAAGCCACGAGCAGTCAGTGCCAAAATCATGTAGACAATTGTAAAAAAAGAACGTCATGCGGAGCTTGCCGAAGCAGCTCTCCCGCGCCTTCTGTCATCCTGAGCTTGCGAAGGACCTTCTCACAGCAGAACGATTTGTTCTAACCTGATAAGATGCTTCCTTCGTCAGCATGACAAGAGGCGCGGGAGAGCTGCTTCGGCAAGCTCCGCATGACGTTCCTGTTTAGCCAAACAGTGCGTCAAAATACTACTCCGTCTCCCTTACCCAGCCTTGTAAAATGGCTCAATGGTGCGGAAATACGGATTCACGCCCTCTTCCGAATTCATGTCCAGCAGCATCAAATCCACGAACTGGTAAGCGTCGGTCTGGCCTTGCAGCACCGGGCCCAACTCCTGCATGAAGCTCGGGTCGGGGTTGTTGCTTACAAAAGCGAGGAGCAGCCGCGGTACTTCCGGATTATCGGCGAGCTGCATCTGGGCCAGGTAGGCGGCTTCGAGGTGGGGCTGGGTGGCGGCCCAAGCGGCAATGGCGTCGGCCACGGCCGTGGGGTGTTCGGCGGGCACGCTAAGCAGCACCTGGGCATCGCCGCCGGCGGGCGAAAGCGGTCCGGTGAGCTGCCCGGCCAGCAGGGCGGCCAGCTCGTCTTTGGGCAGAATCTTGCCGGCGGGCGAGAACGGGTTTAGCACGCAGTCCTGGCCCTGCACCATGTTGAAAAACGCGTGGCCGGGCAGGCGCACGTAGCTCACGGGGCCGTTGTCCATGCCGCCATCGGTGAGGCGGGGCACCGAAGAGAAGATGGGCAGCTTGCCATCGGACAAAATCTGCAGCTGGATTTCCTGGCCTTCGGCCAGCACCACTTCGCCTTCGTTGATGCCTTCCATGGGCGCCAGAATCATAAGGATTTCCTCCTGCAGCAGGGCCTGGTAAAACGCCGGACGGGCGTTCTCTTCGGTAGAGGCCAGCAGCAGCAGCTGCTCCAGCACGTTTTCGGGCTCGAAGGGAAACGGCGCGGGCTCCGGCATTTGGTAGACAGGAGCCGGCGCTACCGGCTCGGGCGGCGCCACAAATTTAGAACCCTGGTAGCGGGGGCCACCAGCGGGCTTTTCGGCTGGTTTATTCGCAGCTTTATCAGCGGGCTGCGCCGAAGGGGCAGCCGCCGGAGTGGGAGTGGCCGGCGTGGTGTCGGCGGGTTTATTCTTCAGAAAGTCGAGCAGGCCCATAACGGAATTAAGAATGCAAATGGATTAGGGACGCAATCTACGGCAGAAAACGGGTTGAAAAGAGGGCAAACGGGCACAGTGTGGCGCTTGCGAGGGAAAATATTCGCCCGTTGCGGTGGGCGGGCTGCCGCGTGATGGCATTAGTTCAACGGCAGGCCTGCAGCTGCTCCTCCACCTCCCGGATGGTGCGCGGCTTGGACTTGTTGCCCCAGCTGTTCTCGATGTAGTTCAGCAAATTGGTAAGCTGCGCGGGGCTCATGCCTTTTTCGCCGGGCATCACGTTGTTGTAGGAAATGCCGTTTACCACAATGTGTCCTTTTTGCCCGTTGCGCAGCAGGCAGGGCAGCTCGGCGCGGTGCAGGGCAAGGTAGTCGGCCCCGGCCAAGGGCGGAATCAGGCGGGCGAGGCCCTGGCCCTCGCCGCCGTGGCAGCTGGAACAGTGGTCCACGTACAGCCGCTCGCCCTGGTTTTTATTGACGGGGAAGCAGGCGGGCAGCATAAGCGCCACCATGGCGCCTGCCAACATAAGTCGAAACGCTATGCGCATTTACTGGCGGGCCACGGCCGGCTGACGGGACTTGATTTCATCCAGCAGGATGGGCAGCTCCGTCATCAGCCGGGCCACTTCCTGTTCGTTGAGGCTGTCGTAGAGGCCCCGGATGTGGCCCTGGTCGTCCACGAGCGCAAAGGTGCCGTTGTGGGCAAACCCGCCGGGGGCCTGCTTGTCGGGCTCAGCTGCCGTGTAGTAAGCGCGGGCCAGCTGGAACACAGAGTCCTTGGCAGTGGGCTCGCCCTTGGCACCGGTGGTGGCGAAGTACCAGTTCTTGGCCGCGCCCATGCCCAGGCGGTCGGCGTAGTCGCGCAGCACCGGAATGGTGTCGTGGGCGGGGTCGATGGTGTGGGACAGGAAGGCCAGGCGCGGGTCCTGGCCGTACTTGGCGTACACTTTCAGCAGCTCGGCCTGCATTTTGGGGCAGATGCCGGGGCAGGTAGCAAAGAAGAAGTCGGCGATGTACGCCTTGCCAGCAAAGGTTTGGTTGGTAATGACTTTGCCGGACTGGTCGGTGAGCTTGAACGCGGGGACCGTGGCAAAAATCGTATCGGCGGGGCCGCCATCAGCGCGGGGCCGCACGTCGCGCTCGCCCAGAATGGGCAGGCGGGCGGCGGTATCGGAGCCGGGCTCGGTGCAGGACGTGAAGAGCGATGCTGCCAAGACGGGCAGCAGAAAAAGGCGTTTCAACATAACTTATTTGGAAGGAGCGGACTCAGCCGGTGACGGCAGCGCGGGCTGCCGATTGATAAACAACGAAGCGGAGTCTATCGTTGCACGAAATTGCTGGCTGACCGTGGCCAGCAGCTGCTGTTGCTGCTGGAAGTAGGCCAGGCGCGCGGCCGGAGTGGCCGTGGAATCGGGGGCGCGGTACTGGTGCATCCAGCCCATCATGGCAGCATCGGCGGCGGCCAGGCCGCGGAAATACGGGCCGGCTCCCGGCGCCTTAGCCTTGGTGATTAGACCCTTGAGCCGGTACAGCTCGTCCATTTTGGCCATCAACGAATCGTGGCGTGCCATAACGGCCATTTCGGCCGCGGAGGCCGGCGAGGGCGGGCCTTGCTCGGCAATGGGCTTATCGGGCGAGGCGCACGCCGCCAGCAGCAGCCCGGTAGCGGCCACCAGAGCCCAGTGGGTAGGTTGCAAGTATTTCACGGGGCAAAGGTACGGCGCCCAGCCATGGGCAGCAGGCGATGCGCCTCGGTTTTATCGCCCAATAAAGCGCCTTGCATTTATCAGGAGGGCAGCAAATCAATCCAGCCGTCTTCGCTCACTACCACGGCCAAGGCGGGGTATTTGCTGCTGTTTACATAACGTAGCGCCGAATTGTAGCGCGAACCCCGCGAGGAGTCGCCCTTTTCGGTGGCCAGGCCATCGAGAATGGCGCCAATAGCGTGGCACATGCCGCTGGGCTCAATGAGCACGGCCCCGTCGATGTTGGTGACCAAGCGGAGCACGGAGGGCGTCATAATGCGCGGCACCACCCGGAAGCACTGGCGCGTGAGGCGCTGGGCTTCTTTGGCCGCGCCGGTGCTGATAACCAGGATGGTGCCGGTGGGTTGGGTGGTGGCTTTGTGGGCCAAATCCCACAGGTAATCGATGCTATCGAGGGAGAGGCTGGGGAATACAATGCGGGCGGTGCGGGCAAAGTTGTCGGCCGCTACCTGGCCTTGCGGTAGGCGTGGGGTATTGCTCACCACGCGCATCAGCACATGGCCGGCGTGGCTCATTTCCCAGCTGTAATGGTTGGTAAAATGCACCGTGACCAGCGGCTCGTACTGGCCATCGGACTCGGCCACGAGCTGGCCCAGCCCAAAGACGTGCGAGGCATCTGAAATCAGTGCCGTATGTCCCTCGCTCAGTTCCAGCAGCTTGCGAATGGAGCGGTGGTCGCGCATGGGCACGGGCGTTTCCAGGGTGAGCACCGGCACAATGGCCGGGTGCAGGCGCCGGCTTACCAGCATAGTGCCCACGCCCTCGTCGCCCTCGTGGCGCAGGGCCGCTACGCCGTTGCAGGCATCGTAGAGGCCGTGGGTGCCGGCCGGGGCCACGCGCAGCATGAGGCGGCGGCCCGCCGAGCGCAGCAGCTCGTTGTAGTCGCGGTCGAGCACGGGTTGGTCGTTATCCACTGTGTCGGCCTCGCGCAGGGCGCGGTTGCAGTCGTGCAAAAACTCTATCACGCCGCGTGGGGGAGGTTGACGGGGCGGCCGGCGGTTGACTTTGGCAGGGTATAGTACCCATCATAGCAATCGGTGGAAAGCTGCAGCACCACCGTCACTAGGTAGCCCTGCAGGCTCACGGGCACGGCGCAAAAGGAGCGCCGGTTTTCGTTGCGCGACGTGGCCAGGTCCTGAAGGGTGGTTTCGGTAGCCCGGCACACCAGCTCATACCAGTGGTGCTTGGCGGTGCGGTCGTGGTCGTTGGGGTGCAGGTGGTACACAATTCCCTGCGGGCCAGTATCCGTTTCCAGGGTGGCGGCTATGCCCTTCACGTCCTTGAAATCGAGGGGCGAGTAGCGCATGGTGGAAGGCTCGATGATTACGGCACCGGGTTCGTCCGCTTCCTTTGAGGAAGCGAAACCGAGCAGGAAAACTTCGGGCCGCAGGCTGCGGTCCAGTAGATTAAATATTCCCTCGGCGAAGAGCTGGGCAGAGACGCGAAACAGGCTTTGGTGTTCCCACATTGGCAATTACAGAACGGCCAGGCCCCGTTGCGGACCCGACTTCGCTTCGAACTACGGAAAAAAGCTCGGCATAGTGGTGCATTCAAACAAATTTCCTGTCAAGTTGCTTCATTTGCCGGTTGCATTGCCGTATATTCGGGATAAAGCCAGCCCCCCCCGATTGCGGCTCCTTCACACACCGCCAACCTCGCAAGCCTATGCTCTTCGTCGACATGCTTTTTGTGATGGCGGTGGCCATTTCCTTCATCCCAATTCTGACCGGCTACTGCGCACACAGCCGCGGCCGGTCGTTCTGGCTCTGGTTTGTGCTGGGGTGGGTGCTGCCCTTTGCTTCGTTTTTTCTGCTCTTCGCCCTCATTGCCCGCGATGAGCTCCACCCGGGGCGCCGGCTGTTGGGCGAAGCCAAACAGATTCTTCGCGACGCCGAGCAAGCCGCCGCCCGCATCCGGGCCGAGAAGTAGCCGTTAGTAGTGGTTAATGATTAGTGGTTAACGGTTAGTCGAAACGAAATTTAACCGCTAACCGCTAACCGCTAACCGCTAACCGCTAACCGCTAACCGCGCCAGCACACCCCTGGCCACCCACGCTCCGGTACTGAAGCAGCCCTGCAGCAAATAGCCGCCGGTGGGCGCTTCCCAATCCAGCATTTCGCCCGCTACAAAGGTGCCCGGCCGCTGTCGCAGCATCAGGTGCTCGTCCACGGCCGCGAAGGCAATGCCGCCGGCCGTGGAAATGGCCTCGTCAAGGGGGCGCAGGCCTGTCACGGCAATCGGCACGGCCTGCAAAAGGGCGGCCAGCGCTTTCGGGTTTAGCGTGGCTGCTTCGGGCTGCGCTTCCCGCAGCAGGGTAGGCACGGGTGGGCCCAGGTGCAGGGTTTTGCGCAGGAAGTCGGGCAGCGAAGCGCCCGGACGCCGCTGTTGCAGCTTGGCAAGCAGGGCTTCAGGCGTCAGGTCAGGCTTTAGGTTTAAGTAAAGATTGGCCGGGCTGCCGGTGGCCAGGGCCGCCCGGAGCTGGGGTGTGCTGGCGTACACGGGCGTGCCTTCCAGGCCGTACTCGGTTAGCATTATTTCGCCGCGCAGGGCCGGGCCGTCGTTCACACGCAGGGCCATGTTCTTGAGCGGTGCCCGGCCTGCTTTCTCCTTGAAGAAAGCCGACCACGCCACTTCCGCGCCGCAGTTGGCCGGGGCAAAAGAGGCGACGGCCACGCCAAGCTGTTCCACCAGGGGCAGCCACGCGCCGTCGGAGCCCGTTTTGGCCCAGCTGGCGCCACCCAGGGCCAGGATGGTTGCGGCAGGCTCCAGCACCAGCTCGCGGGCCGCTTCCGGGCCGCCGCTCTCGTCGCACACGCGCAGCCCCGTGGTGCCCGCAAACCCCAGCCAGCGGTGGCGGGTCAGGATTTCAACCCCCAGCTCGCCCAGCCGGGCCACCCAGGCGCGTAGCAGCTCGGCGGGTTTGTGAGCGGCCACCGGAAAAACGCGGCCGCTGGTGCCCACAAATGTTTCAATGCCCAAGCCCGTGGCCCAGGCCCGCAGCTCAGCCGGCGAAAAGTGGTGCAGCAAGTCCCGGAACCGGGACTCTTCGGGGCCGTAGCGGCTGGCGAAGCGGCTCATGTCTTCGGCATTGCTGAGGTTGAAGCCGCCGTGTCCGGCCACCAGAAACTTGCGCCCCACGGTGGCCTGCGCTTCGTACACCCGCACCCGGCACCCGGCTTCGGCCAGGTGCTGTGCGGCCAGCAGGCCGGCCGGTCCGCCGCCCACCACCGCTATAAAAGACGCATTAATACGGGGCGATTCGGCCACGGCCAGGAGGGGTAAAGCTGCAAAGTACGGCCCGCAGTTGGGAATGAAACCAACCAATGGGCGACTTTGCCGTTAGTTTTGGCGCATGGGACCCTACACTATACTAATCGGCCTGAGCCTCGCCGTGCTCCTGTCGTACTTATTCGACCTCACTGCGCGTGCCACCAAGGTTCCCTCGGTGCTGCTGCTGTTGCTGGCTGGCATTGCCCTCAGCCAGGCCAGCGCCTACTGGGAAATGCCCATTGTAGTGTCTCCAGTAGTGCTGCAGCTGTTTGGTATTGTTGGATTGATTTTCATTGTGTTGGAGGGCTCTTTGGACCTTCGCCTGACGCCCGAAAAATTCCCCCTTGTGCGGCGTTCCTTCCTAGCGGCGCTGGTCATTATGCTGGTGCAGGTGGGGGCCATCGCGGCGTTGCTGCACGCCTACCTGGACGTGGGCTGGCAGAGCTGCATCGTGAATGCTGTGCCGCTGGCTGTGGTGAGCAGCGCGGTGGCTATTCCGAGCGTGGCCGGGCTGGGGGGCGAAAAGCAGGAGTTTATCATTTACGAAAGCACTTTTTCCGACATCATCGGCATCATGCTGTTCAACTTTGCCCTGCAGGACAACTTTGCGCAGGGGCTTTCGGTGGTCACGTTTGGGCGCGACGTAATAGCTGTAGTGGTGGTGGCTGTGCTCAGTACCGCGCTGCTGGTTTTCCTGCTGGGGCGCCTGCGTGCTCACGTTAAGTTTTTCCTGCTGTTCGCCTTCCTGGTGCTCATCTACAGCCTGGCCAAAAAGCTGCACCTCTCTTCCCTGGTGCTGGTACTCGTGTTTGGCCTGGTGGTGAACAACGCCGATATGCTCACACGTGGCGCGCGCATGCAGCGCTGGTTCCAGCCCGAAAAACTGGCCGCCGAGCTTCAGCAGCTCAAGAGCATCACCGCCGAATCGGCGTTTCTCATCCGCACGTTTTTCTTCCTGATGTTCGGCTTCTCCATCACGCTCTCCAATCTGGTGAGCTTGTCGTTGCTGTTCCAGGGGGTGCTCATTGTGGCTATGCTCACCTTCATCCGGTTCCTGTACCTGCGGTACGTGGCCAAAACCGACCTCATTCCCGAGCTGTTCATTGCCCCCAAAGGCCTGATTTCGGTCCTGCTCTTCTACAGCATTCCCCAGAACATGCTCATCGGCGAGGTCAGCGAAAACATCCTTTTCGTCGTAATTCTCTTCACCGGCATTCTGATGATGATAGGGCTGATGCTAGCGCACCGCACGCCCGACATGCTGGAAGTTTAACTAAACGGTAAGTGATTAGTGATTAACGGTTAGTGGTGTGTCAACTCAGAAGTTGAACCAGCCATTAACCGTTAATCACTTACTACGCTTCGCTTTCCAGGATGAGCTGCCGCCGGTAGCGGGCCAGGATGGCCGACTTTAGAATGAAGCCGAGGTAGCGGCCGTCTTCCTCGCACACGGGCAGAGCCCAGGCGTCGTGGCGGTCGAAGAGCGTCAGGGTGTGCTGCAGGTCGTCGTTGGGGCCCACCACGGCGCGAGCGGGCTGCATGAGTTCCCGCACCTGCGTGGTGGTGTAGTGGGCGTCATCGAAAAGAGCATCCCGCACAGAATCGAGGCTGACGATGCCCAGGAGCCGGCCACCGGCTGCCACCACCGGAAACAGGTTGCGCGAGGTGTGGCGGAAGATATCCACCAGCTCGCCCAGCGTGGTGTTGGGGCGCACGGCAATGAAATCGGTTTCGAGCAACTTGCGGGGGTCGAGCTGGGCCAGCAGGCCGCGGTCGCGGTTGGCGTACACGTCCACGCCCCGGGCCGTGAGCTTGCGGGTGTACACGGAGTAGGGCTCGAAGTACTTGGTGATGAGGTAAGAGGAACTGCTCACCAGCATGAGGGGCACAAACAGGGCGTACCCGCCCGTGATTTCCGCGATGAGGAAGATAGCCGTGAGCGGCGCGTGAATGACGCCGGCCAGCGTGCCGGCCATGCCCAGCACCACAAAGTGCACCTCCGGGATATGCACCACCCCGCTCAGATTGAGTAGCCGGGCAAAGAAAAATCCCGCCAACGCCCCCGCAAACAGCGACGAGCCAAACATGCCACCGTTGCCGCCCGCGCCCACCGTTATACTGGTAGCCACCACCTTCAGCAGCAAGCTGAACAGCACCAGCACCAGCAGCATCCAAGGGTTATTGTCCTGGTATACCGAGAAAATGCTGCCGTCGGTCAGGCGGTCGGACTGGCCCCGCAACAGCTGCTCTACGGTGTTGTAGCCCTCGCCGTACAGGGTAGGGAAGAAGAAAATCAGGCCGCCCAGCGCCGCGCCGCCCAGCAGCACCTTGCGCCAGTCCAGGCCCGGCCACCGGTCAAAAAAACGTTCGAACCAATGGTAGGTCCGAATCATGTAAACCGAAAAGATGGCCGTAAAAAAGCCCAGTAAAATGTAGAACGGCACCGCATCCACGGGCCAACTGGTGGTGATGAGCACGAAGGGCTGGCCTTCGTACAGAAATTTGGACACCACCGTGGCCGTGGCCGAGGAAATGAGCAGCGGAATAAAATACTGCGCCGGCAGCTCCAGCAAAATGGTTTCGACGGCGAACAGCACGCCCGCAATAGGCGAGTTGAAGATGGCCGCCACGCCCGCCGCCGCGCCGCAGCCGGTGAGCAGGCGCCGCCGCCGCCGGTCCACGTGCAGCACGCGGCCAATGTTGGAGCCCAGGGCCGCCCCGGTCACGGAAATAGGGGCCTCGGTACCGGCCGAGCCGCCGAAGCTAACCGTGAGGAAGGCCGTAATCATCTGCGAATACAGCTTGGAGCGCGGCACCACGCTGTTTTCCCGGGCCGTGCTGTAGATGATGGGGCCAATGCCCCGGCCCAACTGCCCGCCCAGCAAGTACTTGGTGACCAGCACGGTGAGGGTGATGCCGATAATGGGGTACAGCGACAGGGCAAACACCCGCTGCGGTTCCGAAATGGAGCTCTGCAGCAGGTTTTGCTGCGCCCGGATGGCCGTTTTCAGCAACACCGCCGCCAGGCCCGCGCCCAAGCCCACCAACACGCTCAGAATAAGCATGTACATCCGCTCGCTGATGTGGCGCGCGCGCCATATCAGCAGCGGGCGCAACAGGCGGTGAACGGCGTGAAGGGACATGGGCTACAACAAAAGGCTAACGCGTAGGTAGGGACGCAAAAATAAAGCCGTCGGATGCCGGGCTTCGGCATAAGCTCGATGAACCGGTGGCTTTACCCGTCGAACCAGCCAGCTGATAAGTGGTGCCCGTCTACAACTCCATAATGTCCTCGTTCCAGAGGGTGGGTTCGGCGGCGATGAACTCGTCCATCATGTCCACGCATTCCTGCAGGTCCAGGTCGACTACTTCCACGCCGTGGCTTTCGAGGAAAGCCCGCGACTCGCCGAAGGTGCGCGACTCGCCTACCATCACCTTAGGGATTTTAAACTGCACGATGGTGCCGGCGCACATGTAGCACGGCATGAGCGTGGTGTAAATCACAGTATCGCGGTAGGTGCGCTGGCGGCCGGCGTTGGTGAGGCAGTCCATCTCGCCGTGCTTGATGGCGGAGTCTTCCTGCACGCGCTTGTTGTGGCCCTGGCCCACAATCTTGCCGTCGCGAACAAGCACCGAGCCAATGGGGATGCCTCCCTGCGAGCGGCCCAGGCGGGCTTCGTCAATGGCGGCTTGCATGAATTCGTCTTTGGTATTGTGGTCAGTCATGGGTGGGTTTTCGAAAATATTTGTTTGTCATCCTGAGCCTGCGAAGGACCTTACCACGCCTGCGCCGTTATAAATACTGCAAACTGTTCGAACCTGATAAGGTCTTCGCAAGCTCAGGATGACAGAGGGTTAGAGCTTATTACCGGGCGCAAATGCCGCGATAGGGGCAGTATTCACACTTTTTTAAATCGTCGGTTTTGCGAATGGGCTCCGCCGGGTCGAGGATTCGCAGCACAATTTTACTCACTAATTCCTCGGAAACCCGGACAAAATCTTCGCCATTTGGGGTAAGGAAGCCCAAATCCGCCGATAGCAGGCCTTTGTCGAGGTTGCGCATCGAGACGATGGCTGTGTTTTCGGTTTCGCGCTTTTCGGTGCTGGCCAGCATGAGGCGGTAGAGCCACAGCTGGCGCACTTTGTCGGCGCTGGAAGTGGTTTCCGAGAGCAGGCGCTCGGTGGCTTCGGCCGGGCTGAGCTTGCCGCGGTTGGTCAGGTTGAGGTCGTTGGCTTCCACGAGGCCGGTTTTGTAGTCCACCACGCGCAGGCGGCCGTCGGGCAGCTGGTCCACGCGGTCGGCTTTGCCGAAGAGGCGCACGGCCAGCTTGCCCGAGCCGGGCACGTCCACAAACACGGTGGCGGCCAGGTCTTTTTCCAGGCTGAAGAGGCGCAGGGGCAGGCCTTCGTACTGCTCCAGCCCTTCGAGGTAGCGCGAGATGAGGCGCCCGGCCACCTGCCCGTACACGTGGTTGAGGCCTTCGTCGGGGCGGGCGTGCTTCTCGGTTTCTTCCTGGCGCAGGGCCTTGCGCACTTCCTCGGGCACCAGTTTGAGCAGGTCCGGAATGTCGGCAGCGGTAATGGGCCGGGCGTCCTGCTCGAAGGGCAGCATCAGGTTTTCCAGCGCCGCGTGCACCATGGTGCCAAAGCTGCCGGCTTCCAGGGTTTCTTCCACGGCTTCGTTTTCCTGAAAGCGGGCCACCTTGGAAAAGTAAAACCGCAGCGAGCAGGCCAGAAAATCGTTGAGCCGCGAGGGCGAAATATTCCGCTCCAGCACGCCGCGCAGCGCGGCCAGCATCTCCTCGTCTTTTTCCAGCACCAGGTCGCCTTCGTAGGCGTCAACGCCCATCGGGGTGGGCGCGGTGGCCACCGATACGGTCAGGTCCTCCAGCACCATGTGCGGGTTCTGGGGCAGCAGGTCGTTTTGCAGCTGCAGCAGGAAGCGGCTGCGCTCGCCACTCTTCATGCCCTCGGCGCCGGGCAGCACGTGCACCAAATCCACGCGCTGCGTGCGCTGCAGCAGCCGCCAGAAATTGTAGGCCGTAATGGCCTCGGCATCGGCGTAGGTAGGCAGCTTGAACTCCGTGAGCACATCGTACGGAAACAGCGACTGCTGTTTTTTCGGTGCTGGCAGCACGCCTTCGTTGCAGCTCAGAATGATGACGTGGTCGAAGTCCAGGGCCCGGGTTTCGAGTAGGCCCATCACCTGCACGTCGGCCAGGGGCTCGCCCGAAAAGGGCAGGCGCGTGCGGCCCATCTGCTCATACAGAAAGCGCCGAAACGAGCGCACCGACAGGCGCTGCTCGCGGCAGTCGAAGGCCGAATCCAGCTGCTTTATCAGCGTGTAAAAAAGGTAGAGGTATTCGGCTTCGATGCCCGACTGCTTGTCGGCATACACCTGCTTGAGCAGGTCGATAAGGGCGTGACAGGCCGCAATAATGTCGTCGCAGTTGTCCCAGGTTTTAAACAGGGCCTCAATGAGCGGGTGGTGCGCGCCCAGCTTCAGCAGCTCGGTGGCGGGCAGCAGCACGGCGTTGAGGCGCACGATTTCGCGGCACACCTGGTCGAGCACGCCGTGGTACTGGGGCTGGTCGGCCTGCTTGTCGAGCCACTGCTGGTAGCGGCGCAGGAAGGGGTGGCCCAGCAGCTTGGTCACGGCCAGGTGGTGGTAGCGCGGCACGCCGTAGCCCGTCTCGGCGCTGCCTTCCCGGATGCCGGTGAGGTGCACTTCAAACAGCAAATCGACCAGGTTGAACAGCGGCGTGGCCTGGAAGCTCAGGCCCATGGTCACGTTGTAGTCGGGCACTTCGTCGGGCGGCAGGCCGTGGAGCACGGGCAGGAGCAGGGTCTCGTCGGGCAGCACCACGGCCACGGTGGCGTCGGGGTACTGGCGGCGGGCTTCGGCCAGGAGCTGGCCGGCCAGCTTGCCCTGCATGCTGGGGTTGGCCACGCCCAGGTAGCGCACGTGGCGGGGCTGGCCGCGCAGCCACTCGGTGCCACCGCCGAAGTTTTCGAGGGGCAGGTTCCATTTTTTGAGGTAGCGGCGCAAGTGCTGGCCGGCCCGGTTGGGCGAGTCTTCCTCCAGGTAAAACGGGTCGGCGTCGAAGCACACTTCGGCCCGCCCGGCCCCCAGGAGCAGCCGGATGAGCTTCTCCTCGGCCTTCGACAAGTTGCCCAGGCCCACGAACACGTGGCGGGCTACTTCGGCCTCGGCGGGGTCCTGCAGGCGCTTCTCTAGCTTCTCCACCGCCAAGCGGTAGGCCAGGCCGGGATAGGCGAGGGAGGTGGCCTTCATGCGCCGCTGCAGCTCCAGGTACACGCGTTCGAGCTGGTCCCAGAAGCTGAAGGAGTGCGCGGCGGCCTTGCTTTTCTCGGGCAGGGCCTCCAGGTTCCAGCGCTCCAGGGCTTTGGCCTGGCTCAGGTATTCAAACACCTTGTGGGTGGGGGCCAGGTTCTGGTCGAGGTTGGAGAAGTCGCTGAGCAACAGGCCAGCCCAGCCCACGAAGCGGTCGAATTCCAAGCTGGTGTCGATGTGCTTGAGCAGGTCGAAGAGCAGCAACTGCAGCGCAATGGGCTCCTCCACCTGTACGCCGGCCAGCTCCACCATGTAGTCTTCCATGGCGGCCACGCGCGGGGCCCACAGCGGTGCGCCCACCGGCAGGGCCAGGGCCAGCTCGTTTTTGAGGTAAACCACAGCGCGGCGCGTGGGTACCACCACCACCAGGTCCGACAGCTCATCGAGCGGACCGGAGCCGTAGCGCTCCAGCAACTCGCGGGCCACCCCGGCAAGGAAGGAGACGGGTGCCCCAACGGGCAAAGCAGGGGCAGAAACGGGGTAGGAAGCGGGCTGGGCAGGCATTGCGGTAAAGATACCGGCAGCAGCACAAAGCACCGCCCCGCGCTATGCCCGCGGGTGTTCCAGCCAGGGTTCGGTTTCGCAGCTTTCCACAAAATCCTGCAGCAGGTCCAGCAGCTCGGGGCGGGTGTGGGGGCGGGGCACCAGCAGGCCCGGCGCATCGGGAGGCACGGTGCACAACAGGGCTCGCAAGTCCATCGCGGTGGCTACCCGAAAGCCCATGGTCCAGGTGCTAAAGCTGCGGCGCATGGCCGGGCCGTCGGTCAGTACCCGGCAGTTGTAGTGGCGCGGGTCCAGCAGGATGTGGTTGTAGTAAAGGTCGCGCACCACGCTTTTCTGGCCCTCCAGCACCTGCATAAAGCGCCCGTCGGGGGTGTAGAGCAGGATGCCCGTAATGTGATGGGCCAGGTTGAAAGCCCGGGACTGCACCAGTAAGTCCTCCAGCTCGGGCGTCTCGAACGGCACCAGCGACTGGCTTTGGTAGATGAGTTGATAGAGTACCATGACGCGGCAGCAAGGAAGTGTATAGAGGCCCGCTCAGTGCCGCCGGCGCTTCCCCATCCGGCCCAGCACATCACACAGCAAATTACTAAAATAATGACGCACCCAAATGGTACAGGTTAAGCCACGGCGGTCCTGAGACACTCCCGGATTAGAGCTTTGTTCCTTTCTTTGGCAGTTCATCTGTACTCGTCAGTTGCCTTATGCGTGCTACCTTACTACTCATTGCAATGGGCCTCGGGTTGCTGGCGGCTCCCGGCCGCGGCCAGGCCCAGGTAGTGCTCCCCCCCGCGGACACCGTCCGTCCCGTGCCGCCGCCGCTCTGGCGCAAGTCCGGCAAAGCCGGCCTTGGCCTTAACGAGTCGCTGCTGAGCACCAACTGGCGCGGCGGCGGCGTCAACACCATCGGCTTCAATGCCCTGGCCAACCTCAAGGCCAACCGCAGGCTGGGCGTGCACTCCTTCGACAACGAGTCGGACTTCCTTTTTGCCTTTTCCGAAACCCGCGGCCTGGGCTACCGCAAGGGCCAGGACCGCCTCTACCTCGACACCAAGTACGGCCGCGCCATCAGCTCCAACTGGAACATGTTCCTCTCCCTTAACCTGCTCACGCAATTCGCCGGCGGCTACAAATACGACAAAGACGCCCTCAGCAACGACCGCGCCCGGCAGGTGTCCGGGTTCTTCGCCCCCGCATTTCTCACCGCTGCCTACGGCTTCGAATACCACCCCAACCCCGCGTTTCGGGTGCGCCTGGCACCATTCGCGCCCCGCCTCACCGTGGTGAACCGCGCCGAGCGGTTTGTGGGAGTGCTCGGCGACACGCCCTACGGCGTGAACCCCGGCCACAGCACCCGCTGGGAAGTCCTGGCCGCCCAAGTCCTGGCCGAATACGACAAGCCCCTCAGTCCCGCCGTGGCCCTCAAGGCCCGCTACGTCCTCTTCGCCAATTACGCCAACCTCAACGGCAAAGAAATTGACCACCGCCTCGACCTCGGCCTCACCGCCAAAGTGGGCAAATACGTCAACGTCGCCCTCAACGGCATCGGCCTCTACGATTTCGACCAGGACGCCGGCCTGCAGTACTCGCAGGGCCTCACCATCGGCGTAGCCTACGCCTTCCAGAACTTTGTGGACGAGAAGAAATAAGGCTGGTCATACATCTTTCAGTTAACTCAGCATCAGGCGCTCGGTCTTTATTTTGCCCTTAACGAATGCAGTTTATCAAGTTGCAAATTTGCTTCTTCTATTATTTCGGTAATAATTTCTTTTGCCGTTTTTATTGTCTGTCCAATAAGCCCTACGCTTTGGCCTGCATATAATGCAAGTGCCTCCAGGTTACCTGTTGTTGTTTTAGTTGGAATATCATCAGCATAACGTTTGATGGTTTCTCCGCTTTGCTTTTGAGCGATAATTTCATGTTCATTTGGTCTTTGTCCAATTGAGGGTTTGCCTGAATTTTCCCAATTTATAACGGTGCTATTTCTAATTACTCGGTGCGGTGCATTGTCCCACCCAATATTAAAAAGCCTTTCAGCGTAAACAGTGTCATTTTCATTTGCTTTGGCAATTAATTCCTGATAAACCGAACTCGCATTTGCTTTTTTTGCCATCAAAAATCTTGTGCCAATCCAAATTCCTGACGCCCCTAATGACAATGCTGCTAAAAGGCCTCTTCCCTCAGTAAAACCACCTGCCGAAGCAAAAGGTATCTTGATTTTATCTGCTATAGAAGGAACCAGTACACTTGAAGCAACTTTTCCAAGTACGTGCCCACCTGCTTCCCAACCTTGTGCAACTAAAAAATCAAGCCCAAGATTTTCAAAAAATAAGGCCTCTTCACTAGTCGAAACAGTTTGACAAACTTTGATGCCTTTTGATTTTAAAGCCTGCAAAAAAGGAAGTGAGTTGCCCCAGGCAAATGAAACCACGGGTACTTGCTCCTGTATGCAAATTTCGACTCGTTCCGATTGTTCCCATTCCAAAATCAGGTTTACACCAAACGGTTTGTTTGTCAGTCGTTTGGTTTCTCTGATTTTTTCCCTTGTGGTAGCAATATCTGTCCACGAAAGTGCCAACATGCCTAACCCCCCTGCATTGGAAACGGATGCTGCTAATTCAGGTGTTGTCGCACTTCCAATGGGTGCTTGAATAATTGGAAAATCTATGTTTAAAAGCTTTGTCAGTGCTGTCTGCATTGTGTGGGTATATAAATAGCGTCCATCATATCGGGTTTTGCAACTAGCTGGAAGGGCAGTTGTTGTGCAGTGCAGAAATGGGCCAGGCCAGCCACCAGCTTTCAAGAACTGAAGGCAACTACCGCAGCGCGTAAATCCGCTCAATTATTTCCACCACTTTCAGGCCCTCCAGCGCATTGGTTGTGGCCGAGCTGCGCTGCTGCACCGTGTCCACCACGTTGTCGATAACCTGTACGTGGTTGGCGGCGGAGCCCTGGAAGGCGCCGTAATTATTGGCGGGATTGGTGGGGGCGAGGTCAGGTAACGCATACCCTTCCAGGTGGCAGTACTCCACCTTGTCCATGTACTGACCGGCAATGCGCAGGCTGCCGCGCTCAGCCACCACGGTCAGGCTGCTTTCGAGGTTGCGGTCCCACACGGCGGTGCTGTAGCTGAGGGTGCCGCTGCCGCCGCGCACCAAATCAAACGTCACCAGGCCGCTGTCCTCAAACTCCGTCAATCCTGCGTGGGTGAAGTCGCGGAAGCGGGCCGAGATGTTGGTTATGTCGCCGAATACCCAGTACAGCAAATCCACGAAGTGGCTGAACTGCGTGAAGAGCGTGCCGCCGTCCAGGGCCTGGGTGCCTTTCCAGCTGCCGGGCTGGTAGTAGCGGGCGTCGCGGTTCCAGAAGCAATTGAGCTGCACCAGAAACACCTCGCCCAGGTGGCCTTCGTCTACCACCTGCTTGAGCCAGGCGGCGGGCGGCGAGTAGCGGTTTTGCATCACCCCAAAGGCCAGCTTGCCGGTTTGTTGGGCCGTGCGCACAATGGTTTCGGCATCGATGGTAGTCAGGGCAATGGGCTTTTCGATGACCACGTGCAGGCCGTGGTGCAGGCCCGCCACCGCCTGCGGCGCGTGCAGCCCGTTGGGCGTGGCCACGGTGAGGACGTCGGCGGTGGGGCCGTGTTGCAGGTAGGTTTCAAGCGAAAGGAAAAACGGCACCCCCGGAAACTCGACCGCTAAGCCGGCTTGCAGCTCGGGGCGCACGTCAATGAGGGCCACTACCTGGGCACTGGCGTGCCGCGCCACCAGCGCGGCGTGGCGGCGGCCAATGTGGCCCACGCCGCAAATGGCAAAACGAACAGGGGTAATGGGTAGGCTCACTAGGCAGAATTAATTACCAAAGAAAGAGCCAACGCAGTCGATAATGTACTCCTGCTGCTCCGGCGTCAGCCGCGGATGCACCGGCAGCGACAGCACCGATGCGCACAGCCGCTCGGCCACCGGGAATTGCCCCGCCTGGTAGCCCAGGTAAGCATAGGCCGGCTGCGCATGCACCGGCAGCGGATAATAAACCATGGTGGGCACGCCGCACCGTTGCAGAAAGTGCTGCAAGTCATCACGGCGCCCTTCCGCTACCGTGAGGGTGTACTGATGGAAAACGTGCGTGCTGCGCGGGTCGCGGGCCGGAACGCGCAGGCCCGAGATGCCGGCTAGCGCCGCATCGTAGCGGGCTGCTACGGCCTGGCGGGCGGCAGTGGCGGCGGGCAGGTGCGGCAGTTTCACACGGAGCAGGGCGGCTTGCAGCGTGTCGAGGCGGGAGTTGAGGCCAATGCGCTGGTGGTGGTATTTGCGGCTCTGGCCGTGGTTGGCCAGCTGGCGGAGCAGGGCGGCGCGGGTCGGGTCGCGGGTGAGCAGGGCACCGCCGTCGCCCATTGCACCCAGGTTCTTGGAGGGAAAAAACGACGTGGTGCCCACTTCTCCCACCGTGCCGGCGAAGGCCGTTGCGCCGCCAGCGAACTGGAAGGTGGCGCCAATGGCCTGGGCATTGTCCTCAATCAGCGCCGCGCCGTGCTGCGTGGAAACGCGGTGCAGGGCCTCCAAATCGGCGCATTGCCCAAACAAATGCACGGCAATGATGGCCCCGGTGCGCGGCGTGAGAGCCGCCTCTACGGCGGCGGGGTCCAGGTTGAAAGTGTCGGGGAGCACATCGGCCAGCACCGGGCGCAGGCCCAGCAGCGCCGCCGCCTCCAGGGTGGCCACGTAGGTGAATGCCGGCACAATCACCTCGGCACTAGCCGGCAGCTCCAGGCTCATCAGGGCCAGGGCGAGGGCGTCGGTGCCATTGGCGCACGGTACCACGTGAGCGCCGCCCAGGTAGGCACCCAGCTCCGTGGCAAACTTCCCCACCGCCGGCCCCTGGATGTAGGCGGCCCCGGCCACGGTCTCACTCAGGGCATCGGCCAGAGCCGGCTGCATGGCGGCATGCTCCCCGGCCAGGTCGAGCAGAAGAATAGGAGTGGGCGGAGCGGGTAAAATGGACACGGACAAGCAGAAAAGCGGTGCTCAAAGATAGAGGGCTGCCTCGCCACAGCCGCTTTATTAGGTGGGCCGCGCTGGACCACTCTCCCGCCTGACCAGGGCCGCGTACCGGCAGCTGCGACAACTTCGCAGCCAAAGATTGCGTTAAAAAGGCGCTTGATAGCTCCAGGGCTATCAGACATCCACCTTTTTCTCCCTTTCTTTCTCCTGCGCTATGTTCAGAAAATACCTCACCCTCCACTCTTTGGCCGCCCTTTTGATGGTAGGCGGCGTCGGCTTTACCAGCACCAGTTGCTCGCAGGCTGACAAGCAAGAGCTTTCAGCCGAAAAAGACCAGGCGTACAACGACTTGGTGGTTTTCGTAGAGCAAACCGAAAACAAAGCCAATGCGGCAGCCGATGAAGTGGAAGCCGATTATGAGCGCGAAAGCGCCCAGCTGAAAGCTGATTTCGACGCCAAAGTGGCCGCCGTTGATAAGTATTCCAGCGATTACGACGAAGCCCGCCGCCAGGAAATAGACGGCCTGCGCACCCGCTACTCTACCGCCTACGACCGGCGCCAGGCCACCTGGGATGCCCGGGGCACAGGCGGTGCCATGAAAATGGGCCAATACTACAAACCCACCCAGCCCGCGGCTCAGCTCACGGCAGCCAATGCCCGCGCCACCTACGAGGCGTTTACCCGCGATATAAAGAAGAACGAAGAGCGCTACGACCTCGATGACTGGCGCAACATCAACGCCGAGTGGCGTGCCCTGGATGAAGCCTACGACAACGTGAAAGGCGACATCTCTGCCCGCGACCTTGCCGAGATTCAGAAGGAAAAGCTGAAGTATGCCGCCTTCAAATCCTGGGATAAAACACAGGGCCGTGCCGCTCAGGGTGCCAACGCCGTAAGCGGAGCGGCTCAGGACGTAAAAGCCGAAACTGCCGATGAGCGCAGCAAAGTAGGCCAGGCCGCCCGCAATACGGCCACCGACGTGAAGCAGGCCGGCAAGAAAGTAGGCGGTGCCGTGAAAGACGTATTCGACGGCAAAGACAACGACTAAATCTGCTTTCGGACTGCATCGGCCCTCCAAAATGCCGGTTCTCAGCTACGTGCTGGGAACCGGCATTTTTGTGTTAATGTAGCTGCGTAAAGCATTCGTAACTATCTCCAGAACTTCATGCATCGGCTGCACTCAGCATGACGTTCTATTACTACTCAATAGCAGCCTGATTTTGTGCTACCAGCAGCCAGTATAGCTTCAGCAAATCGAGGTGAGCAAGGCGCGGGCGCAGCGAGAGCAACCCGCGCCGCAGGACGGGGGCCAGCGCCCTGAGTAGGTGCCGCGCAGCACCTGCCAGGCCCAGGCGATGCAGCCGCCCGGCAGTACTAAGCAACCGCGACTCGCTGGCATGGCCCGGGTGGCGGTGCATCTGCGCGAGGTTGCGCACGGCCTCTTCACATTTTTGTAGAAACACTGCGGCTGGCTCCAGGCCCGCGTGCAACACGGGGTTGTCCAAGTGCACCACCGCAACCTGCGCCCGGGCCAGGGCCAGGCCCAGGGCAGTATCCTCGTGGCCATAGCCGTTCAGGGTTTCATCGAGGGGAAAGCGGGCCAGTACATCGGCCCGAATCAGGGCGTTGTTAACGGTGAGCTGTCCGTGTGGGGCCAGCTGCCGCACAGCGGCAGGACGCGCCTCCCGCTCCCGCCCGTATAGCCAGCGCAGGTGCAGGGCCGCATCGGCAGGCTTGGCAGGGGCGTAGCTGGTGCCCCCGATAAGGACCGGCGCCTGGGTGCGGGCCGCTGCGTACCGGGCCAGCAGCTGAGCGTCGGGCAGGAGGCTGTCATTATCCAGCAGCAGCAGCCACTCGTGTTGCGCGGTAGCCGCCAGCTGGTTGCGAATGGCGGCCCGGCCCACGTTCTGGGCCAGCTCGCGGTAGCGCACGCCGGCCCGCGCGCTCAGTGGGCGGTTGAGCTCCCGGAATTCCTCGCGGGAGCCGTCGTCCAATAACATAATCTCGACTGGCCCCGGCCAGTCGCCGGCCTGCGCCAACAGCGCCTCAACCAAGGGGTTGACGTTCCAATTGAAAACAGGAATCAATACCGACAGCCCAGGTGCCATGCTACGTAACCATTAACAACAAGCCGGCCGCGAAGTAGGGCCGGCAATTGGGCTAAACCCGGGGTGGCCGGGCCGAGTCAAGCAACTCACCGTCCTGGCAGGTGAGCACCCGGTGCGGGTACTTCTCAATCAGCTGGAAGTTGTGGGTGGCCATGAGAATAGCGGTGCCGGCGTTATTTATCTCCCCAAACAGCTGCATGATGCTGGCCGATACGTCCGGGTCGAGGTTGCCGGTGGGCTCGTCGGCCAGCAGGAGCACGGGCTCGTTGAGCATGGCCCGGGCAATGACCACGCGCTGCTGCTCGCCGCCCGAGAGGCGGTGCGGCATGCGGTTGGCGGCCCCGTTGAGGCCCACTTGGGTGAGTACGTCGCTGATGCGCTGCTGCTTTTTGGCCTTGCCCTTCCAGCCGGTGGCGTTGAGCACGAACAGCAGATTTTCGGCCACCGAGCGGTCTGACAGCAGCTGGAAATCCTGGAACACAATGCCCAGGCGGCGGCGCAGATAGGGCACTTTGCCCGCCGACAGCTTGGGCAGCACAAATCCGGCCACGGTGCCGCTGCCGTTTTGCAGGGGCAGGTCGGCATATAGCGTTTTGAGTAGCGAGGACTTGCCCGCCCCCGTGCGGCCCACCAGGTAGGCAAAGGCGCTTTTCTCCAGCGTGAAAGTTACGCCCTGCAATACTGCCTGCTGCTCCTGCATTATCGTGGCATCGTGCAGCTCAATAACGTTCTCAGACATAGAATAAACGGCCAAATGGCAGTGGCGCAAAACCGCTGCCTGGGAAGTTGAAAATACAAAGAGCGCCGCTGCCCGTTGGCGCGCTAGAGCGCCAACGGGCGCAGCTTGCCGAACTCCAAATCCGCAATCACCGCCGCCAGCTCCACTTCCTTGCCCTCCAGGCCGTAGCGGTGCAGGTCCTTCAGCGGCCGGTCGGCCCGGAAGTAGGCAATGAGCACAAAGGCTTCGTCCCGGAGCTGGATATAGTCCGGAATCTTGGCCTTGCCCTTCACTTTGATGATGTACATGGTGGGAATTATGAGTGTTGAATCATGAATTATGAATTGGTATTTCGACGCATCAATCTCACAGCGAAGAAACTTCTAATTCATAATTTATAACTCATAATTGAGCGTTAAGAATTAACGCGCTTGTGGTCGGCCAGGAACGTAGCCAGGCCCTTGTCGGTCAGGGGGTGGTTGAGCAGGGCCGTAATCACGTTGAGGGGGCAAGTCACCACATCGGCGCCAATTTCGGCGCACTGGATGAGGTGTGGCACGTGGCGCACCGAAGCCGCCAGCACCTCGGTGGGGTAGCCGTAGTTGCTGAAAATCTGCACGATTTGCTCTACCAGCTGCAGGCCGTCGTGCCCGATATCATCGAGGCGGCCCACGAAGGGCGACACATAGGTAGCGCCGGCTTTGGCCGCCAGTAGCGCCTGCCCGGCCGTGAAAATCAGCGTACAGTTGGTTTTAATGCCTTTGTCTGAGAAGTACTTGATGGCCTTGATGCCGTCCTTAATCATGGGCACTTTCACCACAATATTGGGGTGCAGCTCGGCCAGCTCTTCGCCCTCGCGCACCATGCCTTCGTAGTCGGTGGCAATCACCTCGGCCGACACGTCGCCGTCCACCAGCTCGCAGATTTGGCGGTAGTGGGCCATCACGCTGTCGATGCCGCGAATGCCTTCTTTGGCCATCAGCGACGGATTGGTGGTCACGCCGTCGAGCACGCCCAGCTCTACGGCTTCGCGGATTTCGTTGAGGTTGGCGGTGTCAATGAAGAATTTCATAGGAGGGGTCTTGGGGTCTTGGGGACTTGGGGACTTGGTTTTGGACGAGGATTGCTGACGGAAAAAAACAAGCTCCCACGTCCCCAAAACCCTGAGTCCCCAAAAAAGAATCAGCCCCAAAGCTACTCAACGGGCCGCCAAAATGCGGAACCGAGCAGCGATGGGGCCGACACGAAAGGGCAAAAAAAAGCAAGCCAAAATCGCACCGCTACAACCACTTACCCTTGCTACCTTCCGGTCCTGGGGGAGTTCAGCGGGAGCTGGTCGTTCTGACTTGCCATTGCAAAGGTAATGCACAGAACACAGATTAGCACGGGTTTTAGCGGATTTCACGGATTTTGTGGGCGGCGGGAGGGTCGCTCCGCATTCAATGTGCCTGATAATAGATTGAGCTTTTTGCAAATAGCCCGGGATACGGGGGACGTTGAAAGCAAGTATGAGGCATTTAGCCGGGCACAAAATCCGTGAAATCCGCTAAAATCCGTGCTAATCCGTGGTTAACTTTGCGGCATGGAACGACTCATCATTCTGGATTTCGGCTCGCAATACACCCAATTGATAGCCCGCCGCATTCGCGAGCTGCATGTTTTTTGCGAAATTCACCCCTACACCCACGCCCCGAACCTCGTTTTAACTGAGGATATTCGGGGCGTTATTCTTTCCGGCTCGCCCTGTTCCGTGCGCGATGAGAACGCGCCCAATCCCGACCTGAGCCACCTGCTCGGCCAGGTGCCGGTGCTGGGCGTGTGCTACGGTGCGCAGCTGCTGGCCCAGCAGGGCGGCGGCGAGGTCACGCCGGCCACCATCCGCGAATACGGCCGGGCCCGGTTGGCGAAGCTCAACGAGGCATCGCCGCTGCTGCGCGGCATGCACGCCGATTCGCAGGTGTGGATGTCGCACGGCGACACCATTAAGACGCTGCCCGCCGGCTACAACATCATTGCCAGCACGCCCGAAGTAGCGGTGGCCGCCTTCAAAATTGACGGCCAGAACACCTACGGCATCCAGTTTCACCCCGAGGTGACACACTCCACCGAAGGCAAGCAGCTGCTGAGCAACTTCGTAGTCAACATCTGCGAATGCGCCCAGACCTGGACGCCCGACCACTTCGTGGATTCGGCCGTGACGGCCCTGCAAAACACCATCGGCCCCGACGACCAGGTTATTCTCGGCCTTTCGGGCGGCGTAGACAGCAGCGTGGCGGCCCTGCTGCTGCACCGCGCCATTGGCCCGCGCCTGCACGGCATCTTCGTAGACAACGGCCTGCTGCGCAAAGACGAGTTTGAGACGGTGCTGAAAGCCTACGAGGGCCTGGGTCTGAACGTGACCGGCGTGCGTGCCGCGCCCGAATTTTACTCGGCGCTGGCTGGCTTATCCGACCCCGAAGCCAAGCGCAAGGCCATTGGCCGCACCTTTATTGAGGTGTTTGACCGCGAGGCGCAGAAAGTGGACGGCGCCCGCTGGCTGGCTCAGGGCACCATCTACCCCGACGTTATCGAGTCGGTGTCGGTGCACGGCTCGTCGGTCACCATCAAGAGCCACCACAACGTGGGCGGCCTGCCGGAGAAGATGAACCTGAAGATTGTTGAGCCGCTGCGGATGCTATTCAAAGACGAGGTGCGCGAAGTGGGCGCCGCGCTGGAGCTGCCCGCCGACATCCTCAATCGCCACCCGTTCCCCGGCCCTGGCCTCGGCATCCGCATCCTCGGCGACATTACCCCCGAGAAAGTGGACTTGCTGCAGCGCGCCGATGCCGTGTTCATCAACCTCCTGAAAGAGCACGGCCTCTACTCCAAAGTGTGGCAGGCTGGCGCCATGCTACTACCCGTGCAGAGCGTGGGCGTGATGGGCGACGAGCGCACCTACGAGCGGGTGGTGGCCCTACGCGCCGTGACCAGCGTAGACGGCATGACCGCCGACTGGGCCCACCTGCCCTACGATTTCCTGGCCGAGGTGAGCAACAAAATCATCAACCAGGTGCGCGGCATCAACCGGGTGGTGTACGACATTTCGAGCAAGCCACCTGCGACGATTGAGTGGGAGTAAATCTAGGTCAATAACTAAAAGAACGTCATGCTGAGCGGAGCCGAAGCATCTCTACCGCGCAAGTAATTCGATTACTAATGCAGTAGAGATGCTGGCTCGCTCAGCATGACGTTTTTGTTTCTCCATTAAATTCTTACAACATGCGTTGGCACTGCCTCCAACACTTGCCCGACGAAGGCCCCGGCCACGCGGCCGACTGGCTGGCCGCGCACGGCCACTCGCTCACGTTCACCAAGCTATTCGAGCCCAACCCCGTGTTTCCGGATATCAGCGAGTTTGACGGGCTGCTGATTTTGGGCGGGGCCATGAGCGTGCACGACGAAGCTGCTTTTCCGTGGCTGGTGGCGGAAAAAGCCTTCATCCGGCAAGTGCTGCGGGCTGGGAAGGTGACGCTGGCAATTTGCCTGGGCGCGCAGTTGGTGGCCGAGGCCCTCGGGGCGGAAGTGCGGCCTAATCCGGAGCCCGAAATCGGGTTTTGGACTGTGCGGTTTTCGGCCAAGGCGCTGGCGCACCCGCTGCTGCGCGGCTGGCCCGAAAAGGCGGCCGTGCTGCACTGGCACCTGGATACGTTTACGGTGCCGCCGGGCGCTATTCGGGTGGGCATGTCGGCAGGGTGCGCCACGCAGGGCTTTGTGTGGGGCGATGGCATCATCGGCCTGCAGTTTCACCCCGAAATGACGGTGCCCATGGTGGAGCAGCTCATGGCCTTTGAAGGCCACGAAACAGCCGAAGAGCAGGAGTTTGTGCAAACCGCCGAGCAGATTCGAGCCAAGCTGAAATCGGTGTGGAAGGGGCGGAAGCTGCTGGAGTCACTGCTGGCGAATCTGGTAGCGGTGCATGAGGGGGAAGAAAACGAAGACTTGTTTCGTGCAACCCACACCAACTAGTTTGCTCTTTTCGCGCACTTTTTACTTTCGTGATGAATAAACTAAGGGTTAGCGCTTGCTGCTTATTTAGCTGGATTGCGGTGTCTGCTCAAACGGCCAGTAAGCCGCCTTACGACCCCACAGGCCGCTTTGCAGTCCCGCAGCTGCAAGCCGATTTGGCCTTCTTGCGCCGCGCTTTGGAGGAAGCTCACCCAGGTTTGTACTGGTACACGCCCAAGGACTCGCTGGACCACTATTTTGACCGTACGGCCGCTGCCCTCACGCACGAGATGGGTGAGGCAGAGTACTGGCCTTTGCTGCAGCGCTTGGTGGCAAAGGTGCACTGTGGGCACACGCGGGTGCAACATTCGCCGGCCTACCGGACTTGGTCGCGTCAGCAGCCGGTCTATATCTTCCCGTTTACCGTCGCAATTCGTCAAAACCGACTCTTTGTAGCGGCCAACCAAAGCACCGACCCCACGTTGCGGCCGGGCACGGAACTACTGGCCATTGAGGGGCACCCGGCGTCGGAGGTGCTAAGCCGCATGCGCACTTTTTTGTCGGGCGATGGCTACCACTACGGCTTCCAGGACCAGCAGTTGGAAGCGGGCTTCTTCGACAATACTTACTGGTCCTTGTACCAGGCCAAACCCACCTACGAGCTGTTGGTGCAGGACAGTGTGGGCCAACAGCGCCGCCTCACGCCACAGCTCCAGCGGCCGGCCGCTCCGGCCGCCAAACTGCCGGCCGGCCCACCCCTGACCCCCGAACAAACGCAGGCCCGGCAATTGGCGCGCCTCCGCTCGCTAACCTACCCCGCCGGGCTGCCAGCAACCGCTGTGCTGCGCATCAGCGGCTTTAGCTACGATGAGCTGGAGGACTACCGGAAGTACCATGCCTCGGTGTTTGCTGAGCTGGCGCAGCGCAAGGTTCAGCGGCTCGTTATCGACTTGCGGGGCAATACGGGTGGCAATAATGCCATTGCAATTGATGTGCTTAAGTACTTGATGAAAAAGGACTTTGCGCTGACTGCAAGTGCGCGCGCCACCGTTTTTGCTCCCTCATTCATGCCGGTTGGGCAGGACAGTGATACGGCTTTTGACACAACCAACGTGAGGCGCCTTCCGAATGGCGCGTTTGGTTTTGCTGCCGCAACGGCGGGCAAGCAACAGCCTTATCGGCAGGATTATTTTCGCGGGAAAGTGGTGGTGGTGATTGATGGCGGCACCTTTTCTGCCGCCTCCAACTTTGCCGCCAGCTTGCGCGCCCAGCGCCGGATAACCGTGGTAGGGCAAGAGAGCGGCGGCGCAGAAGCGGGCGCAAACGGTGGCATTATTTCTTCCATCACCCTGCCCCAAACCCAGCTGGTGCTGCAACTGCCGCACTTCCGGCTGTTGAGCGCATGCGTCCGTCCCCAACTGGGACGCGGCGTGCGCCCGGACGTCGAAATTATTCCCACGCCTCGCCAGTTGGCCACGCGCACTGACGCGGTGCTGGTGGAACTGCCGCGCATTTTGCGCGGGTGGCGGTGAAGCCAGCCAGCCGCGCAATGGCCCTGCGCTGGGCTAAAATCCTTTCGGCAGCTCTATGCCTTTGATGGTCTTGTACAGACTCAGCGCATTTTGGTCGGTCATACCGGCCACGAAATCGGTGAGAAGCAGGATTCTCTCGTAGTCCGACACTCCAGCCTGGTGCCCTTCGGCGCGGAACTGCGCGGGAAGCAGCAGGAGCAGCTTGCGGCTGCGGTGGCCCTGGCTGGCGTCGAAAATGGCGGTGAGAAAGGCGTCGAGCAAGCCGCCGAGTACGTCGAAGCCGGCGGCTTCAATCTCCAGCACGGGGCGGCTGCGGTAGAGTTTTTCGATGCTCAGGCGCTGCACTTCCTGCAAGTCTGCCCAGCAGCTCAGCTCTTTGATGAGCGACTGGTCGTACGCGCCGCGCAGGATGGCCGGGGCGTGGTAGGCGAAAAGCGCGGCCAGCTCCGCCACCAGCTTGCCAATGAGGCGGGCGCGGATGTAGCCCAGCTCTTCGCGCCAGTCGTGCCACTGCACGCTGCCCACGCGGCCGGCGGGGTCGTTGAGCATCTTTTTGAGCAGCGGCAGGCCGGTTTCGGGGGCGATGAGGCCCAGCTTCAGGCCGTCTTCAAAGTCGATGATGCGGTAGCAAAGGTCGTCGGCGGCTTCAACCAAAAAAGCCAGCGGGTGGCGGTGGGTGAAGCCCAGGGCCGCGTCGCCTTTCGGCAGCAATCCCAGCTCGGCCGCCACGTGCTGGAAGCGCGCACTTTCGGTCTGGAAATGGCCGTACTTCTTCTCCGAAGCGCCGCCGGTGCGAGCCTCGGCGGGCACGACGCTAGGCTTGGGATACTTGGTGAAGGCGCCCAGCGTAGCGTAGGTGAGGCCCAGTCCGGCCGTGCCGGTACTGTGGGCCGCGTAGGTGTGCGTGAGGATGCGAAAACCAGCCGCGTTGCCTTCAAAATGCTGCAAATCGGCAACCTGGGCCGCAGTGAGCTGCGCCAGAAACGGAGCCGCGGCCGCGCTTTCGAAGTAGCTGCTGATGGCGTCTTCGCCGGAATGGCCGAAGGGCGGATTGCCGATGTCGTGAGCCAGGCAGGCGGCGGCCACGATGTCGCCGCAATCCTGGTCGAGGTTGGGCAGCAGTTGGGCCAGGGCGGCGTCGTTTTCCAGCAGGTGGCGGGCGGCCAGCCGGCCCAGCGAGCGGCCCACCACGGCGGTTTCGAGGGAGTGGGTGAGGCGGGTGTGCACGAAGTCGGTTTCAGGCAGCGGCATCACCTGCGTTTTGCGCTGCAGGCGCCGGAACGCGGAGCTGAACACCACCCGGTCATAATCGGCCACAAAGGCCCCGCGCACGGGTGCCGCGCTGGCCGGCGGCAGCTGCTGGTCGGGGAAGCGGCGCTGCGAAAGCAGCTGGGTCCAGTGCATAGAAGCCATAGAGTGGGGAGGAATTATTGCGCTAGTTTCTCGTTGAGCAAGCGGAACGGATTGGCCTGGTTGAGGTTGAGCACGAAGCGAATGCGGTCGGTGAATTCCTTGCGGCTGCGGGGCAGGCCGTCGACGTACTGCGAGCCGGCCACGGGCAGGTACACTTCCAGCACGTTGCGCAGGATGGGCAGCGCCAGGCCCGCATCGTAGTACAGGCGTTGGCCGGCCCGGCCGGCCCCCACCAGTTGGCGTTCGGCGGTGGCCCCGAAATCAGCGAACACCCCGAGCTTGGTAATCGGCAAATCGGCGTACAGGTTCAGTGTACTCATCCACTCGCTGCTGACGGCTCCAGGCACAAAGGCCTTGAAGGCGCCGTCGCGGTTGTCGGTCTGGTGCAACTGCGCGGTCACGCTGTTTGAAATCTGCTGCCGGTCGAGGAAGGCAGTTTGGCGGCGGTAGTCGGGGCTGCCGCTCAGGCCCAGCACAAAGGCCGGTTTGCTGGACTGCGTTAGGAAGCGCCCGCCAAACAGGCGCACCGACGCCCGCTTCTTGGGCGCATAAAACCGCTCATAGGTGGCGTGGGCCCGGAGCAGCAGCGCCGACCCGGTGTTAATGAGCTCAGTGGGTTTGTTGTCGTACTGGTTGAGCTCGACGTGGGCCGTCCAGTTGTGCAGGGCGTTGCCGCCGCGCACGGCGTACTCGCCCGAAATGGCGTTGGTCACACCCTCATCCTGGTCATCCACGGAAGTAGTGGACAGCTTGAACTGGTGCTGGGGCCGGTCGTAGGCCGAGTGCGGTAGCACTACCGTGATGCTGGGCTCCAGCTTGAGGTAGCGCTCGAAGCGCTGCACCGTGACGCCGGTGGTTACCTGCCGGCTGCCTTTGGCGGGCAGCACGTTGAGGTTGAGCGAGGCAATGCCGTTGAGCTCGTTGCGGCTGAGGCTGTACATGGGCATGGCCAAATACTGCACCCGTTTGGTGGTCAGCAAACCGTTGTAGAACGCGGCCCCGAGCATGAGCTTGTCGGAGGTATTGGCCCCCAGCACCGGCATCCAGTTGATAACTGACCGGTCCCAGCGCTCCACGCTCAGCAGGGGCTTCAGGCGCAGGGGTTCCCAGCGGCGGAAGCTGCCGTCGGCTAGGCGCAGGCGGTCGTCGCGGCGGTTGAGCTGGGGCGTGAGGTATTCGGCATCGACCACCACGGCGGTCACGTTTTCGCGGCGGAAGTCGAGTTGGGCCTGGGCCTCGTCTTCGGGGTCGCCGAAGGGCTTGGTCCACAAGGTCTGCAGGATTTTGCCCTGTGCGTCAACCGTGGACACGGGCACCGACCATAGCACCGGCGAGTCGGTGCGGACCAGCACTTTCACCAGGTCGCCTATTTGTTGGGTGGCGAAAATGTCGGCGTCGTATTCGCGGGTGTTGGTGAGCATTTCCCGAAAAAACCAGTCGAGCTTTTGCCCGGTGGTTTCTTCAAAAACTGCCTCCATGTCCTCGGGGTAGGGGTGCTTGAACTGCCACTTGGTGTAGTAGGCCCGCATGGCTTCGTCAAACTTGTCCTGGCCCAGGTAGCCGGCCAGGTACTTCAACAGGCCCGCCGTTTTAGAATACACAATCGCACTGTAGTTCACCTGACCAAAAGCGGCCGAGCCGGGGCCCTGCACCGCCTGGTCGAGCCCGCGGCTGGCCATGGCCTGGTAGGGCAGCAGGTTTAGGGCGCTGCCTGGCAGGTTTTCAACACCCAGGGCCGAAACGGCCTTCGGGCTTTTGTAGAGGTCGCCCAGCATGCCCGCCTGCGGGTTGTCGCGGCTTTCCACCCGCAGCTGCTCGTAGCTGTTCACGCCCTCGTCCAGCCAGGGGAAGTCGCGCTCGTTGCTGCCCAGAATCCCATAAAACCAGTTATGGCCCACCTCGTGCACAATGGCGCCGGGCTGCGTCACGGTCACCATGGGGTACTCCATGCCGGAGCCGGCGCTCAGGGCGCCGTCCACGGCGGTGGCCGCCGAATAGGGGTATTCGCCCACCCACTGCGAGTAGTAGGTAAGGGCGTCGTTCACGTCCTGCAGGCCCTTTATCCACTTTTCGGGCTCACTGTTGGTGAAGAGTACCCAGGAAGTGACGGTGCGGCCCGAGGCCAGCGTTACGGTGTCTTTCAGCACGTTGTAGCGCTTGTCGGCGAACCAGGCGAAGTCGTGCACCCGGTCCTGCTTGTAGCGCAGGGTTTTGGTAGCGGCGTCGGAGGGTGGGAAGGCCAGGTTGGAGCCGAAGTCTTTGGCGGTTGCTTTGCGGGCCGTGGCGGTGGCCAGGGCGTCCATGCGGGCGCGCTCGTCGGGGTTTTGCAGCTCGCCGGTGGCGCCTACCGTGTAGTTGGCGGGCAGGGTGATGCTTACATCAAAGGAGCCGAATTCTGAGTAAAACTCGCCCTGGTCCAGGTAGGGCATCTGGTGCCAGCCGCGCCGGTCGTACACCGCCGGCTTAGGGTACCACTGCGTTATCTGGTAGCTCTGCTCCACGTGCCCGAACCGCGAAAACGAGGCCGGAATCTTCACCCGAAACGGCGTAGTGATATTCACGCTGGCCCCAGGCGCCAGGCGCTGCGGCAGCAGTAGCTTGGCTATGTCGGGGTTGTTGGGGTCAATTTCCAGCTTGGCCGCCTGGCCGTTCACCTTGAAGTCGAGCCCGTCGATGTAGCCGCGGTCGGCGGCTTTGGCGAACTGGAATTTGCGTTCTCCGTTGCGCAGCTGCTGCCGGGCAAAGGCTGTGCTGTTGTCGCGGTAGGCGTTGGGCCAGAGGTGAAACCAGATGAAGGAGAGCGTAGTAGGCGAGTTGTTGGTGTAGGTCAACTCCTCGCGGCCCGTGAGCTGGTGCATTTTGTCATCAAGGGCAACCTCAATGGAATAGTTTACCTCCTGCTGGAAGTACGGCGCCGCTGATATGCGGGCGGGTTTGGCGGGCTGTGCCAGGCCCAGGCCGGGCAGCAGGGTTACCAGGGCGCAGAGTATGCGTTTCATCATGCTGAAAAGGGAAGGCGGGGAGTAGAGCCGCACCTGCGGGACGAAGCTACGGCGCTGCTCCTGACCGTGGCAACCAAGAGGCCGCTGCACAGGATGTGAAATCCGGGAGCTGTCTTATTTTTGAATGGTTAATGAATCCCACTATTCAACCAGCCCGCGGGGCTGCCAATGCAGCGCCAACGATGGAAACACGACCCAAAATAATAATTGCGCCCACCCCCGGTGATAGCCAGCGGGAGCTGCTGGCGTGGGGGCTGCTCGCATTTTTGTGGGCCCTGGCAACCTGGAGCTACTTTCAGATACCTGATACCGTTCCGGTGCATTACAATTTTGCAGGCCAGCCAGACCGGTATGGAGAGAAGGCAGGCGTACTGCACCTGCCAATGGTAGCCACGGTATTGTTCGTTGCGATGACAGCACTTGGCCGGTTTCCGCACGTGCTCAACTATCCTTCGGCTATCACAGCGGCCAATGCCCCCGGCAAATACCGCAGCGCGGTGCGGCTGTTGCAGGGGCTAAAAACCGTTATTGTGCTCGTGTTCCTGTTTCTCGTATTTCGC
The DNA here is from genome assembly GCF_001816165.1 of Hymenobacter glacialis. Classification (GTDB taxonomy): domain Bacteria; phylum Bacteroidota; class Bacteroidia; order Cytophagales; family Hymenobacteraceae; genus Hymenobacter; species Hymenobacter glacialis. The sequence goes on from NZ_MDZC01000123.1 coordinate 97,579, forward strand.
ACCTACCAAACGGCTACTGAACAGGCAAGCGGCTTGGGCGGGTGGTTCCTGCCAGTGGCCCTTGGGTTCGTGTTGTTGCTGGTACTTTGGTACCTGGTCCGGGACAAGTCCGCCAGTTGAGCACGCCTCTTTTTAGCCCATGCAGGCACCAGCTTGCGTGGTTCTGTGCTCTCCACCCAACTACCCATTATGACTACAACCCCCAACCTACAGCGCTTTCTCGACGCGCAGGCTTCGTCGTATCAAACAGCGCTGGCCGAAATCCAAAACGGCCGAAAGCGCAGCCACTGGATGTGGTATGTTTTTCCCCAAATCCAGGGGCTGGGCTTTAGCGAGACGGCCCGGTTCTATGCATTGGCCGATGTGCAGGCGGCCGCGGCTTATCTGGCGCACCCGGTGCTGGGCAGTAGGCTGCTCGAAATCAGCCGGGCGCTGCTCGGGCTGGCATCCGCTGATGCGCGCCACGTTCTGGGCAGCCCCGACGATTTGAAGCTCAAGTCCTCGATGACGCTGTTTGCGCTGGCGGGCAACGACCCGGTTTTCCAGCAGGTACTGGATAAGTTTTACGAAGGAACCCCAGACGATAAAACCCTGCGCATCGTGGCCGCGCAGTAGCGGAGGCCCGCGCCTGTTTAGCCCAGCTCCGCCGGCTGCTCGTGCTCCCGGCCCAGCAGGCGTACCGTGGCGTAGCCAATGAGCAGGAACAGCCCGAAAACCAGCGTCACGCCCCAGGTGCCGGGGAACGCAAACGGGTTGAGAATCCGGTTGATGATGTCGTAGAACAGCGTGAGCGGGTTGGTGAGCACGTCCCAGGAGTTGAAGCGCAGGTAGCGGCCCAGGTAAATGCCAAAGCTGCTGAGCAGCAGCGCCACCGCGGCAAACCCCCAGCCCATCCACACGCCCAGCCGCACCTGCACCAGCCGCTGCATGTCCGAGAGCGAGGCGTAGGCCAGCATCAGTCCGTTCCAGGCGCAGCTCAGTATCAGGGCCAGGTCGTACCAGAGCGGCACGCCGGGGCGGGCGTTGAGGTGAAAAAGGTCGGTGAGCAGGTAAGGCGCGTTGGGAAAAAACAGCAGCCACGCCGCGCTCACCGGCAGCAGCAGCCGGGCCCGCAGCCGGCCTGCCGAAATGCTCAGCAGCGTGCTCAGCGCAAACGGAATGACGGCCAGAAACAGGTTCCAGACCAAGAACAGAAACTGCAGCTTGCCCGTCATCACTACCCGGCCGGCCACCAGCACAATGCTCAGGGTGAGGGACATCATCAGCACAAACACCAGGGTGAGCCGGGCGCGGGTGAAAGGCAGACTGGGCAGGAGCGGAGCTGGCATACGCTTACAAGGTACTGCGGACAACCCGGGCTCCGACGTCTACTTCAACCCAGGCAGCGCATCAAAACCCAAAGTCGGGGCCTCGGCGCCGCCCGCTGCAAAGCGCAACTGGGCCTGGGTCTGGGCATATTTGGCTTGCAGCTCGGCCAGCTTCTGGCGGGCGCTGAGCAGGCTGGCTTCGCGCGAATTTACCAGGAACACGGTGCTTTCCCCGTTGTCAAAGCGGATGAGCTCGCCGTCGCGCAGGCGCTGGTAATTGGCCGTGGCCTGCTGCTGTAGCCGCAGCTGCTCCAGCAGGGCCTGCCAGTCGTTGGCGGCGGTTTGCAGCGCATTGTCCACTAGCCGCTGGTCGTTGTCGAGCTGGAAGGTGGCATCCCGCAGCTTCAGCTGGTTGAGCTGGCGCTTGGCCCGCTCGGCGCGCAGCAGGATGGGTTGGCTCAGGCTCAGGCCCAGCTTGTAGTTGTTGGTCGAGTAGCCGCCCTGGAAGGGCTGGGGGTTGTTCTCCAGCGCAAACGGCCGGCCGGGCAGCAGCAGGTTGTAGTCCACGTTGAACTTGGGCAGCAGCTTGTTGAGCAGCAGGCGGTTTTCCAGGCCCAGCTGCACCTGTTTCACGCGGGTTTTCAGCAGGTCGGGGTGCAGCTGCCGGGCCTGCGCTGCCAGGGCAGCCAGGGAGTCGGGAGCAAGGGGCCGCCATGCCACCGGCGGCGGCAACGGCTGGGGCCGCGCCTGGGGCGGCAGCTCGCGGGGGCGTCCATTGTCGTCCCATAGGTAGGTAGAAACCACCAGGTTGGCATTTTGCAACTGCACGCGGGCGGCCACGCGCTGGCTCTGGCGGTTTTGCAGCTCGGCCTGGGCCTCCACCGAATCGATGGCGGCGAGGTCGCCGGCCAGCACGCGCTGGCGGATGCCGGAAAAGCGCACGGCGGCCACCAACTCGTTGGCCGTCAGCAGGCGCAGGCGCTCAGTGGCCAGCGCCCATTCCCAGTAGTCCTTGCTGGCGCTCAGCAGCAGCTTGTTGCGAATGGCGCGGCGCTCGGCTTCGGCCAGGCCGGCCAGGGCCTGGGCCACGCGCAGGGCCGTGCGGCGCTCGTCTATCAGCAGGCCCTGGCCCAGGGGCACGCTCAGGCCCACGTAGCTCAGACCGCCGGAAGCGGTGAATTCCTGGGGGTTGATGTAGGGGCCGGTGCCGCGGTCCCAGCCGGCTTTCACGTCCACGCCAAACCAAGTGGGCAAGCGCAGGTAGGTTTCCCAGTCGTGGTAGTACTCGGTGCCCTTGAGCTGCTTGCCGTAGTATTTGCCGTTGATGGTGGGGTCGAAGCCGCCGCGGGCCTGCCGGATGTCCTGCCGGGCCCGCTCCGGGTTGAGCGCGGCTTGCCGGGCCACCGGGTGGAACTGCTCCACCAGGGCCAGGAACTCGGCGTGCGCCAGAGCGGCGGTGTCCGGGGCCTGAGCACGGGCTGCCTGGCCCGTGCCCAGCAGCAGCGCCACCAAGGTTAGGCGACCTATGCAGCCAGCAAGGGGTCGAATTAAAAATAAAGAATTAAGGCTCAAAAGTACCCGGCCAGCGTGCTTCAAGCAGTCCAGTTTCAATTTCAACCTTCTCCCTCGGCCGTTATTCCTCGGTGCCATAGCCAGTGCTTTTATCGGCTTTCGCCGTTTTGCCGCTCTTGGTGGGTTTGCCGGCGGGGTAGGCATCTACATCGCCCACGTAGTCGGGCGGGAAGCCATTTATCTGCCGCCACAGTTCGTACCACAATGGCACGTCGTCGAGCAGGGCCCAGCCGTATACCCCGGAGCCCACACGCAGAGGAGCCGGCCAGGGTTCAGTACCAGGCTCCTGCGTCACCAGAATGCGGTACTTGCCCTGCGAATCAATGTTGTCAATCACCTGCACCACCCCGGCAAAGGTGCCGAAGCTGCTGCCCGGCCAGCCCGTGAACACCAGCGCCGGCCAGCCATCAAATTGCAGGCGCACGCGCCGGCCCACCCGCAGCAGGGGGATATCCATGGGCAGTACGTAGAGCTCGGCGGCCAGGCGCGGGTTGGCGGGCATCAGCGTCACCAGGTCTTCGCCTTCTTTCACTATTTCGCCTTCTCCTTCCTTCAAGGCCCGCACCACGTAGCCTGTTTGGGGGGCGGTGATGAAGTAGAAACCGGCCCGAATGCTCAGGTTGGCCAGCTCGTTGCGCATTTTGGCAATCTGGCCTTCGGCATCAAACTGGTAGCCCGTGGCCGAGCGCCGGTCGCTTTCGCTCTTGGCCAGCTTGTCGGCATATTCCGCATCAAGGGACTGCAGCTCGATGCGGGAGCTGAGCGAATCCTGCCGCGAGCCCCCCAGCTTGTTTTGCACCGACAGGAGCTTGGCCGTGCTTTCCTGCAGCTTCAGGCGGCGCTGCTCCAGCTCGGTCAGGCTTTTGAGGCCTTGCTTGTACAGGTACTCCTGGCGTTCCAGCTGGCGCTGGGCAATGATATACTCGGCCCGGGTGGCCACCAGGTCGGCGCGGTCGGAGCGCACCTTCAGATCGGACTGGCGCACTTTGTTGCGGGCCTTGGCCAGGCTGGCTTGCAGGCCCAGCCGCAAGGCATCTTGCTGCGAGCCCAGAGCCTGGGTTTTGGCCGCGTTTTCGCGCAGGCCGGCTATTTTGGCTTCCAGCTGCTCGCGGGTGCGTTCCAGCAGCAGCGGGTCGAAGTATTTCTCCTTGATTTCAACAATCTCGGCCAGCGTGTCGCCTTTCTGCACCAGCTGGCCTTCCTGCACGTACCAGGCTTTCAGGCGTCCGCCTATGGTGCTGGGCACCGTCTGGGGCCGGTCTTGCGGCCGCAGCGTGGTCAGCTTGCCGGTGGAGCGGATGTTTTGCGTCCAGGGTAAAAACCCGGCGGCGAACACCAGCAAGCTCAGGCCGCCGACCCAGCGCGCCAGTATGCGCCCCGAGCGCGGCGTACGCACCCGGGCAAAGGCCGTGAAGCGTTTGGCCTCGGGGTGGGTTTCGGGGGACGGGTGTTCGGCGAAAGGCATCGGGGAAGAGTTGTCGGTTATTGAATGGTGGTGGCGGCCTGCTGGTGTGGCGAGTTTGTTAAGTACACAGCTGCTACTTTACAACAGAATGCCAATAGCCAAAAAGCTATTCGCCGCCCAGCAGGGCGCGTAGCTCGGGGCTGTCCTGCACGGCGGCCATGGGGCCATCGGCTACGAGGCGGCCTTCGCTCAGCACAGCCACACGGGGCATTAGTGACAATAGTTCGGGTTGGGTGGTGCCCAGAATCACGGTCCAAGGGAAATCGGCCCCCACCAGGCGCCGGAGCACCCGCACCCGTTCGGCCAGCGAGGCGGCAGGCAACAGGGCGTCGAGCAGCAGCAGGCGTGGCCGGCCCACGATGGCGCGGGCCAGCAGCAGCTTTTGCGTGGCGCCCGTGCCCAGCGAATAGCCCGGCCCCACGCGGGTTTGCAGGCCGTCGGGGCGGGAATAGATGTCGTCGCGCAGGCCCACCAGGCCCACGGCCCAGGTGGCATCGGCCACGGTGAGGTGCGGCTGGTTAAGGGTAATGTTCTCGAACACCGTGCCCGAAAACAGGTGCTGGTGGGCCAGACTGTCGCCCACGGCCGCCGCCAGGGCATCGGCGCTGAGGTCGGGCAGCGACAGGCCGCCGTAGGCCACCTGGCCGGTGTAGCCTTGCAGCAGGCCGGCCAACAGGCGCAGCAGGGTGGTCTTGCCGGAGCCGTCGGCCCCTACCAGAGCAAGGTGGTCGCCGGCGGCCAGCGCGAAGGATACCTGGTCGAGCACAGCGCGCTTGCCGTGGGGGTAGGTGTAGGTGAGCCCGCGCACGTCCACGGCCAGGCCGGGGGTGGCTCCGGTGCCCAAGTCACCCGGCAAGACAGCCGTGCCGCTGGCCGGCTCCACGGTTTCCACGTCCAGCACGTGCCCAATTTTGTCGAGCGCTGTGAGTGCGTCGTACACTACGTCGATTTTGAAAATGATTTTCTCTACGGCGCTAATGGTGAGAATGATAACAATCTCCGCCGCCACAAACTGCCCGATATTGAGCTGCTTGTCAATCAGCAGCCAGCACCCAATGCCCAGCAGCGCGGCCGTAACCAGCGTTTTGAACAATACGAAGCCCCACGACTGCGTGATGAGCACACTGAAGTGCGATTGGCGTGCCTTGAGGTGGTCGTTGAGGAGGTCGTCGGTACGGCTCATGGCCAGGCCCTGACGGGCCGGCAGCCGGAAGCTGCCCACCGTGCGGGCCACGTCTTCGAGCCACGCCAGTACACTGTACTTATACTTGCTCTCGGCAATGCTGGTGCGCAGGCCTTTGGCGCCCGTCACCGCAATCAGGGCATACAGCAACCCGATGAGCACCAGTCCAAACGCAATAAAAATGGGGTGGTAAAAGGAGAGCAGGATAAGCCCAAAAATAATTTGCAGAGCCGCCGATGAGAACTCAATCAGCATGGTGGCCAAGCCCTTCTGCAGGGTGGGCACGTCCAGCAGGCGATTCATGAGCTCGGGCAGGTACTCGCCTTCCAGCGCCTCGGACCGCACGCGGGGCAGGCGCACGGCAAAGTCCAGGGCTACCCGCGCCATGAGGCGCTGCTGAATGTACTCCACCACGTGCAGCTGCATGATTTGCAGGCCGCCCACCAGCGCGGTACCCAGCACGATGAACCCGATGAGCACCACCAGCGAGGTACTCACCGCGCCGCTGCTCACAAACCCGATAACCGACTGCACGCCCAGCGGCAAACTCAGGCTGATAACGCCGGCCAGCGTGGCGTACACGTAGAGGTAGGTGATGTCGCGCCGCTCGGCTGCCAGCAGCCGAAACAGGCGCTGAACGGGCGAAAGCGATGAAGAATCAGACATAAAGGAGAAAAAAAAGGCGTAGGGGAGGGGTGAGTGGGAGCACAACAACCAAAGTGCAGATATTGATAAGCTGGTTAGGCCAGATGCGCTGACGAAGGCCCGGCGTTGTTGCTGGCTGGGACAGCGGTTGGCGCCGTGGAACCCGTGAGCGCCGCCAGCGCCAAATGCTCCAGAAAGCAGCGCACGTTCTGGCCAGGGTCGGTGAGCGAAGGCAGGTGCTGCGCGTAGAAAAACTGGTTGCGCGCCGCTTCCAGTAGCGTGCTGACCAAGGCGTGCGAATGGACGTAACCGGGGTTTACGGCCTGTACCACAGCCACCAGCTCGGCTACCAGTCGCTTGTACTCGCGGAACAGGCCCGCGCGGTTGTCCGCGTCCACTTCTTTGGTGAGGTAGGCTTTGCTGGCCTCGGCCATCACCACGCGGTGGAGCGCGGCCTCGTCGAAATCAGGCGTGGCCGGGTCGTTGGTGCTGGCTTCGCATACCGCCCGCAGAGCAAGGTGCAGGCGCTGGTACGGGTCGGCCACGTTGTGCAGGGCCACACTCACCCGAAACCGCAGCCACGACCAATGCCAGCTCACCAGATAGTTGAGGAGGCGGTGCTTGTTTTCGAAATACCGGTAAACAGAAGCCTCCGTAGAACCGAGCAAGGTGGCCAGCTTTTTGAACGTGAAGGCCTCAAAGCCGATTTCATCGAACAGCCGCACGCTGGCCGCCAGCACTCGGCGGCCCAGGTCCGTGGTCTGCGGGTCGCGCAGGTACAAGTGGTTGTTGAGGTCGGGGCGAAGGAACGGCCGCATGAACGGGGTGGATGAGCAACGAAGGAAGGACAAAGGTAAACGAGGGCAAAGAGGCGTGAAAGTGTTGCTATCATTTTTAATAGGATTATAATCTCCCACGGCAGCGCCTGCCTTGCGTATTGCACAGTTGTGGCCGGTGCCGGGCCGTTGCTTTTTGGCTAATTTTGTGTCGCTTTCCACTGCGGCAAGCTTTTTCCTGGTTCAATGACGTTCCCCTTTTCCCTGTCCAAATCCCTGCTGGGGTGGTTGCTGGCCAGCCTGCTGCTAGGCGGCCCCGCGCTGGCCCAGACGCCAGCCAAGCCGCGTCCTGCCGTGCCCGCGCCTGCACCTGCGGCCCCACCAGCCGCCGATGCCGCCACCCGTTACCGCACCGGCAAAGCCCACCTGGACCAGGGCCGCTACGAAGCCGCGCTAAAAGCCCTGGAGCCCCTGGCGCAGCCCGGCGCCCGCTTCGCCCGTGCCGCCGATGCCGCCTACCTGGGCGCTGTGGCCGCCACCCGCCTCAAGCAGTGGCCCGAGGCCGAACAACTGCTCAACCTGCTGCGCACGGAGTACCCCACCTATCCCAACATGCCGGACGTGCTGCTGCTGCAGGGCCAGGCGTCGTTCGAGCAGGAGGATTATGATACCGCCCTGAAAACGCTGGCCCTGATGCCGGCCGAAAAGCTAACTCCCGAACGTGAAAACCTGAAGGCGACCTACGTGCAGCGCATAAAGGAGCGCAATACCTGGCTGCGCCTGCTCCGCCGCTACCCCGACGACGCCACCCTGGCCCGCGCCTACGCCGACCGCTTGGTAACCGGTGGTGCCTACACCGATGCCGACCGTCCGGTGCTGGACGACCTCATCAGCAGGTTCGGCCTCGACCGCGCCCGCTACACCCCGCGCCCCCGCGCCACCCGCAAGGCCAGCTACAACATTGGCGTCCTGCTGCCCTTCGAGCTAGCCGACCCCAGCTGGCAGACCCAGCGCAAAAACCAGTTCGTGACGGACCTCTACGCCGGCCTGCGCCTGGCCCAGGACAGCCTGCAGCGCGCCGGCTACCCCGTGCAGCTGTTTGCCTACGACACCGGCGCCGACACCCTGACCCTGAAGCAGGTGCTGGCCCAACCCGAGCTGGCCGGCATGGATTTGCTCATTGGGCCGGTCTACAAGTCCGGGGCGCGTCTGCTGGCCCGCTTCGCCCGCGAGCACCAGATAGTATGCGTCAACCCACTATCGGAAGATGGTGATTTGGTGCTCGACAACCCCTGGCATTTTCTGTATAGCCCCAGCACCGCCACCCAGGGCCGGGTAGCCGCGCAGTTCGCGCTCAGTGCCTTCGGGGCCGGTCGTCCCGGCGTTATTCTGCACGAGGACACCAAGGACGATGCCGCGTTTGCCACGGCCTACAAAACCGCCTACGAGGCCCAGGGCGGCCAGATTAGCCAGCTACGGCGCTTCAATTCGGAAGTGGACGAGAGTCTTAACGCTGCTTTTAGCGGCCTCGACCTGCCCAACACTGGCCACGTGGTGGTGTTCTCCGACAACCGCAAAGCCGGCCCCGCCACTTTCAAAGCCTTGCAGCTGCAGCCCCTGGCCAAGCGCCCCGCCCTGCTCTGCCCCGGCTCCTGGCTCAACAATACCCGGCTGGACGTATCGCAGCTCAGTGCGCCCAACGTGTACTTCATCCATCCCAAGTATTTCGACGAGACAGCGCCCGGATTTCGCCGGTTCCGCCAGCTCTACTTGCAGCGCCAGCGCGTGCCGCCGTCCCTGTATGCCAACCAAGGCTTCGAAATGCTGTTATACTTTGGCTCGACGCTCTTTCAGTACGGCCCGGCGTTTCAGGCCGGTTTGGCCACCGCCGCTCCCTCGTCAGGGGCCATTTTCGAAGGCGCAAGCTATTCGGGCGGCGCCCACGACAACCAGGTGGTGCCCGTGGTGAAGCTCAGCGGCCTCCAGCTCCAGGTGCTTCGGTAGCATACCCGCGTGAGGTGCTATGCTTTTCAACTACCTGTGCCACCAAGTTGCTAGGCGATGAAAAGGAGCAACGCCCGGCCCAATTGCGGCGGGGGCGTCGCACCTCTATTCTTACAAAACTCAAACTGATTCTCATTTCCAAAAATGCTCAATCTCACCACTTCTGCAGCCCTTTTCGAACGTGCTAAAAACCTGATTCCGGGCGGCGTCAACTCCCCGGTGCGGGCCTTTCGGTCGGTAGGCGGCTCGCCAGTGTTCATGAAAAGCGCCCAGGGCGCCTGGCTCACCGACGTGGACGGCAACCGCTACATGGACTTCATCAACTCCTGGGGGCCCATGATTCTGGGCCACGCGCCGCAGCTGGTGCTCGATGCCGTGAGCAAGGCCCTGCCCGACTCCCTGAGCTTTGGCGCGCCCACCCACCGCGAAGTGGAAATGGCCGAGCTGATTCGGGCCATGGTGCCCAGCATCGAAAAAGTGCGGCTCGTGAACTCCGGCACCGAGGCCTGCATGTCGGCCGTTCGGGTGGCGCGCGGCTACACCGGCCGCGCCAAAATCATCAAATTCGAAGGCTGCTACCACGGCCACGGCGATGCCTTTCTGATTGCGGCCGGCAGCGGTGCCCTTACCATGGGCGAGCCCGACTCGGCCGGCGTGACCCAGGGCGTGGCCCAGGACACCCTCACCGCTCCCTACAACGATTTGCCCGCCGTGGAGGCCCTCATCGCCGCCAACCCCGGCCAGATTGCCGCCCTTATTCTGGAGCCCGTAGTAGGCAACATGGGCCTGGTGGCCCCTGTCGAAGGTTTCCTGCAGGCCCTGCGCGCCCTGTGCACCGAGCACGGCATCGTATTTATTTTTGATGAAGTGATGACCGGTTTCCGCCTAGCGGCGGGCGGGGCCCAGGAGTTGTTCGGTATCACCCCCGACCTCACCACGCTGGGCAAAATCATTGGCGGCGGCCTGCCCGTGGGCGCCTACGGCGGCCGCGAAGAAATAATGAACTGGGTAGCGCCCGTGGGCAAGGTGTACCAGGCCGGCACGCTCTCCGGCAACCCCATGGCCACCGCCGCCGGCATGGCCCAACTGCGCTACCTGCACGAGCACCCCGAGCTGTACCGCGACCTGGAAACCACCAGCGCCCGCCTGGCCGATGGCACCCGCGAGATTGCCGCCGAGCTTGGCCTAAACTACACGGTGAACCGTGTGGGCTCCATGTTCAGCCTGTTTTTCACGAGCCAGCCGGTGCGTAACCTCGACGATGCCAAGCAGTGCGACACCGCCGCCTTTGGCCGCTACTTCCACGCCATGCTGGAGCGCGGCATTTACCTAGCACCTTCGCAGTTTGAGGCCCTGTTCGTGTCCACGGCCATCAGCGAGGAGCTGGTAGAGATGTACCTTAAGGCCTGCCGCGAGTCGCTGGTAGAAGCCCACCGCGCAAAGTAGCGCGAAGTAAAAATTAAGTTGCGCGAAGGCTGCCAGGTCGTAATCAGCACGGTGGGGCACTGGAAGACCCCAGCCTTCGCGCAACTTAATTTTTACTTCGCGAAACATTGCGCGACCTTTGCGGCATGTTAAAACAGTTATTTGTGATTGTGCTGCTGCTATTGGCACAGTTGAGCCATGCCCAGACTCCCGCAGCCGCCAACAAGCGCCTCTTCGACAAAACCATCGACGAGCTGAACTTCCGCACCATGGAAACGGTGTACGACAAGTCGTTTACCCGCGGCAAGTTTCCCATCACGCTGCGCACCGCCGCGGCCCGCCGCAACTTCGATGAGTTTGGCAACAACGCGGGGCTCAAGCAGCTGTTTATGAACTACAACGGCGTGGCAGAGCGCTACAAAAACCGCTACGGCAACGGCCCCAACACGCTGGCTGAGTTTGAGAAGCAGCTTAAGTCGGTACTGCTGGACAAGAACTTTGAGTTCTTCATTCACAACCTGCCGCGCGACGAGCGGGTGGCCCTGGTGCGGGCCGAGCAGCGCCTCATTCAGCAAGCCACGGCCCAGTTCAACGCCTCGGGCGCGCCCGAGGAAGTGGCCGCCGTGCCGCCCGCCGATGTAGACGCCGAAGCCCCCGTGACGGCCCCCCTCACCACGCACGACAACGACAGTGACGGCCCGGCGGCGGGCAACGACGAGGAGCCCCTCACCAGCCAGACCGCCGCCACCGCCCCCCCAGGCCCCGCCCCGCGCCACGACTGGGTAGACTACTTCACCCTGCTACTAAGCCTGACCAGCGTGGTGATGCTGGCCTACCTGATGACCACCGTGCTGCCCGCCATGAGCCGCCGCATCAACAATCTGGCAGCCGACCCGGAGCCGGAGCCCGAGCCCCGCAGCTTGGCGAGCCGCCTGCGGCCCAACCGCTCGCCGGGCCTGCGCGAAGACCGGTACGACGAAGACGAATACGACGACGAGCCCAAGGGCCCGAACCGCCCCCACGACGACGACTAACGCCTGAATTTTTTACCTGCCGAGCAGTTTCGTACTCAAAAATTCAGCCCCACCAGCGCCCATGATTTTATCTGACCAGCAAATCCTTGCGGAAATCGAAAAAGGCACCATCGTCATCGAGCCCTACGACCGTAGCTGCCTGGGAACCAACTCCTACGACGTGCACCTCGGCCAGTACCTCTCCACCTACCGCGACGAGGTATTGGATGCCCGCAAGCACAATGAAATCGATACCTTCGAAATCCCGGAGACCGAAGGCTTCGTGCTGCAGCCCGGCACCCTCTACCTGGGTGTGACGCAGGAATATACCGAAACGCTCGCCACCGTGCCGTTCCTGGAAGGCAAGAGCAGCGTGGGCCGATTAGGTATCGACATTCATGCCACGGCGGGCAAAGGCGACGTGGGCTTTTGCAACCACTGGACCCTGGAAATCAGCGTATCGATGCCCGTGCGGGTGTACCGCCACATGCCCATCGGCCAACTGATTTATTTCATGGTGCAGGGCGACGTTAACACGTTCTACAACCGCAAGCTGAATGCGAAATACAACGACCGCACTAACAAGCCAGTGGAGTCGATGATGTGGAAAAATAACTGGTAGTAAGCGCAATAGGAGGTAAGCCTATCTTATTGCGCTTGCGAAGTATCCTGTCAGGTCAGACCATGCTGCGCTCCGGGAATATAATGCGTCCTTACTTGAGCACGCAGGGGGTGTTTGGGGAAGTTACTGCGTGTCGTAGGTGCGAGTTGGGTAATCAATTCCGAACCGCCTCGGCCATTTTTGCGTTTAAAAGGTCCGAGCTGGGGCAGTCCTAACTGGCCCGGTCCTTGCGTAAGAGTGTATCTAATCCCTACCATGATGACTATGAAAACCGCTTTTGCTTCTGTATTTCTGGCCCTTTTGGCCGGCGCCGCCTCCGCCCAGCAAGCTCCTGTAGCCACCACGGTACAGGTGCGGGACAAGACCCAGTCTTCCCCGCGTCTAAACCCGGTGGAAGCCCGCGCCGACCGCCTGAGCAGGCAGATGGTGCGCGACCTGCGCCTCAACAACTACCAGGCAACCAAGCTTCGGGCCATCAACGAGGATAAAATTGCGAAGATGGCCGCCATCGAGCGCAAAAATGCCGGCAACCAAAAGCTCATCGACGAGCAGTGCAATGGTGTGTGCAAAGAGCGCGACCAGGAACTGCAAGCCGTGCTGAGTAACGACCAGTACAGCAGCTACTTTGGTGCGCGTTCCACTTATTACAAATACGATAAGGACTACGCCACGCAATCTGCCAGCATCATGCTGACCAACGCCGTGCAGAACCCCACGCCAGCGCGGGCTAACGACGCGACCATCTCCCCAGCCAAGTCCAAGCCCGCCAACACGCCCGCCGGCAACCTTGGCCGGAACGCACGTTAGACAGTTCATCAAGCTGAAATAAAAAAGCCCCGTAGCGTTTTGCTACCGGGGCTTTTTGTGTGTTGGCAGGGCCTACTTGCCTTGCTCCTGCGTGTCCAGGTATGCTGAGAGCTCCTTGCACAAGGCGCGCATTTTGGTGGCCATTTCCTTGTCGTCGGTCGCCGTCACAATGTTCTCGGCCATCGAGCCAATGTTGTCCACCACGAAGCGCTTCATCTCGTCCACGGGCATGTCCTTGGTCCAGAGGTCGATTTTCATGGTGCCGGCCTGCTCCCGGTCCCAGAGGGCAATGTTGATGGCCTTGGCGAAGTGAATGTCTGGCCCTGCATCGGTGGCCGTCCAGCTGATGGCTTCGGGGACTTTGTTATTGTCGAGGGCAATGCTGAAGCGTATTTCTGATTTTTTCATAATTCAAAAGAGGAAAACCAGAACGTCATGCTGAGCTTGCCGAAGCATCTCTACCGCATTAGTAACTAAATACTTGCGCGGTAGAGATGCTTCGGCAAGCTCAGCATGACGTTCACAGACAGTAAGCGCGATAGTAGTTAAACGTAGTTATTCAGCATCACTGGCATCACCAGCATCAGGATGCTTTCGTTGTCATCCGGGGTGGTGGGCATGAGCAGGCCGGCGCGGTTGGGCGTGCTCAGCTCCAGGGTGATTTCCTCCGAGTCGATGTTCGACAGCATTTCGAGCAGGAAGCGGGCATTAAAGCCGATTTCCATGTCCTCGCCGTCGTACTGGCAGGTGAGGGTTTCCTTGGCTTCGTTGCTGAAGTCCAGGTCTTCGGCCGAAACTACCAGTTCGGAGCCGGCCAGGCGCAGACGCACCTGGTGGGTGGTTTTGTTGGAGTAGATGCTGATGCGGCGCACCGAATTCAGCAGCTCGGCGCGGTTGATGATGAGCTTGTTGGGGTTGCTCACCGGAATCACGTTTTCGTAGTCCGGGTAACGCTCGTCAATCAGGCGGCACACGAGGCGCATCTGGTTGAAGGAGAAAAAGGCGTTGCTTTGGTTGAACTCCATCTTCACCGGCGTAGCCTCGGAGGGCAGCGTGCCCTTCAGCAGGTTGAAGGCTTTGCGCGGGATGATGAGGTTGGCGGTCTGGCCGGCGCCCACGTCCTGGCGGCGGTAGCGGAGCAGGCGGTGCCCGTCGGTGGCCACGAAGGTCACCTGCGAGTCGGCCAGCTGCACCAGAATGCCGGTCATGGCCGGGCGCAGCTCGTCGGTGCTCACCGCGAAGATGGTTTTGTTGATGGCCCGCGCCAGCGACGACGACGGCATCTCAATCGGGGCCGAGCCCTTCACCACCGGCACGCGGGGGAAGTCGGCGGCGTTCTCGCCAGCCAGCTTGTAGCGCCCGTTGGCCGAGCTGATTTCGATGGTGTAGGTTTCCTCGTCCAGCGTGAAGGTGACGGGCTGGTCGGGCAGGTTCTTGAGGGTATCGAGCAGGATGCGGGCGGGCGCGGCAATGCGGCCGGTGTCGCGGGCCTCCACGGGCAACTCGGTAATCATGCTCGTCTCCAGGTCGGAGGCGGTGATGGTGAGCTTACCGGCCTCAATCTCAAAGAGAAAGTTCTCCAGAATGGGCACCACGGGGTTGTTCGTCACCACGCCGTTGATGCTTTGCAGCTGCTTGAGCAGCGCGGAGGAGGATACAATGAATTTCATGGTGCGAGGCTAAGATTGGGGCTAAGGGAGGGCAAAGATAGGGGGTGGGGTTGGGGTTTGGAAGGGGCGCGATGAGCAGCTGAAGCTTCTTTCAATGCAACTCCTTACATTGGTCGAAACAAAGCCCGATGAGTCATGCTGAAGACTACACTTTTGTCTGCCTTTACTGAATTGCCCGCCGAGTTCGATAAGGAAGTATTGTTTGCGTGCCTTGGAGAAGTAAGAAAGCTAGAGCAACAAATCGAAGCGAGCGGACGGAGTGAAGCCATTACTTCGGAGGAAATAAAGCAGATTATCAGGGCTAACTTCTATGATAAACAAGTCTGAAATGGGCTGGTGGAAATTCCTGTTCAAGCAGGGGAATACTCTTCCTTTACTCATGCTTTTGTTTGGCTTCACTGGCTGTTCCAACTCGAAGAGCAAAAGTGAAGTGACAACAGACGGCTTTCAGATTAAAACGGCGAACCCAAATTTGAGAAATAGCTTCAGGCAGGCGAAACTGATTTCTGACAGCTTAGCGCGAATTGTTATCGCCCCAGAGAAGTTAGGTAATTTTTATTGTCGCTACCATTTCGAGTATTATGATGAGCAGAGATATGAAAATGACTCAATCAATAAAATGCCACTCAATTATGACTTTACTTATTACCTGTTAACAGAAGGCGATACTATTGGCCGAGCAACGGTTTCATTGGATAATACGCTATGCCTTAATTATATTGACGTGGACGATTTTATCGGCTTGAGGTATATTTTAGATGGAAAATTTTCTGTCGACAAACGCAAGGCTCTAAGTATCGGCAAGCAATTCGGAGTTGACTTAAATTCAACACGGGCGAGGGCAACTGCAGAATTTGTTACGTCAAGTGTTAGACGCTACGACGATGAACACATGGTTTTGAATGACATTCCGGCACTCATAAGATTAGCCGAGAAAGATGACCTTACATTTTATTGGGTAGTAGAGAACCATTGTAACGGCTGCATGACCCTTAAAATCAATGCGGAAACCAAAGTGGTTTATGACAACCATCGGTATATGTTTGTCTATTAGCTCGCAAACCCTGCATACCGCCGCCTGCGCCGCCACGCCCGCACGGCGCCGAACAGCCCCAGTAGCACCAGCGGCGCGCCCAGGTTCAGCAGCTGCCAGGTGCGGCGCTGCTCGGCTAGCTTCACTTTGTCGAGGGGACGGAGGGTGATTTGCTTGCCGCGCACGGAGATGAGGCCGGTTTCGTCCAGCAGGTAGTCGGTGGCGTTGAGGACCAGCTCGCGGTTGGCGAATTCGGTGTTGGCGAGGCGGTCGAAGCCCAAGCGAAAGGGGTTGCCGGTTTTGGGGTCGATTTCGGAGCGCATGAAGTCGCCATCGGCCAATACCACGATTTTGGAGGGCTTGGCCGTGGGCGACTTTTCGGGCTGGAATTGCAGGGTGCCGGGCCGGGCGCGGTTGGCGAACAGCGACGGGAATTGGCCTTCCAGCAAATAGCCCACGGGCTGAAATCCTTTCTGGTAGAGCTTGGGGTTGGGCTCCAGGCGGGCATCGTTGAAGTTGATGGGCACGGGCGCGGGCAGGGCCCGGGTGTAGCGCGAGGTGGTGAGCAAGGCCGTTTTACGGATACCGCTGGCCTTCACCGTATCCAGGCTGCCCACGAATTTCAGGTACACCGCATCGAGGTTGCGGGTGATGGGATGGGCGCTGAACTTGTTGATGAGCGGGTAGAGCTGCCAGGGCATGGGCTCTATTTTGGGTTTGTTGCCATCGGTGCCCGTCACGAGCGGAATCTGGCCGCTGTTGAGGTCGAGAAGCAGGTTTTGGTTCAGGCGCAGGCCGTACTTGAAGAACAGGTCGTCGAGGTTAAGGTCGTAGGGCGTGGCCAGGGCAACGCCATTCCGGCTCACGCTGTCGAGGTCCACGCGCAGGGCATCGACGAAAAATAGCGCCCGACCACCCTGGTGAATGAACTGGTCGAGCTTGAATTTCTCGTCCTCCGAATACGGGGTCTTGGGCTGGGCAATGACCACGGCGTCGAGGGCGCTCAGGTCTTTAACCTGGCTGAGCGTGACGCGGAACACGTCGTACTGTTGCTGCCAGGAGCCGAGCATGTCGCCGGCCTGCACGTTGGTGAGCTCGCCGTGCCCTTCCACTACGCCAATGCGTTTGCGCAGTGCGGGCACCAGCGCGCGAATGGTGCTGGCCAGTTCGTATTCCAGCCCTTCGATGCTCTGGTTGAGGCGCACGTCGGCCGGGGCGGCCTGGTTGCCGCGCAGCAGCAGCACGTTGCGGTCCTGGCCGCCCACGCTCACCACGGCGTAGGGGAAGATGATTTTCTCCACGCGCTTGCCGTTTTCGGTAGCGCCGAGGTTGGTGGGTTTCAGCCCCTTTTTGAGCAGCGACTGATAGAAGGCGTCGCGGGCGGCGGGCGTGCTGGCCGCGCTGGGGTCAATGAAAATGTAGTTCAGGTTGGTGCCGCCGTACACTTGGAATTCGGTCAGGGTTTCGCGCACGCCCTGCTCCAGGCGGCGGAACGCGGGCGGGAAGTCACCGGTGAGGTACACCGTGACGGTGACGGGCTGCTTGAGGTCGCGCAACAGCGTTTTGGTGGCTGCCGACATGGTGTAGCGCTTCTCTTCCGTCAAATCGAGGCGGAAGAAAAAGCGCTGCGCCACAAAATTAAACAGCAGGAGCAAGCCGACAATGGCGGCAAACGTGAGCAAGTCACGTTTTTTGGCCGCTAGCTGCGAGCTAGCCACTGGTAGCTCGTTAGGAGTGTTTTCCACAAGACAACTTTAATACTTAACACCAGAAGCCACTAGCTGCCAGCTAGTGACTAACAGTCAATAAACTACCAATTCCGGCTCCGCAGCGCGAGCCGCGTGCCCAGCAGGGCCACCGCCACCACGCTGAAGAAATAAACCAGGTCGCGCGAGTCCACCAGGCCCTTGCTCAGGTCGCGGTAGTGCGCCGCAATGCCCAGCTGGCCCACGTAATAGGCCGCGCTGCCTTCCAGCACCGACGCCAGCGAGTCGAACCCCGAATACACCAGAAAGCAGCCTACCACGGCCACCAAAAACGCAATAATCTGGTCGCGCGTGAGGGCCGAGGCCAGAATGCCAATGGCCGCAAATACGGCCGCCAGCAGCGCCAGCCCCAGGTAGGAGCCCACCGTAGCGGCCGAGTCGATGTTGCCCTCGGGGTTACCCAACTGATATACTGAGTAATAATACAGCAGCGTGGGCACCAGCGCCAGCAGCGCCAGCAGCAGGCAGGCCAGGTACTTGCCCCCGATTATCTGACCATCGGTGAGCGGCCGGGTCAGCAGCAGCTCAATGGTGCCAGCCTTCTTTTCCTCCGCAAACGTGCGCATGGTGAGGGCCGGTATCAGGAACAGAAATATCCACGGGGCCAGGTTAAACAGCGTTTGCAGGTCGGCGTAGCCGTAGTCCAGCACGCTGCTATCGGGAAATACCCACACGAACAGGCCGGTTGCAATCAAAAACACCCCCAGCACCACATAGGCCACGGGGGAGTTCAGAAAAGCGTTGAATTCTTTTTGAAGGATGGTTAGCATAAGGTATCTGAAGCCAATTGTTGCAGGACGTCATGCTGAGCTTGCCGAAGCATCTCTACCGCTTCGTTGCACCGATTGGTATACTGTTGCGGTAGAGCTGCTTCGGCTGCGCTCAGCATGACGTGCTATTTTGGTCGTTCTATTCAGGCATTTCTATTTTGTCAATTCCCCAAACACCTCTTCCAGGCTCTGCTGCTCCTGGCGCAGGCCTAGCAGTATCCAGCCTTCCTGCCCGGCCAGGCGCGACACGGCGGCGCGCACGTCGGTGCCCGGCGCGGTGCGCAGTAGGACCGCGCCATCGGGGGCTAACTCCACGTAGCGCACGTTGGGCAGTTGGGCCAGCTTGGCGGTGTCCACGGGGCCTTCAAACTCGGCGCGCACCACGGTTTCGCCGACGGCGCGGGCTGCCAGCTCGGCCACGGGGCTGTCGGCCACCAGCTTGCCCCGGCTGATGATGAGCACGCGAGAGCACAGCGCCGTGACTTCTGGCAGAATATGGGTGCTGAAAATGACGGTTTTATCCTCGCCCACTTCGCGGATGAGCTGGCGAATTTCCAGAATCTGGTTGGGGTCGAGGCCGGTGGTAGGCTCGTCGAGAATGAGCACATCCGGGTCATGAATCAGGGCCTGGGCCAGGCCCACGCGCTGGCGGTAGCCCTTGCTCAGCGCGCCAATCTGTTTGTTCTGCTCGCGGCTCAGGCCCACGCGGCGCACCAGCTCGGCCACGCGGGCGCGTAGGTTTTTGCCAGACAACCCGTGCACCGACCCAATGAATTCAAGGTACTCGTGCACGTACATGTCCAGGTAGAGCGGGTTGTGCTCGGGCAGGTAGCCCACGTGGCGGCGCACGTCGAGGCTGTGGCTGAGCACATCAAACCCGGCCACGCGCACCGTACCGGCCGTGGGCGGGAGGTAGCCGGTGGCAATTTTCATGGTGGTGCTTTTGCCCGCGCCATTCGGCCCCAGAAAGCCCACTATTTCCCCCTTGCCAGCCGTGAAGCTGATGTTGTCCACGGCGTTTTGGGTGCCATAGGTTTTGGTCAGGTTTTCTATTTCTACCATCAGAAGAGCGGTGTTGGCTCGCTAAATTATTCTTTCAAGGCTGCTTTGATGGCCGCTTCAAGTTGGGGAGTGTACCCGGATTCGTCAAGAACTACTTTGCCGTTTCTTCCAACGAGCACATAGCGGGGAAAAGAGCGTAATTGGTACGCTGCTTCCACCGCCTCGGTGCCCAGCACGGTGACGTAGCGGGCTTGCTGCCGCTTCATAATTCCCTGCGCGCGTTCCGCACTTTTCGGGTCCATCAGCACGCCCAGCACGACGAATCCCTGCTTGGCGTACTCGTCCTGCAAGTGTTGTATTTCAGGCATCGCCGCAATGCAAGGGCTGCAGGACGTGGTCCAGAAATCCAGCAGCACGGTTTTGCCGCGGTAGCTGCTCAGCTGAACCGGCGCTTTGGCAAAGTTTACCAGCTTGAAAGCCGGCGCGGGCTTCCCCACAAGAGCCGACGCCTTGCGCGGCTCCTCGGCCACGACGGGAGCGGCCGTGTGAGTCGTCAAAAACGATTTGCTTGCAAGGACTTGCTCGTCAAGGGGGTTATTAACCCGAGTTTCAGACAAAATCTTGATGATACTCGACTGGCCCCCGGCTTTTTGGCTTACCGTACGCACCATTTTCGGGCGGTTGGTGGCTTCGTCCAGCACGAGGTAGGTGTAGCGGTTCCGCTCGTCAACGTTGGGACGGTCGGAGTAGTGCAGCCGTAGGATGGCTCCCTGCGGCCCGGTTTGGTAGGTCACGGATTCGTAGCCCGGCTCGATAGCCAGAAGTTCTGGAACCAGCATCTGGCCGCCAGGGCTACCTGGTAGGCCGGGTCTATAAGGGTTAATGTTTAGTTTAAAAGTCCTGGCTTTATCATCCAGTTCGTAGCCGACTTTGCCATCGTACCAGTACCCTCTTGCCGCGTCGAAGTGGGTGCCCAGAAACCTTGCTCCGAAGACGCTGCTCGCGGGGTCGCGCTGCATAATGGCCTGCCCCTTGCGGTTCCAGACAGCTTTATTGGGGAACGTATCAATTCGCTGTACCATGTAGGCCACCGTATTGAGCGTGCCCAGTGCAGCTTGGTACTGCGCCAGCGCCTGCTCGCCGGTTTGGGCGTGGCCAATTTCGGCAACGCCAAGAACGGCTACAACGGCGGCGAACATTCTTTTCATGGGTAGGAAACGAAGTATTTAAAAGGACTAAGCAATGCCGGGCTACTTCTTGGGTTGCAGCGGCCGCATTTCCACTTCCACCACGTGAAAGTTGAAGGGCGTTTCGAGAGAGTAGATGATGAAGCCGGCAATGTCGGCCGGGCTCATCATCGCATCGTTGGGCGTAGTGCCCGGAATGTCATCGAAGAAGTTGGTCTGCGTCGAGCCCGGGCTAACACACGTCACTTTGATGCCATGGTTGCGCACTTCCTTAAACAATGACTGCGAAAAGCCGCGCACCGCAAATTTGGAGGCGCAGTAACCGGCCATGTTTTCGATGCCGGTGGTGCCCGCAATGCTGGCTATGTTGATGATGTGGCCCACTTGCTGGCGCTTCATCTGGGGTAGTACGGCGCGCGAGCAGAAGAACGTGCCGTGTACGTTGGTGTCGAACATCAGCTTCCAATCGTCGGTCTTAAACCCGTCAACGGCCCCTGCAATGCCCAGGCCGGCGTTGTTCACCAGCACGTGTATTTCGGGGCCCAGCTCGCGCTGGGTGTTGGTCAGCGCCTCGGCCACGGCCACTTCGTCGCGCACGTCGCACTCAAAAAACTGAAACCGCTCGTGCACCAGGCCTTCGGGGGCGGTGCGGCCCCAGCCGGCCACGGCGGCGCCGCGGGCCAGCAGCGCTTCCACGGTGGCGCGGCCTATTCCTTTGCTTGCGCCCGTAACAATAGCGACTTTGCCAGTAAGGTCCATTTATCTTTGATAAAATTAGAAAAGCAAATGCGTGATACGAGTTTGCGGCCGCAAGTTAGCCGCGCCGAGGGGTTTGGGGGGCAGGTGCTGGCGGGCCGGGGCCTAGCGGGCCTGGCGTTGCTGGCCGGCCTCAGCGCCTGCGGGCCCGGCCACGGCGGCGACTGCCTGAAAAGCACCGGCTCCATCATCACCGAACGCCGGGACGTGGAAGCCGGCCTCGTCACCGTCACGGCCTACGACAACGTGGACCTGCGCCTGGTGCAGGACACCCAAACCTACGCCGAGGTGCAGGCCGGCAAAAACCTAATCGGCGACATCGAATTCACCCGCAAGGGCGACGCCCTCGAAATTGCCAACACCAGCCGCTGCAACTGGGCCCGGCGCTACGACTCGCCCCGCGTGGTCACGCTGCACCTGCCCAGCATCACCAACGTGTTTTTGCGGGGCCAGGGCAACGGCAGCACCGTGGGCCAGTTCGTGCAGGACACCATTTTCTTCCACAACATCGGCTCCGGCGATTACGACATCGACGTGAAAGCCAAAATGCTATTCCTCGACCAATACGAGCTGGGCGACATCAACGTGCGCGGGTCGGCCGAGGAAATGAATTTCACGCTGGGAGGCATCGGCCGCCTGTTTGCCCAAAACCTGTCCCTGCGCCGCTGCTATTTCACCATGACCCGCGACAGCGGCGGCGACGCTCACGTGCGCGCTTCCGACGCCGTGGCCGGCACCCACGCGGGCACCGGCACGCTTTACTACGGTGGCAATCCGGCCTTCACCGAAATCAAGATTACCGGTAAAGGCAGTCAGAAAACCGAGTAAAAATCTACAAATCGCCCAGCTGCGGCCGAATCAGCAGTTCTTCAATCACGGCCTGGGGCGAAAGGGAGTAGGCTCCAAAAACGGCCTCGGCTACATCCTCGGATTTCACGAACCGGTCGGCGGGCAGGTCGATGCCTTCCCAGCTGGCCGTGAGGGTGGGGCCGGGGAGCACGGCCGTCACGCGCACGCCGCTGGGCTTAAGCTCCTCGCGCAGGTTTTTGGTGAAGCCCAGCAGGGCGTGCTTGGCAATGCCGTAGGAGCCGCCGTTGGGGTAGGCCGTGATGCTGGCCGTTGAGCAAATGGTGAAAATATGCCCGCGGCGCCGGGCTAGGAAGCCCGGCAGCAGGGGCAAGGTCACGTCGTAGGCACTGAGCAGGTTCACGGCCAGCATCTGGCGGAGCTGCGAGCCGTCGGCGGGCTCGTCTTGCAAGCGGCCGGGCACAAAGGCGCCGGCATTGTTCACCAGCACTTCCACGGGCAGGCCCACTGCCAGTACGAAAGCCGCAAACCGGGCGCAGTCTTCAGCCCGGCTCAGGTCGGCCGGCATTGTATGCAATATGGCGCCGGGAACAACGGCTTCCATAGCAGTTGTAAGGGCGGCCAAATCATCGGCCGACCGGGCGCAAGTGGCCACTGGGTAGCCTGCCTGCAGAAAGCGCGACACTACGGCGCGGCCAATACCTTTGCTGCCGCCGGTGACGACAATTAATTTTTCGTTCGTTTGCACTTTTTGCTTCTGATTTTACGTAAGGTGCCGCATTGCACCGCCTCTGGCTAGCAGCAACACGGCCGCCCAAACTTCGGTTTTTATTCCCCAACTCCTGCCCAATGCTCAAAACTTTTGGTACGTTCATCCTTTTCCTACGTGGCATGGTCACGCGCACCGAGAGTTTTCGGGTGCTCTGGAACCGCACCATGGAAGAGGCCATGCTCATCGGGGTCGATTCCATCGTCATTGTCTCCATCGTTTCGGCGTTCATCGGAGCCGTTACCTGTGTGCAGATTGCTTACAACCTCACCAACCCGCTCATTCCGCAGTCCACCATCGGCTACATGGTGCGCGAAATGACCATTCTGGAGCTGGCGCCCACCATCACCAGCATCGTGCTGGCTGGCAAAGTGGGCAGCAGCATTGCGGGTGGCCTGGGCACCATGCGCATCACCGAGCAGGTGTCGGCGCTGGAGGTGATGGGCATCAACTCTACCTCTTATCTGGTGCTGCCGCGCATCATTGCGGCCCTGCTCATGTTCCCGCTGCTGGTTATTGTGGCCATGATGCTGTCCATTTTGGGCGGGTACCTGGCCGGCACCCTTACCGGTGTGATGACTTCGCAGGCCTACATCGAAGGCATTCGCACCGATTTCATTCCCTACAACATCGTATTTGCCTTGATTAAGGCCGTGGTATTCGCCTTCCTGGTGTCTGGCATTTCGGCGTTCAAGGGCTACTACACCACCGGCGGCGCCCTCGAAGTAGGAGCGGCCAGCACCGGCGCCGTTACCAATTCCATCATCGCCATTCTGCTTGCTGACTTTGCGTTGGCGGCCCTGTTGCTTTAAGCTGTTAGCTAATAGCTGCCAGGTATTAGCCGCGCTCAATTTGATGGTTCAAAAGCTAACAGCTAACGGCTATTGGCTAACAGCTAAAAAAAAATGATTGAAGTATCCAATATTGAAAAATCCTTCGACGGCACTGCTGTTCTCAAAGGGATTTCGTGCGTGTTCGAAACCGGCAAGTGCAACCTGCTGCTGGGCGGCTCCGGTACCGGCAAAAGCGTGTTGCTCCAGTGCATTGTGGGCCTGATGAAGCCTGATATCGGCTCCATCACCTTCGATGGCACCATATACACCAACAGCAAGGTTGATATCCGGCAGGAAATCCGGCGCAAAATCGGGATGCTCTTCCAGGGTTCGGCCCTGTTCGACTCCATGACGGTGGCCGAGAATGTGGAGTTTCCGCTGCAGATGCTCACGCCCGAAATGACCCCCGAAGAGCGGCGCGAGCGGGTAGCGTTTTGCCTTAAGCGCGTGGGGCTGGAAAACGCCGGCAATAAAATGCCCGCCGAAATCTCGGGTGGCATGAAAAAGCGCGTGGGCATTGCCCGCGCCATCGCCCCGCAGTGTACCTACCTGTTCTGCGACGAGCCCAACTCCGGCCTCGACCCCGCCACCAGCATCAAAATCGACCAGCTCATTTACGAAATCACCCACGAGTACGACATCACCACCGTCATCGTGACGCACGACATGAACTCCGTGATTGAAATTGGGGAGCACATTATTTTCCTGCACCAGGGCAAAAAGCTCTGGGACGGTACCAAGGAAGAAATTCTGAATGCCACGGTTCCCGAGCTGCGGGACTTCATCTTCAGCAGCAGCCTGGTGCGGGCCGCCAAGCGCATCGACGAAGAGACTGAAGGCGGCATGGCCGCTTTCGCCGAAGAGGGCGACGCCGGCGCCGGCATCTAGCTCTCGCCGGAACGTATTTTAAAAAGCAGCGTCCCCTGAGTTATCAACTCAGGGGACGCTGCTTTTTGGTTGATAGATAGCTGCACAACCGGCGCGAATGCACGCCTCACCCCCCGGCAGGGGCCGGGGGGTGAGGCGCTAGGGTGAACGACAGGCCAGTAATTTTGAAACCTGCCACTAAATCCCTACGCCAGCAGCAGTTTCAGGTGGCCTAGGTGGTGTTGGCCGTGCCAGGCATACATCGCCAGGGCCTGGTCGAGGGTAAAGTCGCGCTTGGTGCCCGGATGGTAGAACGTGCGCTGCCACTGCTCGGCGCTCATGTGGTGCAGCAGCGTGGCCCAGCGCGTGTGCAGGGGCTCCAGCAGCGCCAATGATACGCTGATGGGCGTGGCCGCTACATCCGGCAGCTCGGCCCAGGCTTGCTCGTCGTAGGGGCGCACGGTGGGATTTTCCTCCGTCAGGGCCAGGCGGAAGCGGAAGTAGCAGTTCATGTGCGAGTCGGCCAGGTGGTGAATGACCTGCCGGCCGCTCCAGCCGCCAGGGCGGTAGGGGCGCTCCAGGCCCGCGCTACCAATGGCCGTGGCCACGGCCGTGAGCTGGGCCGGTAAGTCGGCAATCTGTTGGACGAGGGCAGAGCGTTGGGCCGGGCTGAGGCGACCTTCCGGCAGCTGCACACGGCCAATGGGAAAGCTAAGGGATTCGTCGGGCGTATTCATGCCCGCAAGTACGCAGGTCAGGCGGATACTGGCGTTGCTGGACGGAGGCCAAATCACAGCATGGCCGGGTACGCCCGCTCCCGGCCGCTCCGTATTTTGGTGCTTCGTAGAACTATCTGAAAGCGGAACTGTCTGATTAAGATAACAACAGTATTTCCAAATCAATTTTTTCCAATGATTAAGCCCCGCACAAAAGTCCCCACCCTCGAGGTTGCCTTGGTCGATGGCGGCAGCTGGAACTTGGCTGATGCCAACGCCGAGTTCATGACCATGCTGGTTTTCTACCGCGGCCACCATTGCCCCGTCTGCAAAAAGAGCCTGCAGCAGTTGCAAGCCACGCTCGCCGACTTTACTGGCTTGGGCATTAAGGCCGTTGCTATTTCCACCAATACCCAGGAACTGGCCGAGAAGACCAAGCAGGAATGGAGCCTGCCCGACGTAGCCGTAGGCTACGGCCTTACCATTGAAAAGGCCCGCGAATGGGGCCTGTTCGTCTCAAAAGCCATCAGCGATTCCGAGCCGGCCGAGTTTAGCGAGCCAGGTCTTTTCCTGGTGCAGCCCGACGGCACCCTCTACGCTGCCTCCATCCAGACCATGCCCTTCACCCGCCCCGATTTTGAGGACCTACTGGGAGGCCTCAAGTTTGTGAAGACTAAGAACTACCCTGCCCGCGGCGAGGCGTAACGCTCTGAAAATCATATACTATTATATGAAAAAAGCCCCCTTCTCCACCCATGCGGGCGTAGAAGGGGGCTTTTTTGGGGGGGGGGGGCGACTGGCAGTGCCTCAAAGGCCTAGCCGTTGCGCTTGTTCAACTCGTCGCGGATTTTTGCGGCTTTCTCGTAGTCTTCTTTTTCCAGGGCCTGGGCAAGCATCTTGGTGAGCTCATCCAGCGAAACCTGGCCGCTTGGGTCGCGGGGCTCGGGCTGCGCCCGGCTGAGCCGCGGCGAGTCCGAATCGGTGTCGTCATCGTCGTCATCGTCCTCATCGTCGGTTTCGCCTTCGGCCTCGTCGAGGTCAGAAAGGATAATGCCGGCTTCGCTGAGCACGCTTTCAACCGTGAAAATGGGCACCCCAAACCGCAGCCCAATGGCAATGGCATCGGAGGGACGAGCGTCGATATCGAACGTCGTGGCCCCATCGGAGCACACAATGCGAGAATAAAACACGCCTTCTTTCAAATCAGAAATCACCACTTCCAGTATCACCACGTGCACGTGCTCGGCAAAAGACTTGAACAAGTCGTGGGTGAGCGGCCGGTTCGGGCTGATTTTTTCGATTTGGATGGCAATGCTCTGCGCTTCAAACATGCCAATGATGATGGGCAAACGGCGGTTGCCGCCCTTCTCGCCCAAAATCAGCGCAAAGGAGCCAGATTGTGACTGGCTGGACGAAAGGCCCAGGATTTCAAGCTGGATTTTTTTCAAGGGAGTGGGGAAGTTGGGTCTTGGTGCTGGGGAAGGGTGGGCGGTGCGCCGTGGCTATGGGGCCAGGAGATGTAGGTGCAAATAAAGAAAAGTCCGGTTACCAAGCGCGGAAATCCTCCTTCGGCAGGCGCTTATCAAAGCATTTGGGGACTCAGGCCCCTGGTTTCCTTACGAAATCCAGTCCCCTGAGTCCCCAAATGATGAAAAAAATATTAGCCTAGTGCTTTCACGGCGGCAGTCAGCTTGGGAAGCACATCAAATACGTCGCCCACAATGCCGTAGTCGGCCGCTTTGAAGAAAGGCGCCTCGGGGTCTTTGTTGATGACCACAATCACCTTGCTGCTGTTCACGCCAGCCAGGTGCTGGATGGCGCCCGAAATACCGCAGGCAATGTACAGGTTCGGCGAGACCGTGATGCCGGTCTGGCCCACGTGCTCGTGGTGAGGGCGCCAGTCCACGTCCGACACCGGCTTGGAGCAGGCCGTAGCCGCACCCAGGGCCTTGGCCAGGTCTTCAATCAGCCCCCAGTTCTCGGGGCCCTTCATGCCACGGCCACCGGATACCACCAAGTCAGCCTCGGGCAGCAGAATGCCGCCGGCCTGGTCCTGCATCACCACCTGGGTGGGGGCGTCGGCAAAGTCCGCGTCGGTGAGCTGGGCCGCGAAGGTCACCACCTCGGCCGTTTTGCCGGCTTGGTGCTTGGCTCCGGTCGAGTTCTTTTTCACGGCAATGATTTTACGGTCGCCGCTCAGCAGCACGTCCGAAAACGCCTTGCCCGAGAAAGCACCGCGCCGCACCATAAACTGGCCGTCGGTCGTTTTGGGCAGCTCCACCACGTTGGTGGCCAGGCTGGCCTTGAGCCGCACCGACAGGCGCGAACCAACGGCCGCGCCAATGTTGGAGTTGGCGAGGATGATGATTTTAGCCTGCTCCTGCTCGGCCGCCGTGGCAATGAGCTTGGTGTAGGCATTGTTAACAAAATCTTTCAGGCGCGGCTCGGCATCATACAGCACTTTGCTGATGCCCTGCTCGCCCAGCGTGGCCAGGTTGGCGGTAGTGGCTTCGCCCACCGCAATGGCGGTGGCGGTGGTGCCCAGCATGGCGGCCACCTCGGCTCCGTAGGAGGCCACTTCCAGCGAGGACTTTTTTACTTCGCCATCGGCGCATTCAACTACTACTAATACGGACATTTTGAGAGAATTATAAATTATGAATTAGCAATTATGAGTTGAGATTTTATGAGTTATGAATCGACTTTTCTGCCAATTCATACTTCATAATTTTTAATTCATAATTCAACTAAATGACTTTGGCTTCGTTGCGCAGCAGCTTGATGAGCTCGCCGGCGTTTTCGGCATCAATGAGCTTCACGCCCTGCTTCTTGGGCGGCAGCGCAAACTCGGCTACTTTGGTGCGAGCGGGTTCGCCCACGGGCTCCACCACTTTCAGGGGTTTGGTGCGGGCCGTCATAATGCCGCGCATGTTGGGGATGCGGGGCTCGCACATGGGCTGCTGGCACGAGGCCACGAAGGGCGTGTTCACGCTCACAATCTCCTTGCCGCCTTCAATTTCGCGCTCCAGCGTGGCGGTGTTGCCGCTCATATCCAGCTTCATGGCCGGGGCCACCGTGGGAATGCCCAGCATTTCGCCCACCATGCCGTGCACCTGGAAACCGTTGTAGTCGATGCTCTCCTTGCCCATCAGAATCACGTCATAAGCGCCTTCTTTGGCGATGGCCGCGATTTGCTCGGCTACGAAGTAGGCGTCCTGCGGCGCCGCGTTCACGCGAATGGCGTCGTCGGCGCCAATGGCCAGGGCCTTGCGGATGTTGGGCTCGGTGTCGGCTTCGCCCACGTTGAGCACCGTGACGGTACCACTGCCAGCGGCCTCTTTCAGCTCAATGGCGCGGGTGAGGGCGTATTCGTCCCAGGGGTTAATCACGAACTGCACCCCGGCCTTGTTAAACTCCTTGTTATCGGGCGTGAAGGTGATTTTGGTGGTCGTGTCGGGCACGTTACTGATGCAAACGAGAAATTTCATGCAAGGGGGCTGAAATCAGAGAAGATGAGATGCTACGCGGAAAAACCGCAAATTTGGCGCAAAGATAACCCGAAACCACCCCCGAATGAACACACCGCCCACCCGGTTGCAGCAACTGCTGGCCTTCTACGACGCCGACCCCAACGATGCCTTTACCATTTATGCCCTGGCTACCGAATACCGGGCGCAAGAGCCGGAAAAGGCTTGGGGCTATTATGAGAAACTACTAGCCGAGCACCCCGATTACGTGGGCACCTATTACCACGCAGGCAAGCTGCTCGAGCAGTTTGATAAGAAAAACGAAGCCGAAAAAGTTTATCGCACCGGCTTGGTAGTGGCCCGCAAAGCCGGCCAGCAGCACGCCGCCAGCGAGCTCCTGCAAGCCCTGAACGCCTGCCTGGGCCTGGATTATGAAGACGACTAGCGCGGGCAGTACAATGGCTTCAAAACCGCTGCTGTTTCGCTGCTCCAGGCATCTGCACCGCTTCGTTCCCTCAGGACGTGCGGTGGCTGTGATTGGCCCGGCGCAACAGTGCCGCATGCGAAGGCAATGCCTCGCTCGCACTCCCAATAATTTTGGTGATGCCTACGTGGCGCCGCTTCGCGCTACTCCGGCTGTGCCTGTCCCACACCAGGCTGGGGTCAATATAGCGTGAGAGTCCTGCTATTATAGTCCTCCTTGAAGCTTCGCTCTACCGGTCCTGCTTGCCCGTGCCGGTCGGGCTGTGGCTGCGAGCAGCGTCCATCACCAAAATAATAAATTTTATGTCCATGGCCAGTACAGGCTCAATGGGAGGGGTTGTAATATGCAGATAATAAAGAACAAATTGTGTTTATGGTTGGTATTATTTAAAGCGTGAAAGGACCAGTTTAACGAGGATTATACTGAGTTTATCGTAAATTATAATAATATAAGGTATTTATTTTGTTATATTATTGCAGAAATGCTCCAATAAGGGGTTGCTCTCTCCACTGCTCCTAACCTTCTGCAATGCCCATCTTACTTAAGACAGTCGAAGCTGCATTTTCCCGGGAACTGGTGGGGCACTTAGCGGCCCGGTTGGGCGAAAGCGAAAGTGGGGTAAGTAG
Source organism: Hymenobacter glacialis (assembly GCF_001816165.1). GTDB lineage: Bacteria > Bacteroidota > Bacteroidia > Cytophagales > Hymenobacteraceae > Hymenobacter > Hymenobacter glacialis. Next base: position 127,151 of record NZ_MDZC01000123.1, read on the forward strand.
AACCGTAAATGCGTTGCTGCCTTTGGTAATGGGCGGCATTATAAACGGCGTTGGAACCGGGGCCTGTTTGGCAATTCATGAGCACAGTGTCAGGGCTTTCCATTCTACTGACAGGAAAGACTTTTCCGTTACTGATTTGCTGGGTATTATGGGCAGTGGTGCCGATGCCAGCGGGCTGTTGGCGCAAGGTGAACGGCTGCTGGCTACACTGTTTAACCAGCCTGATGCCGCGATTGCGGAAGCAGTCAGCGCCTATGCGGGCATCAAAGCAGAATCGGCGGGCACGGTTCTGCGGCTGGTTGGGGCCGTACTTCCCGCCCTGTTGGGCCAATACACCGAAACCTACCACCTGCGTCCGGAGGCCTTGGGTGTTGCGCTGCTGGGCTTGCGCAATACGGTGCGCGGCATGGTTCCTCGCGGCCTCACCGGCCTCACCGAGTTGCTATGGCCGGAGGGAATGGGAACGGGCGCTACCTGCGGCAGCCTTCAGCCTGGCGCCGGTGCTGCAGAGGCATCTCACCTGCGGTGGTACCAAACGCTGCTGGCATCAACCAGCTTCGTGGTGTTGCTAACCCTTACGCTGGTTTAAGTTCTTTCCGAACAAGACAATCAGCCCAGCGGCGCTAGCTTTTGGCCAGGCGAGCCTTCAGGCTGCCCAGCAAGCCGGTGAGCTCGGGGGCCGTGCGCGTGAGCAGTACCCCGGCGGCGTAAAGCACCGTGAGCGTGCCTCCACGCAGGAGCAGATTGAGCCAGGCACTGGCCAGGTCGGGCATGAGCCACGCGGTGCCGCCGGCCACCGCCGCTACCGCCAGTATCCGCAGGATGCGGCCATCAAAGGGCTGCAGGCCGTAGTGGCGCCACACAAACCACGTGCGGGCGATGTTGATGCTGACCAGGGCCGCGCAGTACGCCAGGGCCGCGCCCGCCAGCTGCATCCGCGGAATCAGCACCCAGTTGAGGGCCACCACGGCAATGGCCAGGGAGATGTTGAACACCAAATCGAAGCGGTAGCGGGGCGAGGTAGCCACAATGATGCCGTTGACGCCGGTAATGCCGTCTACCAGCCGCCCGGCCAGCAGCAGCAGCACCGCGCTGGTGCCCACCGCGTATTCGGGACGGTCAATCAGCCCATATATAAAGTCCAGATTCAGCCCGATGCCCAGCGCCAGGTAGCAGCCCAGCAGGGTATTGATGCGGGTGCTGCGGCGGTAGAAATCGGCCATCTTGGCCATATCGCCTTCCTTCCAGTACTCGGCGATGAGCGAAAAGGCGGTTTTGTAGAGCGCCCGAAAGGGCAGGACCAGCGCCGTACTGATGTTGGTGGCAATGAGGTAGATGCCCGCTGCAGCCAAGCTGAGCTTGGTGCCCACCAGCAGGGTGTCGATGTTGAGCAGCACGGTGCCCGAAATGTTGCTCAGCAGCATAAACCCGCCAAAGCCCAGCATCTCACGCAACGGCTTGATGCGCAACGCCGCCCGGGTAGGCCGCAGGTGCAGCTCGCCGATGGCGGCCAGGTAGCAGGTGAGTAGCACCGCCACTACCGCATACGCCCCGGTATAGGCCAGCACAAACTCGTGGAAGCTGATGTAGTGCTGGCTGTAGGCCACGGCCGCCCCCACCAGCATGAGTCGTAGCAGGATTTCCTGTGCAAACGACGAGAAAGACGTGTGAAACAGCGACTTCAGGTACGCATCCTGCAGCGAACCCAGCATGATGCACCCCGCCAGGCCAATGGCCACCGTGTAGTGCGAGGCCAGCAGGGCCGCATCGGCGCCCGAGGCGTACCACTGAATAACCAGCGGCTTCCCAACCCACATCAGCAGCGCCACCACCACAAACCCGAGCAGCGGCGGCCCCAGCAGCAGCGGAAAAAAGCCGCCGTGGTTGCGCCCCTGGTTCCGGAAAAACGGGAAGTAGCGCATGCCCGCACTGGCAAACCCAAAAGCCGCCACCTGCGCGCCAATGGTGGCCAACGGCACCAGCACGCCAGCCGTGAGGCCAATCTGGCTCGACGAGAGCAGCCGGGGCAGGATGAGGATGGTATTGGCAAAGCCAATGGCCAGGCCGATGTAGGAAATCAGGGTATTGCGAATGCCCTGGCGCTGAACGATGCCCAATTGGGGGGAGGAGTGAAATGCAGCACATGCTTTAGCTTGTGCATCGAAAAAAAGCACAAGCTAAAGCATGTGCTACAAGCTCAAAGTTCGGCCACAATCTGGCTTCCGCCCAAAAAAGCTGCACTGCGCTGCTGCAGGTAACTCATTATTTCGGCGAACTGGCGCGGGCCGTTGATGGTGTTTGTCGGGTCAAAATGGTTGTTGTGCCAGAGCAGGGTGGCCACGCCGCCAAACTTCTCAATTTCCGCGAACACCGGCTGCAAAGCCGGCAGAATGTTGGTGGCCTGCAGCTGCAGGTAATGCGGGTGATGCAGCGTAGTGTCCATCACATTCAGTGGGATTTCGAGAAAACCATGCTCGCCGCCGGTGGCAAAATCGAAGGGATAGAAGGGGTGGCAGTAGGAATGCCGAAAGCCAAAATGCTCGGCGAAGCCCAGGGTCGAATCGTAGGAAAATCCGCCAACCGCTGCAACAATGGCCGGCGTAAGGCGCGGTTCCCAGCGTAGATAATGAAAGCGCAGGCCACTCCCTGCCACGGGGGCCAGTGTGAAAGCCTCACGGTCCAGCTGGCGCGAATCAGCGGCCGTGCCGATGCTGCCGTGCAGTCCGATTTCGCAGCCCAGCTGCCCAAGCTTCCGCAGTCGCGCCAGCAATTTCGGGTTCAGAAAGTAGTCGGCGTTGGGCGTGTCGTCGGGGCCGGGGCGGTGCTCGGGCAGGATAAAAAAGGTAGACCTGGCCCCGTAGGAAGCCACCACGGCGGCTACTGCTTCCAGGTTGTCCCAGGCATCGGGCCGGGTGAAATGCCGCCACAACTGCTGCCCGAATTGTAGCAGGCGGCCCTGTTGCAATGCCGCCTTGGCGGGGCCTTTCCAACCGCTGCGCAGGCTGTCGATGTCGTGCGTGACGAAGGCAGCGAATGGCGCGCCGCCCTGCCAGGTACGAGGCTGCAACGGCAGCCCACTCGCGTGCTCCACGGCCGCTTTCAACACGTCAAAGTAGTAGTTGACCACGGGCAGCGCCACAAAGCCGTACTGGCTTTGTACGCTGGATGCGTAGGGAAACCGGCCGTGCCGGTCACGCGTGTCAGAAAAATACTCCTGCCATCCGCTAAGCAGGTAAAAAGCCGCCGAGATTATGTCGGCCCTGATGATGGCCTGTCCCGCGTGCAGCTCCAGCAGCGGCGCATCCGGCTCCCTATCAAAGAAAAACGGCACCCGCTGGCCCCTCCATTCCCGAAAATTGGGTGCGGGCGGGTAGGGGGCAGACTGCTCAAAAAAGCCCGACGCGCCTTCAGCTACCCGAATAGCGAGACCTGTGCCGCCGTAGCCAATGGCCACCACTGGTACGTTGGCATACGCCAGCCGAAAATGCCGCAGCACGTACGCCAGCCGCATTTCCCCGGTGATGGGCGCGGCCACTGGCAGCGGCAGGGCAGACGAACGGGCAGGGGCGGGCATGGTGGTAAAAGTACAGCGGTGCCTGCTGGCAACTGCGGGCCCTAGCGCGGGGCCTGCAGCCACTCGTGCAGCAGGGCCAGGGTGCGGGGCTGGCTGCGGCCTTCGTCGGGCGTGCCCAGCGTGGCGTTGTAGTAAACGGCGCGGCGGTATAGGTCGGCGGGCTTGCTGACGGCGTAGCGGCGGAGGCAGGCCACCAGCTCGGCCGGAGTATCGGCCCGCGCTACCAGGCCGCGGGCCGCGTAGCCGTAGTAGTCGTCAGTGAGCGGGTTGGTGCCGAAGCGGTAGTACACGCTGGCCACGTTCAGGAGCGTGGCCTCGAGGTGCGTGGAGGTATCGGCGGCCACCAGGGCATCTTGTCGCAGCAGGAAATCAAACACGTTTTCCTCGCGGGCGCTGGACCACTGCAGGCCGGGCACCAGCTGCCGCAGCGGCTCAAAGTCGCGCCCATCGCTGGGGTGGGGGCGCAGGGTGAAGGTGAGTTTCGGCAACTCTTTGGCCAGCAGCGCAATGGTGGCGGTGAGGGCCGGCAGGGGGTCGTGCACGTTGCAGGCAATGCCCACGCGGCGCACGGCCGGGGCGGTGTTGCGGCGGGCCAGGTAGGCATCAGCCTTGGGCATGCCCACCAGCTCCACGCGCCCGTGCACCGGGCCGCAGAGGCGGTACTTATCGAGGGCATCCTGGCCTTCCAGCAGGCTCAGGTCGAAGCCCAGGGGGGGGAAATTGGCGCTCACGCTGGCATGCTGCACGTAGGCGGTAGGCACGCCCTCGGCCCGGCAGGCCAGCAGCAGCGAGCGGGTGTCGTCGTTGTGGTCGTTGGAGAATACCACGGCCTGGGGCTGGTAGTGCCGCAGCGCCCGGCGGTACACCTCGTAATAGCCGATGGCGTAAAAAATGAAGTCGAAAAACCGCCACGCCCGCCGGCCTTCCGTGCGCAGCAAGCCTGCCATCGCCGCCGGAAATTGCCAGTAGAATAGCAGCTTGCGCCGCAGGGAAAGGCGGTTCACAGCCGCGTTATACCTGCCAATGTGCTTGGCTTGGCCCGCCACCAGCACCGCATCGGGCCGGGCTTCTTTGATGAAAGCCAGGGCGTCGTAATTGTTGGCGCTCACCACGTACAGCCACACCTTGCCCTGCAGCTCGTCCCGGTTATTAATGGGGCTGAAAATATTGCCCAGCAGCCGCAGCCCCGCGTAGCCGGCCACCCGCGCCAGCCGCTTTACGGGGTTGGCGGGCGAAATATCAGCCAGCGCCGCCGGGGGTAGCGCCGCAAACACCGCCGTAAAGCGCAGCTGCAAAATGTCGCGCAGACGCGCGAGGAGCGGCAGGTTGGGCGCGGGCATTACAGGGCGTCCCAGGTGAGCGGGGTGCCGGGCTGGAGGGGCTGGGTTGCCCGGCGGCCCAGCACCACGTCCCAGTGCCGGGGCCAGAGCCCGTCGCCGGGGCGAATGATTTTCAGGTTATCCGTAGTGAATTCCTCGCCTGCCGCAATGGGCTTGGCCACGTAGATGCTGCGTTTGTAGAGCCGGCTTTTCTCCTCGCCGGCCTGAATGCAGAGCTGCACCGTGCCCAGGGCCTGGTGCGCCCGCTCGGTTTCCTCCACCAGGGCTTTCAACTCGTGCGGCTCCAGCGAAAAGGCCGAATCCACGCCGCCCTCGGCGCGGCTCAGGGTGAAGTGCTTCTCGATGACGCAGGCACCCAGCGCCACGGCGGCCACGCTCGCGCCTACGCCCATGGTATGGTCGCTCAGGCCAATGGGGCAGCCGAAGGTTTCGGCCAGCACCGGAATGGTGCGCAGGTTGGTGTTGGCGGGGGAAGCGGGGTAGGTGCTGGTGCATTTCAGCAGCACCAGCTCGCGGCAGCCGGCTTCACGCAGCACCCGCACGGCATCGTCAATTTCGGCCAGGGTGGCGGCGCCGGTGCTCACAATCACCGGCTTGCCGGTGGCGGCTACCTTGCGCAGCAGCGGCCAGTGCGCGTTTTCAAACGAGGCAATTTTGTAGGCCGGTACGTCCAGCTGCTCCAGGAAATCCACCGCCGTTTCGTCAAACGGGGAGCTGAAGGCCAGCATGCCGTGCTGCCGCGCTCGCGCAAACAGCTCGGCGTGCCACTCCCAGGGCGTGTGCGCCTCTTCGTAGAGCTTGTATAGGTTCTTGCCTTCCCACAGCGACTGGCCTTCTTCGTCGATGGCAAAGCCCGTGTCCATGGTGATGGTGTCGGCGGTGTAGGTCTGCAGCTTGAGGGCATCGACGCCGGCGGCCGCGGCAGCATCCACCAGGGCCAGTGCCCGCTCCAGGCTCTGGTTGTGGTTGCCCGACATTTCGGCAATGATAAACGGCTTGTGCGCGGGGCCGACGGGCCGGCCGCCGATGGTAATTTCAGTCATGTTCAGGGAAAGCCAATCAGGCCCGCAAAGGTAGGGCTTACGGGTTCCTAGCGGCGCTGCTCATGGTCAGAGGCTTCCGCGCTGCACTCTAAAAATGCTCGGTCCCGTTGCTTGTGGTTAGAACCATCTTTTTGAGTTTAAGAAACTCATCTGGTTGGTCAATTCCGTGAGCTTTGACTTTTAGTCGGGTTTTTTATACTCGTTAGCGCTTGTATGCACCTGTAATTGGGCGGCTGTTGGTAGTTTAGGGAAAGGAAGGCTCTGGTTAACTACCTGTCCACTGTGCCCCCTTTGTAATGTGCTTTTATTGTATTGTAAAATATTGACGGCAATTTGTTTGTGTGATTAAAAGTGCTGTTAGTAAAGTCTAATGAAGCGGTTTTTTAAATTGTGTGTACTCCAACGGCCCCCTACATTTGAGAATCGTAATACTCCCGTTGCGCCTACTGATCCTCCTTTCATGAAAACCTACCCGCTGCTGCTCTTGCCCTTACTGGGCCTAACCCAGTGCCTCATGCAGGGCGAAGGGGCCTACCCGGTCCAGCCGATGCCGGCCGCTACCCAAACCGGTGCCAATACCGCTGGCTGTTTCGTGGACGGCCAGCTCTGGGTCGCTCACTACTACAACACCACAATTGGGGCCATCAACCCCAAGCCCGTCTATGCCTGGTGGAACAACGCCTCGCTCGGTGGGCCCATCCTCTCGTTGAACCTCCTCAAGGACAATGCCGACCAGACACTGGTGCATCACGACACGTCCATGAACATCGAGCTGCCAGGCATCACCCGGGCCGGCACCTACGTGCTCGACCTGCGCCCCACCACCCGGGGCCGGGGCCCCAACGGCTACGCCGCGTTCACGCTTCGCAAGCCCACCCCCGACCAGGAATTTCTGACGGACGCCCAGCATACGGGCACCCTGGTCGTCACCCGGTTCGACACGATTTCCCGCGTCGTATCGGGCACGTTTGAGTTTACGGCCCGCCACGCTGCGACGGGCACCGTGGTGCGCGTCACCGAAGGCCGGTTCGACGCCACCTTGTAAGCGCTATCCCTGCGGCGACGGGTCCGGCGGGTGTTCCCCCCAACGGACGGCAATCGGAGGTCACTTAAACAGTAATTCAAACATACACCTCAAGCAGGCAGGTCCAGCGGTTGCCCGAACAGTGAAGCTATAAATTCCTGCGTCAGCTCGTCCAGCGAATGAATGTGCCGGTGCGCCTCGTGCGCTTCATCAGCTTCCAGATGGGCATAATTGCCGCGCAGGATGCGGACGGTTTTAAACCCTAGCGGCTTGATGCCCACGAAGTCCTTGCGGAGGTTGTCGCCCACATACAATACCTGATTTGGCGCCACGCCTTCGCGTTGGCAAATCAGCTGGAATACGTGCGGGTCGGGCTTGGCGCGGTGGCGGCCGTAGCGGTTGGTGAGGTAGGCGTGGCGCACGCGGCCGGCCAGCTGTAAGGCGGCTACTTTGCGGGTCTGCACCTCCTTGTGGCCATCCGTGACGAGGTATTGCGGCAGGGCCGCAAAGCGCGTGAGGCACCGCTCGGCATCGGGGAACAGCGTTAATTCGGGCTGGTGCTGGCGGTAGGCGCGTAGGCAGGCTGCTACCAGGGTTTTGCTCCAGCGCCCATGCTGCCGCAGCACGTTATCAAACACCTGCCCCCGGCCTTGCTCTGCCTCTTCGGCAATCATGCCCGCTGCCAACGCCTCGGCTGGAACCAGGAGTAGCGGGCTCAGAAACGCTGCCACGGCCCTGAAACCGCTATGCACGTAGCTGAGCTCGGGATAGAGCGTGTCGTCTAAGTCGAAAACGAGTATGGGCATGGGTTTGGTGGAAGCGGAGGGAGTTAAGGTAGCTGCTAAGACGGTTATCCAATTGGCCAAAAATACTCTGGCCGTCATGCCGAGCGGAGCCGAGGCATCTCGCATGCTTCGTTGCACTCGGCATTGATTACTGTGGCACGCGAGATGCCTCGGCTGCGCTCGGCATGACGGCCAAATTCTACTTCCTAAACGGATTCACTACTCCCGGCCAGCCCTACAGACCCACCGGACTAACAACATCGGCCGCGGCGCGAACCTGCCGGAGCGGCCCGGCTGCGGGCTGGAATGGAAACTCATCCAAATCCCCACCAGCGGCTTCCTGCAAAAACCAGAAAAACGAATCGACCCCTGCGGCAATGCCCAGCGTGGATGCGCCCCCAAACCGGCAGTTGCACTCGATAATCTGCAAATCGCCGTTGTCGTGAAGGAGGGCTTGGAGCACCAGCGGGCCGTAGAGGCCGAGCGCCTCCACCATGGGAGTCAGCCGGGCCACCAGGGCCGGGTCGGGTAGCGTGGTGGTGACTTGGGATTCGCCGTGCACCACCACGTCGCGGGTGCGGGGTACCAGGCCGCGCACGGTGCCCCGGCGGTCCACGTAGGCATCCACACTGATTTCCTGGCCGGTCATAAACGGCTGAAAAATAGGGTCCTGCAGCAGGTTGGCGTGGGCCAGGGCTGCGGCCTCGGGCAGGTTCAGGCCCAGGCTGAGGGAGCCCGCGCCGTACTGCTCCTTCACCACAAATCCAGCGGTCGAATCAGGCTCGCTGCTACCCGGCAGCCCGTCAAGGCTGCGGGCGGTGGGGATAACGGGCAGGCCCTGCGCCGCCCCAAACATTGCAAAGTCCAGCTTGTCCAGGCAGCGCTGCACGGCTTCGGGCGCACTCACCAGCACGGCGATGCCGGCTTCGGCCAGGGCCTCCCGGTGCCGGCTCCAGAAGGTCAGCTCCCCGTCGCGGGTGGGGATGATGTGGCCGATGCCCTGCTCCTGGCAATATTGAATAATGTGGGGCAGGTGCTCGTCGCTGGTGGCGGGCATCTGCCAGAAGCCATCGGTGAAGTGCTGGGCCAGGCAGGCACCGTTCATGTCGCCGCCTATGATTTTGATATCGGGGTGCAGGCACTGAGCGGCGGCGCGCACGGCCCGCACCAGCGGCACCTTGGCCGCCACGCTGCTGATGAGCACGTGGCCCGGCCCGCGGCTTAGTGGCGGCGCAGCGGCGCGGGACTTTTCGTAGGCAATAATTTCCGGAATGGCCGTTTCCAGCGTGGTCGGAGGCAGCCAATCTATCTGGCTCGACCACAGTGTCATGTCCGCCTGCGAGGCTTCGAAAGCAATGTCGGAAGCCACGTAGTTGGCGCGCATGCCGGGGAAATTCTGCTGAAGAACTTCCACCACATCAGATACGCGGCGGGCCCGGCCGGTGCCCAGGTTGATGATGCCCGTCACGGTTTCGGCGGCCGCGAGGCGCAGCAGACCCTCGGCCGTGTCGGCGGCGTAGAGGTAGTCGAAGAACGATTCTGCGCCGTACACCGTGATTTCTTCGCCGGCCAGCAGCATGCGCACCCAGCGCGAGGTGATGTCGCGCCCGTTGCGGCCGTAGCCGCGGTAGATGCGCGGAATGGCGGTGCTGAACTGCTCGCCCCGAAACGTTTGCAGGAAGCGTAGCTCAATTTCGTGGGCCAGCTTGGCCATGCCCGTCAGGTTGCGGGGCAGGATGGGGTCGTCTTCGCGCAGGCTGCGGGGCTGGGCGGGAACCTCCGTGAAGTTGTACAGCGCCGGGTCGTAGATGAGGTAGCTGGAGGCAAACACCACCCGCCGCAGCGAGGGCAGGTCCTTTTGCACCGTCATCAGGTGGTGGCTCAGGCGCACGTTGTGCTGGAAATTCTCCTCCCAAAAGCCGTAGGTCTCCGTGGAGCGCTCAAACGTGGCGGCCAGATGAATAAACACATCCGGCGCGAACGCGCCAATCTCCGCCTCGGTCAGGAAGTTCAGGTCGCCCTGGCGGTACCGGAAACGGGCCGGAAAGTCGGCGGGGCGGGGCTTCAGGTCGCCCACCAGCACCTCAATATCGGCGGGCAGGGCGGCCAGGCGGCGCACCATTTCCTGGCCGATAACACCGGCCCCGCCGCTGATAAAAATTCGTTTAAATGGCAGAATCAAAGGCTGTGGCATAGTCGGTGGCCAGCTGGCCGTGCATCAGTGAGTCGGCAAAGGTATCCGGAGCCAGGCGCACATGCTGCCGCAAGCGGCCTTCGAGCCGGAAACCGGCTTCTTCCAGAATGGCCACGTGGGCAGGCCGGATGTCATAGGTCTCGGTAAACAAGCGGTTGAATTTCAGGCCGTGAAACGCGGCATCGCCCAGCAAACGCAGGTGGGCGCGAAACACGTTGTGGTACACCTCAGGGTCGGCCGCGCGGGTCGGGTCCATCAGAAAAGAAACTTCGGCGCGGCCATCGGGCCAGGAAATGTGAACCAGGCCGCCGTAGGCTATCAACTCCTCGTTTTCCAGGAGTGAAAACAGCAGCTGGCCGGGTTGCTCCTGCTCAAACAGGGGCATCACCACGCGCTGGAAATAGCCTTCCTGCTGCTCAGCCGTAAGTGGCGCGGCTTGCCGCAACACCTCCAGCTGGGCGTTGCGCCAGGCCCGTATGGGCTCCCGGTCTTCGTAGCGGATGGGAACCAGCCGGTAGGCATTCCAGCGAAATTCAGGGTGTGGGAGGGGGCGGTAGGTGGTCATGGTAGGTGTTGAAGGCACGTCATGCCGAGCGCAGCCGAGGCATCTCGCTCGCTTCTTTGCAATCGTGAGGATTACTGCAGCACGCGAGATGCCTCGGCTGCGCTCGGCATGACGTGCCTTTTCAGACATTCAATTACACCACCAGATACGAAATCAACGGATTAAGTGGGCTGCGGCGGAGGGCGTAGTTGGCTACCCCAAACACCTCGTCAAACGCCAGGGTTTCGCCTGGAAATTCGGGGCAGTTCAGCTCGTCGAAGGCCACTATGGCGCCTTTGGTGAGGCGGGGCCGAATGGCTTCGAGGCAGGCCTTGGTGGGGGCGTAGATGTCGAAATCGAAGTAGGCGAAGGCAATGACCGTTTCGGGGTGGTCTTTCAGGTAGCGGGGCACGGTTTCGGAGGCATCGCCGGCCACCAGCTCAAATTTGCGCTTGTGTGGTATGGGGCTGTCGGCTTGGTGCAGGGCCAGAATTTGGGTCAGGTACTCCTGGTAGTTCTCCGTCACTCCGTAGTCGCCTTCCTTCACCTTGTCGCCATCCTTGGCATCTACTGAAGGAAACCCGTCGAAGGTGTCGAAGCCAATGATTTTGCGGTTGTAATTGAACGGCTCATAGATGCCGCGCAGGGCGTGCATCAGCGCCAGGTTCTGGCCCCAGCGCACGCCAAATTCCATGGCCACGCCGTGCACCGGAATGATTTGCTGGTAGAGCTCCGTGAAAAACAAGAGCCGCGAAAACGTCTGCCGGTTCAGGTACAGGCCCAGATTGTTCAGCAACTCCGTGTTCGGAATCGGCGACTCGCGCAGGGTTTGGGCAAAATCTTCGCGCCGTGCCTGTTCAGGAGCCGACGCGCCACTGAGGACGGAAATGGAAGACATTATTAGTGGTTAATGATTAACGAGTAGTGGTTAATTGTTGGTGGTCAGTGGATATGGTAAAAAACATGCAAGTAGCATTATCCGCTAAAAACAATTCACCACTAACCGTTAACCGCTACAACTAAATCGGTTGCAAAAATGCTACAATGCTGCGGCCCAGTCCAACGGCCGCCAGGCTTTCGTAGTAGGCGGCCACCGCCGGTACGGATGCCGTGTGCAGCAGAAAATTGTCCTGCTCGATGCGGGCGCGGTGGGCAGCCCGGCCGGCTTCGCGGTTCATTACGTAGTTCGTGGCCGGGTTCAGCAGGTTTAAGTCAATGGGCTGGTCGCCAAGTATTTTCTCCATGTTCCAGCCCGTGGCTTCGGCCAGGTTGCGCAGCCCGGCCTGGTTGAAATAGGAGAGGTGGTCGGGCAGTACCACCCAGAACGGGCGGTCTATCTTGCCGGTGTCCAGCAGATGCTGCTGCAGGCTCGAAAAATCGTTGGGCACGTCCACCACCAGCACCCCGTTGGGCTTCACCAGGGTCCGGCAGAGACGCAGCAGTTCGGTGGGGTCCAGCACGTGCTCCAGCACGTTGTCCAGCCACAGCACGTCAAACTCGTGGCCCTCTAGGGCGAGCTTTTGGACCTGCTCGTAAAGGTCGCCGGTGCGAAGCTGACCGCGCAGCTCCGGGTTGAATTGCTCCAAGGCATAGCTACTGAAATCCAGGCCCAACACGTCCCAGCCCTGCCGCTGAAAGTAAGCCAGGGCCCAGCCCTCGCCGCAGCCAATGTCCAGAAATGAGCTGGTGCTGTTCCACTCTGGGGAGGCCGAAGCGCCGTGCTGCTGGCCCGCCAAGCGAAGCTGGGCCAACACCCAGTGCCGCAGCCGCAGCTTGCCGTCGAGGTGCTCAAGCTCCTCCAGCGGGTATTCGGGCTGGTAGGTGGTCAGGTTTTCCTGGTAGTAGCGTTGGGCGTAGTAGTTCCGCAGCTCCTCGGGGCTGGGCTTGTTCTTGATTTCGTAGTAGCCGAACTCGTTCAGGCGCAGGGTATCGGGCAGGGTCATGTAGTCTTCTGCTCAATGTGGGCGTTCAGGGCCATTATTTCCGGATGGGTTTCCAGCAAAGCGAGCAATTCCGGAATCGAAAGCCCGGCCGCACCGTGCTGCTCAATCAGGGTGCGCAGCACCTCGTAGTCCTCGGCGGTGTCGAGCGTGATGCGGAAGCGGCTGTAATCGCCGCCGGGCCATACCTCGTCGCGGTACACCACGCGCCCGGCCGTGGCGGCATTGGCTTTAAGGTAGGGCGTCACGTGCTCCCGCTCATACGGCAAGGTGGCGTTGGCATGGGCTTCGGCCAGCAGCTCCATAGAGAAAATCTCAAAATCGAGCCCGCGCGGAAACGTGCGCACAATGGCGTTGGAGCGGTACACCAGCGGGTTATCTTCCTCTAGAAACCGGCGCATGGCGTCCCCAATCAAGTGGCCATCCACCAGCGGGCAGTCGCTGGTGACCCGCACCACGGCGTCCAGGCCAAACTTGCGGGCCGTTTCGTAATAGCGCGCCAGCACGTCGGCTTCGCTGCCGCGGTGGTAAGGCAGGCCGCGGGCTTCGGCGTAGTCGGCCAGCACGTCATCGGCGGGCTCGGTAGTGGTGGCCAGCAGCACGGGCAGGCCACTTTGTTGCAGGCGGGCTACGTGGTAGTCGAGCAGGGGCCGGCCCGCTGCCGGCAGCAGCACCTTGCTGGGGAGTCGGGTGCTGCCCATGCGCACCTGGGAAATAATGCCGGCGTGCTGCATCAGCTGGCGGTTTTTTCGAGCAAGTACACCACGTCCTGGTTGCCGCGCTCGGCGTCGTTGATGTAGGGGTAGAGCTGCTGCTTCACCAGGCGCAGCTCGGGGAAATTGTCGATGAATACCTGCGCGAAGTTTGTCTTCCACAGGAAGCCTTCGTTGCCCCGGTACTTGATGGAAGTGGTTTCGGGGGCGTAGTACTCGAAGCCCATGATGTAGCGGCCCGAGCAGCGCACCATTTCGCCCATAATGCGCGGTAGGTCGTCGGGGGCAATGTGTATGAGCACGCCGTTGGTGCACACCACATCGAAGTAGCTGTCCTTAAACGGCAGGTCGAATCCGCTGCCCTGCAGGATATTGACGCCGCGCACAAAGTCGCGGGCTTTCTCCACAGCGTAGTGCTGCAGCTCCACGCCATAGAGGTTGGTGAAGCCCGCCGCCTGCAGGCCCACCAGCTGCATGCCGGTGTTGCAGCCCACTTCCAGAATGCGGGCATCGCGGGGTAGCTCGCCAAGGAATTCGGCGTTTATTTCCAGCTTGGTGTGGCCGTAGAGGTCGCGGTAAAACGCGTTCCATTCCTCCAGCGGGCGGGAGTTGCGGTCGGTGTATTCGCGGCCAAAGTCGCCGGCCCAGAAATCCTCTTGTTGGGTGTGCTGCAAAATGTAGGGGAATTAGAAAAGAGAGTTCAAGCCCGTCATGCTGAGCGGAGCAGAAGCATCTCTACTGCAATACTAATGAATTGCTTGCACGGTTGAGATGCTTCGGCTCCGCTCAGCATGACGTTCTTTTTATTGCTGGCCGGTAACTATGAATTCCCGAATGCACGACACCACGTAGTCCTGCTCCTCATCCGTGAGTGTGGGAAAAAGCGGGATGCTGAGGCAGCGGGTATAATAGGCTTCGGCCAAAGGAAAATCGCCGGCTTTCCAGCCCAGTCCTTCGTAATAGGGCATGCGGTGCACTGGGATATAGTGCACCTGCGTGAATATCTGCCTGGTTTTCAGGAAGTCGTAGAGTCCTTTGCGGTCGGCTACTTCAATGATGTAGAGGTGGTAGGCGTGGCCGGGGCGGCCGGGGGCCAGCATAGTCACACCGGGTATCTGGGCGAAGGCTGCATCGTATTGGGCGGCCAGCTGGCGGCGGCGGGCCAGGCCCGCGTCGGCGCGGGCCAGTTGGCTCAGGCCCAGGGCGCAGTTCAGGTCGGCTATGCGGTAGTTGTAGCCCAGCTCCTGCATTTCCATGTACCAGCCGCCTTCCGACTCATGAACGAGGTCGGCCGGTTCGCGGGTGATGCCGTGGGTGCGCAGGCGCAGCAGTTGCTGAAACAGCTGCTCGTTGTTGGTGGTAATCATGCCGCCCTCGCCGGTGGCAATGTGCTTCACGGGGTGAAAGCTGAAGATGGCCAAATCGGCGAAGTTGCCGTTGCCGCACTGCTGCTCCTGGCCTGCCGAGTCGATGAAAAAGCCGCCGGGGGCGTGGCAGGAGTCCTCAATTATCCACAGCCCAAATTCATCGGCCAACTGGCGGGCCGCTTCTAAATCCACGGCCAGCCCGGCAAAATCAACGGAAATCAGGCCTGAGAAATGGCCTTTGGGGTGGGCTTCCAACAGGGCGCGCACCTTGGCCAAGTTAATGAGTCCCGTGGCCGGGTCAATGTCGGCAAACTGCACCTCGCCGCCGCAATAACGCACGCAGTTGGCCGAGGCCGAAAACGTGAGCGGCGTGGTGATGACGCGCTGCCCCGGCTGCACATCCAGCGCCAGCGCGCACAGGTGCAGCGCCGCCGTGCCGTTGCTCACGGCCACGGCGTAGCGGGCGCCCACGTAGGCGGCAAACTGCTTTTCAAACTCGGCCACGGCCGGCCCCTGCGTCAGGAAATCGGCTTGCAACGCCGCCGTCACCGCGGCCACGTCGGCTTCGGTGATGTTCTGGCGGCCGTAGGGTAGGGGGCGGGTGGGAGTGAAGTTCATGCAGCCCCAAAGATAGGGAGCGGAGCAAAGCCGGAAAGAAATTCGAAACATGAGTATGTTCGCAGTTATCTACCAATTGCTCGTCATGAAACACGTTATTCTAGGGGCCCTTGGCTGGCTGCTACTCGGTTTGACAAGCAAGGCCCATGCACAGGGGGAATACCTGAACTGGTATTTTGGTGCTCAAGCGGGCATTACGTTTCTTGGAAACCCGCCCGTAGGGTTATCAAACGGGCAATTGAGCTTTCCGGAGGGCGTCGGATGCATGTCGGACAGCGCCGGCCGGTTTTTGTTCGCTTCCAATGGCCAGTATGTTTGGGACCGGCAGTGGCAGCGCATGCCAGGCCAGGTAAGCCCGCACCCAGTGGTTGGGTTTAGTACCCGGCAAGTGTTGGCCGTGCGGCAGCCGGGGCGCTTCGGGCGGTATTATGTCTTCCGCAACTCCAACCAATTCGTAGCAAGCCAGTACCCGGTTTCTGCTCAGTCCAGTACCCATATGCCTTACGCCGTAGTAGACATCAGGCAACGCAATGGCTTAGGGGCAGTAGTTTCCACCGACAGCATTCGGCTGCCAAACTGGACCACTCATATCACCGCTCCCTACTATTACCTGAATACAAACTGGGTTGCCATCCGCCACGGCAACGGGCGCGATGTATGGATTACCGGCCAAACGGATGAGGGGCGGTACGTTAGCTGTTTGCTTTCCGCGACAGGAATGGGCTCGCCAGTAGTGAGTTTGGCACCCCGTGATATTTCTCCCGTGGCCAACGGCATTCTTCGGGCCTCTACCGATGGGAAAACGTTGGTTTCGGTGCAGTACATGGCTACGCGGACATCTGCCATTACTCAGTTGGAAGTAGCTCGGTTTGACCCTTCAACCGGGCGGATAACCGCAAACGACGTGCTGCCTTCCCCCTTTAAAGGGCGTATCATAAACGGGTCGGACCCCAACCAGTACGCCATCAATTTCGTGCGACTGGCAGGGCTCGAACTATCGCCCGATGGCTCACGCATGTATGCGGATACCGTTAACAGCAGCGGCGTGTTTCAGTATGACCTGTTGGCCGGGTCGCCGGTAGCGGTGGCGGCATCGCGCGCCACCATACCAGTGCAAATCCAAAACGGTCAGGGATTCAGCGACTCCGGCGATTTGAAGTTGGGTCCCGATGGCAACATCTACGTTATTCGGTCTTCTTTCTCCGGGGTGGGCCGCATCGAAAAAGCCAACGCCTTGGCCCCATTCTGCCGGTTTGTGGCCGATGGGGTGCGCTATGGCAAAGGCACTGCCCCCGCCCGGTATACCTTTCCCTCCACCACCAACGATTTGGACCTGCCCCCCGTCGTGATTACGGGTGGCGGCGCGATTCAGGGACAAGCGGGCTGTGTGGGCGAGCTACTGCCTTTCGCTTCTACTTTAAGTCCGTTCGTGACAGCCACGGCGTACGCCTGGGACTTCGGCGACCCGGCCTCGGGGCCTTTAAACCAGGCAACGGGCCAGGCGCCAACGCACCGCTACCAGCAAGCCGGTACGTACACCGTGCGGCTGGTCGTCACGGCTACCAGCGGCCAGGCGTTTGTAACCAGTCAGCAAGTGCAGGTGTGGCCCCTTCCGGTAGTCGAGCTCGGCCCCGACCTGACGCTGTGTGCCGACGAGCCCCGTACCCTCAGCGTGGGGCCCCAACCGACGGGAAGTACCTACCGCTGGCACGATGGCAGTACCGGGGCCGAATTCGGTGCCCGGCTCACCGGCACGTACCGCGTAACGGTGACCAGTCCCCAGGGCTGCGTTGCGACCGACGAGCTGAACGTTGAGCTAGCGGATTGCCCGAGCCTTCCCAATATCATCACGCCCAACGGCGATGCTCAGAACCAGACGTTCGTTCTGAAAGGGCTGAATGCCGGGGATTGGGCCTTGCGCATTTTCAACCGCTGGGGCCGGGAAGTTTTTTCGCAGGCGGCTTACGACAACTCCTGGGCCGCTCAGGGCCAGCCCGACGGTGTTTATTATTACCTGCTCACCAAAGCCACTTCCGGCCAGAAAATCAAGGGCTGGCTGGAAGTAAGACGCTAGCGGCTAAACGGCAAAATCAGCGTCTACGTGCAGCCGGATTTCCTCCCGAATCTGCTCGGCATCCATCCATTCCTCGTTGTTAGCCGAGTCGTAGTGGAAGCCCAGCGGCACGCGCTGCCCGTTGAATTTCTCAATGAATTTTTCCACGTCCCAGGTTGGCATCGAGGGCAGAATGACGTAGTAGCGGTCCAGCTCCACGGTGCTCAGGGCGTCGGTCTCGGTTATCATGGCCTCGTGCAGCTTCTCGCCGGGGCGAATGCCCACAATGCGCTGCTCGCACTCCGGGCCGATGGCACGGGCTACTTCCGTGATTTTATAGCTTGGAATTTTGGGCACAAATATTTCGCCGCCCCAGGCGTGTTCCAGCGCATAGAGCACCAAGTCCACGCCTTCCTCAAGCGAGATGTTGAAGCGCGTCATGTCGGGGTGGGTGATGGGCAACACGCCGGTGTGGCGCTGCTGCATAAAAAACGGCACCACCGAGCCCCGCGAGCCGATTACGTTGCCGTAGCGCACCACCGAAAAGCGCAGGTCGCGCGCGCCCTTCATGTTGTTGGCGGCCACAAACAGCTTATCAGAGCACAGCTTGGTGGCGCCGTAGAGGTTAATGGGCGCAGCGGCTTTGTCGGTGCTCAAGGCCACTACTTCTTTCACGCCGCAGTCGAGGGCGGCGTTGATGACGTTCTCGGCTCCGAAAATATTGGTTTTGATGCACTCCATCGGGTTGTATTCGGCCGCGGGCACTTGCTTGAGGGCGGCGGCGTGAATCACGATGTCGATGCCTTCGCAGGCGCGGTGCAGCCGTTCGCTGTCGCGCACATCGCCGATGAAGTAGCGGATGGCCGGGTACTGCTGCGGCGAAAACTCCTGGCTCATCTCATACTGCTTCAGCTCATCGCGCGAAAACACCACGAGGCGTTTCACCCGCGGGAATTTTTCGAAAACAGTACGCACGAATTGCTTCCCAAAGGAGCCAGTGCCCCCGGTGACGAGGATGGATTTGTGATTGAGGTCGAGAGCCATGAAAAAAGAAAAGCCGAAATAGAACCACAAAAGTAGTTTGCAGGAATGTAGCGGAGGCGGTGCGAGTCCCCGCCACATTCCCGACCTTTGGCCGGCGGAGCACCTGCCGCGTTGCGAATGCTATTCAATTCCCTTCATTTCCTGGTCTTTTTCCCGGTCATCGTCGGGCTCTACTATGGCCTGCCGGCCCGGTGGCGTGGTGCCCTGCTGCTGCTGGCCAGCTACTACTTTTATATGAGCTGGCGGGCGGCCTACGCCCTGCTGCTGCTGGGCACTACCCTCATCGACTACTACAGCGGCTACCGCATGGGCCAGCTGGCCACCAAGCGCGAGCGCCGGCCCTACCTGTACCTGAGCCTGGTGAGCAACCTGGGTACGCTGTTTGTGTTCAAGTACTTCAACTTTTTTCGGGACGCGGCCCTGCAGGTGGCGGGTACTCTGAATCTGCCGCAGGCGGCCATTCCGGCGTTTGAGCTGCTGCTGCCGGTGGGCGTCTCGTTCTACACGTTTCAATCCGTGGGCTACATCATTGATGTGTACCAGGGCCGGCTGGAAGCCGAGCGGAATCTGGGCCGTTTTGCTTTGTTTGTGGCCTTTTTTCCGCAGTTGGTGGCGGGGCCCATTGAACGCGGTGGACACATGCTGCCCCAGTACCAGCGCACGCACTCTTTTGATTACGCGCGCATTGTGAGCGGGCTGCGGCTAATGGCCTGGGGCCTGTTCAAGAAAGTAGTGGTGGCCGACCGGCTGGCCGCGTTCGTCAATCCCGTTTACAATAACCCCCAGCAACACCCCGAAGGGCCTCTGCTGGTGCTGGCCACGCTGGCGTTCACCTTTCAGATTTACGGCGACTTTTCCGGCTATACCGACATGGCCCGGGGCGCGGCGCGGGTGCTGGGCTTCGATTTTAACCTGAACTTTCGGCAGCCGTACCTGTCGGCTTCGGTGCCCGAGTTCTGGCGCCGCTGGCATATTTCGCTTTCCAACTGGTTCCGGGATTACGTGTACATCCCGTTGGGGGGCAGCCGGGTACAGCCCGCGCGGGCCTATGGCAACCTGTTGGCCGTGTTCCTCATCAGCGGCCTCTGGCACGGCGCCAACTGGACGTTTCTGGTCTGGGGCGGCCTGCACGGCTTATACCTGGTGGCCAGCACCTGGGCCCGGCCCCTGCGTCAGCAGCTGGCACAGGCCACGGGGCTGGCTGCGCACCCGCGGCTACGCCGGAGCGTAGGGGTGCTGGTCACGTTTGGGCTGGTGGCCTACGCCTGGATATTTTTCCGGGCCAATAGCCTCGGCGATGCCGTCTTCATCAGCCAGCACCTGCTGAGCGGGTGGAGCCTGAGTAGTCGGAAAACAGCGTCCCTGCTGTTGGAGTTTTCGCAGCACTACCGCCCCGAGCTGGCTGTGGCAGTCTTCGCCGTGCTGCTCATGCTGGGGGTGGAGTACTTCGGCCGCGCGCGCAGCCTGCAGGACTGGGTGGTGGCCCGGCCGGTGGGGGTACGCTGGGTTGGGTACGCCGGGCTGTGCCTGTTGATTCTGTATCTGGGTATTTTCAACAGCACCTCATTCATCTACTTTCAATTCTGATTCGCGCAGTGTCACCGGCTATTTTTCGGCTTATTTCTCGCCTGGGGCTGCTGGTGGGCGCCTGCCTGCTGGGCCTGGCCTTGCTGGGGCCGGTGGTGCTGGGTGGGTACGTCGATGCTTTTTATGGCCGGTTTACCAGTCCGCTCGCGAGCAGTATGGTGGTGGGCACCTCGCGGGCCGCGCAGGGCATTCAGCCCGCGGTGCTGGCGGAACGGCTGAGCGGGCGTTTCGAAGGGCCGTGGCTCAATTACTCTTTCACGCTCACGCACTCGCCCTACGGCCCCGCCTACCTGCGCAGCATCCAGCGCAAGGTGCGCCCGGAGGCGAAAAACGGCCTGTTCGTCGTAGCCGTCGACCCGTGGTCGCTCTCCCTCACCGGGCCCGAAGGCACGTACCCAGAAGAAAATTCCTTCATCGGCCAGCTCGGCCAGGTGAGCCAAAACCCCAACCTGACCTACCTCACCCACTACCAAACCAAGCCGCTCTACCGCCTGCTGCTGGACTACGCCACCGCCACCGAACGCCTGCACCCGGATGGCTGGCTGGAAGTGAAAATCGGCATCGACAGCGCGCAGGTCCGGGCCCGCACCGCGCGCAAGCTGCAGGACTACCGCCGCCTAGCGGCCAGCCAGCACTTTTCCCAGAGCCGCCTCCAGGCACTGCGGCAAACCGTTGCGTTTCTAAAACAGCACGGCCAGGTGGTAATGGTGCGGCTGCCCGTAGGAGCCGGCCTTTTGGCGCTGGAGCAGCAGTACCAGCCCGCGTTCGACTCCCGGATGCGCGAGTTGGCCACCCGCCACGCCGTGCCCTACCTCGATTACAGCGCCCAGCCCTACGCCACCACCGACGGCAACCACCTGCAGCGCCCCGCCAGCGCGGCATTCAGCGCCCGGCTTGCTCAGGATTTGCAGCAGCTCAGCTTCCCCGACACCGGCAAGGCGACCCGTGCCGCGGCCAAGCAATAATTAAGAGTTGAAGCTGCCAATCAGCTTGCCGAAATTATGCTGGCCAGTTGCCCGGTGAGGGCCCGGCGGGAGTACCGCTCGTGGCTGATGACCGGCAAGTCGAGGTTGGGGTTGATGCGCCACTGTGCTACCAGGCCCTCCAGGGTTTCCAGCATCAGGCCCACGTCTTCGTAAGGTAGGGCGTGTCCGGCAGCGCACTCCTGCAGGAGATTGTCGGCGTCGGAGCCGGCCGGGCCCACGCACAGAATGGGCTTGTTGGCGGCTAAATACTCGAACACCTTTCCCGGCAGGATGCCGAAGTTGCGCGGCACATCGGGAATGGCCATCAGCAGGACCGTGGCGGCCATGAGGTGTCGCACCGACTCCTCGTGCGGCACAAAGGCCAGAAACTCGGTAACGGGCAGCAAGCCCACGCCCTCAATTTGCCGGCGCAGCTCGGCCGATACCTGTCCCACAAAGCGCAGGCGCACCGGCACGTCGGGGTGGCGGCTGGCGCAGGCGGCCACGGCCTCCAGCAGGCGGCCAATGTGGTAGAGCTCGGTAATGGTGCCGGTGTGCGTGATGCGCAGGCAGTCGGTGGGGAACTGAGAAGGCAGCCGGAAATCCGATTCGTCGTAGCCGTTGGGCAGCACGTGGAATTTTGCGGAAGGCAAATCCGGCAGCTTGGCCAAAAAGAGGCGCTTGGTTTCGGGCGAAGTTACCAGCACGGCATCGGCCTGGGTCAGCACCTGGCGCTCGTAGCGCGCATCGAGCCAGGCCGCAAACGGAGTATGGTGCAGGTCTTTGTAGTAGTAAATATCCGTCCAGGGGTCGCGCAAATCGGCCAGCCAGCGCAGGCCGTGGCGCTTTTGCAGCTCCAGGCCAATGAGCTGGGTGGAGTGCGGCGGCGAGGACGTGAGCACGGCATCGAACTGCTCGCCGGCGGCCAGGAGCTGCTCCACGGCCGCCAGGGCGTGGCGGTTCCAGCCGCGGCGCGGGTCGGGAATGAACAGGTTGCCGCGCACGAAGCGCAGGGCCTTCTGCAGCAGTCCGGGCTTGCCCTCGTTGGCGAAGCCGCCGTAGGGAACGGCCCGGCCGGTGAGCTTTTTATACGACTCAAACGGCTCGGTGGTAGCTGTGCGGATGACCCGCAAGCCGGCGGGTACTTCGGCCAGCAGGCTTTCGTCGCGCACCGGGTAGGTGGCCTGGGCAGCGTCCACGGTGAGCACGGTGGCCTCCACGCCAAAGCTGCCCAGGTGCTTCACGAACTTGAGACAGCGCTGCACCCCGGCCCCGCCCGAAGGCGGCCAGTAGTAGGTGATAACAAGCAGGCGCAGTGGACGGGAGGGGGGCACGAAAGCAGGGAACTACGAGGGGGGCGCGAAGGTACATACTTTGCCGAATTTCGGGCTTTTATGGCTACTTTTGGGGTTCCGGTACTTCCTGATTTGAAGCAAGGCCACCGCCGCTCAATCCGCGAAATCCGCTCCATTCGTTTTAATACTGTATACATGTTTGACAGCCTCCAAACCAAGCTCGACCGGGCCATAAAAACCCTTAAAGGTCAGGGCAGCATTTCCGAAATCAACGTTGCGGCCACCATCAAGGAAATCCGCCGTGCGCTGGTCGATGCCGATGTTAACTACAAGGTTGCCAAGGATGTAACCGACCGCATTAAGGACGCCGCCATGGGCCGCGACGTGCTCACGGCCGTGTCGCCGGGCCAGCTCATGGTCAAGATTGTGTACGATGAGCTGACCGCGCTCATGGGCGGCGAAAAGAAGGACATCACCATCAAAGGCGAGCCGGCCGTGGTGCTGCTCTCGGGCCTGCAGGGCTCGGGCAAAACCACGTTTGCGGGCAAGCTGGCCAACTTCATCAAGAAGCAAAACCGCACGGTGCTGCTGGTGGCCTGCGACGTGTACCGCCCCGCCGCCATCGACCAGCTCAAGGTGCTGGGCGAGCAGATTGGGGTGGAGGTGTACTCGGAAGTAGAGAACAAGAACCCAGTTGAGATTTCGCGCAACGCCATTGAGTACGCGAAAAAGAACAACAAAAAGGTAGTCATCATCGACACCGCCGGCCGACTGGCTGTGGACGAGCAGATGATGCGCGAGATTGAAGCCGTGAAAGCGGCCATCAACCCCAGCGAGACGCTGTTTGTGGTGGACGCCATGACCGGCCAGGACGCCGTGAACACCGCCAAGACTTTCAACGAGCGGCTGCAGTTCGACGGCGTGGTGCTTACCAAACTCGACGGCGACTCGCGCGGTGGTGCGGCCCTCAGCATCCGGGCCGTGGTGGAAAAGCCCATCAAGTTCATCTCGACGGGCGAGAAGATGGACGCCCTGGACCTGTTCTACCCCGACCGTATGGCCCAGCGCATCCTGGGCATGGGCGACGTTATTTCGCTGGTGGAGCGGGCGCAAATGCAGTTCGACGAGGACGAGGCCAAGCGCATCAACGCCAAAATCCGCAAAAACCAGTTCAACTTCGACGACTTCCTCTCGCAGTTGGAGCAAATCAAGAAGATGGGCAACATCAAGGATTTGATGGGCATGATTCCGGGCGTGAGCAAGGCCATGAAGGACGTGGAAATCGACGACGACGCCTTCAAGCCCGTGGAATCCATTATCAAGAGCATGACCAAAAAGGAGCGGGCCAACCCCGACATCCTCGACGCCTCGCGCAAGCGCCGCCTGGCCAAAGGCTCCGGCACCGACATTCAGCAGGTAAACGCGCTGATGAAGCAGTTTGACCAGATGCGCCAGATGATGCGCCAGATGAACAAGATGAGCCAGACCAAAGGCGGCATGGCCCAGATGCAGAAAATGATGGGCGGCATGGGCAAAGGCGGCCCCGGCGGCATGATGCGCTAAGCGTGCAGCGTAAGAACGAAAAACCCAGCCCGTAAGGGCTGGGTTTTTTTCTTGGTCCTAGTGCGGTGGCTGATGGTCTGCTTTCTCAAATCTGGAGACCCATCCGTCGGTCAACCGGTGCTCGTTCCACTCAAAACGAGGGCCAGCACGGTACCCAAACGCATGAATGCCGGGGACTGAAAAAAATCTTCTAAGTATACGGAATCTTTTGGTTCAGTTGTTGTTAGCCCTAACGTGAAAGAATAGTTTTTTAAGGTGTTTTGGTACGGAGAGCTGATGGGGTTTCCCTGTCAGCTCTTTTTCCGTTTAGGCATCAGCTGTTGTTTGGGCGTGGAATAGTTGCCCGCAGGCAAGCATCCAGAAGCGAGGCAGGCTTTGGAGGCTGTGCTTCTCAAATCGTATTTCCAGGATTGAGTAGTGCGCGTTGGCTACAGCTGGGCTGCGCTTTACAGTCACATCGGGTTTGGCCAAGCTGTACCACGCGTTTTTCATGCTCGGACCGGTTTTGGGCGAATCTGCAAGAGGGTGTGGAGTGAAATGGCTCTCGTTGTAATCAAGTCATCTCAACAAACCATAATGGCCTCTGCTGTTGTGCTGAGCGCAGCAAACCATCCTATCAGGGTTGGCCAAGTTGTGCAGCGGTGAGAGGATGCTTCGCGATGCTCAGCAGGACCAAAGGCCTTAGTGCACCACGCGCAGCTCAACCCGCTCTGCTGCGCCATCCTGCGCCGGGATGTGCCAGGCACCTACGCGGCTTGGGCCGTAGCCTAGGTTCACTTTTAGCCACTCGTTGCGCGTGGGCAGCATGCCGATAATTTCGCGTTCCAGCTGGTCTAGCTTGTGCTGCAGGCCTGCTGCTTCCTGCTGCAATTGGTTGGATTCCCGGGTGTAGCTGCTGGCGGCCGGAGCTTGTGGCTGGCGCGGGAGCTGCGCAGTTTTGAGCGCTACCTGGGCGCGGCTCAGCGCCTTCTGGGTTTCTAGGAAGTCATTTACTTTGTCCTCTAGAGGCAGATAGGCAGGGTTGAGGTAATCGAGATTGGAGGCCATGGAGGAGTGAATGCAGTGAAAAAAGTGGGGCAGATGTGCCGCAAGTCGGGCTAAAGTACCGTGAAACGGGCCAACAGGCTACAAAGGTTGCCCGGATGCGGGACCTCCCGGAGCCAAGTCGGTGGCACTGCGGTTGCGTTGGCATTTTTCGCCGCAGTATTTCACCTCCTCCCAGTTGGCGCGCCACTTTTTGCGGTACTCGAAGGGGCGGCCGCACGTGGCGCAGATTTTGGTGGGCAGCTGGCCTTTACGAAGCTTGTTGGGGAGCATGTAGCGAATGTAGACGGGGGATTCGGTGCAAACGCACGCGCCCACCACGAAGTTTTGGGTACTTTTCGGGTCTCAATACCTCACTTTACTTCCGGGGCCATGGCACAGTTACTTCAGACTGGCCAAGCGCCTTGCTTTTTTGCATGACCACAACCACCGCTCCCGACGTGCTGGGCCAAGCCCTGCTGGCCTACCACCGCGGCGACTCCGATGCCCAGCTCACCGTGCACTGCGATGTAGCCGACGGCGAGTCGCTGCTCGACGAGACCCTGCCGGCCGCTTATTTCTTCCGCACCCTGCTGCAAATGCCCGAGTTGGAGCGGCTGGCCCTCGACGAAACCCGCGGCCGGGTGCTCGACCTTGGGGCCGGGGCCGGCTGCCACTCCCTGGAGCTGCAAAGCCGCGGCTTTGAGGTGAAAGCCGTGGACGTATCGGGCGGCGCCGCCCAGGTGATGACCGAGCGCGGCGTGCGCACCGTGGCCCGCCACGACCTGTTCGACCCACTGCCCACCAACGAGTTGCCATACGATACCATTCTGCTGCTAATGAACGGCATCGGCCTGGCCGGCACCCTGGACGGACTGGATAAATTCCTGGCCCACGCCCGCACCCTGCTCGCGCCCGGCGGCCAAATTCTGGCGACGTCCTCCGATGTTCGCTACCTCTACGAGGACGAAGAAGGTGCCCTGCGCATCAACCTGAACGGCCCGTACTACGGCGAAGTCCGGTACTCCATGAGCTTCAACGGCCAAACCGGCACCACTTTCCCCTGGCTATTCGTGGATGCCGCGCTGCTCAACGACGCGGCCGAAACCGCCGGCTACTCAGCCGAATTCCTGGGCGAGGACGACGACGAGCAATATTTGGTACGCCTGACGCTGGTGGGCTAACCAAGCCGGCCACAAGAGCACCCTACTACGTGACCCGTTGGTCCGCTTTAAATCAAACCCTTTTTTTTGCAATGACTGATACCGTCACATACCGCACCCGCTGGGCCGACATGGACCCCAACGGCCACATGCGCCACTCTGCCTACGCCGACTACGCCGCCGACCAGCGCGTGGTGCTGCTGGCCAAATGGGGCTACGGGGTAGCCCGCTTCGCCGAGCTGCGCCTGGGCCCGATTCTGTTTCGGGAAGAAACCAAGTACCTTAAAGAAATCAGCATCGGCGAAGAAATACAGGTGGACGGCCGGCTGGCCTCCGCCGCTGCCGACGGCTCCCGCTGGACCATTGTGCACACCATTTACAAGGCCGATGGCCGCGTGGCCGCTACCGTAACCGTAGACGGTGCCTGGCTGGACCTGGACCGCCGCAAGCTCACCCTGCCGCCCCCCGAGCTGGCCGCTGCGTTTAGCACCATGCCAGCCTTTGAGGGCAAAAGCCAGTAAGCTAGCTTTTCAGCACCGGCTGGGCGTTGGGGCGCAGCGCCTTGGTGATGCGGCCCATCTGCTGCTGGTGGTGCAGCAGGTGGTCAAGCAGGAAGTCCATTACCTGCCCAATGGTAATCCGGCCCGAGCGGGGGTGCGGGAAAATGGCCCGGTTCATCAGCCGGCCCGGGTACTCGTTGAGCAGGCGCTCCAGCTGGCGGCGTGAGGCCTCCCAGGTTTGCCGCAGTTCGGGCAGGGTGGGCACCTCGCCGGTATCGGTGAGGGTAGCCACCCCGCGCGGCGCTTTAAACTTCATGCCTGGCAGCCGGAGCAGCAGGCGCACAAACCGGGCCCGCAGCCGCGTAAAGAGGTCTACTTTGGGCAGGGCGTCGTTGGCGCGCAGCTTTTTCTCTACATACTGAATGATGTTGCCCTCAATGAACAGCAAGTGGTGCACCACCTGCGTAGCCGACCAGTGCCCCGGAGCCGGCGCCTTGGCCTTGTCGGCCCCCAGGGCTTCCGCCGAGGTCAGGAGCCGCTCCGTGGCGCGTTCCAGTTGTTCAAATTTGAGATGTAGGCGATGATTCATGGGAGTGGAAGCGGTGAAGTAAAGGCCTGCAGTGAGCTACGGGCGAAAGGTACAAGCAGCAAATGAAACGCCCGGCTGCGCGCCGCTGCAACTTCGGTGCCACGCCTTAATTAGCGGCAAAAGAACCAAGTGTTGGCGGGCGCATCTAGTTTTGCCTGAAATGTCCCGATTATCTACCGCATTACGTGCGCCTTGGTCTGCAGTCTGGCGAGTAGTGGCCGTTTTGGCCTTGTATGCGCTGTACCTGCCTTTGAGCGGCTACGCAGTAGGAGATTTTGGTTTCGATGCGGCCGAGTACTGGGAGCTTTCGCTCAAATTCACCCGGCAGGGCGGGTTTTCGCTGTTGGGGTATAATGACCCAGTGCGTGGCTATTTGGGGCCGATGCTCATTCTGCCGGCCCGGGTGCTGTGCCACTTCACCGGGTGGTCTATGCTGGCGGGGGCGCAGGTGCTGGGGGCTGCGTGGGCCGCGCTGCTCGTGGGTATTGCTGTTCCGGCGCTGGTGGCGCAGGTCACGGGCCGGGCATTGGCAGCAGGCCGCTGGCTAGTGCTACTGGCCCTGACGTTTGTTTTCTGGCGCGACTACTTCAACTTTACACTCAGCGACATGCCGGCCCTTACGCTGCTGGTTTTGGCACTGGTGGCGTTGCGGCACTCCCATTGGGTTTGGGCCGTAGCGGCGGGGTTGTTTTTGGCGGCGGCCATCAACATCCGGCCCATCTACATTGCCAGCCTGCCGGGATGTTTGTGGTTTTTTTATCGTTTTGCGCCGCCCGGGCGGAAAGGTGTTGCGCGGGCCGGTTTGCTGGTGGCGGGCGCGCCTTGGTGCTCCTGCCGCAGTGGAGCATCAACTGGCACCATTTCCAGCGCAATACGCCGCTCGTGATGGCCGGGGCACCCCAGGCGCGGCCGCTGTACCTCAAGCAGCTCACTTGGGGCACCGCGTTTCAGCGCTACGAGACCAGCCTTATTCCCGAAATTCCCCAGTCGCTGGTGTACGCCGACCCTGCCGGCCAGCGGTTGCTGGCCCGGCAGCCAGCGGGCCGCTTTCCCAGCTACGGGGCCTACCTGCAGTTTGTAGCCCGGCACCCCGTGGCTACCGGCCTGCGCTACCTTCGGCACTTGTTTAATGGTTTGGATATCCGCTTTCCAACCCCTTACCCCCGACACCTGCATCCCGCCGGCCAGCAGGCGTTGCGGCTGTTAAATTATGCCTTATTGGGACTGGGAACCTGGTTGGCGCTGGCTGTCTGGTGGCGCGGCAGGCAGTCGCGACCCACTCGGGAATTATGGCGCGCGCCGGTAGCGCCGGTGCTGCTGGCCGTGCTGCTGCCGTGCCTGCTAGTGCTGCCCACCCTCATCGAATGCCGTTTTTTGCTGCCGCTGCACATGCTCCTGCTAGCCGCCATTGCGACCTGCTGGCAGCCGCGGACGTGGTGGCACGAGCTGGGTGGCCCGGCCCGGCGCGTGGCGCTACTTGTGCTGGCCACGGGCTGGCTGTGGGGTTGTTGGCAGCTCTCCGAAGACACCGCCCGGCACCTGCGCCCGCCCAGCGAAGCGCCGCAGGAGTAGCGCCGCAACCGGCAATACATAGAAAAGCCCTACTGATGCAAACCAGTAGGGCTTTTCTGTAAATAATGACGGACTTACTTCTTGGCGTAGGTCACTTCCTTCACCGCTTTCACCACGCGTTCCACGTTGGGCAAGGAGGCTTCGATGAGGGTGGGCGCGTAGGGCAGGGGCACGTCGGCGCAGTTGATGCGGATAACGGGCGCATCAAGGAAATCAAAGGCGCGGCGCTGCACGATGTAGGCCAGTTCGCCGGAGATGCTGGCCAGGGGCCAAGCTTCCTCGATAACCACCATGCGGTTGGTTTTCTTCACGGAGGCAATCATCGTGTCGTAGTCAATCGGCCGCACCGAGCGCAGGTCGATTACCTCGGCTTCGATGCCTTCCTTGGCCAGCTCGTCGGCGGCGGCGTAGGCTATTTTCATCATCTTGCCGAAGCTCACCAGGGTCACGTGCTTGCCCTGGCGCACCACGTTGGCCTTGCCAATTTCGAGGATGTATTCTTCTTCGGGCACTTCGCCCTTGTCGCCGTACATCAACTCCGACTCCATGAAAATTACCGGGTCGGGGTCGCGGATGGCGGCTTTGAGCAAGCCCTTGGCGTCGTAAGGGTTGCTGGGCACCACTACTTTCAGACCGGGCGTGTTGGCGTACCAGTTTTCAAAGTTCTGCGAGTGCTGGCTGCTGAGCATGCCGGCGTTGCCGGTGGGGCCGCGGAATACGATGGGGCAGGAGTACTGGCCGCCAGACATCGAATATATCTTGGCCGCCGAGTTGATAACCTGGTCAATGGCAACCAACGAGAAGTTGAAGGTCATGAATTCGATAACCGGAATCAGGCCATTGGCCGCAGCACCCACACCGATGCCCGCAAAACCCAGCTCAGCAATCGGCGTGTCAATCACGCGCTCCGGACCGAACTCGTCGAGCATGCCTTGGCTCACTTTGTAGGCGCCGTTGTACTCGGCCACCTCTTCGCCCATGAGGAACACGCGCGGGTCGCGACGCATTTCCTCGGACAGGGCCTCGCGCAAGGCCTCACGAAATTGAATTTGACGCATGATATTCTTTAGGTAAACAGCGGTTTTGAGCCGTTGGGCAAAGTTACGACAAGCGCGGGCGTTGGGCAAGTCCAGGTTTGGAACGTAAGAGGGAACGAGAAAATGGAGTATTTCTTACCTCTGTCTTCCCTACACACACCATTCCCTACGGCCTCCAATTCCCCTTACCGCAGCGCCTCCCGAAATACCTTGCCCTGCGCGTAATCCTGGAACTCCAGGTCCTCCACGGCGCGCTGGGCGTAGGTGCGGTCCAGCGCCACGGCCTGTTTCAGGAGCTGGCCCAGGGCGGCCTCGTCTTTTTGGCGGGCCGCTACCACGGCCATGCCGTAGACGGGTGCGGCGGCGGTGGGGCGTAGCTTTTGGGCGTAGCGGTATTGCTCCAGGGCCGATTCGTAGCCCTCCCGGCCCACCAAAATCAGCCCGCGGTTGAGGGCATTCTGGTAGGAGGGGCCGGCGTATTCCAGGCTGCGCAGGGCCTCGTCGGGTTGTCCGACTTCGATTTCCAGTGCCGCGCGGTCCGAGAAAATCTTGCGCAGCAAGGGGCGCTCGCCGCCGAGCTTGATGGCATAGTCGTAGTTCTGCAGGGCTTCGAGGCGGTCGCCGGCCCGGTGGTAGGCCGTGGCGGCGTGGTAGAAGAATTCCGCCGTGGGGTTGCGGTGGGCCGCCAAGGTGAAATTGACGCCGGCGCGGCGGTAATAAGCCTTGCGAATCTTATCAGTTGGCTCTTTTTCGGCGCGCTGCAGCAGCACCACGCCCAGGTTGTGGAAGGCTTCCCAGCTGTTGGTGTTGGCCGCCGCCGTTTCGTAGATGCGCTGCTTTTCGGCCAGCAGCGGCGTGAGCGTGGCGGAATAGCGCAGCTCCTCCGGCGTGAGGGCATCGGCCTCCACCTGCTTGTCCATAATCTTTTTCGACAGCAGGTACACTTCCGAATCGAAGCGCTTGGGCGCGGAATACGCGACGGCCACGGTGCCAAAACGCAGTACCGGGTAGATGTACTGCTCCAGATAGTCGAAAAAGGTGAGGCGGTGCAGGGCCTTTTCTTTCTGCTCAAACGTGCCCTTGGTGTCGTTGATGATGGTGACCACGGAGTCCATCTGCTCGGGTTTAAGCGCCGAGGTCATCACCTTGCCCAGGAACGTGTCCCATTTGCGCGTATGAGCCAGTGTGTCGAACTTAATCTCCTCAACCCGATTGAGATAAGAGAAATTCTTCACGCGCTGCTTGTAGTAATACAGCAGCATGCGCACGCGCTTGCTGGCCAGCAGGCGGTTGTGCGCGTCCAGGGAATCGGGCGAATGGCCGGCAACGATGAGAACCTGCTTGGTTTCCTGGTTGGCGTCAATGAGGTCTTCCAGGGCCTGCACGTTGGTGCCCAGGTAGCCGCGGATAAACCACTGGTTTTCATCGAAAAAGAAGGGCAGCACGCGGGTGCCGCTCATGGTGTTATTCGCCCGCTCGGGCAGGAAGGTGAGCACGGTGTCTTCGCGGGTCACGAGGCGGGCGGGGTCGGCAATGCCGCGGGCTACGCGCACATCGTCGGTGGCCCGCAGCACGCGGCCGTTCTTCTTTAATTCCCGTACCTGGGCGTGGGCCAGCAGCTCGCCGGGGTTGCGGCCGGGTGTGTTGGGGATAATGAATTTCTGGGTGGCCACGAGCTGGCCTTTCTTCTCTTCGTCGTATACATAGTTGCCCGAGATGAACGTGATGCGGCCCAGTGTGTCTTCGCGCAGGCCGTGTTCATAGCGGTAGCGCAGCAGCAACTCATACGCTATGCCCTTGTGCAGGTGCTGGGCCGGTACCTTCGCTATCACCTCAAACGGCACCGATTCGCCCGAGGCCATGAGCGGCGTGGGGCGGGCCGTTACCGTGCGGCCGGTTTCGGCCTGCTTCAGCACCCGCGGCAGGGCACACGCCGAAAGCAACAGGGTGGTAAATAAGAGGCTATGGGCGAAGGGCCGCGAAAAATTTATCATTAAAAAGCACAACTCAAAAAAACGAAAACCACCACTACCAACGTAAAAGCCCCCAAAATAGTCGGACCCCGGCCGGCGAAATTACGTTAGGACATTTGCCTTGCCCTGGGGAAGGCCTTATATTAGCATAGACTATCTGCTTTCCGCTAGCCGCTACCGCCCATGAAACGCTTCACCGACTACCTCGAAACGCAGTCTTTTGGTTTGTGCTCCACCCTCGCTCAAAAGTGGGGGTTTAGCACGCGGAGCGTGAGGCTCTCCTTTGTATACGCCTCCTTTTTCACGTTTGGCTCCCCCATTGTGCTCTATTTCGCAGGAGCGTTTTGGATGAACGTGCGCCACGCCATGCGCCAGCAGCGCAGCACGGTGTGGGACTTGTAGATTGCCTAAAACCCGCCATGCTGCGCCTGCGAAGCTTCCTCTCACCGGGAAACGATATGTTCTGCGGTCAGAGGATGTTTTGCAGGCTCAACATGACAGCATTTTATCTGGCATCAGAAAGCCAACGGTTTTATTTGAGCCCTAACTCGCTGAATCTCCGCTTGCCTTTCGCAAAATAGGCCCAGACCAAACTGCCGTTGTAAACTCCGGGCCGCGCTGCCACTGTTAGCCGTGGGCGGGTAGCGCGGCGCTGCCGCTGCCAATAGCCAAAATTGCCGTAAAAGCTAAAATGCGCCCGCAGTACGGCCCTGAAATCGGCAAATTGCCCGCTGAGCAGAAAGCGAATTCCGGCCACGCCGTCCAGCACCAGCCGCTGCAACATGCTGGACAACAACTCGCCTGGGGCCGCATTTTTATACAGCATAGCCAGGCCGTTGCGGAAATTAAGGTAGGTTTTGCGGGGGTTGGTTTTGGGGAGAGTGCCGCCGCCTACGTGGTGCACCGCGCTGCCGCCGTGGTACCACACTTCGTGGCCGGCATTCCACAGGCGCCAGCAAAAGTCAATTTCCTCCATGTGGGCAAAAAAGGCGGGTTCCAGCCCGCCCAGGGCTTGCCACGCTGACTTACGCACCATGAAGCACGCGCCGCTGGCCCACGCCACGGGCCGGGAGTCGTCGTACTGGCCCTGGTCTTTCTCCAGGGTATCGAAAAGGCGGCCCCGGCAAAAGGGATAAGCAAGGCGGTCGAGGTAGCCGCCACCGGCACCGGCATACTCAAAGAACGTGGGGTCGGCGTGGGCCAGGATTTTGGGCTGCACCGCTGCAATGCGCGGGCTGGCCTCCAGCAAGCCTCTCAATGGGCGCAGCCAGCCCAAGGTCACTTCCACATCGGAATTGAGCAGGACGTAAAACGCGCTGTCAATCTGGGCCAGCGCTTGGTTGTAGCCTTCGCAAAAACCAAAGTTCCGTTCGAGTAACAATAGCTCAACCAAGGGAAAATCCCGCACCAGCAACTCCGCCGAATCGTCGGTGGAGCCGTTATCGGCCACTATTACGCGGGCGCCATCGGCATGGGTGAGCACGCCAGGCAGAAAGCGGCGCAGAAAATGCGCCCCGTTCCAGTTCAGAATTACAATGGCAACATCGGCGCAGGCGCCGGCTCGCACCACGCTAGACTCCAAAGCCGCTGAGGTCGAGGCCCGGCACATTGGGCATCAGGCCACTGGTTTTGCGCTGGAGTTCCTGGCGGGCCAGCTCGGCGGCTTCGTCCAGGGCCTTGTTGGCGGCGGCTACCACCAGGTCGGCCAGCATTTCGCGGTCCTGCGGCGTGAGCAGCGATTCGTCAATTTCAAGCTTGATAAGCTTGCGGTGGCCGCTGGCCGTGGCGCGCACCAGGCCGCCGCCCGCTTCGCCGGTGGCGGTAATGTGTTGAATTTCCTGTTGGGCCTGCTGCATTTTATCCTGCAGCTCTTTCACTTTGCCCATCATGCCGGTGATGTCGAATGCCATAATAATTAAGGTCGAATGTCAGGTGGTGAGAATCGGTAGGGGTATAACACGGGAAGGGAGGGAAAGTGCTTAAAATAGCTTTCCACGTTGCCCACCCACCGAAGTTGGCTTACCGGCTGCGGAGCCCCCGGGTTGTACCCTTCACCGAATTATTTGAGTATTGAGACCGAGCCAGTAGCTGTAAAAGGCTTACCGTCTTCGTTTTGTTGCTGAAAACGCCAGGCGTAGGTGCCCGGTACCGGCGCGCGTCCATTAATGGTACCGTCCCAGGTCTCGGTGCGTTGGGTGCTGCGGAATACTACCTGCCCGTTGCGGTCCACCACCAGAAAGGTGTAATTCTGCAGGTACCGGCCCTTCACTTCCAGCACGTCGTTGAGTCCGTCGCCGTTGGGTGTGAAAGCTGTGGGCAGGGTCACGGCCGGCTGCCGCACCACGGTGGCCACATTAGAATAGCTAAACGTACCCGGCGGCAGCCCGGCCCCGCCAATTTGCAGGCGGTAGCGCAGCACCTGCCGGTCGGTAGGCGGCGTGAGGTCGGTGAAGCTGCTGTCAGCCACAGCAATGCTGCTCAGCACGGTGCCATCGGGGCGAATGCGCTGAATGGTATAAACTGCGGGCGCCGTAGCCGAGGGCCCTCTGAAGGCCGTCCAGGCCAGAGTGGCAGTGGTGCCGGTGGGGTCGGCGGTCGTAGCGGTGAGAAGAGACGGGCATGCCGCCAGGCTCTCGGGCGAGGCATTGCCGCACACGTCCAGCAGGCGCACCGAGTAGCACGGGGTTTGGGCAAGCAGCTCCGCAATGGCCGTGGAGTCGCGCTGCACCCCGCTGCTGCTGGCGGTACGAAAATCAGCGGGCATCTGCCCGGCCGCCGTGCGGCGGTAGCGCAGGCTGCTGCCGGGCGCGAGCACCAAGCCATTGGCCAAAAGCGGGGTCAGCTCCACCACATTGCGCAGGTTGAAGCTGGCCAGCAGCCGGGGCTGAGCGGGCGGCAGGGTCGATTGGGTGGTGATGGACACTTCGTTGGAAACCGAAGTGCCGCCGCCCGGCTGCGTGGCCGTTACGCGGTAGGTGTAGGTGGTGCCGCACTCCACATTCGGGTCTTCCAGGCCCCCCGCTATCACATTAAAAGCCCCCAGTGGGATGTTGTTCCGGGTAACACTGTACGTGCTGGCAGTGCCGGCATCGCTGAGAAGCAATTGGTTGCGGTTTTGGGTAGAACTGCCCGTGAGGCCCACGGTGCAAACGAGTGGCGAAAACGCTACCGCCAACTCGCACGGGTCGGCGCGGCGCAGGCGGTAGCAGCCTGCCCCGGCATTGGCCAGGGTGAAGCTGCTGCTATTGGCCGGCACCGATGCCACATCGCGGAAGCCGCCTGCTGCGCTGCCATCGGCCCGCTGCAAGGTGTAGGTGTAGCCCGCTGGCAACTGGCCTAGGGTGAGGGTGGCCGCGCCGCCGGGCAGCGGGCCCTGCAGGCTCAGCCGCGACAACACCGGAACCTGAGGCGGCAGGAGCGGGGCAATGGTCTGAGTAGCCTCGCCCGTACAGATGTCCGTGCCCAGGTACAGCCCCGTCACCGTAACGGCCGTGGCGCCCGCGGGCACGCTCACCACCGTGGGCCGGTTGCGGGCAATGGGTTGGGCCGGCCCTGCGCCCACCCGCACCGTGTAGCTATCGTACACCGCATCGGTGACGGTAACCAGAGCCGAATTGCTGGGACAGGGCGCCACTGTGAAGGCGGGCGGGGCATTATCGTAAACCCGGAACGTGCGCACGTAGTACGTGGAAGGCGCTGAGCCCCCCGCTACGGCATTGGCCAGCTCCGAAACCGTTACCGAGCCCACCTCGGCCCGAGTGGGCGTGTATTGGTAATCAAACCTATTTGGTGGAATGCAGGAAGGAAAAAACGTATTGCCCGTACCCGGCAGCACGCCATAGAAAAGCAGAGAAGAGGGGGTGCTGCGCCCCGCGCATTGCACAAACCGCACCGGCCGCCCTACGCAAAAGGCATCAACCGGCTGATTGGTGGCTACATCGATGGCTGTGAAGGTGCACGCTGGTTGATTGGGCGACGCGCAGGTGGTTTGGGCCCGCGCTCCGGCCACGCCGGCCCCCAGCCACAGGCAGAAAAGCAACAGACAACGGTTCATTACCTTCATAAACACCAGTTCAAACACGGCTAAAGCCCTTCTGTTCTCTGACCAGGTAATAGAGCCAGGACAATGGCTGGCGAACAACCACCGTCCCGGCTGCTTCTACGCTTACCTCAAACCTTTATTGCCAATCAAACTTACGGACGAAGGCCGCGGCTTTGTGTAAATCCGGGTACAGTACCCGGTCCTGGGCCACAAATTTTACTTCCTGGCCAAAGGCTTCTACAACCTTTTCCAGCGCGGCTGAGGTGCGCCCTGGCCGCCGAAAGGCCAGCGCCTGCACAGCCGTCAGCAGCTCAATGGCCAGTACCTGCTCCACGTTTTCGACTACGCGGCGGGATTTGGTGGCGGCGTTGGCACCCATGCTCACGTGGTCCTCCTGGCCGTTGCTGCTCACAATGCTGTCTACCGAAGTGGGGGTGCACAGCTGCTTGTTCTGGCTCACGATGCCGGCGGCGGTGTACTGCGGAATCATGAGGCCGGAGTTCAGGCCGGGCTCGGCCACCAGGTACTGGGGGAGGCCCCGCTGGCCGGAAATCAGCTGGTAGGTCCGTCGCTCCGAAATGCTGCCTAACTCGGCCACGGCCACGGCCAGGTGGTCGAGAGCCAGGGCCAGGGGCTGGCCGTGGAAGTTGCCGCCGCTCAGTATCTGGTCGTCGTCGGGGAAGATGTTGGGGTTGTCGGTCACGGAGTTGCACTCGGTTTCCACTACTTGGGCCACGTAGGCCAGGGCATCGCGCGAGGCGCCGTGCACCTGGGGCTGGCAGCGGAACGAGTAGGGGTCCTGCACGGCCATGCGGGGCTGGGTCTGCAGCTCGGAGCCGGCCAGTAGCTCGCGCAGGCGCCGGGCCACCAGCACCTGCCCGGCGTGGGGCCGAATGCGGTGCAGATTTTCAGTAAACGGGTCGGCACAGCCCCCAAAAGCTTCCGTTGAGAGCGCGCCAATTACATCGGCGGCATTGGCCAGGCGCTGGGCGCGGAGTACGCCGTCTACCGCGTAGGCCAGCATAAACTGCGTGCCATTCAATAAGGCCAGGCCTTCCTTGGCTTGCAGCGCCAGCGGTTCCCAGCTAAAAAGGCTCATGGCGTCGGCCGCACTCAATCGGTAGCCCATGTAGTTGACTTCGCCCAGGCCCAGCAGCGGCAGGCACAGGTGCGCAAGCGGGGCCAGGTCGCCGCTGGCGCCCAAAGAGCCCTGCTCGTATACTACGGGCAGCATTTCGCGGTTGTACATGGCCACCAGCCGCTCGGCGGTAGCGGTTTGCACGCCGCTGTGGCCGTAGCTCAGGCTCTGGGCTTTGAGGAAAAGCATGAGGCGCACGAGGTTGCCGGGCACTTCTGCTCCGGTACCGCAGGCGTGCGACATCATCAGGTTGATTTGCAGTTGAGCGCGGGCCTCCAGGGGTATGCTCACATTGCAAAGCGAGCCAAACCCGGTGTTGATGCCGTAAATCGGCCCGTTATCTTCAGCGAGGCGTTGATGCAGGTAGTGGTGGCAGGCCGCAATGCGCGCTTTGGCATCGTCGCCGAGCGCCACGGGCCGGCCATCGGCCAGCAGGGCGGCCAACTCAGCCAGGGTGAGGGGCTGGGTGGGCGAAATAATATGGGTGGGCATTCGGGGGGTGGGGTTGAAGCGGGTGGGCAAAGAACGAAAAAACTCCCCTCCTTTTTTAAGGAGGGGAGTTTTCGCGCAGCGAAAACGGGGGTGGTAGAGTCGTGGCACGACACCCGAACAAATTCCGGCTAGGTCGTTCGCCCATCGTGCAACGACTTTACCACCCCAATTTCAGCGTTGCTGAAATGTCCCCTCCTTAAAAAAGGAGGGGAGTTTGTCGTTCGGGTTACTCTGCAGTCAGGGCAGTCACTACTTCGGCCAGCGGCAGCACGCGTTCTACGCCCGAGGCCATAATTTTAATTTTGGCCAAGCCGGCGGCCAGTTCTTCCGGTCCCAGCACAATGACCAGCGGAATGCCCTTGGCATCGGCGTATTTGAACTGCTTTTGCAGCTTGCTCACGTCCGGGTACAGCTCGCTGGGGATGCCAGCGGCGCGCAGCTGCGCCAGCAGCGGCAGCGCCGCCCGGCCGCTGGCCGCGTCGAAGTGCGTAATGAGGCAACGGGTGGGCGTTTCGGCCGTGGCCGTGAACAGGTCCAGCGCTTCCAGGCAGTCGTAGAGGCGGTCAACGCCAAAAGAGAAGCCCACACCCGACACGCCCGGCAGCCCGAAACTGCCCGTGAGGTTGTCGTAGCGCCCGCCGCCGCTCACGCTGCCCATCAGCACGTTGTTGATTTTGACTTCAAAAATGCAGCCCGTGTAGTAGGAGAGGCCCCGCGCCAGGGTGGGGTCAAACTCCAGCCGGTCGAACTGCTTGAAGCCGGAGGCTGCGAGTAAGTCGCGCACCGTGGCCAGTTCGGTCAGGCCGCGGTAGGCTACCGGGACCTCGGTGGGTTCTTCGGCCGTGGGGCGGGGGCCGTCGGGCTCCACGCCGGCCGTTACGAAGCCGGCCATCAGGCGCTCCAGCTTCTCTTCGTAGTTGCCCGCCACACTCAACAGCTCAAACAGCGTTTCGACGGTAGCCTCCGTGAAGCCGCGCTCCAGCAGCTCTTTGGTCACGCCATCGCGCCCAATCTTGTCCAGCTTGTCAATGGCCACAAACAAATCCGACTCCCGGCCTTCGCCGCCCAGCGCCTGGTAAATGTTGCGCAGCACGCCGCGGTGGTTTATTTTGATGGTGAAGTCGTCCAGCCCCAGGCCGTTTAGCACCTGGGCCATCATCAGCACGATTTCGGCCTCGCAGAGCAGCGAATCGGTGCCCACCACGTCGGCGTCGCACTGGTAAAACTCGCGGTAGCGGCCGCGCTGGGGGCGGTCGGCGCGCCACACGGGCTGCATCTGGTAGCGCTTGAAGGGAAATGTGAGCGTGCCCCGGTTCATGGCCACGTAGCGGGCGAAGGGCACGGTAAGGTCGTAGCGCAAGCCCTTTTCGGCCACTTTGGGCAGCAGGGCTTTGCTCCCGATTTCCAAATCGGCGCCAGTTACGTCCTTGGCGAAGTCGCCGGAGTTCAGTACTTTAAACAGCAGCTGGTCGCCTTCGTCGCCATACTTCCCCGTAAGCACGGAGAGGTTTTCGAGCGTAGGCGTCTCAAGCGGCGCAAAGCCGAATGACTCAAACGTGCGGCGAATTATGTTGAAAATGTGCTGGCGGCGTGCCACCTGCGCGGGACCAAAATCGCGGGTGCCCTTGGGAATACTCGGTTTCTGCATAATCCGACAAAGGTAGGGCAACCCAGAACGACAAACTCCCCTCCTTTTTTAAGGAGGGGAGTTTTCGCGCAGCGAAAACGGGGGTGGTAGAGTCGTTGCACGACACCCGAACAAAGCGCATCGTATTTATCCCAAACTCCCCAAACTGCCTAACGCAACACAGGCGGTGAGTTACATACTTGCCATACCAGCGGCATCGTATAGTCACCCAGATGAAAAGCTAACAGCACTTTTCATTTACCCTTACCCTTTCAAAACCGCAACACCCCGCCGCCGGACGAACCGGCGACGGGGCTGTTTGCAGAAAGGAGGGTGAGAAAAGCGGGGTGGCAAACAAAAAATTAGACTCAGCCGCCGAAACCGCCGCCGCCCTGGGGCGCTGCCTCAATGCGGCCCGGCTTGGCCTTGCTGGCGCCGATGTACCAGGTGAAGCCCAGCCAGCCCACGCGGGTCTCGTCTTTGCTGGAGCGGTAGCTGCGCAGGGCATCGGTTTCAATTTCGCTGCGGTACTTGAGCGTGTTGAACACATCCGAAACGCGGAGCGTAAGGGCGGCGCGGTCCGAGAACAAGCGCTGGCGCAGGGCCACGTCTACCTGCCCCTGGGCCAGCTGCCGGCCCTGGGCCGTGAGCGAAGCCGAGCGCAGATTGCCGCTCAGCTGCATTTCCAGGGTGGGGCGGATGGTGAAGTTGTTGTTCAGGCGCACGGAGCCCACCAGGGCCTGGCGGTTGTTGCCAAAGGCATTAGCT
Organism: Hymenobacter glacialis; assembly: GCF_001816165.1. GTDB lineage: Bacteria > Bacteroidota > Bacteroidia > Cytophagales > Hymenobacteraceae > Hymenobacter > Hymenobacter glacialis. The sequence goes on from NZ_MDZC01000123.1 coordinate 166,724, forward strand.
GCAATCTGGGCGCGGTAGAGACTGGTGCTGGCATTCAGGCGCCACCACTTGGCCAGGGGCTGGTTGAGGCTGAATTCGGCGCCAATGTTGGTGGTGGTGCCCACGTTGTCGAACGTTTCGGCCGTAACCAGGCCGGCACCGGGGCCCGCCAGGCGGGTGGCCGTGGTGTCGATAAAGCGCAGGCGTTGAATGGAATTGGTGGTGATGCGGGCAAAGGCCGTGCTGGTGAGCGTGGCCGCGCCCAGGCTCAGCTGGTGGCCCAGCTCCATATTGTGGCTGAATTCGGCCTGCAGACGCGGGTTGCCGAGGCGGTAGCTGCGCGGGTCCTGGTAAATGGCTAGCGGCATCTGCTGCATGAAGTTAGGACGGTTCAGGCGGCGGGCGTAGCTCAGCTGCAGGCGGTTCTGGCCGGGCTCCTTGCCAAACTCCCGGCTGATGTTGGCCGAAGGGAAGAGGTTGAGGTAGTCCTGGTCGAGGCTGCCGCGCTGAGCGATGCCCGCGCCGCCTTCCACGCTGCCGCTGATGCGGGTGTACTCAGAGCGCAGGCCCACCTGGGCGTTCCACTTGGGGCCCAGAGGCCGCTGCACGGTCACGTAGCCGGCGGGCACCAACTGGGTAAAGGTGTAGGTGAGCGAGCGGGCGGGGTCGTCCTGAAAGCTATTGGGGGCAGTTTCGCTATTGGCGTAGCCGAACTTATTAGAGCCGGCATTGGACTGGCGTTCAAGCTTTGCCCCCATTTCCAGGCGGCCTTTGCCTTCAGCGAAGGGGTGCGTGTAGTCAATCTTGCCGAACTGGATGTTGCCCAACACGTTGAGCTCCTGGCGCGTGCCCGGCTGCGCTACCTGCCCCGAGCCGGCCTCCGCAAACTGGCGCTGCACCACCGGCACGGTGGCATCAATGCGCACACCGCCGAGGTTGGCCGAGAGTTCGCGGCCCTTGTGCGCGGCCCAGGTGCGGCGGTAGTCGCCGCCGTATTGCATCACGTTCACACCCACGTCGAGGTCCTGCCGGCCGCGGGCGCGCTGCACGGCGCCGTTGTCGGTTTGCTGGGTTAGGTCCTGGCTTTCGCCTTCCAGGTGCCGCTCCGTGCCCGCCGACGCGTTGAAACTCAGGTTCTGGTTTTTGGGCAATTCCAGCTGCATACCTACTTCCACCACTTGGTTGCGGTGAATCTCGCGGCCCACGCCCACTTGGGTGGTGCGCACCGTTTGGGGGTTGTCGGCAGTGCCAAGCAGGGCGGTTTGCTGCGAGCGTCCGCGGCTGCCGAAGGTCACGTCGCGGCCGTTGTAGCCCGCCGACCAGGTTGCCTTGCCCACCTTGCGGGTCAGGTTCAGGTTGCCGCTGTATTTGTCCTTTGTGCCCAGGTTGAGGGCGGCGGTGCCGTTGGTCCCGTTCCGGGTTTCTTTCTTGGTAATGAGATTGATGACCCCGCCACCACCCGAGGCGTCATATTTTGCCGAGGGGTTGGTGATGACTTCGACCTGCGCAATGCGCGAGGCCGGAATCTGGTCGAGGCGCGGGCCGCCCGCGCCGCCGCCGTTGCCGGTGCCGGCGGGCTTGCCGTCAATAAGAATGGTGAGGTTGGACGAGCCGCGCATGGTCACCGTGCCGTTCACGTCCACGTTCACCGAGGGCACGTTTTGCAGCACGTTGGCCGCCGTGCCGCCCACGCTGCCCAAGTCTTTTTCCACGTTTATCACGCGCTTGCCCAGCTCTTCCACCACGGTGGCTTTCTGGCCCGTCACCACCACTTCGCCCAGCTTAGTGGCTGAGGCAGCGGTCATTCGCAGGCCCATAAAACTGATGGTAGGTGCGGCCTCCGTGAGGGTAAAGCGGCGGCGCAGGGCCTTGTAGTTCAGGTCCTGCACCCGCATCAGGTAGGTGCCCAGCGGCAGTGCGGCGGTCTGGAACGTGCCCTGCTCCGTGGTTTGGGCCACGGCCACAAAGGTGGAGTCGGCGGCGCGCAGAAAGAGAACATCGGAAAATGGAACGGCTTTGCCATTGCTGGCCTCCACCAGGCTACCGCTCACGCGGCCCGGCCCGGCGGCTTGGGCCATGGCGCCCAACGGCAGCAACAACGAAGCAAAAGCCCCCACGCGCAGGGCACTACCCAAGTGGTGAAGCGGAGGAAAAGAGAGAAGTGTGACGAAACTTTTCATGGTGCAGAGGTGAGAGTGGAGGCGGGCAGGAGAGCAACTCCAGTCTTCCAGCGGCCGCGGCTCCGCTGGGTAGATGAATTGCTCATCGGCGCCACCTCCGGTGAGTGAGATTGAGGCAGGTGGGTAGCGGGCCATCTTTGGTACACGTTAAGCACAGCTACTAGGCTTTGAACAGAACAAAAGTAAAACAGGTACTTTGTAAAGCAAGGTACTGTTGCAATATATTTTCATTAAGCCATGCTTTGTTTGTTATTAGGTTCTGATAGTCAGTTGGTAGCGAGTTGAAAAATATATTCAACCTTCGCTGGGACAAAGCCATGAGGGTTTGCGCACTCAATCATTCAGATGCAAAGCCTGGTTTTGGGGTTGCCTGCGGGCGCTTGTTTGTGGTTAAAACAAAAAAGGCCCTGGCAAATAGCCAGGGCCTGAGTCGTTGAATCCGAGATCTAAAGAATGAATTACTAGATGCCTATCTAGTCCAGGCCTATCATGCTGAGCCCGCAAAGCATCCTATCAGGGTGGAGACAGTCGTTCAGAGGCGATTAGATGCTTCGCGGGCTCAGCATGACAGAGGGTAGCGCCTGCTACTTGCGCTTGGGCGCGGGCTTGGGTTTAGCGGCCGCTTTTTTCACCGGGTCCACCAGTTCGCCGTTGCGGTAGGTCACGGAGCGCGCCTCGGTTTTGCCATCCTCCTTAAAATAGGTCCACACGCCGCTCTGTTTGCTGTTGCGGTACTGTCCGCTCACGGCCAGGGTGCCATCTTCCCGCAACTCACGGAAGGGGCCCAGCAGCACGCTGCGCACGTAGGTAGTCTCCTTGTGCAGCTTGCCCGAAGGGTAGAATTCCTGCGCAACGCCGGCCATAAACCCATTGAGAAACGGTTGGCGGCTCTGTATTTCGCCGTTTTCGTAGTAAGTGATTTTGTCGCCCAGCAAGCGGCCGATTGGGCCGTAGATTTCGGTTTTACGCGGGGTCTTGCCGTCGGGGTAAAACTCTTTCCAGGTACCGGCGGGCTTGTTGTTTTTGTACTGCAGCTCGGCCTGGGCCAGCTTGCCCGCCGCGTCGTGGTACCGGGTGGTTTTGCGGTCGCGTCCGCTGTTGCTGTAATCAATTTCCTCGCGCAAATTGCCATTTTCGAAGTATTCCAGGGCATTGCCGGTGGGCACCCCGCTGCGGTACGTCATCTTGGTTTTCACCTGCCCGCTCTCGTAGTAGCTCGTCGAAGCGCCGTCGAGGTTGTTGGTGCCGGTGGGCGGGGCCACGCGCTTGGTCAGGTCGTCGCCGAGGGGGTTTTTCACGGGCCGCTGCACCAACGGGGCGGGGGCGTAGGTACTCTCGGTCTGAAGCTTGCCGCTTTGGTAGTAGCTACGGTAGCGGCCGCGGCCATTTTTGTCGGCCAGCACTTCGTTTTCAATCTGGCCGTTGGGATAGTACGTTTTGTAGGGCCCCGACAGCAGCCCGCGCGTGAACACGCCCTCGCTCTGCACCGCGCCGTTGGGGTAGTAGAACTTTACTGCCCCGTTGGGCTGCCCGTCCACGTAGCTGATTTCGGCCTGGGTCTTGCCATCGGGGTACAGCGCTTTCAGGGGGCCGTTGGGCTGGCCCTTGGCGAGCGTGGTGCGCAGCTTCACTTCCCCGCTGGGGTGGTAAAAGGTGAGCTCGCCGTTGGGCTCGTCATCTTCAAACATCCCTTCCTGAGCCACCTTGCCGTTGTCGTAATACGTTTTGAAGGGCCCCTGGCGAATGCCGTCGCGGTAAGTAGTTTCCAGCCGCCGGTTGCCGGTGGGGTGAAACTCCACGTAGGCCGAGTCGCGCTTGCCCTGCCGGAAACTGGTTTGCTGCTCCAGCTTGCCGTTGCGGTAAAAACGCTTGTAGGTGCCCTGGGGCACGGTATCGCCGGCCACCAGCGCGGTGTACACTTCCCGCTTGTTTACTTTGGTAGAGTCGTAAAACGTCGTGAATCGACGCACTTTTTGGCCATACGAAGGCAGGGCCAGCAACAACAGAAAAAAAGGCACTAGGTATTTCATAAATCGCTGATTATCGTTGATTAACCGTGATTTCACTGATTAACCACAGTACGTAAACTGTTTTTACCTTGCTTTTCGTTTACTTGGCGTCCGCTCTACGCAAAGAAAAGGCCACGCTGTACCCAGCGTGGCCTTTTCACAAATAGTTTTTTCAAGCTATCAAATCAATCCGGCAATTAAGCAGTGAAATCACAGTTAATCAACGGCAATCAGCGATTTAGAAAGCTTCCACCACAATAGCACTAGCGCCACCGCCACCGTTGCAAATGCCGGTCACGCCAATTTTGCCGCCCTCGTTTTTCAGCACGTTCATCAGCGTGGTCACGATGCGCGCACCCGAAGCGCCCAGCGGGTGGCCCAGGCTCACGGCACCGCCGTACACGTTTACCTTGGTGCCTTCCAGGTTCAGCAGCTTGTTGTTAGCCAAGCTTACTACCGAGAATGCCTCGTTGATTTCGTAGAAATCCACATCGGCAGCAGTTTTACCAGCGTTCTTCAACGCCTTGGGAATGGCCAGCGCGGGCGACGTAGTGAACCACTCCGGGGCCTGCTCGGCATCGGCGAAGCCCAAAATGCGTCCGATGGGCGTGAGGCCCAGGGCGTCGGCCTTCTCGCGGCTCATCAGCAGCACGGCGGCGGCGCCGTCGTTCAGCGTGGAAGCGTTGGCCGCAGTCACGGTGCCATTTTCCTTGATAAAGGCGGGCTTCAAGCCGGGAACCTTGGCGAAATCCACTTTCAGGTACTCCTCGTCGTCGGAAATTACCGTGGTTTTGCCGCGGCTCTCGATGGTCACGGGAATGATTTCGTCTTTCTTCTTGCCAGCTTTGGCTGCGGCCGCGCTGCGGGTGTAGCTCTCCACGGCGAAAGCATCCTGCTGCTCGCGGGTAAAGCCCATTTCCTTGGCCGTGTTTTCGGCCGCGTTGCCCATGGCGTAGTCGTTGTAGGGGTCCCAGAGGCCGTCGCGCACCAGGCCGTCTATCATCTGGCCGTGGCCGTATTTAGCCCCGAAACGGGCTTTGTCGAGGTAATAGGGCACGTTGCTCATGCTCTCCATGCCGCCGGCCAATACCACGTCGGCCTGCCCCAGCATAATGGCCTGGGAGGCATACATGATGGCCTTCGTGCCGGAGGCACACACTTTGTTCACGGTGGTGCATTCCACGGTGTCGGGGAGGCCCGCTTTTTTGGCTGCCTGCCGGGCCGGGGCCTGGCCCAGGTTGGCCGAAATCACGTTGCCCATAATCACCTGCTCCACTTCCGAGGCGGCTACGCCGGCTTTCTCCAGAGCACCTTTCAGGGCAATGGCGCCCAGCTCAGTGGCCGACAGCGACGCGAGTGCACCGCCAAATGAGCCAATCGGCGTGCGAACGGCAGATATAATGACAACTTCCTTGATTTGCATAAGAGCTACGATAAGAGTGTTGAGTGGGAGGTGAAATCAGGCCGCAAAAGTACGGATTTAACCGCCCCCAAGCCGCCCCTTGTCTGGCAGCCATTCAGCGGGACCAGGTAGCGGCCGCTATGCCCCCGCCTCAACTATCACCAAGACGGCTTGTTGGGGTCGGCCTTTTGCGTGGCGGGCCGGGTTAGCTGCTGCAGGTATTGCTGCTCCTGAGCCCGGAGCGTTTCGAGCAGTTGCCGGGCCTGGGCCGGGCTCAGGTTCATGGCGTTAAGCCGCTCCCGTTGGGTTTGCAGCTGCGCATCGCCCGCTGTAGCCGCTTCTGTGCCAAGGCCACCGTTGCGCCCATTTCCGGGGCTGCCGGCGGCAGTGCTGCTGCGGTCCAGCCCGCGCTGGATGCCGGGCGTGTGGGCAGCTCGTCGACATACACGCCGCCCGTGAGCAGCGGATAGAGCAGAGCGCGAATTTCCGGGTCGTTCATGGCAGCCCCAAAAGTAAGCCGGCCGGCCTGCCAGTTGAATTAACCCCATAAAACAGCGCTTTTCAAATCAAGTATAGACAGACTTGTATTAGGCCAGCGACCAATGCTTCGCGCTATAG
>NZ_MDZC01000124.1 GCF_001816165.1 Hymenobacter glacialis
CCGCAACGAAGCCAGTTAGGGTAGAACAGGTAACTAGGGCTAAGTCGTAACAAGGTAGCCGTACCGGAAGGTGCGGCTGGATCACCTCCTTTCTGGAGCAGTTCGACTCGTGAGTTCGCGGCGTGATACGCTTGCAATTACAACTTTACTGTTGTCTTTTCCTTCATTCAAATAATACTTGAATCCGAATACGGGCTTGTAGCTCAGGTGGTTAGAGCGCTACACTGATAATGTAGAGGTCCGTGGTTCGAGTCCACGCAGGCCCACTTGGTTTTGCCAGGTGGTCTGAAAAGTTCAGGATTCTGTGACACCGACCGACTTCGATAGGAAGTCAGTCACGACACTACTAAACACCAGAGTAGTACACGTTCTTTGACGTAAGGGGTAACAAAAACGAAGCGTAGCGCGCTTGTTCTCGCAAGAGAATGAGCAGACCCCAGCAATGGGGTCAGCGGTACGAAAGCGAAGTAAGCAAGAGCACACGGGGGATGCCTAGGGTCTCAGAGGCGACGAAGGACGCGA
>NZ_MDZC01000125.1 GCF_001816165.1 Hymenobacter glacialis
CCCCCCGGGGGAAAATTTTCCCCCCCGGGGGGAAAATTTTGGGGGTTTTAAAACCCCCCAAAAGGGGGCCCCCCTTTTAAACCCCCGGGGGGTTTAAAAATGACAACCACTTACAAAAATAGCTCCTGGCCTTGATGGCCGGGAGCGGGGGGCCCCCCCTTTTTAAAAACCCCCCGGGGGGTTTTAAAAACCCCCCGGGGGGTTTTCCCCCCCTTTTGGGGGGAAAAAGGGGGCCCCCCCAAAATTTTTCCCCCCGGGGGGAAAATTTTCCCCCCCGGGGGGAAAAATTTTGGGGGGTTTTAAAACCCCCCAAAAGGGGGCCCCCCTTTTTAAAACCCCCCGGGGGGGTTTTAAAAACCCCCCGGGGGTTTTCCCCCCTTTTGGGGGGAAAAGGGGGCCCCCCCAAAATTTTCCCCCCGGGGGAAAATTTTCCCCCCCGGGGGGAAAATTTTGGGGGTTTTAAAACCCCCCAAAAGGGGGCCCCCCTTTTAAACCCCCGGGGGGTTTAAAA
>NZ_MDZC01000126.1 GCF_001816165.1 Hymenobacter glacialis
TCGGCCAGCTCGTCGATGACGAGCACGATGAAGGGCAGGAAGCGGTGGCCCTTCTTGGGGTTGAGCCGCCGCTCGATGAACTTGGCGTTGTACTCCTTCAGGTTGCGGCAGCCGGCTTCCTTGAGCAGGTCGTAGCGCCGGTCCATCTCCATGCACAGCGAGTTGAGCGTGTTGACCACCTTCTTCGTGTCCGTGATGATGGCCTCGTCCGTGTCGGGCAGCTTGGCCAGGTAGTGGCGCTCAATCTTGTTGAAGATGCTCAGCTCCACCTTCTTGGGGTCGACGAGCACGAACTTGAGCTGGGCCGGGTGGCGCTTGTAGAGCAGCGAGGCCAGTATCACGTTCAGCCCCACCGACTTGCCCTGGCCCGTGGCCCCGGCCATGAGCAGGTGGGGCATCTTGGCCAAATCGGCCACGAACACCTCGTTGGTGATGGTGCGCCCGAAGGCGATGGGCAGGTCCATTTCCGTGCGCGCGAACTTCTCCGA
>NZ_MDZC01000127.1 GCF_001816165.1 Hymenobacter glacialis
ATGAGCGCCCGCTTACCCTTAGAGCCGATGCGCTCACTTCCAATGTTCAGTATTTCATTCCCATCGGGCCTAAAGATAGTATCCGCTACCGAGCGGAGGCCCTGCGCAACGCGAAACTGTAGTCCTCTGATAGTAGGCATAGAAAAATTTCAGGTATGTTTTTATCAAAAAGAAGTTAAATCAGTTCATTTCAAATGCCACGGCTGGTGAGAAGGTTTTTTCCGGCCAGTGAGGCATCACGGATATGCGCTATAGGTATGAATCGAAGCCGACGCGTACAAGTGCCAGCCGCAACGAGTAGAAAATGGCCAGCATTACACTCAGGATGAGTATAGTTCGCAGTGCAATACGGGCAATAGGCAGACGGAGCAAGTATAATATGAGCGCCCGCTTACCCTTAGAGCCGATGCGCTCACTTCCAATGTTCAGTATTTCATTCCCATCGGGCCTAAAGATAGTATCCGCTACCGAGCGGAGG
>NZ_MDZC01000128.1 GCF_001816165.1 Hymenobacter glacialis
TCCGGCTTCGGACATTGCCACGGCCGGCACCTACAACGTGACCGTGACCAACGCGGCGCCCGGCGGCGGCACCTCCGCTACGGCCACGTTCACCGTGAACCCGGCCCCAGTGGTCTGCAACGCGCCTACCAATTTGGTGGCCAGCGCCATCACCAGCAACTCGGCCACGGTAACCTTCACCGGCAGCGGTTCGGCCACGAGTGGTTATACGGTTACGACAACCCTGGCAACCACCACGCAAACCCTTCCGGCTTCGGCTACTTCCGTGGATCTGACGGGCCTGACGCCCAATACGAGCTACACCGTCACCATCACGAGCAACTGCGCGGGTGGTCAGACGGCCACCGCCACTACAACTTTCACCACCACGGCGGCTCCCAACCCGGCCCCGGTCATCAGCAGCCTCAGCCCCAGCTCGGCCACGGCCGGCGACCCGGCCTTCACCCTCACGGTGAACGGCACGGGGTTCATCGCAGGC
>NZ_MDZC01000129.1 GCF_001816165.1 Hymenobacter glacialis
CAAAACCAACATCATCCGCTGCTTCCTCGAGCGCGACGTGGAGCTGATTCGCGTGCCCTGGGACTACGATTTCACGACCCTGGACTACGACGGCCTGTTTTTGAGCAACGGCCCCGGCGACCCGAAAATGTGCGAAGCCACCATCGCTCACCTGCAAAAAGCCCTGGCCCAGGACAAGCCCATTTTCGGCATCTGCCTGGGCAGCCAGCTCATGGGCCTGGCAGCGGGCGGCGACACCTTTAAGCTCAAATACGGCCACCGCAGCCACAACCAGCCCGTCAAGCTCACCGGCACCCAGCGCTGCTACATCACCAGCCAAAACCACGGCTTCGCAGTGGATACCGAAACGCTACCGGCTGATTGGACGATGCTGTTCGAGAACCTGAACGACGGCACTTGTGAAGGCATCAAGCACACGTCCAAGCCGTTCTTCTCCACCCAGTTTCACCCCGAAGCCGCCGGCGG
>NZ_MDZC01000130.1 GCF_001816165.1 Hymenobacter glacialis
CAAAACCAACATCATCCGCTGCTTCCTCGAGCGCGACGTGGAGCTGATTCGCGTGCCCTGGGACTACGATTTCACGACCCTGGACTACGACGGCCTGTTCCTGAGCAACGGCCCCGGCGACCCCAAAATGTGCGAGGCCACCATCCGGCACCTGCAAAAAGCCCTGGCCCAGGACAAGCCGATTTTCGGCATCTGCCTGGGCAGCCAGCTCATGGGCCTGGCGGCGGGCGGCGACACGTTCAAGCTCAAATACGGCCACCGCAGCCACAACCAGCCCGTGAAACTCACCGGCACGCAGCGCTGCTACATCACCAGCCAGAACCACGGCTTCGCGGTGGATACCGAAACGCTGCCCGCCGAGTGGCAGATGCTGTTCGAGAACCTGAACGATGGCACCTGCGAAGGCATCAAGCACACGTCCAAGCCGTTCTTCTCCACCCAGTTTCACCCCGAAGCCGCCGGCGG
>NZ_MDZC01000131.1 GCF_001816165.1 Hymenobacter glacialis
AACTCAAGCCCGCCTATGAGTGCGCCGACATGGAGGACATGCAGGAGGAGTTCTTCAAGGTGAAGAAGCTGCCGGCCATCAAAATGGCCGTTACGGGCTCGGGTCGGGTGGCCCAGGGTGCCATGGAAGTGCTCGATTTGATGGGCATCCGGCGGGTGAGCGTGTACGACTACCTGTACCTTGATTTCAACGTGCCAGTGTACACCCAGCTGCGCAGCTCCGATTACAACCGCCGCCGCGACGGCCGGGTCTGGGATACGACCGATTTCCACCGCAACCCCCAGGAGTACGAAAGCACATTCCAGAACCTTTCTGCCCGCTTACCAACCTGCTCATTGCCTGCGCCTAACTCAAGCCCGCCTATGAGTGCGCCGACATGGAGGACATGCAGGAGGAGTTCTTCAAGGTGAAGAAGCTGCCGGCCATCAAAATGGCCGTTACGGGCT
>NZ_MDZC01000132.1 GCF_001816165.1 Hymenobacter glacialis
CCAAAGCTCGGCGGGCGGGTGGGCGGCAAAGCCGGGAGTGGCAGCCAGGGACAGAAACCCGGTAGCTTGCTCCAGTGCCGCGGCCTCGACGGGCAGGTAGCCCATACGCCAGTCGGGGAAGGCGCGGGTCGTCAAGGGTTCGTAGGCCAGGGTGCGGACTTCGCAGTGGCCCCTCGGGCAAAACCGCACGAACGGCACGGACGATTAAACGCGGATATGCGTTTCTACAGTGGATTGAGGCTCTTGGCCATGAACCCGTTGAAACGTGCTGATAATCTGAAAGCTCGCCTCTCAGCCATCTACCAGCTGGCCTTGGGCAAAGCTGCGCAGCAGCTCCCAAAGCTCGGCGGGCGGGTGGGCGGCAAAGCCGGGAGTGGCAGCCAGGGACAGAAACCCGGTAGCTTGCTCCAGTGCCGCGGCCTCGACGGGCAGGTA
>NZ_MDZC01000133.1 GCF_001816165.1 Hymenobacter glacialis
CGACTCGAAGTGGCGCGGGCAGCAGCGTGCGCGCCCGGCGTAGGCCACGGCCTGGCGCCAGCCGGCAAAGGCGCGCAGCCCGGGCCCGGCCAGCAGCAGCGAAAGGGCGATGCGCGTTCCCACGCTGGGAATGGTTTGCAACCGGGCGTAGTCGGCCCCGCACTGGGCCTGGGCATCTTCGCGCAGGCTCTTTTCCAGCGCGGCGAGTTGCTGGTCCAGCCCGGCCAGCTCCGCGTCGAGGGCCTGGGTGCTGACCGGGTCGGGCCAGGGCGATTGGGCCAGCGTGTGCTGGTGGTTGCTCAAGGCCGTGCGCTGGCCCCGGAGCAAGTCGAGCAGGGCTTGGCGCTGCTGCAGCTGGCTCAACCACCGGGCCGTGGGCTGGTGCAGGACTGGGGCGAAGACCCGACCGAACTGGCTCAGCAGCTGCGCGTCCGTGCGGTCGGTTTTGCTGCGCCGCAGCTGGCTTTGGCCAAAGCGGCGCACGGACAGCGGGTTGACCACACACACGGCCTGGCCGGCTTGGTGCAGGGCGGCGAGCAGGCGCAGCCCATAGGGGCCGGTGGCTTCGAGCACGCACACGGCCCCGGCCGGCACGTCGGTCAGCAGGGCGGGGTACCCGGCCGGGGTTTGGGCCAGGCGCTGCACGCCACCGGGCAGGTCGGCGTCTACGTACGCCTGGCTGATATCAAGGCCAATGTAGTCCATAAAAAAGGGGAGGGGGATAAGCGTGAAACCACACGAAATAGTGGCGCTCCCGCCCCGTCTCCCACCATCATTCATTCGGCCTGTGACGACCACTGAACTGTCCGGGCTTACGGGCGGGCGACCCAACGGGTGCCGGCATGCTGAACGGTCTCCAAAACCAATGACCAACCTCGGCGTGGCCCAAAAGGATGCCACCACAAACATATAATGACAGAGACTTTATTTTCAATACTATTTTCCGTAAGGATGCCTCCAGGCTAGTAGCATCCGTATAGTCCGGTTCTTAACGACTACACAAAAAGCAGAAATAGCAGTTGGCATTCAATGGACAGACCTAGTCAAAAAGCCCTGCTGGCGGAGCTAACCAGCCTGCTCACAAAGGGCAACGCCCACGCCACCTTCGAAGAAGCCATCGACGGCCTCACGCCTAAAATCTGGAACCAGCGCCTGCCCGATGTGCCCTACACCATCTGGCAGCTGGTCGAGCACATCCGCATCGCGCAGTGGGATATTGTGGAGTTCTCCATCGACCCCGAACACCAATCGCCAACCTTCCCGGAGGGCTACTGGCCAGCCCCCGATGCCACCGCCGATGAAGAACAATGGCAGGCCGCCCTGGACCACATCCGGCAGCAGCGGCAGCGGTTCCTGCACCTGCTGCACGCGCCGGGCACCGACCTGCTGGCCCCCATCCCGCACGGCACCGGTCAAACCATTCTGCGCGAAGCCCTCCTCATTGCCGACCACAACGCCTACCACGTCGGCGAAATCGTGCTGATACGGCGCCTGTTGAAGGACTGGGAATAGCCTGCTGACAATTTTTGGGGCGGTGAAGAGACGCAACGTCCTGCGTATCTGCGTTGCACGGAGTCGGTGAACGGCAACGCCCGAACGGCGCTCTTTACTCGGCTTTCGCTATAGTGTTTCCCTAGCCGGCACTGTTGATTTGGGGCTCGGTGCCGCGCCGGTGCACCGTGTTGCTGTCGCCGGACACTGGCTATGGCCGTCACGTTTTCCAGGGTTGGAGCCAATAAAAAAGGTCGCTGGAACATCCAGCGACCTTTTTTTATCTAACGCGGTACCGTTTACTGGTACTGAATGTACAGCGGCGCGGGCTTGAGGGCGATTACTTCCTCAGGCGTCATGATGTGGTGGGGCTTGGGACGGGCGTCGTACTCGTAGAACAGCTTGAAGCCGGTGTACTGCACGGGCTCGTTCACGATGTAGTGCTGGTAGGAGTCCTTCTTGAGGGTGGGGTCGCCGTGGCCGTCCATGTGCATCACAATCTGCACGCGGGGGTCGAGCTTGATGTTTTTGTAGTTGGACACCATTTTACGCGTGAAGCGGTGCACGGTGAGCACCTTGGGCGGCAGCTTGTTTTCGCTCACGATGCGGGCCAGGAAGCTCACCGTGAAGTTGATGTCCTTGGCGTCGAGGGTGCCGATTTTCTGGTTGGGGCGCACGCCGGGCATGGTGGAGAGCGAGAACTCGGGGTCGATGCCCAAGTGCACGATGGGGTCTTTGAGGTAGGGCTCCAGCTTGGGCAGCTCGGCCGCGAGGGTGCTGTGGCCGGGCTGCACGTCCAGGAAAATAATGCAGTTGTGCTCCTTGGCCCAGCTGATTACTTCCTCAATAGTAGCTTTGGAGTTCATCAGGCGCCATTTGCCGTCTTTGCCGGGCGTGCCCTGGGCTGTGATGGTCACGTTGTGCAGGGCGGCCTGCACGCCCCGGCTGGGGTCGGCGGCGCGCCACTCGGCCAGCACCTTCTCAAACTTGCGGAACATCTGCTCCTTGGGCTCGCGGCCCAAAATGCCCATGCCCTTCGAGCGGATGTTGCCATAAAAGGCCACAATGCGCTTGCCCGGCAGAATGGCGCCCGGCAGCTGCCCGCTTTTCTTCATTATGGAATCGGCCAGCAGCGAGTCGCGGCGCATGACCATGGCATGCAGCTGCGCCGAATCGAGGGTCACGGGCTTGGCGGCAGCTTCGGCGGTGGCACCGGTGGGGGTTTCGCCCTCAGCAGAGCGGGTCTGGCAGGCGGGGAGGCCTGCAAAAGCCAGTAAACTCAGGGATGCCGCCACTACGGCATGGCGCGGAAGGAAAGAAAATAACACGGAAGGAACTGCAATTAAAAGGTCAATACTACCCGCAAGTTACTTCATTCCGAGCGGTTGGTGCCGGAGCAAACGCAGAAAGGCCCCGGCCAACGGCGGAGCTTTTCGGGCGGTTTCTCGGGTCAACGGGCCAAAAAGCTGTGGGCGTTGGCTCTGGCTTACAGGCGAACAGCAGTTTTGTATTTACAAATCGCGCCTATATTTTGAACATTATAGGTACAGTGAAAGTGACGGCCACAGCTTTGCCGCCTTGGGTGCCGGGCGTGAAGCGAGGCAGCTTTTGCACTGCAGCAATTACAGCAGCATCAATTGCAGGGTCCAGCCCTTTCACAATTTTTGCCCCTTTTACCTGCCCTTCGCTGTCGACGTAGAAAGAAACGAATACCCGTCCTTCTGTATGGTTAGCCAAAGCTGATTTGGGATAAATCACATTGCGCTGGATAGCTTCTACAATGGCCTTGTTGCCACCTCCACCAGGTAGCTGCGGCATGTTCTCAACATACGTATACACCGGTGGCGACGACACAGGTTGTGGTGTTTGACCCATCGGGACCGGCGGCGGCGGCGGCGGGGTACCCTGCCGCAGCACGGCAGCGGGCTTGGGGCCCGGGCCGCCCTGGGCAGCCGTGCGCCCACTGGCAACAACAATGAACAGCGAAGCCACAAGCGGCAGCGCGAGCCACTGTTTCCAGCGGCGAACAGGAGAGGTTTTATGTATCATGGCAATGCGACGTAAGGTTTGGGAATGAGAAAAAGCATGCGCAAGCGGGACGGAGAAACCCAGGCGGGTGGCCACTTGCCGGGCCAATAGGTGAGCGTAGGAACGGGTGGAGGAAAACGGAGCCGAGGCGGCGCCCCACAGGGCTGCTTCGTCGGCCAGGTACTCATGGGTGAGGGCCAGGGCCCGGCCGCTCAGGTGCACGAAGGGGTTGAACCAGAGCACCACGCGCAGTAGTTCGAGCAGCAGGCGGTCGTAGGTGTGGCCCTGGCGCACGTGGGCCAGCTCGTGGCGCAGCACCTGGTCGGCTTCGGCGGCGCTCAGCGGCAGGGTTTCGTCCCAAAACACGGTGCGGCCGAAGGAGCTGGTGGGCAGCGTGCCGTGGGTACGGGCCAGGGTGTAACCATCGCCCGGCTCGCGGGCCAGGCGGCGCGTGCTTTGCCACAGCCGGCCCAGCTCCCAGCCCAGCTGCACCAGCATAAACACGGCACCGCTCAGGTACAGCGCCAGCGCCCAGAACGCCCAATCTATGCTGGCGGCTTGGCTGGCGCCATTGGCCCCTACCACCACCGTGGGCAGCAGCACCGCCGATACCCCACTCAGCGCCACTGGCTGCGCGCCCCAGGCCGTGGGCCACGCCAGCGGCAGTAGCGGCAGGCCCGCCGCCAGCACCGGCCCCAGCACCAGAAAGGCGCGGTTGTAGGCAAAGCCGCGCTCGCCGCGCAGCAGAAACCAGTAGCAGAGCCACCACGCCCCCAGCAGCACCGTGCTGAGCAGCATCCAATTAAGCAGGCTGATTGGGTTCATCGGAAGTAGGGTTTTGGGGTTCGGAGGCGTGGCGGAGCAGCTCGTCGAGCTGGGCAGCGTCGAGGTTTTCTTCTTTGGCGAAGAAGGAAACCAGGCGGCTGAAGGAGTTGCCGAAATGGCCGCCCAGCAGCTTGCGCAGCGAGAAGCGGCGGTACTCATCCTGTTCCACCAGCACGAAGTAGCGGTGCGTGCGCCCAAAGGCTTCGTGGTCGACAAAGCCCTTGGTTTCGAGGATGCGGATGATGGTCGAAACCGTGTTGTAGGCCGGTGCGGGGGCCGCAGCTCAGCCAGCACGTCCTTCACGAAGGACGGGCCGAGGCGCCAGAGCACCTGCATCACCTGTTCTTCGGCGCGGGTGAGTTCGGGAAAGGAAGGGTCCATGGGTTAGGAGCAATGGTGTCAGGATATTGCAAACGTATAACTAAAATTTTAGTTTTACGACTAATCAATTAGTTTCAGGTAATAATTATTTCTAACTGTCTGTCATCTTGAGCGGAGCGAAGGACCTTATCATGCCTGAGCTGCATTCGTTCGATGAAAATCAAGTGCGATAAGGTTCTTCACTCCGCTCAGGATAACACCCTTTTTTATTTTCACTTCTTCCTCCCATAATGCACCGCATTGTCTCCCCGGCACCCAGCCACGAAGCGAAAAGCCCACGAGCCACGTAAGCAGTGGCTGGCCCCGTCTAAATGCCAGCTTTCATTTCCTCCCCTCATGCTCAACTACTACTTCTGCTGCTTGCTGGCCTTGCTGCCCCTGATGAGCAGTGCCCAGACGGCTCCCGCAACCCAGCCACCAGTCGCTACTGCCCCGCAGGTACTTGCCCGGCCCGCGTCGCCCCGGCAGCTGTTTCCGGGCTTATTCGAAGCCGTGCAGCTGGGCCGCGTTTTCGCCGATGGCAAGACCTTCGTGGACGCTGTGCCCCGGCAGCGGCCCACCACCATTCTCGCCGCCTGGAAACGGGAGAAATCCCAGCCCGGCTTTCAGCTCAAAGCCTTTGTAGCGCGCTATTTCGAGTTGCCGGCTGACGGCGGGGTTCCCTTCAAGAGCGACGTGCAAGCCGGCCTGCGCCACCACCTCGACACGCTCTGGACAGTGCTGGCGCGCCCCGCCGCCCCGGCCGTGGACCCCGCTGATTCGCTGGCCGCCTACCGCTCCCTGCTGCCCTTGCCCAAGCCCTACCTGGTGCCGGGCGGCCGTTTCCGGGAGGTGTACTACTGGGACTCCTACTTCACGATGCTGGGCCTGGCCGAAGCCGGCAAAGGGCAGCTGCTGAAGGACATTACCGATAATTTTGCCTTCCTGATAGGCCGCTACGGCTTCATTCCCAACGGCAACCGCACGTACTACCTCACCCGCTCGCAACCGCCGTTTTTTGCCAGCATGGTAATGCTACTGGCCCAGGAGCGCGGCAACGGCGAGCTGCTGCGCTACCGCGGTGCCCTGGCCGCCGAGTACCGCTACTGGATGCGCGGCGCCGAGCAGCTGAAGCCCGGCACCGCCGCCCGCCGGGCCGTGCGCCTGCCCACCGGCGCCGTGCTCAACCGCTACTGGGACGACAGCGACCAGCCCCGCGAAGAGTCCTACGCCGAAGACGTGGCCGCCGCCAGGCTCAGCAAGCAGCCGCCCGCGCAGTTCTACCGCCACATCCGGGCGGCGGCCGCATCGGGCTGGGACTTCAGCAGCCGCTGGTTCCGGCCTGGGGGCGGCCTGGGCACCATCCAGACCACCGACATGGTGCCCGTGGACCTGAACTGCCTGCTCTACCACCTGGAGCTGACCCTGGCCGAAGCGGCCAAGCTGGCCGGCCAGCCGGCCGAGGCGCGGCTCTACACCGCCAAAGCCGCCCAGCGCAAAGTGGCGCTCATGGCCCTGACCTGGGACACCAAAGCCGGCTGGTTCCAGGACTACAACTGGCGGCTGCGGCAGCGCTCCCCGGTGCGCACGCTGGCGGGCGTGTTTCCGCTGGCGTTCGGGCTGGCCTCGGCGGCGCAGGCGGCGCGCGTGGGCACCACCATCAAAGCCAGCTTCCTGAAGCCCGGTGGTCTGGTAACTACCCTCACTGAAACCAAGCAGCAGTGGGACGCGCCCAACGGCTGGGCGCCGCTGCAGTACCTCGCCATTGAGGGCCTCATGCGCTACCAGCAGCAACCGCTGGCCGACACCATTGCCCGCCGCTGGATGGGCCTGAACCAGCGGGTATTCACTCAAACCGGCCAGCTGCTGGAGAAGTACGACGTGCTGCACCCCAACCGCAAGGCCGGCGGCGGCGAGTACCCGCTGCAGGACGGCTTCGGGTGGACCAACGGGGTGCTGTTGCGGCTCATGAACCGCTACCGCGTGGGGGAATAACCCCCCTTCCCCAGCCAGGTGCCGGGTCTGGGAAATCCGCATCCGGAGGCGAGAAAAGGCTTTTGCAATGGTTTGCCGGTGGTGAAAGCGGCGGTGGCGCGGGCACGCCTTAAAGTTTGGCACGGTTTTGCATCATACCCTTGCATCGGCCTACCAGCCGGGCGTTTGGCCCGGCACTCACGGGGCCGGTTTCTTTCACACTTCCCAATTCTTTTGGTCATGAAATTTTCACGCCTTTCGGGCGGCCTGGCCGCGGCTTGCCTTTTGATTTCTGCTGCTGCCACCACTGCTTCGGCCCAGGGTGCACGCGACGCTTACGGCAACCCCAAAGCGGCGCCTTCGCCCCGCTCGGCTCAGGGCCAGCGCGCTCCGGTGCGCAGCCAATCGGCTAATACAGTGTCGGCCGGTGCCAACTCGGCGGTTCGCTTCGGCTTCCGGGGTGGCCTCAACCTGGCCGATGTACAAGGTGACGCCGTGAAAAGCTTCACTGAGCTGGCCGGCTTCGTTCCCGATGGCGCCATTACCAAGCAGATGCGTCCCGGCTTTTACGCCGGTGTGTATGCCACGCTGCCGCTGGGCCCCGGTTTCGCCATTGAGCCTGGTATCAACTACTCCGAAAAAGGCACCGTGCTAAAAGGCACCCTGCCCTTCCCCAAACTCGATTTCCTAAAAGCGAGGGTGACGGGTACCGCCCGCCTGGCATATGTGGATGTGCCCGTGCTGGCCAAAGTGTTTGTGACGCCTGGCTTCTACCTCTACGCCGGTCCGCAGGCCTCTTTCCTGGTGAGCGGCAAGGCGCGGGTGCAGGCCGGTGCCCTCGGCATCAACGCCTACCAGGACGATTTTGACATCTCCAACCAGCTCCGCAAAGTCGACTTTTCGGCCGTGGGCGGCTTGGGCTACCAGTTTGAAAACGGCTTCGGCCTGAGCGCGGGCTACGACTACGGCCTGACCTCGCTGGACAACAACAACCGCTTCGACGCCCAGAACCGGGTGATTAAAATAGGCGCAAACTTCTCTTTTTAAGCTGATTATCAGCCATTCTAGTCCACTTATCTATTTTCACTTATTGTTAGCGCAAGTATCCTAGCTATATTATCAAAAGGCCCCACCGCTGCAACGGAGGGGCCTTTTTGGTTGTAAACAGGTGGCTTTTGGCCCTTGCTTCAACTCCCCGCTTGTCACCGCACGCCTACGGGATTGCTGTGACTCAGGCCTTGCGCCAGGCGCACGAGGCTCACCGGCGCGGGCGCCGTTGGCTAGCTGCTCGGTGGCGGCCCAGATGACGGTGCCCCACTGCTCGCTCTGGCTCAGCAACCAAAAATAGCATTAAATTGATTTTATATGCTATACTCCAGGAAAAATAACGGTACAGCTATTCTATAATGAATCATTCTTTTACAGGTACAGTTTGCCAGCCATCGAACAATTAATAAGGTTTTATGCGGCATTTTTTTGATTTGCGCGCTTTTTCCGAATTTTTAACCGCGCACCGAATATTGTGTATTTCCTAGCAGCCTCGGCTGTTGAATTGTCGGAATTCTTATCATCCATTTTTTCCTTTTTCCCATCTTTCGTTCCTGTATGCAAAACCGCTTTTCCAGTATCCGCTTCAATTCTTTGTTTTTGAATGGGGCTTTGCTCGCATCAGGCTTGCTGTTCGTGGGGTGCTCCCGTGAAACGGTTGCCCCATCGAGCTCTGTGCAACCAACGTTCGTAGCAGCCGATTCGCGGCTTAACGACGTAATTCCGGGCCAATACATTGTGGTACTGAATGACGGAGCCGTGGCTACGACTACAACGGATAGCTACGATGACAAGGTACGGAAGGTGAAAACGGCGGCCCAGGGCTTGTTGCGTGGCCGGGGATTGCGGGCCGAGGCAGTGGGCGTGGCCTATGGCCACGTTCTGAAAGGGTTTGCGGCCGTGCTCACTCCCAAGGAAGCAGCCGAACTGGCCCGCGATGGCCGGGTGAGCTATGTGGAGCCTGACCGCATTATTTCGTTGGGCAAGCCTGTGAAGGGTGGGAATACGCCCACCACCAGCACCCAAACCGTGCCCTATGGCGTTACCCGGGTGGGCCAGGGCGACGGCACCGGCAAAACCGCCTGGGTCATTGACACGGGCATCGACCTGAACCACCCCGACCTGCTGGTGGACGTGAATCGCAGCCGCTCGTTTCTGGGCCTCAGTACCTCCCCTGAGGATGGCAACGGCCACGGCACGCACGTAGCCGGTACCATTGCAGCCAAAAACAACACCTATGGCGTGGTGGGTGTGGCCGCCAACGCCACCGTGGTGGCCGTGCGGGTGCTTGATGCCTCGGGCAGCGGCGCTTCCTCGGGCGTTATTGCGGGCATCGACTACGTGGGCGCCAACGCCCGGGCCGGGGACGTGGCCAATATGAGCTTGGGTGGCAGCGCTTCGCAAGCCCTCGACGATGCCGTTCTCAACGCCTCCAACAAAGGCATCCTGTTTGCCATTGCGGCGGGCAACAACAGCGGCAACGCGGCCCTCAACTCGCCGGCGCGGGTGAACGGGCCCAATGTTTTCACCATCTCGGCCATGGACAACACCGATACCTGGGCCTCGTTTTCGAACTTCGGCAACCCACCCGTAGACTACTGCATGCCCGGCGTGAGCATCCACTCAACCTGGATAGGAGATGGCTACAACACCATCAGCGGCACTTCCATGGCCACGCCCCACATGGCTGGCGTGCTGCTGCTACGCGGCAAGTCCTTCACCACCAGCGGCAGCGTGAAGAACGACCCCGATGGTGTGATTGACCCAATTGCCCATTTGTAAGGCATTCCGTTGCTTCAACAAAAAAAAGGCAGCCCCGCATGGCTGCCTTTTTTTTGTTGAAGCAACGGAGTGGCGGGCCGGCCACCTGCACTACAGCTCCGCGCCCGGCTTGAGCGTGCCTGCGTCCACTGATTTCAGAAATTTGATGAGGCCCGTAAAATAGGTTTGCTGGTCGTCGTAGAGGCTCATGTGGCTGCCCTGGGGGCAGATGAGGGAGTTGCCGTTCTGCACCTTGGCAGCAATCATGCGCATGTGCTCGGGGTCCATGGTATCGTATTTGCCGCCAATGGACAGTACGGGCACGCTGAGCTTGGGCAGGTCGGCCACACGGTCCCAGTTCTCCAGCTTGCCCGAAACCCCGAACTCGCTGGGACCCTGCATGGTCACGTAGAGCGATTGGTTGGTTTTGCCCAGGGCGCGGTTCACGGGCTCGGGCCATTGGTCGAGGGGCAGGCGCAGCACGTGCTCGGCGTAGAAATTGGGCATCAGGAGCTCCATGTAGCGCGGGTTGGCGAAGTCCTTTTTGGCTTCTATGGCGCGGATTTCGGCCAGCACTTCGGGTTTCATTTGCTTGGCCAGCACTTCGTCGGCGTAGCGCCCGTAGGCAGGGCAGCTCATCATCATGTTGGAAATAATGAGGCCCTTAAGGTGCTGCTGGTACTTGAAGGCGTATTCGGCGGCCAGGATGCCGCCCCAGGAATGGCCCAACAGGTAGAAGTTGTCCTTGGTGAGGTTCAGGGCCTGGCGTACCTGCTCCACTTCTTCCACGTAGCGCGGCAGGCTCCACATGGCGGTGTCTTTGGGGTTGTCGGAAAGCCCGCAGCCCAGCTGGTCGTAATAAATAAACTCGATGCCTTCCCTGGGCAGAAAGTTTTCCATGCACTCGAAATACTCGTGCGTAGCGCCCGGCCCACCGTTGAGCAGCAACACTTTAATTTTGGGATTATTACCAAAGCGCTTGGTCCAGACGTTGAACTTGCCCTTGGGCGTGGTGATGGGAATGACGCGCACGCCGCCGTCCTGCACGCCGGTTTCGGTGGGCTCGAAGTAGCTGGCTGGCACACCGGCCGAAGCGGTGGTGCTGGCACCGGCAGTGGTGGTGTCGGGCGTGTTGCAGCCGGTGAACAGGGCAGCTCCCAACAGCGTAGCTGCTAAGACGGAGGAGATTTTTTTCATTGACCTGAAGAATGAGAAGTTGTAAATGGAGAACCGTCCTGCTTCACTTGACACTAACGCCGCCTGCACCACCTGTCATGCTGAGCCTGCGAAGCATCCTATCACGTCTGAACGCCTCGCCGAGAAATTCTGGAACGCTTCGTTCTGCGGTGAGAGGATGCTTCGCAAGCTCAGCATGACAGGTTAGGCGGGCGAGGCAGACATGCGAGATGGGGCGGCCTAATTCACCTCGCCTTTGGTGTTGATGTAGCGCTCGAAAAACTCGAACGTGCGCAGCATCTGGTCGATGCGCTGGCGATTGTCGCCGGAGCGCGTGAGCTCGTGGGTGCCGCCGGGGTGGCGCACGTACTCCACGGGGCGGCCCAGCACCTTGAGGCTGCGGTACATCATTTCGCTTTGCACAAAGCCGGTGCGGCGGTCGTTGTCGCCGTGGAACAGGATGTAGGGCGTGGTTATTTTATCGACGTAGCTGATGGGCGACTCGCGGGTGAGCACCTGCCGCACGGCGGGCTCCCAGGGGTAGCCGCCGAAGTAGTTGGGCACCAAACGCCAGGCATTGCCCTCGCCAAAGAACGTGGCCAAATCATACACCCCGCGCTGCGAGCAGGCGGCCTTGAAACGCTGGTCGTGGCTGATAATCCAGGCCACGAGGTAGCCGGCGTAGGAGCCGCCGGTCACGGTGAGCTTGGCGGGGTCGGCCCAGCCTTCGGCCACGGTTTTGTCGAGGGCCGTGAGCACGTCGCTGCTCGGGCCGGTGCCCCAGTCCAGCACGTTGGCCCGCAGGAAGTCTTGGCCGTAGCCGCCCGAGCCGCGCGGGTTGCTGTACACCACGCCGTAGCCCTGGGCCGCGAAATACTGGAACTCGTGCCACATGCTGGTTTCGCCCGGCCCCCACATGGCCGAAGGGCCGCCGTGGATTTCGAGCACCACCGGGTACTTCTGGCCGGCCTGGTAGCCGGTGGGCTTCATTACCCAGTACTCCACGGCCAGGCCTTTTTCGTTCACAAAGGAGTGCTTTTCGGGCAGCGAGAGGCGCTTGGTTTTCACCCAGTCGTTGAAATTGCCCACGGGCTGCACCTTTTTCAGTCCGGCATCGGCCACCAACAACTCCGAAGGGTTGAGCACGCCGGTCTGGGAAAACACCACCTTGTCGCGGGCCACGTCGAAGCTCGTGATGCCCGTGTCGGCTGCCGAGAGCTTTTCTACTTTCCGGGTTTTAATATTGGCTCGGTAGAGGGGCGCCCCGCCGTTGCTCTGGGCCGTGAAGTAGAGGTACTTGTCGTCGTCGCTCCACGTGAGGTTGCCCTTGCTGCGGTCAAACGGAATGATGACAATGTCCTTGGCGGTGCCGTTGAGCGGCATCACGGCCAGCTCGGGCACATTCACGCCGGTGGCGGGGCTCATTTGGAAGGCGAGCCACTTGCCGGAAGGCGATACTTCCGGGCTGGAATACACGGTGTTGTCCTGGCCCAGCAGCAGGCGGGGGCGGCGGCCGTCGCGGTCGGCCAAGTAAATTTCGTTTTCCAGCGAGCGGTCGGGATGCTGCAGCGAGTCGATGTCGGCCGAGAGCAGCAGGTGCTTGCCATCGGGGGTGAAAGCGGCTTGGTTGAAGCGGTAGAAACCGTTGGTGACGGCTACTGGCTTGGCCTCCGGGGCCGAGGCGTCAATCAGGAAAAACTGCGAAAAGCTTTGCTCCGCCGACACGTCGCGCTCGTCCTGAAAGTTGAGCTTGGTGAGCACCTTGGCCTTTTTGTCGGTTTCGTTTTTGTCGAGGTAGGCCCGGATTTCGGCTAGGCTGCCGTCGGCGTTGGGCTTGGCGGTGGTGGCGGCCAGCTGGTCGTTTTTATCGAATCCCGGCTTCTCGAAGGGCCAACGGGGCAGGCTTTTTGCGGCGTTCAGCAGGGAGTCATTCAATAGTTCGCGCAGCGGAATAGCCGCCGAAAACAGCACCTGCCGCCCATCGGGCGACCATTTGGGGCTGCCGGCGCCGTGCTTGTAGCGCGTGAGCTGCCGGCCTTCGCCGCCGTTGGCGGCCATCACAAACACCTGGGGCTTCTCGTCCACGGTCCGCACAAAGGCCAGCTGGCGGCCGTCGGGGCTCCAGGCGGGCTGCGAAGCGCCTTCCCGAGCGGCGGTCAGCTGCCGGGGCCTGGCGCCCGCCTCGGTGCCTATTTCATATAGCTGGGTTACGTTTTTGTAATCGGCCTTATTTTTTTCATCCGGCTCGATGCCCAGCACGGTGAAGGCCGCCTTGCGCCCGTCGCGGGTGAGGGTGATGTTGCCAATTTGCTTGATTTTGAGCAAGTCGGTTACTTTCACCGGCTCGGGGCCTTGCTGGGCGTAGGCCGGGCTGGCGGCTACGCAGCACAGCAGTCCAAGGAGAAGTTTTTTCATGAGTGAGAATGAGGAAACGAGGTGCGGGGTTGGGCCGGGCCGCGCAAGTAGCCGCGTTGGGCGTGTGAAAGGTAGCGCAAATCAGATGTATCCCGGACACTGATGTTTTGCAAAGAAGGCTCCCTGCCAAATAGCAGGGAGCCTTCTTTGGTTGATAAATACATCTCGCTCGCCCTTACGCGGAAGAGGAGCCGGTGGGTGCTGCTATCCGCTGTATCCGCCGCCGCTCTCGGGCTCGGTGGCGCTGCCGCCGGGCTCTACTTCGCGGGGCAGCTCGGGCTCGGTTTTCACGGCCACGTGGCTGTAGTCGGGGGCACCGTTGCCAGCGGGCACGGGGGCTTCCACAAAGGTGCGCTCCAGTTCGGAGAGGTCCAAGTTGGCCGGGCCGTCGGTGGGGGTGCCAAAGCTCACTTTGGCCGTCACGCGGTACTCCACGATGCGGTTGTTGCGCACTTTGCAGCTCTGGTCCTTTATGTAAATGGACGAAATATTGGGTATCGACGCGCTGACACTTTCTATGGCGCGCTGCAGGGCGTCTTCGAAGCTTTTTTCGGAGGAAGCCAGGATTTCAATAACTTGTTTGATGGAGGACATGCTTTTTAAGGGTAAAAAGGTGGTGAATGTGAAAATGGGAGAATAAAAACGTGGGGCCGTCGGTTCTGTTTGCTGTGTGTACGCCAGCCGGGCGCGGGTGGCTGTGCTGGTCGCGACAAAATCCGTGCTTCGGCGCTAACGTACTTTTGCGCCCGACGCTCCCGCCCCGTTGTATTTACACCTCTTCATATTCTTCACATTCTCCACATTAAAGAACCGATGGATTTCCGCACCGAAAAGGACACCATGGGCACCGTGCAAGTGCCCGCCACCGCATATTGGGGCGCCCAAACCCAACGCTCCATCGAGAACTTTCCCATTGCTCAGGACATCAACAAGATGCCCAAGGAAATTATCGCTGCCTTCGCTTACCTGAAAAAGGCCGCCGCCTTCACCAACCGCGACGCGGGCGTGCTGCCCGCCGAAAAGGCCGAGCTGATTGGCCGGGTGTGCGACGAAATTCTGGCCGGCGGCCTCGCCGACGCCTTCCCGCTGGTGGTGTGGCAAACGGGCTCCGGCACGCAGAGCAACATGAACGTGAACGAGGTGATTGCCTACCGCGGCCACGTGCTGAACGGCGGCCAGCTCGCCGACGAAAAGAAAGCCCTGGCGCCCAACGACGACGTGAACAAGAGCCAGAGCAGCAACGACACCTTCCCCACGGCCATGCACATCGCGGCCTACAAAATCCTGACCGAGAACACCGTTCCCGGCATCGAGAAGCTGCGCGACGCGCTGAAAGCCAAGAGCGAGGAGTTCATGGACATCGTGAAAATCGGCCGCACCCACTTCATGGACGCCACGCCGCTCACGCTGGGCCAGGAGTTTTCGGGCTACGTGTCGCAGCTCGACCACGGCCTGCGCGCCATCAAAAACACGTTGGCGCACCTGAGCGAGCTGGCCCTGGGCGGCACGGCCGTGGGCACGGGCATCAACACCCCGCCCAACTACTCGGTGAGCGTGGCCAAGCACATTGCCGACCTCACTGGCCTACCCTTCATCACGGCCGAAAACAAGTTTGAGGCCCTGGCCGCGCACGACGCCATCGTGGAAGCCCACGGCGCCCTCAAAACGGTAGCCGTGAGTTTGATGAAGATTGCCAACGACATCCGCATGCTCAGCTCCGGCCCGCGCGCCGGCATCGGCGAAATCGACATTCCCGACAACGAGCCCGGCTCCAGCATCATGCCCGGCAAGGTGAACCCCACCCAGTGCGAGGCCATGACCATGGTAGCCGCCCAGGTAATGGGCAACGACGTGGCCATCACCGTGGGCGGCTCCATGGGCCACTTCGAGCTGAACGTGTTCAAGCCGATGATGATTTACAACTTCCTGCACTCAGCCCGCCTCATCGGCGACGTGTGCGTGAGCTTCACCGACAAGTGCGCCTCGGGCATCCAGCCCATCAAAGCCAACATCAAAAAGCACGTCGACAGCAGCCTCATGCTGGTGACGGCCCTCAACCCGCACATTGGCTACTACAAAGCCGCTGAAATAGCCCAAACCGCCCACAAAAACGGCTCCACGCTGAAGGAAACCGCCCTGCAGCTGGGCTACGTGACCGAGGCCGAGTTCGACGAGTGGCTGAAGCCCGAAGAAATGGTGGGCCGGTAAGGCTCAATCATAAAAGAACGTCATGCTTATCTGGCGTTCGCGCAGCCGAAGCATCTCTACCGCCACCACTAAAATTGATTAGTTGCGCAGTAGAGATGCTTCGGCTGTGCGGACGCCAGATAAGCATGACGTTCTTCTAATTGGGCAAAATCTCCCTAAAAAGCAGTCCTTTCCTTTTTTCACCAGCACCTTTGCGCCGATGGACTTCTCTTCTAACATCGTTCTCGAAAACAACCGTGTTCGCCTGCGGCCCCTGGAAATTGGTGATTTCGAAGCCCTCAAGCTGGTGGCCTTCGATGCCGACCTGTGGCAGTACACCCTGACCCGCGGCGACGACGCCGTGAGCCTGGCTGCCTACATCCGCCAGGCCCTGGAGGCGCGGGAGCAGGGCCTGCGC
Source organism: Hymenobacter glacialis (assembly GCF_001816165.1). Taxonomy (GTDB): domain Bacteria; phylum Bacteroidota; class Bacteroidia; order Cytophagales; family Hymenobacteraceae; genus Hymenobacter; species Hymenobacter glacialis. Next base: position 15,683 of record NZ_MDZC01000133.1, read on the forward strand.
TACCCGTTTGTCATCATCGACCGCGAAACGGGCCACCTCGCCGGCTGCACCAGCTACTACAGCGAGGCAGAAGCCGACCAGCGCATCAGCATTGGCTACACCTGGGTGGGCCGGGCCTTCCAGCGCTCGGGCCTGAACCGGGCCTGTAAGCACCTGCTGCTCAGCCACGCATTTGGGCAGCTGGGCCACGAGCGGGTGGAGTTGGAAACCGATGCGCGCAACCACAAATCCCGCACCGCCATGGCCCGCATGGGCGCCACCGAAGAGGGCACGCTGCGCAGCCACCGCATCACGCAGGGCGGCTTCCGGCGCGATACCGTCATTTTCAGCGTGCTCAAATCGGAGTGGTCGGAGCTGCGGCAGTCGGTTTTTCATCCCTTTGAATACCATGGCTGAGCCGGCCTCGCCCACCTCCCCGCGCCTGCGGCCACCGGAGGGACTGTGGCGCCGGCGCGTGGCCAGCTTTGGGCACGCCGTGCGCGGCGTATGGGCCGCCCTGCGCTCCGAAGTGCACCTGCAAGTACATGCCGTGGCTACGGTGGTGGTGGTTGGGCTGGGGTTCTACTACCACCTGGCCCGCCTGGAGTGGGCCCTGGTGGCCCTGGCCGTGGCCGGCGTGTGGGCCGCCGAGCTGGTGAACACCGCCATTGAAGCCCTCACCGACTTGGCTTCGCCGGCCTACCACCCACTGGCGGGCAAAGCCAAGGACGTGGCCGCCGGCGCCGTGCTGTTGGCCGCCTTGGGCGCGCTGGTGGTGGGGGCGCTGGTGTTCGGCCCGAAGCTTTTTCCGCAGTAAGAAACGCCCTCATCGGAACCATTGCCCGTGGTGGGCGTACCCATAGCCAGCCCACTGGCCTATCGGCGGGCCCGGCTTCCTATTCCCCCGCCCCATGCACCCGCTTTCCCTTGCCGTTACCGTTTCGCTGCTGCTGGCTACGGCCTGTGCCCCCAAGCAGGTGAGCGTGACCACGCCCGCACGTCCGTCGAAGACGATGCCAGACGTTGGCCCCTCCAACAACCGTTCTACCCCCGTCAGCACTCCCGGCAGCACCACCAGCCCGGCATCGGCCCGCATCGTGGAGTCCGACACCACGGCCCGGCCGGCGTGGCTCAAGGCCCGCATTGCTGAAGTGCTGGCCGAACGCAAGCGCAATCCCATCACGCGCATTCTGCGCTACGACTACGGCGGACAGACGGTGTACTACATCTCGGCCCCGTGCTGCGACCAATACTCGCAGGTGTACGACACCCGCGGCAAGCTGGTGTGCCAGCCCGACGGCGGCATTACCGGCAAAGGCGACGGCCAATGCCGTGATTTTGAAAAAAAGAAAACCAACGAAAAACTGGTCTGGCAAGACCCCCGGTGAAGGAGTTATGGGTGTTGAGTGTTGAATTATGAGTTGCTATTCTGCCAATTCATAACCCAACACTCGTAACTCGTAACTTATAACTCAACACTCCTTTATGAATACCTTAGAAAAACTCGGTGCTTTTAATGTGTGGGCCAATACCACCGTGCTCAAGCGACTCGACGAAGTGGCCGCTACCGGCCAGGAAATTCCGCCTGTGGCGATGCGCCTCTTCAGCCACGTGCTCAACGCCCAGGCCATCTGGATTTCGCGCATTGGCGGCACGGCCAGCCCCGTGAAGGTGTGGCAGGAACACGGCCTCGCCGCCTGCCACCAGCTGCATGCCCAAACCTCGGAGCCCCTGCACCAGCTTATGGTGAATGCTGACGAGACCGAGCTGCAGCGCCTTATTTCCTACACCAACTCCCTGGGCGACAGCTACGAAAGCCAGGTGCACGACATCCTGACCCACGCCGTGGTGCACGCCAGCTACCACCGCGCCCAGGTGGCTACCCGCCTGCGCGACCACGGCCTGGAGCCCGTCAATTCGGACTTCATCACCTACTGCCGTGAATTGTCGGCGGCAGCCCGGCGGGCAGTGCCCAGCTTGTAAGCAACCCGGCCCGCATGAACGCATGAAAACTCTTTTGGCCTGAAGAGGGTTTTCGGCTGCTTCCTCTCATTGAAGATTTTATCTTATGTCAGAATCAATTGCTGCTGTGCCGGTACTTACTGCCGAGCGCCTCGACAACGCCTATACTTACGCCAGCTACCGCCAGCTCATCAACCAGCTGATGGCCGAGAACCGCACCACTGGCCCCAACCAGGACGAGCATCTTGTTCAGTACGCTCGCCTCAACATCCAGCGCATGCAGCGCCTGGACAAGACCGTGCAGCTCCTGCCCGAACTCAAAGAGGCCCTGGCCCAAAACGCACAACGCTACGTGTGGCTCATCATTACCGAAGGCTGGTGCGGCGATGCGGCCCAGGTGGTGCCGGTGCTCGAAGCAGCGGCGCAAGCCAGCAACGGCACCATCGCGACCCGCTATGTGCTGCGCGACGAAAACCTCGACCTCATGGACCGCTACCTGACCAACGGCGGCCGCTCCATCCCGAAGCTCGTGGTGCTTCACGCCGACACCCTCACCGAAGCCGCTACCTGGGGCCCCCGCCCCGAAGCTGCCATAGACCTGTTCAAGCGCCTCAAGCAGGAAGGCGTGTCGTACGAGGACTTCGCCACCCAGCTCCATGGCTGGTATTCCAAAGACCGCACCCTGAGCACCCAGCGCGAACTGCTGGCGCTGCTTCAGCAACTGTAGTCGCCACATCGTGCATGAAAAAGGCCCAACCTCCTGCGAGGTTGGGCCTTTTTTGTGTTCCAACTTGGCCGATTAGTTCTGCGAAGTTGTGCCGAGGTCGGTCACGTTGTCGTTGGTTACTACCACACCGGTGCGCACGTTGTTGCGGTACGCGGGCAGGGTAGTAGGTGCTGTGGTGCTGGGGAAAAATTCCACGCGGTAGGTGCCAGCGGCTAGGCCGTTGATCTGGTAGGCGCCCGAAGCGTCAGCCGAAGTGCTTACCGTATCGGGGCCGAGCACGGTGGAGCGGATGGCCAGAATCTGGGGCAGGGCTGCAGCCGGGCTCACGGTGCCGCGAATGCCAGCGCGCAGGTCCTGGGCCACCACCCGAATAACGGGCTTCAGCAAGTAACGCTCTTTTTTGTCGTCGCCGGACTTCCAATTGCCGCGCTCTTTAATGGACTTGGCCACGTCGAAATCGAGCAGCAGCTGGAACGTCTCGCGCTCGCGCAGGGAGGCTTTGTCCAGCTTTAGTTTGACGCCCGACGACTGCCCGCTGGGGGTTTTGAGGTCGTACCGCTGGCCATCGCGGCCAATAACGTAGCTATTCGGTCCCAACAGGAGGCGAACTTCATCCAGGTCGCCAGGAGCAAAGTCCTCGCTCACGAGTAGGGCCGACTTGCCGTTCACGTAGTCCAACACGTTGATGGCCTGCGGCGTGAAGGTGAGGAGGCGGAGCTTTTCCGCGTCTTTCTCTTTTTTCAGGTGCACCTCAATCTGGCGCACGTCGAGCACCACGCTACGGAAGTCGCCGGGAGCGTCCATCAGCCGCACTTCGAGCTTCGACGACTCAGCTCCGTTCGAATCGGACTCTTTAGAGCAGCTGGCCAGCCCCAGCAGGGCGAAGCAGGCAAATGGGAATAAACGATTAAAGGACATGAGGAAATGATTATGATGAATAACAGGCTGTAAAACAGTTAGGCTAATGTACGCTCAGCTTCACCAAGCAGTTCAGTGGTGCAGCCTGACTTTCGATGAAACCGTGGGTTTTCACGGTTTAGTAGTGTCGGCAGGCGACGAATCAACCGGCGGTTTGGGGGTGGGCTTTGGTGCGGGCTTGGGTTTGCCAAACAGGCTGTTCAGCCCTTTTCCCACCTGGTTGCGCAAGCGCGCTTCGGCTTCGAGCTTGGCTTTTTCGGTGGCAATGCGGGCTTTTTCCTCGGCGGTCTGGTCGGCGGCATCAGTCACCACCTGCGTGCTGTCCTGCTTGGCTTTGTTCTTGGTGGCCAGCCCCATAAGCGCATCGGTGAGCTTGGTTTTCACTACGTTGGTCACAATGGCCTTGCCTTGGTCCTTCACGCTGCCGCTGGTGAGCTGCACAACGGGGTTGGCCATGGTGCCGCCAATGTTGAGGCCCAGCGTCACGCGCTCGGTGCCTTGAATGTCCTTCACGCCCGTGAGCTGCGTGAGCTTGCTGTTCAGGGCATTGCCCAGCTTGCCGGTGGGCACGTTGAGGGCCGTGACGTAGGCCAGCGCGCCGCTCAGGCTGTTGGAGCCGCCGAAGGTCATTTTTACGTCGCCCACGGTCAGATCGAAGGGCTGCACCACCAGGTTGCCGTTCACGATATTGGCCTGAATGGCCTTGTTCACCACCAGCAGGGTTTTCAGCTCAGGCAGCGTGGTGAGGCTGGCAATTTTGCTCATCACCTCCGACTGGTTGATGGCTGCCTTCACCACGTCAATTACGCCCTTGCCCGTGAGCGTGGCCAGGTTTGGGAACATGTCGGGGCCCATTTCGCCGCTCAAGCTGAATTTGGTGCCGAAGATGCCCTCGACTTGTCCCGCCAGCGGCACCAGCTTCTTAATGGTAGTAAAGGCCGAGAAAGCATTCTGAATGTTCAGGTTCTGGATATCCAGCCCAAAGTCGAACGTGGGGTGCGCCAGGTTCTTGCTGCTGTAGCTGCCCGTGGTGCCAAAGGTGCCGCCCAGCGTGTTAAAGGTCATGTTGCTGAGCCTGGCTGTCTCGTCGCGCACGGTCACGGTGCCCTTGGCATTTGTCAGCTTCAGGTTGTCGTAGGTCACGTTGTCCACCTTGCTGTTCAGCACGAGGTCGAAGTACTTGGGAATCTGAAGCACGCCTTCGGCTTTGGATGGGGCTTTGCCGCCGGTGGCGGTGGGCTTGGCGCTCACCTCGTCCACCATCCACTCGTTCACGTTGAAGTTGCGCGAGTTCACGTCCATGTTGCCTTTCAGCGACTGGCCCGGCGTGAAGAGGTAGCCCAGGTAGTTGCTCACCGTGCCCGAAGCCGAAAAATCGGAGCTGCCAGCCGTGCCGTTCAGGCTCTGCACCACAATCTGGTTGTTGTTGAAGGTGGCTGTGCCGGTGCTGATTTTTACACCCTGCGGCAGGTCCTTGCTCTTGTAAGTCACGTTGGTGGCCTTCACGGTGCCACTGGCCACCACGTTCTGATAGCGGCCGGCGTCCACGTCGGCCATGTTGCCCTTGGCGGCAATGTTGCCGGCCACGCGGCCCGTCACGGTCATGCCCTCCAGCGGGAAAATTTTGGTGATTTTGGTCAGGTCCACCGTGCCGCGCACGTTGGCATCAAACACCGGCTTGTCGATGTTGTGGGCCGTGAGGCGGCCTTCCAGCGGCTCGCCCTCCAACACCATCCGGAACTGCGGCAGGTTAATCTGCGTGTCGTTCACCTGGCCCGTGGTGTTCACCACCGTGCCGCTCAGGTTGATGTTCTCGATGGGCGCCGGAAACTGGGCCGATTTCACGAAGCCGTTGGTGAGGCGAATGGCCGCGTTCACCACCGGCATCCGGGTTTTGGAATAGATGCCCTTGGCCGTGCCGTCCACAAACAGCTGCCCGCGCATGGCCAGGTCTTTCACCGGATACACTTTCAGGGCCTCGGCCAGGTTCACGTTGGCTTTCACGCGGCCATCTACACGCATCGGCGCCAGCCCGTCAATGGTCACGTTGCCGTCCACGGGGTTGGGCCCCAGGTCGAGATGAAACTGCGGAATACTCACCTTCACGTTGTTGGTGAAGCCCGAGGGGTTATCGACCTTCATTTTAAGGTTGATGTTTTTGGCGGCCTGCGGCAAATCCGGGTACTTGAACTGGCCGTTGGTCACTACCAGGTTCACGCCGTAGCCGGGCATCACCAAGTCGTTTTGCGTGCCTTTGTAGTAGCCATCAAAAGCCACCGCCCCGCTGGTCTTAATGTCCTTAAATTTATCGGTGTATGCCCCCGGCACCAAACTCAGCAAGGTCTTAAAATCTGTTTCGAGCGCCTTAAACGTCAGGTCGTAAGTAATATCCTTCTCATTAGGAAGCCCAATGGCGCCCGCAAAGCTGAAGGGAAAGTCGTTGAGCTTTACCTTGTTGTCCTTGAAGGTGTAAATGCTTTTGGTCAGGTCCATTTCCATCGTCACATCGGCGTCGAGCTGCTTGTTGCTCACGTACGCCACGCCGTCGTAGGTCATGTCGAGGTCGGTGGCGGTGGTTTGCGAAACCATATCGAACACGTTGCTGGCAAAGTCGCCGCTGCCGCGGTGGTTCACGCCAGCGGCCTGCATGGAGAAGGGCAGGGTCAGGTCTTCGTAGCGCAGGCGGCCGTCGGTCATCTTCCAGCTCTTAATGGCGAGGTGCACCTGGCTGGTGTCTTGCCCTTTGGCAGCGGCTGCCGAATCCGAAATCAGGACGTCCCAGTTGGCCAGGCCGCTTTTCAGCACCCGCAGGCTCAGGTTGGGCTGTTCCAGCTCAATGGTTTTAATGTCTATGCGGCCGCCGCGCACCACGCTCATAATGTCGAGGCCCACGCGCAGGTTGGGCAGGTAGGCCAGCGTGTCGCGGCGGAACGAATCGAGGCCAATCACGCGCAGCTCGCGGATGTTCACCGTCATGTCGGGAAAGGAGCGGAGCAGGCTCACGTCGATGTTGGCGGGGTCGTACTGCACCGTGGCCCGCACGCGCTGGGCAATCTGCTCGTCGGCCAGGGCCCGCAGCTTGTCCTTAAAGAGCACCGGCGCCAAGGCCAGGGCCGCTACCAGCACCACCAAAAAAACACCGAAACCCAACAAAAATTTCCGCATAGCAGGATATAATTAGTTACTGGCAAAGGTATAGTCGTTACCCGCCGCATTTTTCCAGGCACCACGGCCAAAACCGCGCCTTACTTTGACTACAACCCCAAACGCGGCGCCACAATTTCCCTATGGACCCGGTCTTTTCACCTTGTGCGTCCGTTGGCAGCATTATGGCGAGGCATTCACGCAGTGCTTTCTTTTTGGAGAGTGCTATTCACAAGTCATCTGTAGCAGGTCGTATCGGCTTTACCCTTACTATAAATCAATTTTCAACGCTGGATTAATTATAAATTATTGAAGAATTATTACAAACCCGATTAATCAGTATATTTGACCCCTGCTCAAGTAAATCCGGCTTTCATTCCCCGGTCTGCTTTGTTTGGCGCGATACAATGGCAACCCTCAGCAATGCGGACTTTTTGCCAGGGTTGCGATGCCCCTGCCAGCCACCTCCCAGTGCCGTCCTATTTACTTTTTACGCCGATTAGTATGAAGCACTTTTTACACCTGCTGCTAGTTGCCTGGCTGCTGGGCGCATCGGGGGCCGCCCGGGCCCAGAACCTCGCCATGAGCCTTATGGGCCGTGTGCAGAGCGACGACCGCAAGCCCCTGCCCGGCGCAGCCATTACCGTTATTCACGTTCCGTCGGGGGTACGCCACGCCGTTTCGTGCGACGGGGCCGGTCGCTTTGTGGTGCCCAACCTGATGGTGGGCGGCCCCTACCTCATCCGCGTAGGAGAGGGCGGCTACCAGCCCCAGACGGTGGAGAATATTTTTCTGAAACCTGGCAAAACCGCCAATTTCACGGTCACCCTGGGCAAGCTTACCGGTAAAAGCCGCAACAATCAAGTGCCTGAAACTGCCTTGGCGCTGGCCGATGACGCCGTAGCAGGCGGTCCCGTGCTCACTGTCTCCAGTCAGTCCCGGTCGGTTGGGGCAGGACAGTCCGCAGTGCCGTCCGCACGCACGGCCGCACCAGCGCCGGTTGCGGAGGCACCAGCGTCCGCCGGGCCTGCAGCTAGCCCTGCACCAGCACCCACGGCGCGCTACAGCCGGTACCCCTCCACCCGCCGCCCCGCTGCCAAAGACCCCATTGTGTCCGGCCACTTCGATGCCAAGAGCGGCAATTACTATTACGAAACCGGCACTCCCACCACCCTGCGACTGCCTTCCGGCGACGCCATACAAGGAGTGGGCGTCAGCTCCACCGAAAGCAACCTTTACCAATTCCTCTCCAACCCCAAGGTGCAGGTTGATACCGTAGACCTTACCCGGGGCTGGTACAATTTCGACCGTGTGTTTTTCAACACCGGCAAGGCTACGCTCACCAAAGAATCCATCGAGCAGCTGCGCAATATTGCCACCGTGCTTAAGGCCTTCCCCAACACCCGCATTAAGCTAGGCGGCTACACCGACAGTACCGGCACCAGCAATGTAAACCGGCAGCTGAGCGATGCCCGCGCCCGCACCGCCTGGGCCACGCTAGTAGACATGGGCATCAGCCCCAACCGCATGGACGCCCGGGGCTATGGCCCGCGCTACTCCATTGCGCCCAACACCACCGAAGAGGGCCGCGCCATGAACCGCCGCCTGAGCCTGAAAGTGCTGCAGAAATAATGCGTCGGTTGCCCGGGGCGGGCAGTAGCTGAGCGCAGGCCGTACCTTTGCGTGGCCTTTAGCTACACATGCGGCTGCGGCGCCATGCTATCCACTATGCCAGTGCTGTACCCTACGTTGCGTGCCCAAATGCGCCTTGGCCTTGCGGCCTGCTTGCTGCTGGGCGCCGCAACCGGGGCCCGGGCGCAGGACGTGTTTTTTTCCCAGCCCTTTGCCACGCGGCTGCATACCAACCCGGCGTTTACCGGCCTGTTCGACGACTACGGCGTCACGCTCAGCTACCGCAACCAGTTTCCCAGCCTGGCGGGCTCCTTTGTGAGCACCCAACTCGGGGCCGATGTGCGATTGGACACCCCCGGCCAGCACCACGCCCTGGGCCTGCTTCTCAACCAGGACCGCAGCGGCAGCGTGGGCTACACCCGCTTCGAAGCCGGTGCGCTCTATGCCTACCACACCCGTCTCACCCAAACCGTAGCCCTGAGCGGGGGCCTGCGGGCCAGCTACGGCCGCCAGCGTGTGGGATATGACAATTTCGTGTTCGGCGACCAGATTCTGGAAGACGGCAGCGTCGTTGGTCCCAGCGCCGAATCGTTGGATTTCCAGCCCGTCAACTACCTGAGCCTGGGTACCGGGGCCGTGCTCTACACCGAGCAGGCGTGGCTCAGTGTGGCCGGCCAGCACCTCAACCAGCCCAACCTGGGCTTTCGGCGGCAGGCCCAGCTGCCTGTTTCGCTGAGTATATCCGGTGGCTACAAGCTCTTTTTGGTGCAGCCATCAACAGGAACTGACGCGCGCGAAGTGAGTTTCACGCCTGTGGGGGCCTATACGCGGCAGGGCGGCTCGCAGCGCACCGAAACGGGCGCCTATTTTACGGCTTCGCCCGTCACATTGGGCGCCGTGTATCGCAATATTCTATCCCCTAGCAACGTTGGTTCTCAGCACCTGCTGGCCGTGGTGGCGGGCATTCAGGCGGGGGGCCTGCGCGTGGGCTACAGCTACGACGTAGGCCTGAGCACCCTGAGCTCCGATTTGGGTGGCGCGCACGAACTCACACTTGCACTTAGCTCATTTGACCGATTAGAAAATGCCTATCGTCGCCTAAAAAAGCGTGTTTACCCAAAGGCCCCTTGTCCGGCATTCTAATTTTTTGTACTATTGTGTCCTAATTGCCCTAGATAACCCCTCAGCCCTCATACTCATTTTAACTTTGTTATGAAATTAACTAATTATCTATGCTTGGCCGCGGTGGGCCTCGTGACCTTGGCCGGCTGCGGCAAAGGCGGACCGCCCACTGCCCAAAAGCCAGGTAAATATTCTTCTACTACGGGCATTGAATACAATACCGAGAAGGGAATGGCCGTCGCCAACTTCAAGTCCGTACCTGAGGGTCCGGGCCTTATCTTCATCGAAGGCGGCCGCACAGTCCTCGGCTCGCAGTCGGAAGACGTATCCATGACGCACGACAACATCGAGCGCACGGTGACCATCGCCTCGTTCTACATGGACGAAGCCGAAGTAGCCAACATTCACTGGCTGGAATACTTGCACTTTATCCGCACCGACTCGGTGCAGGAATTTTATGAGTCTGCCCTGCCCGACACCACCGTGTGGGCCCGCGACCTTTCCTTCAACGACCCCTACGTAACCTACTACCTGCGCTACCCCGGCTTCCGCTACTTCCCCGTGGTGGGCGTGAGCTGGCTGCAGGCCGACGACTACTGCACCTGGCGCACCGCGCAGGTGAACCAGCGCTTGGCTAGCGGCGGCAGCAGCAAGTCGGGAGGCAAAAAAGGTTTATTCGGCCGCAAAAAAAACAAGGCTGCTGATGGCGCCGAAGGCACGGCTAACGCCGGCGATGGCAGACCAGCTGCTTCTATCGAAAATGGCAACACCCTGCCCAACTACCGCCTCCCCACCGAGGCTGAATGGGAATACGCTGCTCAGGCCCTCGTGGGCACGCAGGAAACGGGCAACGAAAACCAGGAAGAGAAGCGCATCTACCCCTGGGATGGTAAGTCGACCCGTAACGCCTACGGCAAAAAGCAGGGCCAGTTCCTAGCTAACTTCAAGCGGGGCCGCGGCGACTACGCCGGCATCGCCGGTAGCCTCAACGATGGCGCCATGATTACGGAGTACATCTACTCGTACCCCCCCAACGACTACGGCCTCTACAACATGGCCGGCAACGTGAACGAGTGGGTGCAGGACGTGTACCGCCCCCTCTCGTACCAGGATGTGGAAGACCTGAACCCTTTCCGTCGCAACGGCGTGGCTGACCCCGCCGACAAGTACGACAAGAAAGGCTACCAGTCGCTGATTGACGACCACGTGCGTGTGTACAAAGGCGGCTCGTGGCGCGATGTGGCCTACTGGCTCTCGCCCGGTACCCGTCGCTTCATGGACGAGGATTCGGCCACGGCTACCATCGGTTTCCGTTGCGCCATGATTAACGCCGGCAGCAACAAGTAAGACCACGGATTAGCTCGAATTTTAGCAAATTTCACGGATTTTGTGGACGTGAAAACCCGCCGAAAAACAAAAAGGCCACCCAATTGGGTGGCCTTTTTTCTGTATCGAATTCGAAATAGCACCGTCCACAAAATCCGTGAAATCCGCTAAAATCCGAGCTAATCCGTGGTCCTAGCGGTCGGCGCAGGCAATGGTTGCGATGCTGACTTCGGCGGCTCCGGCGGCCAGGAGCGCGGCCCCGCAGGCTTCGAGCGTGGCACCGGTGGTGAGCACGTCGTCAACCACGAGAATGCGGCGGCCAATAACGGCGGCGGGGTTTTCTACTTCGAACACCGTGGCTACGTTTTCCCAGCGTTGGGCGCGGTTCTTTTTGGTTTGAGTTGCGGTGTTGGCATTGCGTCGGAGCGCGGTGGCGCTGGTAGGCACTTTGAGCCCGGTAGCCAGGCCGGTGGCGAAGGCCGCCGCCTGGTTGTAGCCGCGCCGGGCCAGCTTTTTGGGATGCAGCGGCACGGGCACGATGAGGTCGAAGTCGGTGGCAAAGCCGGCGGCGTGCAACTCCGCGCCGTAGAGCTGGCCTAGGGCGGTGCCCACGTCGCGCTGGCCCTGGTACTTGAGCTCGTGCAGCAGGTTTTGCACGCGGCCGTGGCGCACGAAGCGCAGGTAGCTCAGGGCGTGCCGAATGGGCAACTTGCCCCAAAAGCGCCGGCCGATGGGGTTCTGTTCGGGTGGCAGCAGGTGGAAATCGGTGTAGGGCAACTCGGCCCGGCAACCGGTGCAGAGGTGGGTTTCGCCCGTCACCAGAGGTTCGCGGCAGGCCAGGCACAGGCGCGGGAAAATCAGGCCCACAAAATCGGCAGCTAGGGAGCGCAGCACGGCAGAAGGAAAGGGGAGGATTTGGGAAGTAATTTTGGAGGAGCAATGTACGTTGCTCTTCACGTGGCCGTCATGCTGAGCTTGCCGAAGCATCTCTACCGCTTCGCCTGAATTAACATAACGAAGCGGTAGAGATGCTTCGGCAAGCTCAGCATGACGTTCTTTTAAGTTGTTCCAATCAATGTCCCAAGTAACCGAATTCAACGAGTACCGCCAGCGGATGAACGAAACCATCCTGGCGGCTGATAACAAGGTCATCAAACGGTTTTTCAACCTCGACACCAACACGTATGCGGCCGGTGCCATCGACGTAAAAACTAAGGAAATGCTCGGCTTGGCCTGCTCTATGGTGCTGCGCTGCGACGACTGCATTAAGTACCACCTCGGCAAGTGCTTTGAGGTGAAAATCAACGACGAGGAGATTTACGAAGTGTTTGCCATTGCCAACATAATCGGCGGCAGCATTGTGATTCCGCACTTCCGCCGCGCGGTAGAGTACTGGGAGATTCTGAAGACCGAGGCCGTAGCGCCCGCGCCACCCCACGCCGAGCACGCCGCATGAGCGAGGACCTTAACCACACGGCTCCCGCCGAAAACCACGAATCGGAAGCCGACTTTGAGGCCCGTTGGAACGAGCTGATGCAGGAGATGGAGGCCCGCTTCGGCAAGCGGCCCGACTTAAACGCGCTGTTGCTTCTCATCGGCATTCAGGAGCTGAACCAGGGCATCACCACGTTCACCAAAGAGCAGAAGCAGGACCTGATGCACATCGCCACCTGCCGGCTTTTCAGCCTGAGCGGCCACTACGAGCTGGAGCGCGTGGACGAGGACGGCTGGCCGCACTACAAGCTGCTGCGCCCCGTGCCCTTCGCCAACCTCAAGGAGCAGGAACGTATGCTCAAATGGCACGTGCTGGAGTATTTCCTGCTGGACCCAGGCGATGATTTGTGATTCAAACAGAATGCACATAATGTTGATGTAACGTCATGCTGAGCGCAGTCGAAGCATCTCTACCGCAATTGTAAATGAGTCACTTGCGCAGTAGAGATGCTTCGGCTGCGCGGACGCCAGATGAGCATGACGGCCTTTCTTCCTTAAACCCACCCATGAAAATCATTTCCTACAACGTCAACGGCCTGCGTTCGGCCCTGAGCAAGGGCTTGCTGGAATGGGTGGCCGAAGCCGCGCCAGACGTGCTGTGCCTACAGGAAATAAAGGCCGGCCGCGAGGCGATGGACGTTTCGGGCTTTGAAGCCCTGGGGTACCGCGCTTATCTGCATCCGGCCCTAAAGCCGGGCTACAGCGGCGTGGCCACCTTTACGAAGGTGGAGCCCAAGGCCGTGATTCACGGCTGCGGCCAGAGCTGCTACGACGACGAAGGCCGCGTGCTCCGGCTCGATTTCGAGAATGTATCGGTGCTGAACACCTACATGCCCTCGGGCACGAGCGGCCCGGAGCGGCAGGCGTTTAAAGTAGAATGGCTGCACTTTTTCCGCGATTACGTAGCCAAATTGCGGGCCGACGGCAGCGCGCCGCCCTTGCTTATCGGCGGCGATTTCAACTGCTGCCAGACGCCCATCGACCTGCACAACCCCAAGTCCAACCAGAGCAGCCCCGGCTACACGCCGGAAGAACGGCAGTGGTTCCGGGACTTCCTGGCCGATGGATTTGTGGATACCTTCCGGCACCACCACGGCGAGGCGGTGGGGCAGTACTCTTGGTGGAGCTACCGGGCGGGCTCGCGCCAGCGCAACGTGGGCTGGCGCCTCGACCATTGGCTGGCCGACAGTGCCCTGCAACCCCGCCTGGCCGGGGCGGGTCTGTTGCCGGACGTGGTGCACTCGGACCACTGTCCGGCCTGGGTGGAGGTGGAATAGAACCAGCGCCAACTGGTGCCTAGCAGGAAACTACTTGTCCCGCTTCGCCGGTTAGGGTTGTGGTACGGCGTTACGCTTGGGCTTACAATCGTTTGAGTGAGTGGTTCTGCCACAAACCAAAGCGGTGCTACGTTGTATCTTTCCTGACTAAGACCTCACTTATGGAGATGACGATGGAGGGCGGAGCCGCTGGCGGCCAATACCCGGCCCTGGCGCGGGTCCGAACAGAGCTGGAAGCGTTTAAGCGCAAGTTTTACCTCAACCTGCTGGTGCGCGGGCTGCTGGTGGCCGGTGGGTTGCTGCTCACGTTCTTCGTGGTGTTCAACGTGCTTGAGTACTTTCTGTACCTGCCCACAGCGGTGCGGGCGGGGCTGTTGTTTGGGTTTCTGGCGCTGGTGGCCTACAGCTTTGTGCGCTGGATTTGGACGCCCCTGGCGGCCCTCACCAACCTGCGCCGGCTACTGAGCGACGAGCAGGCCGCCCGCAGGGTAGGGGAGCTGTTTCCCGATGTGCAGGACCGCCTGCTGAACGCCTTGCAGCTGCAGGGCCAGGCCCTGCAAAACGAGTTGGTGGCGGCCAGCCTGGAGCAGCGCGCCGCCCAGATGGGCAGCATTTCGTTTGCCCAGGGCATCGACATCAGGCAGCAAAGCCGGCCGCTGTGGAAGTACGCCGCCGTGCCGGTGGTAGTGCTGCTGGCGCTGCTGGCCGTTTATCCCAGCTTTCTGGTGCAGGGCACCGAGCGCATCTGGCACTACAAGCGGGCCTATTCGCCGCCGGCACCGTTTGAATTTGTGATTAAAAATCCGAAGCTGACGGCGTTTCGGGGCGAGAATTTTACGCTGGATGTGGGCGTGGCCGGCGCGGCCCTGCCTGCTGATGTCAGCATTGCCTTCGGCGAGGGCGAGCGGCGGCTGAGCAAAGTGGCCGGCCGGGGCGACCAGTTCCGCTACACCTTCGAGCAGCCGCAGGAGGACGTGACATTTCAGCTGAAGGGCGCCGGATTCAACTCGCCCGAGTACCAGCTCACGGTGCTGGAGCGGCCCAATTTGCGCGACTTCAAGGTCAACATCACCTACCCGGCCTATACCGGCAAGGCCGCCGAAACCATCGAAAACGGCGGTAACCTGACGGTGCCCGAAGGCAGCACGGTGCGCTGGGAATTTGCCACGGCCGCCACCGACGAGTTGGCCCTGGTGTTCCAGAACCCCGATGAGACCCTGACGGCCAGCGGCACGGCCGGCACCTTCGTGGCCTCGCGGCGCATCCTGCGGTCGCAGCCCTACCTGCTGCGCCTGAAAAACCCCGTCAGCCTGAACAAGGACCCCATTTCTTATCAATTGACCGCGGTGCCGGATTTGGTGCCGACCCTCACCCTGGAAGCCTTTCCGGACACCGTTACGCGACGCTACCTGGCGCTGGGCGGCACCGTGCGCGACGACTACGGTCTCACCCGCCTGGAGTTGCACTACCGCCTGCTGCGCGGCGGCAACGCCCGGGCGGCGGGGGCTTATGCCTCGCGCCCGCTGGCCTTGCCCCGCGAAAGCGCCGGCACCTATGCCTACACCTGGAACCTGAACCCGCTGAATATGCAGCCCGGCGACCGCCTCGAATATTACGTGGAGGCGTGGGATAACGACGGCGTGCGCGGCCCCAAGTCGGCCCGGACCCGGCCCGCCGAGTTCCGCCTGCCTGGCAAGCGCGAAATGCGCGCCGAGCTCACCGCCCAGGCACAATCGGTGGCCAGCGAGATGAGCAAGGCCGCCAAACAAAGCGAGAAGCTGGAGCGCGAGCTGGCCAAGGCCCAGGACAAGCTCAAAACAAAGCGCGACCTGAGCTTTCAGGACCGCAAGCAGCTGGAAAACATGCTGGACCAGAAGCAGCAGATGAACGAGCAGGTAGAGCAGTTGCAGAAAATGTTTGACCAGTTACAGCAGAAGCAGGACCAACTCAATCCTAAAAGCGAGGAGCTGGCTAAAAAAGCCGAGGAGCTTAAAAAGCTCATGAACGACCTGCTCGACCCCGAGACGAAGAAGCTTTACGAGAAGCTGAGAAAGCTGCTGGAAGAACAGAAACAGCCCGATGCAGAGATGCAAAAACTGCTGCAGCAGCTCGAAAACAAGGAAGACACCCTGCAGAAGGAGCTGGACCGCGCGCTCGAAATGTTCAAGCAAATGCAGCTGGAGCAGAAGGTGGAAGAAACGGCCAACAAGCTGGACGAACTAGCCAAGGACGAAGAAAAACTGGCTGAAAAAACCGCGCAGAACGACAAGGAAAACCCCGACAACAAGCTCTCGAACCAGGAGCAGAAAGCCCGGCAGGAGCAGCTGAAGCAGGAGCAGGCTGAGAACCAAAAGGAGTTTGAGGACCTGAAAAAGGAGCTGCAGGAGCTGAAGCAGATGGACAAGGAGCTGGGCGACCAGAACGGCATGGACGAGCAGAAACCCGACCAGGAACAGACCGACCAGGACATGGAAGAGAGCCAGCAGGAGCTCAGCAAAAACAAGAACTCCAAGGCTGCCGCCAAGCAAAAAAGCGCCGCCGACCGCATGAAAAAGATGGCGCAGAAGATGCGCGACCAGATGAGCGAGGAGGAAAGCGACCAGGCCCAGCAGAACATCGACGACCTGCGCGACATCCTCGAAAACCTACTCACGCTCAGCTTCGACCAGGAAAACCTGATGAAGGATTTCCGCAAGGTGAACCAGAGCGACCCGCGCTTCGTGCAGCTGGGCCAGACCCAGCGCAAGCTGCGCGACGACGCCAAGATTATCCAGGATTCGCTGTACGCCCTGGCCAAGAAGGAGCCTAAAATACAAAGCTTTGTGACCCGCGAAGTGGGCGAGATGAACGGCCGCATGGACGAGTCGCTCACCCACATCCAGCAGCGCGACCCCAGCCGGGCCACCGCCACCCAGCAGCAGGCCATGACCAGCATGAACAACCTGGCCCTGATGCTGCAAGGCTCCCTCGACCAGATGCAGCAGGAGGCCCAGGCCGGCAAAGGCCAGCCCCAGGACGGCAAGGGCAAGCCCGGCAAGAAAAAGGGCAAGGGCAAAGGGCAGGGCCAGGGCAGCAAGCCCGGCCCCGGCGATATGGGCAAGATGCAGCAGCAGCTCAACGAGCAGATTCAGAAGCTCTCGCAGAGCGGGAAGTCAGGCCGGGAGATGTCGCAGGAGTTGGCCAAGCTGGCCGGCCAGCAGCAGATGCTGCGCCAGGCCATGCAGCAGCTCGACAAAATGCAGCAGGGCGGCAAGCCCGGCGGCGCCCAGGCCGGCGAGGGCAAGGATGGTAAGGAGGGCGGCAAGGAAGGCCAGAACGGCAAAGACGGCAAGGGCGAACAGGGCGGCGGTGGCACCGGCGACATCAAAAAAATGATGGAACAGACCGAGACCGACCTCGTAAATAAGCGCCTGAGCGAAGAAACCATCATGCGCCAGCAGCAAATCCTCACCCGCCTGCTCGAAGTAGAGAAGTCGGCCCGCGAACGCGACCAAGACACGAAGCGCGAAGCACAATCGGCTCAGTATAAACCACCGGTGTTTCCGCCAGCTTTTGATAAATACCGCCTTAGCAAGGAACGCCAGGCCGAATTACTACGTAGTAGTCCTCCCAACCTCACCCCTTACTACCAACGGGAAGTGGGGGAATATTTTCAAAAAATCAAGTAGCAGCGCGTTGTAGTTCATCCAAAACTGTTCATTTTTCGTTAGCGCCTTTTGTGTTCTAACGAAACCAGGCATCTGGGAGCAACATAAATTATTGTGGCGCTTTGCCATTTAAAAGACTATTTTTGCCGCCCCGAACTCGCCGCCGTTCTTCCTATCAAACCGCACTATGAAGCAGGTAAAAATTCAGATTCCGTCGCTCGTTGAAAACATCCGCGTGGTGGAGAGTTTTATCGATAACTCCAAGGATACCTTTCAGATTGAGGACGATATCTACGGCAACATCATGGTGGCCGTGACCGAGGCGGTGAACAACGCCATTCGCCACGGCAATAAGTTCGACAAAGACAAGAACGTCTACCTGTCGCTCTTCGTGGAAGCGCAGCAGCTCAAATTTGAAATCGAAGACGAGGGCGCGGGCTTTAATTTCGACGACCTGGACGACCCTACGGCACCCGAAAACCTGGAAAACCCCGGTGGCCGCGGCATTTTCCTCATTCGCCACCTGGCCGATGAGGTAGAGTTCAGCAAAGACGGGCGCTGCGTGCACCTCACCTTCCAGCTTGCCCCGGCCCCGGCCGACGAGACCTCGACTGCCGAACAAATCGCCGCCTAAATCCGCATGAACAGCCACCCGCCGGTGGGGCCTCCCCACCACGAAACCCCGCCCGGCGACCTGCACCACGAGGCCCCCGGCATCGAGTTCATGGTGGAAGACGTGCCCGAGTTTGAGCTCTCCGACGCCGAGGACCTCATTGGCTGGATTGAGCGCGTGGCGGCGGTGCACGAGCACCGCATTGTGCAGCTCACCTACATTTTTTGCTCCGACGATTACCTGCACCGGCTCAACGTGGAGTACCTCGACCACGACACGCTGACGGACGTCATCACCTTCGATAATTCGGACGATGCCGACATGTTGGAAGGCGACATTTTCATCAGCGTGGAGCGTGTGCGCGACAATGCCCAGGACCTGGGCGTGAGCTTCCGCGACGAGCTGCACCGCGTCATGATTCACGGCGTGCTGCACCTGCTGGGCTACCACGACAAGGACTTGCTGAGCCAGACGGCCATGCGCGCCAAAGAAGACCACTGCCTGTCGCTGCGCACGTTTTAGGAGTGAGCCCGAGCTATTTGCTCAAAATAAAAGAACGTCATGCTGAGCTTGCCGAAGCATCTCTACCGCGCAACTAATCTGATTTAGTATTGCGGTAGAGATGCTTCGGCAAGCTCAGCATGACGTTTTATCGTCTGCTGTTGCCAGTCTAGCTTTATGTCTGCCTCCTCATCTGCGCAACCCATTATTCGGGGCGACGCCCTGGATTTTTACCTGGCTCAGGGCTACTACCGCATGCAGCAGGAGCTGTTCACCTGCCACTTTGTGCCCTTTGACGGCCGCCTCTTTAGCGCCCACTGGCTGCGCCTGGCCATGCCCCGCATTGTGTGGGGGCCGGAGCAGCGCCGGCTGCTGCGCCGCAATGCCCGGTTTGGCGCCGCGGTGCGTCCCTTCCGCCTCACCGAGGAGTACGAAGAGCTGTATGCCCGCTACCGGGCGGCCATCACCTTTGATGCCGCGCCTACCATTGAGGCCGTGCTGCTGGGTGGCGAGGCCCACAACGTGTTCAACACGTACACCATTGAGCTGCGCGACGGTGACCGATTGATAGCCGCCGGCATCTTCGACCACGGTGAGCGCACCCTGGCGGGCATCCTCAATTTTTACGACCCTGCTTGCCGCCAATTCAGCCTGGGCAAGTACCTGCTGCTGCTGAAAACCGACCATGCCCGCCGCCTAGGGCTCGACTATTATTACCCCGGCTACGTCGTGCACAATTACCCAAAATTCGACTACAAGCTCTTTGCCTGCCCCGCCGCTACCGAAGTGTACGACAGCGTCAATGGCCTGTGGGTGCCTTTCTCGCGGGAAATAGTGGCCGCACAATCGGCTGAGTTGCTGGCCGACTGGCTGCCGGAAGACTTGCGGGGAATGGCGTAATTTTGCGCAGCGTTTCGCTAAGATGAAATCAAGTTTCGCTAAGTGTGGTTCAACCCTAGCTCCGCATGTCGCTTTTGCGGAACTTGATTTTTAAAAATTAGCGAAACCTCGCGCTCTATGTTTCAGCAAGAAGAATACGACGTTATTGTAGTGGGCGCGGGCCATGCCGGCTGCGAGGCTGCGGCCGCCGCGGCCAACCTGGGCTCGAAGGTGCTGCTGGTGACGATGAACATGAACACCATCGCGCAGATGTCGTGCAATCCCGCCATGGGCGGCGTGGCCAAGGGCCAGATTGTGCGCGAAATCGACGCGCTGGGCGGCCAGTCGGGCATCATCACCGACCAGACCATGATTCAATTCCGGATGCTGAACCGCTCGAAAGGCCCCGCCATGTGGAGCCCCCGCGCCCAGAGCGACCGGATGCGCTTTGCCGAAGCCTGGCGCCTGACCCTGGAAGGCATCGCCAACGTGGATTTCTGGCAGGAAGCCGTGACCGGCATCGTGGTGGAAAACGGCACCTGCGTGGGCGTGAAAACCCAGCTCGGCATTGAGTTCCGGGGCAAGTCGGTGGTGCTCACGAATGGCACCTTCCTCAACGGCCTCATCCACATTGGCGAAAAGAATTTTGGCGGTGGCCGGGCCGCCGAGAAGGGCAGCCGCGGTATTACGGAGCAGCTGCTGGAGCTGGGCTTTGAAGCCGGCCGCATGAAAACCGGCACCCCGCCCCGCGTGGACGGCCGCAGCCTGGACTATTCTAAAATGGAAATGCAGGGCGGTGACGAAGTGCCCACCAAATTCTCGTACCTCGACACGCCGCGCCTCACCAAGCAGCGCCCCTGCTACATTACCTACACCAACGAGCGGGTGCACGACATCCTGCGCGAGGGCTTCGAGAAGTCGCCCATGTTCCAGGGCCGCATCAAGGGCCTGGGGCCGCGCTACTGCCCCAGCGTGGAGGACAAAATCAACCGCTTCGCCGACAAGGACCGCCACCAGATTTTCGTAGAGCCCGAAGGTTGGAGCACGGTGGAATGCTACATCAACGGCTTCAGCAGCTCGCTGCCCGAGGACGTGCAGTACCGTGCCCTGCGCGAAATAGCGGGCTTTGAGCGGGCCAAGATGTTCCGCCCCGGCTACGCCATTGAGTACGACTTTTTCCCGCCTACCCAGCTCAGCCTCACGCTGGAAACCAAGCTGATTGCGGGGCTGTACTTCGCGGGCCAGATAAACGGCACCACGGGCTACGAGGAGGCCGCCTGCCAGGGCCTGATGGCCGGTATCAACGCCCACAACAAAGTCAACGGCAAGGCGCCCTTCGTCCTGAAAAGGAGCGAGGCCTACATCGGCGTGCTCATCGACGACCTGGTGAACAAGGGCACCGACGAGCCCTACCGCATGTTCACGAGCCGGGCCGAGCACCGCATCCTGCTGCGCCAGGACAACGCCGACCTGCGCCTCACGCCGCTGGGCCACGAACTGGGCTTGGCCTCGGATGAGCGGCTGGAGCGCGTGCGGATGAAAGAAGCGCAGGCCGCCGAGCTGGCCGAGCTGTTCCAAAAATTCGCTATCGAAATTACTGAAATCAATCCGCTGCTGGTGGAGCTTGGCTCGGCTGAAATTCACGAGAAAACCCGCGCCGTGAACCTGCTGCGCCGGCCCAACGTGGAACTGGCCGACCTGCGCCGGGCCCTGCCCACCCTGGACGAGGCCCTGGCAGCTTTTGATGCCGAGGCGCTGGAACAGGCCATCATCAACATCAAATACGAAACCTACCTGCAGAAGGAGCACCAGCAGGCCGCCCGCCAGCAGGAGCTGGAAAACTTCGTGATTCAGGGCCGGCTCGACTACCGGGCCATGCCCGCGCTCAGCCACGAAGCCCGCGAAAAGCTGCTCAAGATTCAGCCCGAAACCATTGGGCAGGCCTCGCGCATCAGCGGCATTTCCCCAGCCGATGTGTCGGTGCTGATGGTGTACCTTGGCAGGTGAGTTATGAATTATGAGTTATAAATTATGAGTTGGCCTATCTGCCGCTCGTAGCCAATTACTCATAACTTATAACTCATAATTTATAATTAGAATTTGTGTCCTACGAACGAATTGATAATTGCCCGGTTTGCGGCAAAACCGATTTCAAGAATAAGCTGGTAGTGGAAGACCGCACGGTGAGCCACGAAAGCTTCGCCATTGTGCAGTGCGCGGCGTGCAGCTTCCAGTTCACCAACCCGCGGCCGAGCGAGGCGGAAATTGGCAAGTATTACGAGTCGGATGCTTACGTGTCGCACAACAGTGCGGCGGCGGGCCTCATCAACCAGGCCTACAAAGTGGCGCGGTTTTTCACCATGCGCCGCAAGGTGGGCCTGCTCAATAAGCTGGCGCCCCGGCGCGGCAAGCTGTTGGATTACGGCTGTGGTACGGGCCACTTTCTAGCGGCGGCCAAGTCGGCGGGCTGGCAGGTGGCGGGGCTGGAGCCCAATGCCCGTGCCCGCGAAGAGTCCAGCCAGCGCCTGGGCCAGCCCATTGGGCAGGGCAGCCTTACTTCGTTTCAGCCCGGTACGTTTGATGCCATCACGCTCTGGCACGTGCTCGAACACGTGCATACACTCAACGAAACGCTGACCCAACTACTGGCGCTGCTCAAGCCTGATGGGGTGCTGCTCATTGCCGTGCCCAACGTGGAAAGCCTGGATGCCCAGCACTACCGCGAGCTGTGGGCGGCATACGATGTACCCCGGCACCTCTACCATTTCGCGCCCAAAACCATGGCCCAGCTGCTCAAAAAGCACAAGCTGGTGGTTCGCCAAACCCTGCCCATGCCCCTGGATGCCTATTACGTGAGCATGCTCAGCGAAAAGCACAAGGCGGAGCGGGCCGGTGGCCTGCTCACAGTGCTCAAAGCTGGCTACAAATCCAACCAATACGCGCAGCAGCACGCCGGCCAGTATTCGAGCCTGCTGTACGTGGTCGGGCGCCGCACCCCGGCGGCCTGATGCGGCGCGGGCTGCCTGTACCGGGCGGCCAGTTGCGCTGGTTCGAGTGGGCGGGTTGCCGGCACTTGTAGCTTAGCCCCGAACGCGGCGGCTGGTACTATAACCTATGCCGCCCACCTTTGTGGCCGATACTGCCCGGGCGGGTCCCGTCGTTGGGTGTTGCGCATCGGCGCGGCTGTCGTTTGTTGTTCTATTCACCACGCTGTTGTTGTTGTATAATGTCCGTTCGCGCTGAACTGCTGGCTTTGCTGGCGCTGGTTGCCTTGCTGGAAAGCTGCGCCGCCGTGGCCCCGCCCCTGGGGGGGCCACGCGACCGCACGCCCCCGCGCCTCATTGCGAGCTCGCCCGATAGCGCGGCCCGCAACGTGAAGCAGAAGTTTGTGCGGCTGGAGTTTTCGGAGGCAGTTATTACCAAAGAGCTGAGCAAAAACCTGCTCATTACGCCCCAGCTCCCGCCCGACAACCCCTACAAGCTCCGCGAAGACCGCAACACCATCACGCTGCTTTTTGAGAAGCCGCTGGACGAAAACACCACCTACAGCTTCAATTTTCGCGACGCGGTGGTGGACATCACCGAAAGCCTGCCTGCCAAGAATGCGTACCTCAACTTCAGCACCGGCGCCGTGCTGGACTCAGGCAAGGTGAACGGCGTGGTGACTGATTTGCTCACGGCTACCCCCGTGGCCGGAGCCAGCGTGGGGCTGTACCGCGCGGCCGATACTGCCGGGGTGAAGCGTGGCCGGCCCTACTACAGCGTGCTCACCGACAAGGAGGGCAAGTTTGAATTGAGCTTCCTGAAGTCCGGGCCCTACAAAATTTACGCCCTGGCCGACAAGAACAACAACGGCCGCTACGACGAAGGCGAGAAAATTGCCTACCTGCCCGAGCCCATCACCATTGCGGGCAGCCCCGCCGGCCCGCCCGTGGCGCTGCTGCTCACCCAACCCGACCAGCGCGCCCCCTTGGCCACCTCCCGGCAGGCCAGTCCCACGCAGCTTCGCCTGAGTTTCAACGAAGGCCTGCGCGACGCCAGACTCTCGCCGCTGGGCACCAGCCAGGCCGCAGGTGCCGTATCCGAAGCCCTGCAACTCACCGACCGCGGCCGGACGGTGGTGCTTTTCAAAACCCCGGACGTGGGCGATGGCCGCTACCTGCTCACCGCCACCGACAGCACCGGCAACGTGGGCCGCGACACGCTGCAGGTGAAATTCTCGGCCCCGCCGGCCACGGCCAAGAAGTCTGCCGCCCCGCCACTGTACACGGTTGAGGGCGGGCCACGTTCGGTGTTTCCCAAGGGCCAGGTGGTGTTTCAGTTCGCGGTGCCGGTGCGGCTGGCAGCTGGCAAGCCGTTCGGTACGCTCGTGGAAGACTCCATCCGGCGTCGCCCCCTGCGCTTGCCCGCCGACGCACCCTCAGCCCCGACCGCACGCAGCTCACTGTGCGCTTCAATGCCCGGGCCAAAAACCGGCTGGATGTGGTGCTCGACAGCACCGTAATCAGCGCTGTTACGGGCCAGCCCCTGCGCCTGCAGCCCCTGCGCCTGGGCATCAGCGAGCAGGATGTGTCCAATAGTTTGTCGGGCACCATCGCTACTACTGCCAAAAGTTTTGATTTGCAGCTACTTGATGACAAGCTGCAGGTGGTAGCTACGCTGGCCAGCCCCAAGGGCACGTATTCCTTTGCCAACATCCCGCCCGGTACCTACCGCCTCCGCGTGCTGATAGATAGCAACGGCGACGGCCGCTGGCGCGGCGGCGACCCCAACCTGCTGGTGCTCCCCGAGCCCGTGTACCTGCACCCCCGCCCCCAGCAGGTGCGGGCCGGCTTCGACATTGTGGAAGCCATTCAGTTTTAACGGCAGTACGCGGCAGTAGTAGCAGCAGTAGGCTGGCGCGCGTCTGCGACGCGCTGCCGACTGGTATCGAGCCTGTGGCTCGCTGATGAACTACGCGCGTTCGGGCCATTAAAAACTGCCTTCCCGAGCCACAGGCTCGAAGCCAGCCTCCTCTACTCACGGCTACTCTTTAACCCTACTGGCCACTCAAAAACCACCGTTTTACCCTCAGTTACCCCCAATCGTGGATAACTAATCATTGAATCCAGTTACTGACGGCCTTTTACAGGGGTAATCCACTAGTTTTCCACTGGTTTTCCACATCCATTTTGCGCTGTGGCTAATTTCGGGGATAACCCGGGGGAAACACGGCAGCCACACGGGGATAAGTGGGGCACAAGTTTTTTTGGTGCTTTCCGGACCCGTACAGGGCAAAAGCCGCGGGGATAACCGTGGATAACTTCTCCACCTCATTTCGCCTTCCCACACGCCCATTTGCCGGGGGATAGTGAAAATGTGGACAGTGGGCCCATATGTTGAAAAGATAGTTAACTAACTGATATAAAATATTTTATTTTCCACAATCGGGGTGTATAGCGCGTGGATAAGGCTCTGCTTACCCCCACGTTTTCCACGCTGGGGATAACCTCTCGAGCTTATCCACTTATCAACTGACCTAATGAGTGGGAATAAGAAGGGTTTTTTAGAAAAAAGATTTAACAAAAAATTAAGGTTGGGGAAAACCCGGTTCAAGGGTTTGGTCCCAAGTAAAGGGTTAATAAAAAAAACGGTACACCAAAAGGTCTAGTGCCGCTACCCAGCTGAAAAAGTGGAAAGCTGGCGTGGTTATCCCCACGCTGGGCACTTTGCGTATAGTAGTCCATGCCTTTCGACTATACCCTCGATTTCCACACCCTCGATTTCCGAAAACACCCCGAACTATACCGCGTGGGCCGCGGCGAGCAGGGCGTGCTGCTGGTGCAGCCCTACAAGGGCGAAATCCTGCCCCACTGGCGCTTCAAAGACGCCGCGGCAGCCACCGAGTCGTCGGAGACGATTTACGGCTTGTTTGAGGCGTATTTGAAGGCCGAAGATTTCGTGGGCGCCGACATGGCCCGGAAATTTATCCAGATGGGCTTTACGCGGGCCCGGCGCTACGCCAACCACCGCGGCGGCAAGAAATACGACGGCCCCGTGCCCGACGACAAGAAAGGCCAGAGCGGTGCCCACGGCCGCGCCGAACTCCCGCGCACCACCCACCCCGATGTGGACAAGGTGGAAGCCGCGGCCATTTTCAAGCAGAAGTGGGACGAGGCCAAAGCCCACCCCGAATACATCCGACAGAAAGAAGCATTTGTGGAGAAGTACGGCAAGTAGAACGTCATGCCGAGCGCAGCCGAGGCATCTTGCTCGCTTCGTCATCACGATTGAATTACTGCCCCACGCGAGATGCCTCGACTGCGCTCGGCATGACGGCCTGCCGTATGACGTTCTGTGACACTGCCTACCTTTGTACCTTCCCTTTTAACCCAACCCCATGAGCACTACTCAACCCTCCAGCATCGAGGAAAACGAAATTATTCTGGGCACCGGCATGGGCCCCCTGCGCTTTGGCGCCACCATGGACGAGGTGCGCACCCTGGTGGGCGAGCCCGAGGAGATTGAAGAGTCTGACGACGACGACGACTTCGAGCACCAGGCCTGGAATTACCACGAAGAAGACTACCTGCTCTCGCTCTACTTCGACCGCGAAGATGACTTCCGCCTGAGCTGCATTGAGACCGACAACCCCGGCATGCGCCTCTACGGCGAGGCCATCTACGGCCAGAGCGTGGACCAAATAAAGGCCCTTATGCAGCGCCACAACCAGCTTGAGCCCGAGCTGGAAACCATGGAAGAAGGAGCAGTGCGCCTGTCCTACGAGAAGTCGATGATTGACTTATACTTCGAAGAAGGCGAGCTGCAGTTCGTGAACTTCGGGGTGTTTATCAACGACGACATGGAAGTGCAGTGGCCCAAATAAGGCCGGGTTATCCACATTTGTCGCGGTTTTGACTGTGTATAAGTGGACAAGTCACTAAAAACGGTGGGGTTATCCCCCAGATTTTCCATTTTAGTAGCAAACGCTCGTTTGCTAATGAACCGGGAATAAAAAAGGCTGCCCCGGTGAAGGGCAGCCTTTTTTGTGTTTTGGGTGGTGGGGAACGCTAGCCAAGGATGGCGCGGAACAGCAGAAACAGCAGGCCCGACAGCACCATGGTAACGGGCAGCGTGAGCACCCAGGCCAGGGCGATGTTGCGGACCATGCCGGGGTTGATGTTCTTCACACCGCGGCTGGCCACCATGCTGCCCGCAATGGACGAGGTGAGCACGTGCGTGGTAGAAGCCGGCAAACCAAACTGGGTACTAACGCCAATCATGGCGGCCGTAACCAACTCCGAGGAGGCCCCCTGGGCGTAGCTCAGGTGCTCCTTGCCGATGCGTTCACCAATGGTTTTAACGATGCGCTGCCAGCCTATCATGGTGCCCATGGCCAGCGAAACGCTCACCATCAAGAGCACCCACCACGGGGCGTAGTCGGTGAAGGTGCGCATGTCGGCAATGGAGGCGTCGTAGGTTTTGCGGTCCTGGGTGCTTAGGCTTACTTTTTCGGAGCCGAGCAGCTTTTTGGCGCGGTTGGCAATGAGCAGGATGTCGCGGCGAATCTCGAAGCGGGTTTGCCGGGGCAGGTCTTCAATGTTGGTGGTATTGGCGAAGATGCGGTCGAGGTCGTTGGTCTGGATCTGGATTTCGGCCAGCATCTTGGTGTCGGCCGGGCTCAGTTCGTTGCGGTTCACGCGGGTCATCACGTATTCCACTTGCGCGAGGGACTCGCGCAGGTCGAGCGGGTTCTTGGATTGGTCGAGGGCAAAGTAGCTGGGTACGATGCCGATGAGAATCAGCATGACGAGGCCCACACCCTTCTGGCCGTCGTTAGAGCCGTGGAAAAAGCTCACCAGCGTGCAAGTCACAATCAGCATAAGCCGAATCCAGAGGGGCGGGGGCTTGCGCTTGTGCGGCTCTTTAAAAATGGCTTTGTTGGGCACAAAACGCTTAAACAGAAACATCATGCCGATGGTGAAGGCAAAGCCCAGCAGCGGGCCCACCAGCAGGGCCAGGCCGGTTTCGCCGGCTTTGCCCCAGTTCACGGCCGCGCCGCGGGATTCTGGCAGCAGCGAAAACGCAATGCCCACGCCCAGAATGGAGCCGATAAGCGCGTGGGAGCTAGACGCCGGAATGCCGTAGTACCACGTGCCCACGTTCCAGATAATAGCGCCCAGGATGAGGGCGCCCACCATGGCAATGCCGTGGTATACATTGGTATCGACCAGGCTTTCGACCGGGAGCAGGTACACAATGCCCATGGCCACGCCGATGCCGCCGGCAAACACGCCGATGAAGTTCCAGAACGCCGACCACACCACCGCCACCCAGGGCCGCAGCGTGTTGGTGTAAATAACCGTGGCTACGGCGTTGGCCGTGTCGTGGAAGCCGTTGACGAACTCGAACGCACAGGCTGCCAGCAGGCATACGCCAAGAAGCAAGAGCACGTGAGGTTCTAAACCAAACATAAAGAAGGGATTAGTGAGTACTTAAATTGAATCATACGACAAAGG
The DNA here is from genome assembly GCF_001816165.1 of Hymenobacter glacialis. Taxonomy (GTDB): domain Bacteria; phylum Bacteroidota; class Bacteroidia; order Cytophagales; family Hymenobacteraceae; genus Hymenobacter; species Hymenobacter glacialis. Next base: position 43,402 of record NZ_MDZC01000133.1, read on the forward strand.
TAGGGCGGTAGCTTACGGACGCTATGTTACCGAATTGTGACCACTGATAAAACGCGTGGTCATCCTGAGCGCCGCGAAGGACCTTTTCACGGGTGATTCACTGCTCGATGCAAATTGCGCGGCGGTGAGAAGGTCCTTCGCGCGCTCAGGATGACAAGTGGGCGCGCCTTGTACGCACAAGTTTCAGCTTGGGCCACATCGGCCTACTTTTGTGGGCATGAACCCAGCACTCGAAACCACCCAGCTCAAGGATATAGTGGCCCACGCCAAGGAATACGGCTTCGTATTTCAGTCATCGGAAATCTACGACGGCCTGGCCGCCGTGTACGACTACGGCCCCAACGGCGTGGAGCTGAAAAACAACCTCAAGCGCCTGTGGTGGGAGTCGATGACGCAGCTGCACGACAACGTGGTGGGCATCGACGCCGCTATTTTCATGGCGCCGCAAACCTGGGAGGCCAGCGGCCACATAGCTGGTTTCAACGACCCGCTGATTGACAACCTCGACAGCAAGAAGCGCTACCGCGCCGACGTGCTGCTCGAAGAAAAAGCCGCTGAGTATGAGAATGCCAGCGATGCTGCCCGCGGGGCCGCCCTCACCGCCGAGATGGGCCGCCTGCTCACGGCCAACGACCTGGCCGGCGTGCGCCAGCTCATCCTCAACGAGAAAATTCTGTGCCCCGTGTCCAAGACCGGCAACTGGACCGAAGTGCGCCAGTTCAACCTGATGTTCTCGACCCAGGGCTCGGCCGTGGATTCGGACGCGCCGCCCGTGTACCTGCGCCCCGAAACGGCCCAAGGCATTTTCGTGAACTTCCTGAACGTGCAGAAATCGGCCCGCATGAAGGTGCCGTTCGGCATAGCCCAGATTGGCAAAGCGTTCCGGAATGAGATTGTGGCGCGGCAGTTCATTTTCCGGATGCGGGAGTTTGAGCAGATGGAGATGCAATTCTTCGTGCGCCCCGGCACCGAAGGCGAGTGGTACGACACCTGGAAGGCGGCCCGCCGCAAGTTCCACGAGGCGCTGGGCCTGCCCGCCGCCAAGCTGCGCTTCCACGACCACGACAAGCTGGCCCACTATGCCAAGGCCGCCGTGGACATTGAGTACGAATTCCCCTTCGGCTTCAAGGAAATGGAGGGCATTCACTCGCGCGGCGACTTCGACCTGACCCAGCACCAGGCGCTGTCGAAAAAGAAGCAGCAGTACTTCGACGCCGACATTGACCCCGCCACCGGCAAGGCCTACGGCAACTACGTGCCCTTCGTGGTGGAAACTTCGGTGGGCGCCGACCGCCTGTTTCTGGCCACGCTCTGCAATGCTTACGAGGAGGAAACCATTACGGAAGGGGAGGGCGATGCCCAAACCACCAAAACCCGCACCGTGCTGCGGCTGCACCCCGCCGTGGCCCCGGTGAAGGCGGCCATTTTCCCGCTGGTGCGCAAAGACGGCATGCCCGAGAAGGCCCAGGAAATATTCAATGCCCTGAAGTTCGACTTCCGCCTTGTGCTGGAGGAGCGCGACGCCATCGGCAAGCGCTACACCCGCCAGGACCTCATCGGCACGCCCTTCTGCATTGTGGTAGACGGCCAGACCCTGGAAGACAACACCGTGACCGTGCGCCACCGCGACTCCCGCGAGCAAACTCGCATGCCGATTTCGGAGCTGAAGAGCTACATCGGCGAGGCCGTGAGCTTCAAGCGGATTTTTGAGCAACTGTAGAAAGTTGACCGGCGCACGCGGAAACCTCACGAGACCCTTGTGGGGCAGGCCCCTCTCCAAAAGAGAGGGGAGCCTAATGAATCTTGCGGTAGCCTTTATCAAAGCCCCAACTCAATCCAGAGTTGGGGCTTTTTGGTGATTATAACATCGCATTCTGGAAATTTTGGGTGACGTCAGGCTCCCCTCTCTTTTGGAGAGGGGCCGGGGGTGAGGTTCCCGCGTCAGGCCCTTAATGTAACTTTGCCTTTTTGCAGGGTTTTATGTGGGAGCGTCTCGCTTATTTCATCATCCGGTTTCGTCTGTCGCTGATTGCGGTGTTGGCCGTTATCACCGTGTTCATGGCCTGGAAAGCCAAGGATGTGGAGATGACCTACGACTTTGCCCAGGTGGTGAGTCCGAACGACCCGGACATGATTTATTTCCAGGACTTTAAGAAGACTTTTGGGGAAGACGGCAACGTGCTGGTGCTGGGCCTGCAGGACAGCTCCGTGTACAAGCTGGGCAACTTTAATGAGTTCCGTCGCCTCACCGATACTCTTGCCCGAATAGAAGGCGTGAACGGCGTGCTTAGCGTGAGCAAGCTGCTGAACATCAGCAAAGACACGGCTACCAACAGCTTCCGGGCCACGCCCATTTTTGGCACCGCGCCCCGCACCCAAGCTGAACTGGATAGCCTGATGCGGGTGGTGAACAGCGTGGAATTCTACAAGGGCCAGCTCATCAGCCCCGTCACCGGGGCCACGCTGCTGGCCCTCACCATGGACCCGAAGTACCTGAATTCGTCGCGCCGGCAGGCGGTGATGAACAACATTCTGGGCTTCTCCACGCAGTTTGAGAAGAAGACGGGCATCAAGCTACACTACGCCGGCCTGCCCTACGTGCGCTCCACCATGACGAGCAAGGTGGCCTCGGAAATGAAGTTTTTCACCATTCTGGCCATGGTGGTCACGGGGCTCACGCTGCTGGTGTTCTTCCGAACGTGGTCGGCGGTGGTGTTTCCGCTCATTGTGGTGGGCGTCACGGTGGTATGGTGCATAGGCTCCATTGTGCTGCTGGGCTTCAAAATAAACCTACTTACGGGGCTGATTCCCAGTATTATCGTCGTTATCGGTATACCGAACTGCACCTACCTGCTGAGCCGCTACCACTACGACTACCGAAAATCGGGCAACCAGATGCTGGCCATGACGCGGGTAATCCGCAAAATTGGCCTCGTCACGCTCATGAACAACACGACCACGGCCGTGGGCTTCATCGTGTTTGCCTTCACCGATATTGCCATTCTTTACCAGTTCGGGCTGGTGGCCACGGTCAATATTTTCGCGGCCTTCGTCATCAGCTTCATTCTGATTCCGGCCGTGTTCAGCATGTTGCCGCCTCCCACGCCCAAGCAGCTGGAGCACCTCGACGCCAAGCCGCTCACCAAGCTGCTGGAGTTTTTCGACCACCTTGTGCTCGACCGACGGCCCACCGTGTACGTGGCGGCATTGGTGCTGATTGCGGGCGCGGCCTTCGGCATTTCGCGCATCGAATCCGTGTCGTATATGGTGGACGACCTGCCCAAGAAAAGCTCCGTTAATGCCGATTTGGCCTTCTTCGAAAGTCACTTCAACGGCGTGATGCCGCTGGAATTTGAAGTCGATACCCACAAAAAGCGCGGCCTGCTGAAGCTCAAGAACCTGGAAAAAATCGACCAGTTCGAGAAGTTTCTGCGGACGCAGCCGGAACTGTCGCCGCCCGTCAGCCTGGTTACCTTCCTCAAGGCCAGCACGCAGGCTTTTTACAACGGCGACCCCCAGTTTTTCCGGCTGCCCGATAATTCGGAGCGGCCTTTTATCCTCACTGCCCTGGCCAACTCCAAGGGCGCCGGCAACGAGGCGGGCATGAACAGCAAGCTCCTGCGCTCCTTCGCCGACAGCACTGGCCAGAAGGCCCGCATCAGTTTGAAAATCGCCGATATCGGCTCGCAAAACCTCGATTCGCTGATGAACAAGCGCATCCTGCCCGAGATGAACCGCATTTTCAAGGGTTCGGGCATGGACATCCGGCCCACCGGCACCACCATCATCTTCACCAAGGGCAACGAGTACATCATACACACGCTGCGCGAAAGCCTGTTTCTGGCCTTTGGGCTGGTGGGCCTGGTAGTGCTCATCCTGTTCCGCTCGGCCCGCACGGTGCTGTTTGCCCTGATACCGAATGCCGTGACGCTGGTGCTCACGGCCGGCATCATGGGCTTTTTCAACATCCCGCTCAAGCCCAGCACGGCCCTGATTTTCGTGATTGCGCTGGGCATCGACGGCGACAACTCCATTCACCTGTTGGCCAAGTTCCGGCAGGAAATGGCCCTCAACGGCAACCGCGTGCGCGAAGCCGTGTCGGTGACACTGAGCGAGGCCGGCACCAGCATGATTTACACCAGCATCGTGCTGTTTGTGGGCTTCAGCATCTTCGCTTTCAGTGAGTTCGGGGGCACCAAGGCACTGGGATTGTTAATGTCGGCGTCGTTGTTAATCACCAACTTCTCCAACCTGATTTTGCTGCCCGCCATGCTCATCACCTTCGACCACGGCAAAGGCAACCTGATTGACAACAACGCGTTGATTCGCCACTACGACGAGTCGTACCACGAAGAAGACGACGATGCCGAACTGAACCTGGCCCGCATGAGAAAGGAAGGCGACGTAGGCACGTATGAGATTTAAGAATTAACACACAGCATGACGTGCTAAAGAATTGATAACAACCCAATTCATGAAATACCCCGAATACAAGCAGCCGCTCAACTACGGCCAGCTCGGCGAGGACATCCTCGCCTGGTGGAAGGAGCACGGCATTTTTGAAAAGAGCGTAAGCAGCCGCGAAGGCCAGCCCACGTTCGTGTTTTACGAAGGCCCGCCTTCCGCCAACGGCGCACCCGGCATCCACCACGTGATGGCGCGCACAGTGAAGGACATTTTCTGCCGCTACCAGACGCTGCTGGGCAAGCAGGTGCCCCGCAAGGGCGGCTGGGATACCCACGGCCTGCCCATCGAGCTGCAGGTGGAGAAGGAGCTGGGCATCACGAAGGAGGACATCGGCCACAAAATCAGCATCGCCGACTACAACCAGCGTTGCAAGGAAACCGTGATGCGCTTCAAGGCGCAGTGGGACGACCTGACCGAGAAAATGGGCTACTGGGTCGACCTCGACGACCCCTACGTGACCTTCGAGCCGGAGTACATCGAGAGCTGCTGGGCGCTGCTCAAGAAGCTCTATGACAAAGGTTTGCTCTACAAAGGCTACACCATCCAGCCCTATTCGCCGGCGGCCGGCACCGGCCTCTCGTCGCACGAGCTGAACCAGCCCGGCACCTACAAGGACGTGAAGGACACGACCGTTGTGGCGCAGTTCAAGGTGAAGCATGGCGAAGCTGCTGAGAAGCTTTTTGCCGCTGCTGGTGCTGATGCGAACGTGTACATCCTGGCCTGGACGACCACGCCGTGGACGCTGCCCGCTAACACGGGCTTGGCAGTGGGTAAGAACATTCAATACCAACTCATCAGCACGTTCAATCCCTATACTTTTGAGCCAATTCATGTAGTACTGGCTAAGTCACTTGTGGGCCGATATTTTCTGGAAAAGGAAAAGGTTGGCAAGTTTATCATGCCTGCTGATTTCCTTTCAGGCAACTATAAAAAAGCATTGACTTGGAGTGTGGAAGGCGAATTCACCGGTGCTGACCTCATCGACATCAAGTACGAGCGCCTGTTTGATTTCACGCCGTTTGAAGGAGAGGAGCGGGCTTTCCGCGTCATCAATGGCGACTTCGTAACCACGGAGGACGGCACTGGCATCGTGCACATCTCGCCCACGTTTGGCGCCGATGACTTCCGGGCCGCGCAGCTGGCGGATATCCCGGCGCTGATGGTGCCGGATGCCGAAGGCACGCTTGGCCCCATCGTGGACCGGACGGGCCGCTACGTGCCCCAAATGGGCGAGTTTGCGGGCCGCTGGGTGAAAAACTACGACGGCCACGACGAGACCGGGGCAGACTACAAGACGCTGGACGAGAGCATCGTAATCAAGATGAAGGGCGACGGCACGGCCTTCAAAGTGGAGAAGTACGAGCACACCTACCCGCACTGCTGGCGCACCGACAAGCCCGTGCTCTACTACCCGCTCGATTCCTGGTTCATCAAGACCACGGCGGTGAAGGACCGGCTCATCGAGCTCAACAAAACCATCAACTGGAAGCCCGAAAGCACCGGCACCGGCCGCTTCGGCAACTGGCTGGAGAACCTAGTAGACTGGAACCTGAGCCGCTCGCGCTACTGGGGCACCCCGCTGCCCATCTGGCGCAGCCAGGACCGCACCGAGGAAATCTGCATCGGCAGCATCGCGCAGCTAAAGGCGGAGATTGACAAGGCCGTAGCGGCCGAAGTCATGACCCACAACCCCTACGCCAACGGCGAAAAAGTAGACCTGCACCGCCCCTACGTCGACGATATTTTCCTCGTCAGCCCCACCGGCCAGCCCCTGTACCGCGAGGCCGACCTCATCGACGTGTGGTTTGATTCCGGGGCCGTGCCCTACGCGCAGTGGCACTACCCAATTGAAAACGCCGACGTTTTTGCCAAGAATTTCCCCGCCGATTTCATCGCCGAAGGCGTAGACCAGACGCGCGGCTGGTTCTTCACGCTGCACGCGCTGGCCGTGATGCTGGAAGACTCTGTGGCCTTCAAAAACGTGATTGCCAACGGCCTCGTGCTGGCCAAAGACGGCCAGAAGATGAGCAAGCGCCTCGGCAATGCCGTGGACCCGTTTGCCACCATCAAGCAGTTCGGCCCCGATGCCACCCGCTGGTACCTTATCGCCAACGCACCACCGTGGGACAACCTCAAGTTTGACCCCGCCGGCGTGACCGAAGTGCAGCGCCGCTTCTTCGGCACGCTCTTCAATACGTACTCATTCTATGCGCTTTACGCGAATTTGGATGAGTTTCAGACCCGCGAATTTGACCGGATTCCGCTGGCCGATTTGAGCGAGCTTGACCGCTGGATTCTCAGCAAGCTGCAGTCGCTGATTGTGGAAGCGCGCGGTCACCTCGATAATTACGACCCCACGAAGGCCGCCCGCGCCATCCAGGATTTCGTGACCGACCAGCTCTCGAACTGGTACGTGCGCCTCTCGCGCCGCCGCTTCTGGAAGGGCGAAATGACCGCCGACAAGCAGGCCGCCTTCGAAACCCTGCAGCAATGCTTGGTGGTGGTGGCCCAGCTGATGTCGCCTATCGCGCCCTTCTTCGCCGAGTGGCTGTATAAGAACATGACCGACGGCATGCGCGCCGAGGCCGTGGCCAAAAACACGCCCCTGGCCCCGGAATCAGTGCATTTGACGCTGCTGGTGGAAGCCGAAACCAACCTCATCGACCTCAAGCTGGAGGAGCGGATGGAGTTGGCCCAGCGCATCAGCTCGCTGGCCCACTCGCTGCGCAAAAAGTCGGTGCTGAAGGTGCGCCAGCCCCTCCAGCGCATCCTAGTGCCAGTGCTGAACGACACGACCAAGGAGCAAGTCGGCCTCGTGGAGGACCTGATTTGTGCCGAAATCAACGTGAAGCACATCGAATTCCTCGATGACGAGAGCGAAAGCGGCGTGCTGGTAAAATCGGTGAAGCCCAATTTCAAGCGCCTCGGCCAGCAATACGGTCCGCGCCTGAAGGCCGTGGGTGCCCGCATTCAGGCCATGACGGCCGCCGAAATCTCCACGCTGGAGAAGGAGGGAAGCCTCGCCGTGGAAGTGGATGGCCAACCCATCACGCTGGCGCCCGACGACGTGGAAATCCGCACCGACGACCTGCCTGGCTGGCTCGTGGCTACCGATGGCCCCCTCACCGTGGCCCTCGACGTGACCCTGACCGACGCGCTGCGCCAGGAAGGCCTCGCCCGCGAGCTGGTGAACCGCCTCCAGAACCTACGCAAAGACTCGGGCCTGGAAGTGCAGGACAAAATCCGCGTCACGCTGGCCGACCAGCAGCCTGAGCTAACGGCCGCCGTGGCCGCCTTCGGCGACTACATCCGCACCGAAACGCAGGCCCTCGCCCTCACCTTCGCCGCCGACGTGAATGGTGGCTCGGTGCTTGAATTCGACGAATACTCGGTGCCGGTTCTGTTGGAGGTCGCAACTGCCTGATGCTGAACGACTCGCTGGGGGTGAAAATTCCCAGCGAGTCCTCGGTCGCACAAACACTCAATAAGCTCGTCTTTGGTGGTCTAAAACCACAGACAGTCAGTTATAAAAGGTATAAAAAGATGGTAATAACACAGTCCGTTGCTCCCGCTACTTTTGGCACCGCCTGAATGCACCCAACTCTCTCCAATCGCCAGCAATCCGCCGCTAAATTCTTCCTGCTGGCCCTGCTCATCATCGTCATCGACCAACTCTCGAAGTGGGCCGTGCACACCTACATGCAGCCCGGTATGGCGGGCGAAATCCCCGTTTTCGGTAACTGGTTCAAGCTGCATTACACGCTTAATCCGGGCATGGCCTTCGGGGCCGAGCTACCGGCGCCCTATGGCAAGCTGGTGCTCACGGCTTTTCGCTTGGTGGCCGTCTTTGGCCTGAGCTACTACATCATCCGCCTCTGCAAGCAGCGCGCTTCGGGCGGCTACATCGCCTGCATGGCCCTAATTCTGGGCGGGGCCGTGGGCAACCTGATTGACTCGATTTTCTACGGCATCGTCTACGATAATGCCCCTTTTGCCTCGCCCACGCGCTGGTTCTACGGCCAAGTGATTGATATGCTCTACGTGGACATTTACGAAGGGTTTCTGCCCCAAAACTGGCCGTTGCTGGGAGGTAAGTATGTGTCGCTCTGGCCTATATTTAATGTTGCTGATGCCTCCATTTTTGTTGGGGTAGCTTTTATTCTGCTTAATCAGAACCGTTTTTTCAAGCAGGACGAGCCGGTGGTTGCCCACCGCGAGCCACTGGTAGCTCCGGATTCGGAGAATCTGGGGTAGCTGCACACGCGTTCACCTCACCCCCTGACCCCCTCTCCAAAAAAGAGGGGGCACCGGTTCGGACCAAGAGTGACAAAGAGAAAGAGCCCAGCGCATTGCGTCGGGCTCTTTTTATGTTTTAAAACTCGCAAAAGCATTTCCGGTGCCCCCTCTTTTTTGGAGAGGGGGTCAGGGGGTGAGGTTGACGCGGGGGGCGACACTTCCTACCGTTCTTTGCAGCCCCATCCCGCTTGCAATGCACCCAGCCCTGACCATCCGTCCACATTCCGCCGTCAAGTTCTTCCTGCTGGCCCTGTTTATCATCGCCATCGACCAGCTCTCGAAGTGGGCTGTGCATACCTACATGGAGCCCGGTTCGGCCGGCGAAATCCCGCTTTTAGGAGAGTTTGTCAAGCTGAATTACATTTTGAATCCCGGTATGGCTTTCGGTGCGCAACTGCCCGCCCCCTACGGCAAACTGATTCTGACCGCCTTCCGCAGCGTGGCCGTGGTGGGGTTGGTGTACTACATCATTCACCTGTGCCGCCAGCGCGTGGCAGCAGGATACATCGCCTGCATGGCCCTGATTCTGGGCGGCGCGCTCGGCAACCTCATCGACTCGGTTTTCTACGGAATTATCTACGATAACGCCCCTGTAGGGTCGCCCACGCGCTGGTTCTACGGCCAGGTCATCGACATGATTTTCGTGCCGCTGTACGTGGGGTATTTCCCCGAATCATGGCCCCTTATCGGCGGCAGCTACAGCAGCGGTTTCCCCATCTTCAACATCGCCGATTCCTCCATCTTCATCGGCGTAGCGCTGATTCTGCTCAACCAGAGCCGCTTTTTCAACGAATCGCAGCCAGTAGCCGCCCCGCACCAGGAAAGCGCGCCCTTAGTCGCTCCAGACGCTGAGAAGCTGGCGTAGTAGGGGAGGAGCAGCGCTTCAGTTGGGCGAAGTCAGAGCTATTATTTCAAACACCATAATTCGTTGCCCCCAGTAGGAATATATAGCGTGTTGTTTGCCACGAGTGGGTCCGCTATACCGTAGTTAAAAGATTCTTTGAAAAGAAGCTTTCCTGTCTGGCTATCTAGGCAGTACAGATTGCGAGCCGTAGTGCCAAAGTAGACGCCTTGCTGGAAGCGACAAAATTGCGTCGATACCTCTTCCTTAGGTTGTAATTTGGTAGTCCACAAAATTTGTCCCGTACCAGTACTTAGGCAAACTACTTGTTCATCATAAGTAGCAACGATAACCTGACTTGCTTGCACGAGTGGTTGGAACAGAGCCTCGCACTTCAAAACCGTACTCCAAATCTCTCTGCCGTTAGTATAGTTGAGTAGTTTAACCTTCCCGCCCTTGTAATATTTATCATTGCATACCACCAGCCCATCGGGAGAGGCAACAGGGTCCGAACTAGCATAGTCTGGATAACTAGTAGCCCAATCTATCTTACCTGTCTTGTTATCTACTGCCAATAAGCTGTCCGATAGTCCCCACATACCTACATAAAGCTTATTTGCTCGTAATAGCGGCTGGTTAGTTGATAAGCTTACTGCGGGTTGCGGCAAGTGCCAAACGGTCTCGCCATTGCTTGCCTTTATTGCCCATAAGCCATCAGCACGAACTGGAATATAGAGAATGCTGTCTCGCTCGAGTAAGGCATTCTTAACGCGGCCAGCCGTCTTCCGCTTCCAAACCAGATTGCCTGAGGAGTCTAGGCAGTACACATTTAAATCAAAGCTGGAGAAGTAAATTCTGTTTCCGGAAATAATGGGCGGATAGTAAGGGTTATCACCCGTTTTAAAAGTTAGCTTGATTTTGCCATTGGCTATATTCGCCGCGGAGAACACGTTATTAAAGCTGCCAAAATAGAGCAGACTATCCTTAAGAAGCAGCGAAGAGGTTATCCAGTTGAGTTTGGGGTTTCGCCAGAGAAGCTTTACATGTTGACTGTTATCATCGACTGGCTTGCGATTGGTAGAACAGGCTACTAAGAAGGCTGATAAACAAATAATTATTTTATTGCTATTCATAATGCAATGGCTTCTTTTTTAAAAAGTTGTTCCCCGCCAAAGTAAGTAGGATTTTAAACGAATACCATTTAAAGTAAAATCAATACTGCTCAGCACGCTTTATCTCAGATAATAGCGCCTCGCTATGCGCTGCATGACGTTCTTGCGTATCCAAAACCACCCCCAAATCTGCCCATAATTCCCTCCGTGCCCAACCCGCTGCTCACCGTTTCCAACCTCACCATCGACTTCTCCAGCCACCGCGGCGACGTTCGGGCCGTCGACAACGTGTCGTTTGAGCTGCACCGGGGCGAAACGCTGGCCATTGTGGGCGAGTCGGGCTCGGGCAAGTCCGTGACGTCGCTGGCGCTGCTGGGGCTCATTCCAATGCCGCCCGGCCGCATTGCCAGCGGCCAGGCCCTCTTCCAATCCGAAAAGCTGGGCGAAACCGACCTGCTGAAACTCTCCGAAACCGACCTGCGCCAGGTGCGCGGCAACGACATCGGCATGATTTTCCAGGAGCCGATGACCTCGCTGAACCCCGTGTACACCTGCGGCAGCCAGGTGGTGGAAGCCCTGCACCTCCATACCGACCTCAGCCCGGCCGCCGCCAAGGCCCGCACCATCGAACTGTTCAGCGAGGCGCAACTGCCGCGCCCCGAAAGCATCTTCGGCAGCTACCCGCACGAAATCTCGGGCGGCCAGAAGCAGCGCGTGATGATTGCCATGGCCATGGCCTGCCGCCCGGCCCTGCTCATCGCCGACGAGCCCACCACGGCCCTCGACGTGACGGTGCAGGCCCAGATGCTGCGCCTCATCGACGACCTGCGCCGCCAGCGCAACACCGCCGTCCTCTTCATCACCCACGACCTCGGCGTGGTGGCCGAAATCGCCGACCGCATTCTGGTGATGTACCGGGGCAAGGTGGTGGAGCAGGGGAGGGTGCTGGATATTTTTTCAAATCCGCAACATCCGTACACAAAAGGCCTGTTGGCGTGCCGTCCGCGCCTCTCGGTGGGCAAAAAACGCCTCCCCGTGGTGGCTGATTTCATGCGGGAAGACGCCAGCGGGCAGTTGCTGGCCCAGCCCGAGCCCGTTGTTTCGCTTCCAGATGAGGCACTTGCGGAATCTTCGCCCGAAGTGGAAGCCCAGCAGTTAGCCGATAAAACTGAAACCACCAAAACGTTCCCCGTGGAACATGGCGTTTTGGGGGATGTTCCACGGGTGGGCGGTTCCGCGCAGGCGTTCACCTCACCCCCTGACCCCCTCTCCAAAAAAGAGGGGGCACCGGTTCGTGAGGATGAATCTTCAATTGAAATATCCAAGAGCATTTCCGGTGCCCCCTCTTTTTTGGAGAGGGGGTCAGGGGGTGAGGTTTTGGCCGCGCCTTTGCTGGAGGTAAAAAACCTCCAGGTCTACTTCCCGCTCCGCAAGGGCTTCTTCCACCGAGCCACCGATTACGTGCGGGCCGTGGACGATGTCAGCTTCACGCTGTACCCCGGTGAAACCATTGGGCTGGTAGGGGAGTCGGGCTGTGGCAAAACCACCCTCGGCCGGGCGCTGCTCCGCCTCACGGAACCAACGGCGGGCAGCATCCTGTTTGAAGGAACCGATTTGGCGAAGCTGTCAAGCGGGGAATTGCGCCACCGTCGGCGCGATTTGCAGCTGGTGTTTCAGGACCCCTACGCTGCCCTCAACCCGATGCTGACCGTGGGCGAAGCTATCTGGGAGCCGATGCGCGTGCATAACGTGGGCGGCACCCGCCAGCAGCAAAAAGCAAAAGTATTGGAGCTGCTGCGCACCGTGGGGCTGCGCGAGGAGCACTTCCAGCGCTACCCGCACGAGTTCAGCGGCGGGCAGCGGCAGCGCATCTGCATTGCCCGGGCGCTGGCATTGCAGCCCAAGCTGATTGTCTGCGACGAGTCGGTTTCGGCCCTCGACGTCTCGGTGCAGGCGCAGGTCCTGAACCTGCTCAACGACCTCAAACGCGAGTTCGGCATCACCTATCTGTTCATCACCCACGACCTGTCGGTGGCCCGGTTTATGAGCGACCGGCTGCTGGTCATGCACCAGGGTCGCATCGTGGAGAGCGGCCCGGCAGCGGCCATCTACGCCGCGCCGCAGCACGAATACACCCAGGGCTTGCTGGCCGCTATTCCCAAAGACAGCCTGGCCGACATCGAAGCCGCCGTGGCCAGTCGGGCCTAACGTCTGGCGGGGCCAGCAGCTCGTCATGCTGAGCGTAGCCGAAGCAGCTTTACGGCTTCGTTGCTGCCGATTTAATTACTTGCACGGTAGAGATGCTACGCTCCGTTCAGCATGACGGAGAAAGGGAAGCTGAATACAGCCACATTTCAAATAAATAACCTCCCGGCCCGGCTCGCGTTTCACTACGTGGCGCGGCCCCGCCGCCAACCTCATTTTTCCGCTCTCGCCGCCTGCGACCAATCAACCTTTCGGCGGCCGCTTTTTTTACATGAATACCCCCGAAAACCCCAAGGCTCCCCGCGCCAAGCGCGAAAAGCCCGAACCCACCGCCATCAGCCAGGAACAAGTGCTGAGCGCCTTTACCGAAAACCCTACCAAGGTCCTCGCCTACCGGCAGCTCTCGCGCCGCCTCGGTGTCACGACCAAGGGCCAGCGCGAGGAAATCTTCGCCCACATCAAGACGCTGCGCAAGCAAGGCCTTATTACCCTGCTGCAGAACGACGAATACCGGCTGGCTGATACCGAAGCTGTGGCGGCGGCCCCCGTGCCTTCTAAGGCCCGTAAACCGACCAAAAAAGCCAACCCGCCAGTGGAGCCACCCCGCAACCGTTCGGTGCAGGCCCAGTTTGGCCAGGACCCCATTGTGCACCGCCGCCGCGCGGCCGGCTTCGATTACGTGGACGGCGACGACCGCCCCGAGCGCGCGCCGTCTAACACGGTCATCGGCACCGTGGATTTGGCTACGCCCAACTTTGCCTTTGTGGTGCCCGAGGGCGTGGATGGCGGCGACGACATTCGCGTGTTTACCGACCAGCTCAAGTTCGCCCTGCAGGGCGACGTGGTGCGGGTGCGGCTGCGCAGCGGCTCCCGCGACGGCCGTCCCATGGGCGACGTGGTGGAAGTGCTCAAGCGCGTGCGCCCCGAGGTAGTGGGCCGCATCCAGATTCAGGGCACGCTGGGCTTTGTGAAAGCCGACAACCGCAAGGTGTATTTCGATGTGTTTGTGCCGCCGCACTTGCTACACGAGTCGCGCAACGGCGACAAGGTGCTGGTGCGCATCAACGAGTTTCCGGAGGACAGCGGCCGCCAGCCGGTGGGCGAGGTCATTCGCAACTTCGGGCAGGCCGGCGGCAACGAAGCCGAGATTAACGCCATCATGGCCGAGTTTGGCTTGCCGTTTGAATTCCCTGAGGAAGTGCAGACTGAGTCGGAAGGCATCAGCGAAGTGATTTCGGAAGATGAAATTGCCCGCCGCCGCGACTTCCGCAACGTCACCACCTTCACCATCGACCCGGCCGACGCCAAGGACTTTGACGATGCCCTGAGCATTGAGAAGCTGGAAAACGGCCACTGGGAAATTGGCGTGCACATCGCCGACGTGACCCACTACGTGCGCCCCGGCACCGAGCTGGAGCGCGAGGGAAAGCACCGCGCCACGTCGGTGTACCTCGTAGACCGCGTGATTCCAATGCTGCCCGAGCGCCTGAGCAACGGCCTATGCTCGCTGCGGCCCCACGAAGACAAGCTGACCTTCTCGGCCGTGTTTGAGCTGGACGAAGACGGCAAGCTCTACGAGTCGTGGTTTGGCAAAACCATCATTCACTCCGACCGCCGCTTCAGCTACGAGGAGGCGCAGGAGCGCATCGAGAGTAAGGCCGGCGACCACGCCGAGCACATCAACGTGATGAACGACATGGCGCACAAAATCTGCGCCCAACGCTTCAAGCAGGGAGCCATCACCTTCGAAACCCAGGAGGTGAAGTTCCGCCTGGACGAAGCCGGCAAGCCCCTCGGCGTGTACGTGAAGGAGCGCAAGGACGCGCACAAGATGATTGAGGAGTTTATGCTGCTCGCCAACCGCAAGGTGGCCGAGTTCGTGTTCAACCTCAAAAAGACCAAGCCGCGCTTCACCATGGTGTACCGCACCCACGACGCGCCCGAGCCCGAACGCCTCCAGACTTTTGCCCTCTTCGCCCAGAAGTTTGGCTACAAGCTGAAGCTCGAAAACCCGAAGAAAATCAGCACCGAGCTCAACAACCTTAGTTCGGAGGTGATGGGCAAGCCCGAGCAGAACGTGCTCCAGGGCCTGGCCATCCGGACCATGGCCAAGGCCATTTATAGCACCGAGCCCCTCGGCCACTTCGGCCTGGCTTTCGACCACTACTCGCACTTCACGTCGCCCATCCGCCGCTACCCCGACATGATGGCCCACCGCCTGCTGGAACACTACCTGCTGGGCGGCAAGAACGTGCCCGTCGACCCCGTGGAGGAAGAGTGCAAGCATTCCTCGGCCCGCGAAAAACTAGCCGCCAACGCCGAGCGCGCCAGCATCAAGTTCAAGCAGGTGGAGTTCATGGCCGATGAAATCGGCAACACGTTCAAAGGCGTCGTGTCGGGCCTCACGGAGCGCGGCATGTACATCGAAATCGAGGAGAACAAGTGCGAAGGCATGGTCCGCATCAGCGACATTCCCGGCGACACCTACGAGCTCGACAAAGACAACTACCGCATCGTGGGCCGGAGCAACAAGCGCATCATCCAGTTCGGCGACGAGATGATGGTAGTCGTTAAATCAGCCAACCTGCTCGACCGCACCATCGACTTCGAACTGGTAGACGACCGCCCCGACCACGTGAAAAAGCGCGAAGCCGACGAGCGCAAGCAGCGCAGCAGCGAGCCCCGCGGCTACCGCGACCACAGCGGCGGCGGCAAGGGTGGCAGCAAGGGCGGCGGCGGTTTTAAGGGGAAGCGGCGGTAGCTTCTGAATCCAGCACTTAACCTCACCCCCGGCCCCTCTCCAAAAGAGAGGGGAGCCTGATGATTTTCGAATGACATCTTAAGCCCCGTCTCAATCCAGAGCCGGGGCTTTTTGTGTAGCTTTATCCCGAGCCCATTCACCTTTGAGTTATGCCATCTCAGGAAGAAAAGGGGCGCCGGAAGGCTATCCAAAACGAGCTAATGAAAAAGGCCGATGCGGAGAGACTTGCGGCGCTGCCGATGCCAAAAGAGAAGCTGCAAGAATTCTTCGATTACCTCGACCAGCAACTGGAAGAGCATGATTGCGACGATACACTGCGCTTCACCCAGCAATTCGCTGCCAGCCGCAACCTCGCATTTGAGCCCATCAAGCAGTGGCTAGGCGACTACGGCGGCTATTGCGACTGTGAAGCTTTGGCAAATGTGGAGGAGAAATACGAGGGCTTATAGAACAGTTCCAGGCTGGACGGTTATTCCACAAGCGCCGCCGTGGCTCCCCTCTCTTTTGGAGAGGGGCCGGGGGTGAGGTTCCCCGGCCGCGCCGTTGAAACCGGCAGCGCCGCCTGCCGTTCTTTGCACTACCTATGACCCCAGCCGACTTCCCCGCTAACATCACCGCCGCCCTCGCTCAACTCGACTACGGCCAGGCTCCTGACACCCTCTATGCGCCCATCCGCTACATCATGGGTCTGGGCGGCAAGCGCATCCGGCCGCTGCTCACGCTGCTCGGTGCCCACCTCTTCACCGACGAGCTTGGCGGCATCATCAAGCCAGCCTTGGCCACCGAGGTCTTCCATAACTTCACCCTGCTGCACGACGACCTGATGGACCAGGCGCCCCTGCGCCGCGGCCAGGCCACGGTGCACGAAAAGTGGAACCCCAACGTGGCCATTCTCTCCGGCGATGTGATGCTGGTGCGGGCCTATGAGCTATTCCTTGAGGTAGAGCCGACGCTGTTGCCGCGCATCCTCGCCCGCTTCGGCCAGACGGCGGCCGAGGTCTGCGAAGGCCAGCAGTGGGACATGAATTTTGAGACCGAAGCCCAGGTGAGCATTGCCCAATACCTGGACATGATTCGCCTAAAAACGGCCGTCCTGCTAGGCTTCTGCCTGGAGCTGGGCGCCCGCCTGGCCGGCGCCACCGAGGAAGATGCCGAGCACCTGCGCCAGTTCGGCACCGACATCGGCCTGGCCTTCCAGCTGCGCGACGACCTGCTGGATGTGTACGGCGACGCCGCCACCTTCGGCAAGCGCGTGGGCGGCGACATCGTGGCCAACAAAAAGACCTTCCTGCTGCTCACCGCTCAGGCCCAGGCCAACGAGTCGCAGCAGGCCATCCTGCGCCAGCTTATTGCCCAGCCCGTGACCGATGCCGACGCCAAAGTAGCCGCCGTGCGCGCCATCTACGACGAGCTCGAAATTCGCCCGCAGACGGAGGCGCTCATCAACGACTACTTCCAGGATGCCCTGCAGCACCTGGAGCGCGTAGCGGCCCCGCAGGAGCGCAAACAGCCCCTGCACCAGCTGACGCTGCAGCTCATGGACCGCGAAAGCTAATTAGTTGCCCGTTGTTAGTTGCCGGCTGTCAGGATGCTTATGACTGCCTCTGCTGAGCACTAACAACCGACGACTAACACTGACAACTACACCCCCTTTTACTGTGCTCGACCCTATTATCATTCTCATCGGCCTCACGGTCGCCATCTCCGTCTACGCCTGGTCGAAGGACGAGCTGATGAACTCCTGGATACTGGAGCCTTACCGCATGGCCCGCTCCGACGGCCAGTGGTACCGCTTGCTCACTTCCGGCTTCCTGCACGCCGACTGGGCCCACTTGCTTTTCAACATGTTTGCCTTCTATTCCTTCGGCCCGGTGGTGCTCCGCACGCTGGTGGCAGGCTATGGCGAAGGGGCGGGTCTGGGGCTGTTTCTGCTGCTGTACCTGGGCGGCATCATCCTCTCCGATTTGCCCACTTACTTCCGTCACCGCAACGACCCCGGCTACCGCAGCCTCGGCGCGTCGGGCGGGGTGTCGTCGGTGCTGTTTGCCAGCATCCTGCTGTTTCCGGTGAACAACAACGGGGGCGGCATTATCATCTTCCCCATCCCGATTCCCATTCAGCCCTTTGTCTTCGGCTTCCTTTACCTGGCCTATTCCTGGTACATGGGCCGCCGTCGGGGCGACAACATCAACCACGACGCCCACTTCTACGGTGCGCTCTTCGGCGTGGTGCTGCTGCTGGCCCTCATGCCTGCTGCCGCCCCGGAGTTCGTTAGCCAGATAAGCCTCTTTATTCAGGCAAAACTCTCATAATCAATAGGTTGTATAGCTGAATTCGCTTTATTATATCTATTTTTGGGGCTCTGCGTATTTGAGGGCAAGTTGTTTCTTTCATCTGACCTTTACACCATGAAATCCCTTCGTCACTTCACCTCCCGTTTGCCGCTCGCGGCTCTCCTGATGCCTTTGATGCTGCTGTTCACTTCCTGTGATGGTCGCAATGACAACGGTAGCCTTTCCATCTTTGGCGTGCTCTACGTCATCATGGCCATTGCGGCCCTGGTTAGCTTGCTCAAGCAGGACTGGAGCCTCACCAAAAAGCTTATCTGGGGTGCCATTATCTGGTTCTTTCCCTTTGGCGGTTCCATTATCTACTTCCTGTTTTCAGGCCGGAAGTAACCGCTCAAAACAGCAACAGCAAAAAGCCCCAACCAGTCATCTGGTCGGGGCTTTTTGCTGGGTTTAAGTAGATGGGCTGGCGCGCAGCCCAGGTATCGGCAGCCTTTTTCTATTGGTTGAGCAGTCGCTTTTTTTCGAGTCGCGCTACACCGCGTAGCAGCTCGCCGCTGTTCGTAATCTGGGTCATCTGCCAATGGTCGCCCAAACGGCGCAGCTTCACTTCTACCACCATGGTGGTGTCGTACTTGGGCTGCGATACCTCCAGGCCCACGTAAGCATTGTCGCCTTCCTCGCGGCTGTACTTGATGCCTTTGAACTGGCTGTCGGCGCTCACCACGCGGCTGGCCAGCCCGGTCAGCGAGACGTTCACAACGTGTTTCGGCGCTGCATCTGCTGCCGCCTGCAGCGAACCTGTCTCCACGTAGCGTTCCACTTCTTTGTGGGCCGCTTTGGC
Source organism: Hymenobacter glacialis (assembly GCF_001816165.1). Taxonomy (GTDB): domain Bacteria; phylum Bacteroidota; class Bacteroidia; order Cytophagales; family Hymenobacteraceae; genus Hymenobacter; species Hymenobacter glacialis. Next base: position 62,216 of record NZ_MDZC01000133.1, read on the forward strand.
CAGAGCCGGCTTCAGCATCCGCAATGCCCCGCCCATCATCAGCCCGCCGCCTGGTACCAGCGACGCCAGCGCTGAGCCCTGTTGGGCCACGTCGTCCACCAGGTGACTGGTCACGCTGCTCACGTCCACGTACTTCTCAAACGCGGCCATGTCGTGCGACTGCACCGCCGCTGCGGCCATCACCAACGCTCCTTCCGGCCCGTTCTTCAAGCTCTGGTAGTAATAGTATCCTCCGGCCCCCAGGGCTATCAGCAATACAAGCAACAGTAGTTTTTTCATGGGTACCTAAGCAATAAGGTTGAACCACGAAATTACCCCAAACCCCGGGTTTCAGCGTTGCTGTCGTATAGCAAGGAGCATTGTGCTAAGGCCTGACGTAAGAGCATGGTTTACCTGTTGACTTTTGAATTCTTATCCTTGTGCCATGCTCTCCCCCTCTAATAGCCTCCCTGCGCCTTTGCGCCCGGAAGTGCACGGCCACCGCGGCTGTCGCGGCCTGCGCCCCGAAAACACCCTGCCTGCCTTCCTGCACGCCCTGACACTAGGCGTTGATGTCATCGAATTAGACGTCGTCATCTCGGCTGATAAACAAGTTGTCGTATCCCACGAACCCTGGCTCAACCCGCTCATTTGCCTCGGCCCCGCTGGTGAATCCATTTCATTGGCAGATGGCCGGAATTACAACCTATACCAGGTGCCCTACGCCACCATCCGGCGTTGCGACTGCGGACAGCTTCGTCATCCTAGCTTCCCGGAGCAGGCTTCTCAACCTGCTTATAAGCCCCTGTTAAGCGAGGTGTTCTCTATCCTGAGAAGCGCCACAGCCAGCCTCGGCCGGCCGCCAGTCAGCTACTCGGTAGAAATAAAATGCACCCCAGCGGGAGACAACGTGTTCCACCCAGCGCCCGCCGAATTTTTCGACTTGGTGGTGGCCGAGCTGACCGCAGCCGAGGTCTCGGAGCGCACCACGCTGCTGTGTTTTGATGCGCGCATCCTGGAACTGGCCCACCGCCTACGGCCCGATCTAGCCACTTGCTTCTTACTCGAAGACCAACTGCCGTGGGCCTCAAGCCTGCACCAGCTTGAATTCCTTCCCAGCACTTTTGGCCCCGATGCAACCACCATCACACCCGCCGCGGTTGATGCTTTGCGAAGTGAATTTCCCAGCCTCCGCCTGGTGCCTTGGACTGTAAACAACCCCACCGATATGCAACGCCTGTTAGCCCTGGGTGTGGACGGCATGACAACCGATTACCCTGACCGGTTGCTCTCATTGCTTTCTGCTTAGTAAACAGAATTTCCTGCGTGGTACAAATAGTTATATGTGCCGCCTAATCTTGGCCTGCTGACTTCAGCAGGCCTTTTTGTTATTGTAACGCAAAGCTCATAATGTGTTACAAGATAATTTTGTAACACTTTGGTGATACGTAATATTTGTACACATTTACGTTTTATGTGTTACATGTTATGCTGTAATGTAATAACAATGCATTTTAAAAACAGAAACATATTTGTTTAATTCGTGCATAGTGTACATATTTGCATAAGCGTTACACACCGCGTTTATTATGACACATCAAGGGGAAATCCTGCAGGAGGCTATCAAAAACAGCGGTATTTCCATTACGCGTATCGTAGAGGAGTTGGGTATTACACGTCCAACCATTTATCGTAAATTCAAAGAAGAAACAATTGATTACAACTTCGTAAAAAGAATAGGTGATATTATTAATCACGACTTTTCCAACGACTTTACAGTTGTTCAACAATCGTCACTTCCTTTTGTAACGCCTGCCATTAAATCGGTTGTTACAAACAGTGTTACACCTCGTGTAACACAAGTCCAAAACCTCGAATCCGACCCATCTAAGCAGCTTTTAGTGCTCCAGACTAAGTATATAGCCCTTTTAGAGGCATACAATGAACTTCTGCTAAAAGTGTATGGACCTAAGTAACAAAAATGTTCCACGTGAAACATTTTTGTTCATGGCTTGGCTAGCGTTTTAACCCTAAAAGGGCTATTGTTTAGTTTTAAGAGGCGATTTTGCCTATTCGCCCATGCTCAAGGATGTGCCGAAGAGTCGCCTTTAAAGGGCTTGTCGAGCAAGACCTCCAAGAGGCGTAGGGGCCGTTGGATGTATTACATCCCCCCCCCTTAAAGTGTTTGGTTTGGGCGGCATTATTAGCCGAAGCGAAGTCCTGTCCCAACGAACAAAAGATGCTGCGATAGTTATCAATCCTGTGGGATGACTGGCGCTGAACAAAGGGGAGTCTACTCCGTTTGCAAGCCAGGCCACGTGCCTAACGAAAGAAATTGGGCGCTAAACAAAGTAGCCGGAGGGGAGGGGTTTCGGATATTGCAGAAGTATGCTGTTGCTCTTGGTGCGGGGCCTGTTATGTTGAGTCAACCAAGCGCCCTGTCACCTCTGGGAAGTTCGGCCTGAAACCAAAATTGAGGGTAATGACAAAGTCATTCGCAGGCCCAAAATGACAGCCGTATAAGCCTGCTAAAAAACTTGTAATATTGGAATAGGTGAGGCGAAGAGCAGTCCCAACGGCGCAAGAAGACCTGGGCCCATCCATGGAATAGGGCAGACGGGAGAGGGCTATGCAGCCTACAGGAAAATAACTTCCTTAATCACTGTTTCACCGACCTCGGCGTTGATGAGTTCAGCGACTCGGGTCTTGGCCATGAGCAGCTCGTGCTTGAGAGGCGCGGAAGTGAGGCGGACAAAAAGCCGGCCCTGATTAACATAGACCTCTTTGGTCTTTAGAGCAACGGCCTTCCCCATTACCCGCTCCCAACTCGATACTACCGTTACCTCGTTAAGCTTCCCTTGGAGACGGTAGGTTCGAACCAATGCCTCAAGTCCCTCCTTGAGGGAAATATCACCGGAGCGGGAAGGAGACTTTTTTACCATGCAGACAAGCCAAAAGGAGCGAGCGTAACGTTCTGCTTTTGGTGCTGTAAAGGTAGCGCTGCGAGATGGCTAAACAGGTGCCACTGCCCCATCCTGCACTCGGAATCGGAGGATGGGGATGCTTACCCGTGCCAGGGCCTGGTCGGTTCGTTCCAGGTTGGTGTCAGTGAGGAATACCTGGCCGAAGGTTTCATCGGCTACCAATTCCAGTAGTCGGGCGATGCGCTTGTCATCAAGGCGGTCAAAAATATCGTCGAGCAGCAGCAGGGGCTTGTGGTGTTGGGTGGCCGCGAGCATCTCAAACTGAGCCAGCTTGAGAGCAATAGCAAAAGACTTTTGCTGGCCCTGCGAGGCGTGGCTTTTCACCGGTTGCTCATCCATTAAGAACACGAAATCGTCGCGGTGAGAACCAGTAGTGCTGCGTTGCAGAGCGAAGTCGCGGCGCTCATTACTTCGCAGGAGTTCAACAAAGTTAGCCCCCAGGAGCTGGCTCTTATAGGTTAGGGTAACGGTTTCGCGCCCATCGGCCAACTGCTGGTAGTGGCGCTGGAAGATGGGGACGTATCCAGCCAGGAAGGCTTCTCGCAAAACAGTCAGCTGTGTGCCGATGGGAGCCAGCTGCTCATCAAGCGCCAGTAAGTAGTCGCGGTCAAATCCGTGGCTGGGGCGGTCGCCCTGCTTAAGTACGGCGTTGCGCTGGCGGAGCAAGGCATTATAGGAGATGAGCAACTCCAGAAACTCATGGTCGAGCTGCGCCATTAAACTATCAAAATACTTGCGGCGGTCCTCGCTCCCCTGCCGAATCAGGTCGGTGTCGTAGGGCGAGATGAGCACGGCGGGGTACTTTCCAATGTGGTCGGCCATGCGCTCATACGGCTGCTTGTTATGGGTCAGCGTCTTTTTCTGACCCAGGCGCAAGCTCACCTGAATAGTTTCCGGGTCGGAATCGGAACCTGAAGAGAAATTTCCCTTAACTACAAAGAAATCAGCACCTTGCTTGATGCATAAGGCATCCGATGCAGTTATTGCGCTCTTAGTCAGCGACAAATAGTGGATGGCGTCCAGCAAATTGGTTTTTCCGCTGCCGTTGTCGCCGATGAAGCAGTTCAGGCCGGGGGATAAACGAAGCGCTGCGTCGTCGTAATTTTTAAAAAAAAGCAGCTGCAGGGAGTCAAGGGTCATAAGGTTCGGTATTGCCAGCACTTTTACGTAATTTCGCCCTCCCAACGCGAAATATTATTTTCCTTTAACGAGCTATGGCAGATACGAAAGTAAAAGCTGCTTCTAAGAAATCGACGGCAACCAAGAGCGCAGCACCTGCGCCCAAGGGCAAAGCCAAGACCAAAGCGGCCACTACCGGCGGTCAGCCCGACCCCCTGATGCCTGGCACCGACGCACCCGAGATGGCCGCGTCCGGCACCGATTTGTCGAAGCAGGCCAAGGCGGGTACTTCCTTCCCCAAGGAAACCTACCTGCAGTGGTACGAGCAGATGCAGCTCATGCGCAAGTTTGAGGACAAGGCCGGCCAGCTCTACGGCCAGCAGAAGATTAAAGGTTTCTGCCACCTCTACATTGGCCAGGAGGCTTGCGTAGCGGGGCAGGTATCGGCGTTGGAAAAAGGCGACAAGTACATTACCGCTTACCGCGACCACGCCCACCCGCTGGCGCTGGGCACCTCGCCCAATGCCATCATGGCCGAGCTGTTTGCCAAAGCCACCGGCTGCTCCAAAGGCAAGGGGGGCTCGATGCACATGTTCGACAAAGAGGTTGGGTTTATGGGCGGCCACGGCATCGTGGGTGCCCAGGTGCCCATGGGCGCGGGCATTGCCTTTGCCGAGAAGTACAACAAGACCGGCAAGCTCTGCATCTGCTCCATGGGCGACGGCGCCGTGCGCCAGGGCGCCCTGCACGAGGCCTTCAACATGGCCATGCTGTGGAAGCTGCCCGTCATCTTCGTGATTGAGAACAACGGCTACGCCATGGGCACGTCGGTGCAGCGCACCTCCAACGTGCACGACCTCTACAAGATTGGCTTGAGCTACGACATGCCATCGGAGCCGGTGAACGGCATGCGCGTGGAAGACGTGCACGAAGCCGTGGTCCGCGCCGCCGAGCGCGCTCGTGCCGGCGAAGGCCCTACGCTGCTCGAGTTCAAGACCTACCGCTACAAGGGCCACTCCATGAGCGACCCCGCCAAGTACCGCACCAAAGAGGAGCTGGAAGACTACCGGCACCGCGACGCCATTGAAGGCGTGCGCCACACCATCCTCACCAACAAGTTTGCCACCGAGGCCGACCTGGAAGCCATCGACGAAAAAATCAAAGCCCAGGTGGCCGAGTCGGTGGAGTTTGCCGAAAACTCGCCCTATCCCACGCCCGACGAATTGTACAAGGACGTGTACGTGCAGGAGGACTACCCTTACATCCACGACTAAGTTGGAATAGCCTATAGCTACCAGCCCGCAGGCAGGAGCTTTTGCAAACGACGATAATCCTGATTTCCCCCATCAAAAGCTAGCAGCTGACAGCTAATAGCCAGCCGCTTCTCCACTATGTCGAAGATTCCATTTACTGGCAAAAGCCAGCAGGCCCGCCAGGGGCAACCCGTTCAGAACGTCTCGGCCGACCCGCTGGCGCCCGCCGAAAACCTAGCACCGGAAAACCCGCTGCTAGAAGACCCGGACGCTTTGGCTGCCCGCTTGGTGGAGTCAGAAGATTTCGTGCGCAACAACGGCAACGTGCTGCTGGTCATTTTGGCGGTGGTGGTGCTGGCAGTGGTGGGCGCTTTCGGCTTTTACTACTGGCGCAATACCCAGAACGAGAAAGCGCAGGCCAGCATGTTCCGCGCCGTAAACAACTGGGAAGCCGACTCGCTGAGCAAAGCCATTAAGGGCGACGGCAAGGCCCCCGGCCTGACCACCGTGGCCAACGAGTACGGCAGCACCAAAGCCGGCAACCTTGCCAACTTCTATGCCGGCGTAGCCTCGCTGAAGCAGGGCAAGTTCAAAGAGGCCCTCGATTACCTCGAAGACTTCAGCTCCGACGACTACCTGGTGCAGAGCCGCGCCTACGCCCTGATGGGCGACGCCCAATTGGAGATGAACAAATCCAAGGAAGCCGCCGACCTCTACGCCAAAGCCGCCGACCACAACGCCAACGAGTACTTCTCGCCCGGCTACCTGCTGAAGGAAGGCACGGCCCGCGAGCTGGCCAACGACAACGAAGGCGCCATTAAAGCCTACGACCGCATCATCAACGAATTCCCGACGGCCCAGGAAGTGGTGGAAGCCCGCCAGTTCAAGGCCAAGCTGGAAGGCGCCAAATAACCAACCCGTACCCCTACTTGTCATCCTGAGCGCAGCGAAGGACCTTGCCGCACCCGAACGCAACCCGTTCCATCGTGCCAAGGTCCGCCGCTGCGCTCAGGATGACTGCTTTTAACCCCACCCTATGGCTACTTCCCTCCAAAACCTCAGCGACTACGACGCTTCCACTTTCATCGACATCAGCGAGAAGCGCTTCGGGCTGGTGGTGGCCGACTGGAACCGCGAGATAACCGACGTGCTGAGCGCCGGCGCCTATGACACCCTGCTCAAGCACGGCGCCACGGCCGACAACATCTACCGCAACACCGTGCCCGGCAGCTTCGAGCTCACGCTGGGCGCCCAGTTCCTGGCGCAGCACGACGAAATGGACGCCGTGATTTGCCTGGGCGTGGTCATTCAGGGCGAAACCAAGCACGACGACTACATCTGCCACGCCGTGGCCCAGGGCATTACCCAGGTAGGGCTGAAGTTCAACAAACCCGTCATTTTTGGGCTCGTGACCACCAATACCCTGGAGCAGGCCTGGGACCGCGCCGGTGGCAAGCATGGCAATAAGGGCGTGGAAGCCGCCGTAGCAGCCATCCAAATGTTAGGTTTTTAGCATCCGACGGAAAAGCGGCCCTGAATCCCTAACTTTGCACCCGCAAAATGAAGCATGCAAAAGCTTTAAATTGAGGCAGCAGGCACTAGTAAACGCTGCCAAACCATTTAGCAGGCAGCGGTGTTGCCGCTCCATTGCCCAAGAGCACTTCCTTATTCAATTCCATAATTCCTTTTTACTCTTTCGATGAACGAAGACAACATTCGCTATTCCCGGGAAGACCTGAGCGAGTTCGACCAGATTATTCAAGATAAACTGACGGCGGCCCGCAAGGAGTTGGCGTTCATCAAGGAGACCCTGACCCGCAGCAACGATTCCGGTACCGACACCACTGCATCTTCGGCCAAAGTGCTGGAGGACGGCGCCGATACCGCCGAGAAGGAAAGCATGAACCAGTTGGCCTCGCGCCAGATGAAGTTCATTCAGCAGCTCGAAAACGCCCAGGTTCGCATCAAAAACGGCACCTATGGCGTGTGCATTGGCACGGGCAAGCTCATTCCGAAGGAGCGCCTGCGCGCTGTGCCCCACACCCAGCACTCCATCGAAGCCAAAATGGCGCGTCGCGACTAGTCTTCGCGAAGGCCCGAGGCCCGAATCTGTGGGCCGGCGCTGCGGCGGCCGGCTGGCAGGTTCGGGCTTTTGCTTTTATCTTAAGTGAATCATTTCCGCTACTACGGGCTTTATCCGGTCAGTAGACGAGAACACAACTCTGACAACCACGTTTTTCATCATACCGTAGCGATACGGCAAGCAATTCTTCAAGCCATGGGCAAGAAACATTTTTCAGACGATAAGTCGGACCGTCGCGGCGGCCGCAATGCAGGTGGCCCCGGAGGCTTCAGCAATAAAAACGAGCGTTCGGGCCCCGGCGGACCAGCTGGTCGCGGCGGCGACCGCGAGCGTGGCGGCGAGCGTGGCGGCTACTCCGCAGCCCGTCCCGGCAACGGCCGTCCGGCTACCAATGGCGCCTTTGGTCGCCCCGCTAACGGTGCCTTCGGTGGCGGCCGCAGCAACTCCGGCGACGGCGAGAAGCGCCCCTACGGCAGCAGCTATGGCGATAGCAACCGCGAAGGCGGCAGCGGCTTTGGCGGCAACAAAAGCTTTGGCAGTAAGAGCTTCGGCGGCAACAAAGAATATGGCCAGCGCGAGTCCGGCGGTTTCCGCCCCGGCGGCGACCGCCCCGAGCGCCCGCGCCTGGGCAAGGAGCAGCGCACCGGTACCAGCTACGGCCGTACCGCCGAACGCCCCGAGCGCGGCAACGACCGCGGCGAGCGTGGCAGCTACGGCAACGACCGTGGTGAGCAGCGCGGCCCGGCTGCGCCAGACGCCCGCCCCATCCGTCCGTATCAGGCCAAAGAAAACTGGAACGGCCAGCCCTACCGCCGCGAAGGCGAGAAGGCCGTGCCCCGGGGCATGCCCGGCGAGCGCAACCGCAAGTTTGAGAAGCAAAACCCCAACGAGCAGGCCGAAACCAGCGCCCCCCGCAACAGCGGCAGCTTTGGCCGAAGCACGCCCCGCGAGCCGGAAGATTTCCAGCGCAGCGAGGAGCGCGGCCCGAACCGGCCCATCCGGTCGGCTCGTCCGTTTCAGGCCGACCCGCCGCAGCCCCGCGAGGAGCGTGGCCCACGCGGCGATTTTGCCGGTGGCAGCGATGCTGACCGCCGCGGCGACGAAGCCGCGTTTGGCCGGAAGTTTACGCCCGGCGCTTTTGGCAAGCGTGAGAACACCACCTTCGGCGCCAGCCGCAGCACCAGCGAACGCCCCGGCACCTACGAGAAGCGCAGCACCGAGAAATGGACGCCCGCGCCTGGCAGCTTTGCCGAGCGCCGCGAGGCCCTAAAGGCCCAGGAGCGCAGCGTGCGCCGCTCGGGTACCGGCTACGGCAGTACCCCAGACAAGCCCCGCGCCGCCCGCCCGGCCGTGCAGGAAAACCGCGCCGACAAGCCCCGCTTTGGCGAGCGCCCCGGCGAGGCACCCGACTACAAAAACCTGAAGCACTACGAAAACGACAAAACCCGCGGCAACAAGCGCCGCCGCGAGGAGGAAGAGGATTTTGGTACCGACGAGCTGCGCCTGAACCGCTACATCGCCAACGCCGGCATCTGCTCGCGCCGCGAAGCCGATACGCTGATTGCCGCCGGCGAAATCAAAGTAAACGGCGAAGTGGTGACGGAGATGGGCTACAAAGTGCAGCCCGAAGATACCGTGCAGTACGGCAAGACCAACCTCAACCGCGAGAAGTCGGTGTATGTGCTATTGAATAAGCCCAAGGACTTCATCACGACCACAGAGGACCCCGAAGGCCGCCGCACGGTAATGGAGCTGGTAGCCAGCGCTTCGAAAGAGCGGATTTTCCCCGTGGGCCGGCTCGACCGCAACACCACGGGCCTGCTGCTCTTCACCAACGACGGCGAAGTAGCCCAGAAGCTCTCGCACCCTTCGCACAAAAACAAGAAAATCTACCAGGTTGAATTGAGCCAGCCCCTGGCCGAAGAGGACCTGCGCCAGATTGCTCAAGGCATCGAGCTGGAAGACGGCAAAGCCGTGGTAGACGATGTAGCCGTAGTGGCTGGCAACCCGCACTTTGTGGGCATCGAAATCCACATTGGCCGCAACCGCATTGTGCGCCGCATTTTTGAGCACCTCGGCTACGAAGTGGTGGCCTTGGACCGCGTGCAATACGCTGGCCTCACCAAAAAGGACCTGCCCCGCGGCAAGTGGCGCTTCCTGAGTGAGCAAGAGGTTATTCGGATGAAGTACTTCCTGTAATCAGCATATAACGAGTTTGGAAGAACTCAAAAAGAACGTCATGCTGAGCGCAGTCGAAGCATCTCTACCGCAATAGTAATTCCAGTCATTAGGATTACTTACCAGGTAAAGATGCTTGACTGCGCTCAGCATGACGTTCTTCTTTTGTTTCATTTTCGTAAAAAAAATGCGTACCCTCGCTCTCGACATCGGTAACACTGCCGTGAAAGCCGGCTGTTTCGAAGGCCTGCTGCTTCGCGATATGCAGGCGGGCCTCCCGGCCGCCGAGGTGCTGGCGCTCGTACGGCGGTGGCAACCAACTCACGTCATCGTGGCCTCGGTAGCCGAGGATGCGGCCTTGCGGGCAGACGAGTTGCGGGCGCTGGTGCCGGGCGAAATCCTGACGTTTTCGCCGGCCACTACGGCTGTACCGCTGCGCAACGCCTACGCCACGCCCCACACCCTGGGCGCCGACCGGCTGGCGGCGGCAGTAGGAGCGGCCGGGCTGCGGCCGGGCCGGCCCACGCTCATCATCGACGCGGGCACGGCCCTGAAGTTTGACGTAGTGACGGCCGATGAAACCTACCGCGGTGGCAGCATTGCGCCGGGCCTGAGCATGCGCTTTCGGGCCTTGCACACGTTTACGGGGCGGCTGCCGTTGCTGGAGCGGCCCGCCGCCGATGCAACGATTCCGCTCGTGGGCGACTCCACTACCAGTAGCCTGCTGAGCGGCGTGGTAAACGGCATGGTAGCCGAAATCGTGGACTTTATTGCTCAGTATCAGCGACTCTATCCCGGCATTGGGGTGTTGCTCACGGGCGGCGATGCTGCTTTTCTAGCGGCCCGGCTCCCGGCTCGTATCTTTGTGGTGCCTGAGCTGGTGCTGCTCGGCCTTAATCGGATTTTAGCTTATCATGTTGTCAAATAAAGAGATGGGTTGCCTGCGTTTGGGCTTGGTGGTGGCGGGTATAGCAGTTGCAATGGGGGGCGCGCAGGCGCAGGGCTTGGGCAATTCGCCCTACTCGCGCATCGCCTTGGGCGAATTCAAACCCAATACCGGCGGCGTGCGCCAGATGGGCATGGGCGGTGTGGGCCTGGCGGCGCCTAACGCCACGAACGTGAACGAGTTGAACCCGGCACTGTTGTACTATACCGGCCGCACCACGTTTGAAGCCGGCTTCAACGGGCAGTACAAAACCGTGAAGAATGCCACTTCCTCTAACCAGAGCGGTAGCGGCAACCTGGGATACCTCGCGCTGTCGGTGCCGCTGAGCACCCGCTGGGGTGCTGCTGTGGGTCTGAAATCCCTGACCGCTGTAGATTATGAAACCAACGCCATCCAGGACGTGGCCGGTACGCCGGTGCCCACCCGGGTGTTCACCCAGGCTAAGGGCGAAGGCGGTATTTCGGAGGCGTACCTGGGGCAGGGCATTCGCTTGGCCAAGGGCCTGACCGCGGGCTTTACCGCCTCCTACGTGTTCGGCGTTATCGACGAGACCAGCGGTTCCACTGTGCAGATTGACAACCGCTCCGACTCGCTGGTGAACGCCGTGAACCGGACGCATACGCGCTACTCGGACTTTGCTTTCCGTACCGGCGTGCACTACCGCTACAAAGTAGGCAAAACGCTCAACCTGAACGTGGCCGGCGTGTACGGCTTTGGCCACAACCTCAACGGGCAGAAAACCGTCACCCAGGAGCAGGAAAACAGGTCAGGCGGACTGATTAGCACGCCCAACACGGTGAGCGACGAACGCGGCAGCACTTATGTGCCCGCGTTGGCCCAGGTCGGCGTCAGCTTCGACAACGACAAGAACTGGAGCCTCAACCTCGATGCTTCGCAGCAGCAGTGGTCGAAATTTAATTCCTTCGGCTCGGCAGGCACGCCGCTAAACAACACCATGCGCGTGGGCCTGGGCGGCGAAATCACGCCCGACCCGGGCTCGGTAGACCATTACTTCCAGCGCGTGACGTACCGGGCCGGCCTGAATGTGGCCCAACTGCCTTACCAGCCCGGTGGCAAAATGCTGTATGACCGGGCCGTGAGCTGGGGCTTTGCGTTCCCGTTGCCCACGGCCACGCCGCTGGAAGCTACCACTTTCAGCCTGGGCTTCACCTACGGCGTGCGCGGCAACACTGACCTGCTGAACGCGGGCAGCAGCAACGTGCAGGAAACCTACATCCGCGGGCAGCTGGGCGTCACGCTCAACAACCGCTGGTTCATCAAGCGGCGCTTGCAGTAATCCACCGGGTTTAACCAGCTTCAGCACCTTGCACGATTTCAGACAACTGGCCGGAGGCGCACTGGTGGTGGCAGTGCTGGCCCTGGCCGGCTGCGATAAAAAAACCGCGACCGGCCCCAAGCTGGTCTACACCGGCCCGCTCACGGAAACCACCAACGTGAAGACGCTCTTCAGCGACTCGGCGAAGCTGAAATTCCAGCTCACTGCGCCGCTGCAGCAGCAGTTTGAGAACGGGGACGTGGTTTACCCCAAGGGCGTGAAGGTGATATTCTATTCGTCGGATGGCAGGCGGAACGTGGTGAACACCCTCACGGCGAAATACGGTAAGTCGGACAAGGCCACCAACATTTACACCATGCGCGGCAAAGTGGAGGTAGTGAACGTGCCGCAGGCCCAGCGCCTGGACACCGAAGAGTTGTTCTTTGACCAGAACAAGCAGCTGATTTACACCGACTCGGCCATGTTTGTGAAGGTCACCACGCCCACCGAGATGCTGACCGGTTATGGCCTCACGGCCAACCAGGACTTCTCCCGCTACGGCATCATCGACCCCAAGGGCGTATTCGCAGCGCCGGCTACCCAGGCCGCGCCCGCGCCGCAGCCGGTGAGGTAGCACACCCAGGCCGGTACTTTCTTCGGCGATAATCCGCTTATCGCCCCAACCCCTCAGCCCCATGACTTTCGATAAATCCCTCCTGCGCACCGTGCTTTTCGCCCTGGGCGTGGTGTCGTTTGTAATCGGCGTGTACGAGACCATTCTCTACAACGACATAGCCCGTAACTACTGGATTTTTATGATTTCGATGTTCTGCTGGCTGCCGCTGCTGTACTGGCGGCAGCAGGAGCGGCTGGCCGCGAAAGTGGCCGAGGAAAAAGCAAAGCTGGCGAAGAAGGCCCAGGCCAGAACGCCGGCCAAATCAACCAAAAAACGCCGCTAAACGCCGCTAAGCGCGGCCCCCGCCCCCAGCCCGTGGGCGCCACCAGGCAGACCCCAGCGGTTTTGCCAGCCGGCTTCGGTACTTAAAATCAGTTAAAACTTTGATTACCGGTCAAATTCTGGTTATTTTGCGCCTCTTTTGACCACCTACAAGAAGTGTCAGTGGCCCGTTGTCAGGTTTTAGTTTGTACTGAACCACTGCCTCGGAACTGACCCCCGACCATTAAATAACCGACAACTAGTAAATGGCTTTAATTAACACGATTCGAGAAAAATCAGGGGTGGCAGTCGGCCTCGTGGCGGTAGGCATGGTGCTCTTTATTGTGGGCGGCGACTTGGTGGGTGGCAACAGCCGCCTCTTCAACCGCGACCAAACCGTGGTGGGCGAAGTAGCCGGCCAGAAGGTGGAGCTCGAAGAATACAACAACTCGCTGGAGCAGGCCAAGCAGGCCTTCATCACGCAGCAGCAGCGCCAGCCCGACGACCAGGCCATGGGCTACCTCCGCGACCAGGCCTGGAACCAGACCATCTACCGCCTGGCGTTTCAGCCGGAGTGGGAGAAGCTGGGCCTGACCGTGTCCGACGACGAGTTGGTGGACATGGTGCAGGGCGACAACATCAACCCCGGCATCAAGCAGGCTTTCACCGACCAGCAGACGGGCCAGTTCGACAAGGCGCGGCTGATTGAGTACCTGAAAAACCTCGACAAGCTGCCCCCCGAAAACCAGGCCGCCTGGCAGAACTTCGAAGCCAACCTGCCTGCCGAGCGCCTCGCCAACAAGTACAACGCCCTGCTGAAAAACTCGGTGTACGTGACCACGGCCGAAGCCAAGCGCTACAACACGCTGCAAAACACCAAGGCCACGGTGAAGTACCTGTTTGTGCCCTACGCCAGCATCTCCGACTCGGCCGTGAAAGTGACCGATGCGCAGCTGCAGGCCTACCTCGACAAAAACAAGAGCAAGTATAAAGTAGAAGACGGCCGCTCGGTGGAGTACGTAGCCATTCCGGTGCTGGCCTCGAAAGAAGACAGCACCAGCGTGAAAGCCACCATTGCCGAACTGGCCACCCAGTTTGCTTCGGCCCCGGTAGACTCGCTGTTTGTGTCGGCCAACTCGGAGCAGCCTTACAACAAGGCCCTCCGCAGCCCTGCCGACCTGCCCGAAGAGCTGCGCAAGCAGCTGCCCCTGACCCAGGGCCGCATCTACGGTCCATTTGCCGAGAACGGCACCTACTCGCTCTACAAAGTGAGCGCTGTGGGCACCGGCACGCAGTCGGCTGCTCGCGCCAGCCACATCCTCATCAAGGCCGATGGCGCCACGCCCGAAGCCAAAGCCGCCGCGAAAGCCAAGGCGCAGGACATCCTGAGCAAAATCAAAGCCGGGGCCGATTTCGGCGCCATGGCCCGCCAGTTCGGTACCGACGGCACCAAGGACCAGGGCGGCGACCTGGGCTGGTTCGGCCAGGGCCGCATGGTACCCGAGTTTGAGAAAGCCATTTTTGGTGCCGGTGCTACCGGCCTGCTCCCCAACGTAGTGGAAACTTCGTTTGGCTACCACGTTATCAAGGTAACGGCGGCGCCCACCAAGCAGACCTACCAGGTAGCCGAGGTGAAGAAAACCATTGTGCCCAGCGACGCTACCCGCGAGGTGGCTTACGCCAAAGCCCAGCAGCTGAAGGGCGAAGCCACCGACCTGGAAAGCTTCCGCGCCCTGTCGACCAAGGACAAAACCCTGGTGCGCCAGGAAGCCAAAAACCTGGACCGCGCCGCGCGCAGCGTCAACAACCTGCAGAACGCCCGCGAGCTGGTGCGTTGGGCCTTCGGCTTCAACCAGACCGGCAACGACACCAAGGTAGGCGACGTGTCGGAAGTATATGAGATGGGCGACCAGTACGTCATTGCTGCCCTCACGGACGAGCGCGCCAAAGGCACCGCCAGCATAGCCAACCTGAAGCCCGAGCTGTCAGCCATGGTGCGCAACGAAGAGAAGGCCAAGCAGATTATGGCCAAGCTGCCCAAAACCGGTACCCTGGAAGAAATGGCTGCCAAATACGGTTCTACCGCTCAGGTGGGCACTTCTACTGACATCGTCCTCGGTCAGGGCAACTTCCCCAACGTCGGCTTCGAGCCGGTGGCCGTGGGCAAAGCCTTTGGCTTGAAGCCCGGCCAGAAGTCGGCCGCTATCCAGGGCGAACAGGGCGTACTGATAATCGAGCCAGTGAACGTGGCCGCGCCCCAGGCGCCCGCTGCCGACCTGAAAGCCCTGCAGACGCAGCTCGCCCAGCAGCGCTCCCAGCAGCAGGATGGCAAGGTGTACGAGGCCATCAAGGCCCAGGCCAACGTGAAAGACAACCGCACGAAGTTTTTCTAGGAAGCGAATCCCTCCGTTTGAAAAGGGCCGTACCTTCGGGGGCGGCCCTTTTTTGTTTTCAACAACTTTGCCATTGCCAAGCAAACAAGTGTACTGCGCTGGCTGGTTGTAGGTTGAACGAACGGCCGCAAGGAGCGTGTTTAGCTGGCACGCTGCCGGTGGGGGCAGTGCCCACTTCGCGTGAAATGACTATCGAACTTATGCGTCCGCTTTCTCTAGTAGTAGCTTTCTCTTTGTTGCTGGCTGTACCAGCGCACGCCCAGGCGCCCTCTAAAGGCTGGGCACCGGTGAGCAGCAACGCCCTGGCCAACGACTACGCCCGCCGCGGCGAGCACGAGAAAGTGGTGTTTCTGTTTGAGCGGCTATCGGCCGGGGAGCAAACCAGCCCGGAGGTATTCCCCGTGTACCTCGCGTCGCTACAGGCCCTGAAACGCTACAAGGAAGCCGAAAAACTGGCTAAGAAAGCCGTGAAGCTGCGGCCCGAAGATGCGGGCATGGGCGTGGCGCTGGGGGGCGTGTATGCCGCCGCCGGCGATGCCCCCGCCGCCGAAAAGCAATGGCAAAAAGTGCTGGCCCAGCTCACGCCCCCGCAGGTGCTGCCGATAGCCACCGAGTTTGGCCGCCGCGAGCTGCCCGAGTGGGCCGAGCGCACCTACCTGCGCGGCCGCGTCCTAGCCAAAAACGACTCCGAGTACGCGCCGCAGCTGATTCAGCTTTACACCCAAAGCCAGAACCAACCCCAGGTACTGGCCGAAACCCTGCGCCTGATAGCGCAGGACGAAAAGCAGCTGCCCTTTGTGCGCAACATGCTGCAGAATGCCCTGCGCGAAGAAAAGGACTTCGAAGCGCTGGAAAAGCTGCTGCTGGCCGCCGTTCAGCAGCACCCCGAGCAGGCGTCGTACAGCGAGCTGCTGCTGTGGCTGCAGGTGCAGCGCAAAGACTTTGGCGGGGCCCTGGTGCAGGCGCGGGCCCTGGACCGCCGCGGCCGCGGCGAAGGCGTGCGCGTGATGGAGCTGGCCAGCATTGCCCAGCAGAACAAGGACTACGAAAGTGCCATCGAGGGCTATGCCTACGTAGCCAAAGAGTACCGCAGCGGCCCCTACGGCAACGTTGCCCGGCAGCGCCTCCTGCAGGTGCGCGAGGCCCAGGTGCGCGAAACCTACCCCGTGGATGCCACCAAGGTGCGTGCTCTGGTGGCCGACTACGAGCAGCTTCTGGCCGAGCTGGGCAGCACGCCCGAAACGGCGCCCGTGCTGCGCAACCTGGCCAACCTGCACGCCTTTCAGCTGAATGATCGAGCCAAGGCCATGGCCTTGCTGCAGGAGGTAATAGACATGCCCCGCGTGAGCAGCGACGTGGTGGACGAGGCCAAGGTGACCCAGGGCGACCTGTACCTGCTGAAGGGTGAGCCCTGGGAGGCTACGCTGCTGTATTCGCAGGTAGAAAAGTCCCACAAAGACTCGCCGCTGGGCTACGAAGCCAAGCTGCGCAACGCCCGCCTGAGCTACTACGCCGGCGATTTTAAGCTCGCCCAAAGCCACTTGGACATTCTGAAAGAGGCCACCACCCGCGAAATTGCCAACGACGCCATGCAGCTCTCGCTGCTCATTCAGGACAACACCGTGGAAGACACGCTGGGCCTGGGCCTGCGGGCCTACGCCGCCGTGGAGCAGCTGGTGTTTCAGAATAAGATTAAAGAGGCCATTGCGGGCCTCGATGCGCTGCTGGACAAGTTCCCCGGCCATCCGCTCTCCGACGATACCTACTACCTCAAAGCGCAGCTCCAGCGGCGCACCGGCGACTTCCCTGGCGCCATAGCCACGCTGGAGCGCATCACCGGCAACCCCAAGTACGATGTGCTGAGCGACGACGCGCTGTTTTTGCTCGCCCGCATTCAGGAAGAGGACGTGAAGGACAAAGCCAAAGCCCAGGAGCTCTACAACCAGGTAATTACCAAATACCCCGGCAGCATCTACGTGGCCGAGGCCCGCAAGCGCTTCCGCAAGCTGCGCGGCGACGGCGTGTAGGAACGCGCCTCGGCGCGTTCGACATTTGCGCGGAAAAAGGCGCTCAAACGGGTGTGGATGCCTCCGCACATCGAACGCGCCAAGGCGCGTTCCTACCCGAAAAACACAAACATTACGGCCAGCGCCAGGATAAATACTACGTACATCAAGCCATCGGAGAGGATGTACTGGCGGTATTTGCGGTAGAACGCCTGGAGCTTGTGCATGGAAAACGGGAGCAGGTGAGCCGGGCGCAAAGGTAGGCCGGCTGGCGTGGGGGAGGGGTTTGGTCGTACTTTTGGGGCCATTTCTACGACGTATCAAATGCCCATATCCGCTAGTAAGCGCTGGAATTTTATCCCCGACTCAGACCCTCAACAGGTTCACCGCCTCACCCAGGCCCTATTCATTGCCCCCGAGATAGCCGCCCTGCTGGTGCAGCGCGGCATAGCCACGCCCGAAGCCGCCGCCGCCTTCTTCGACCCCGACCTGCGCCAGCTGCCCAACCCGCTGCTGATGCAGGGCATGGCGCAAGCCGTGACCCGCCTCAGCCACGCCCTCAGCGCCGGCGAAAAGGTGATGGTACTGGGCGACTACGACGTGGACGGCATTACCTCCGTGGCCACGGTGATGAGCTACCTCATGCCGCTGTTCGGCGCGGAGCGGTTGCGCGACTACATCCCCGACCGCTACACCGAGGGCTACGGCATTTCCCAGAAAGCCATTGATTTTGCGGCCACCAACGGCTTCGCCCTTATTGTGGCGCTCGACTGCGGCATCAAGGCGGTGGAGCAGGTGGCTTACGCCACCAGCCAGGGCGTCGATTTCATTATCTGTGACCACCACCTGCCCGGCGAGGAGCTTCCTAAGGCGGTGGCTGTGCTCGACCCCAAGCGGGCCGACTGCGAGTACCCCTACAAAGAGCTGTCGGGCTGCGGCGTGGGCTTCAAGCTGATGCAGGCCCTGGGCGAGCATTTGGGCCTGCCCGAGGCGCCGCTGCACGACCTGCTGGACCTGGCCACGGTGAGCATTGCGGCCGACATTGTGCCCATTACCGGTGAAAACCGCATTCTGGCGGCCCACGGCCTGAAGCGCTTCAACGAAGACGCGGAACTGCTGCGCCCTGGCCTGGCTGCCCTGCGCGAGCTGGCCACTCTGCGCGAAGGCCCCCTGGGTATCAGCAGCCTGATATTTGGCTTCGCGCCGCGCATCAATGCCGCCGGCCGCATGGGCGACGCCCGCCGGGCCGTGGCCATGCTGCTGGCCCCCGACCAGCAGGAAGCCCGCTACACCGCCGAAGTGGTGGACCAGATGAACCAGCAGCGCCGCGGCTCCGACCAGCAGACCACTCAGGAAGCCCTGGACATGATTGCCGGCAGCCCCATGCTGCAGAATGCCCGCGCCACCGTGCTCTACAAGGCCGACTGGCACCAGGGCGTGCTGGGCATTGTGGCCTCGCGTTGCCTCGACCAGTACTACCGCCCCACCGTCATCCTCACCCAGCGCGACGGCAAGGCCACGGGCTCGGCCCGCTCGGTGGCGGGGTTTGATGTGCACGAGGCACTGGAGTCCTGCTCTGCCCTACTCGACCAGTTTGGCGGGCACCGCGCGGCGGCCGGCCTCACCCTGAAGGTGGAGAACGTGCCCGCTTTTCAGCACCTTTTCGAAGAGGTAGTGGCCAATACCCTGACCACCGAGCACCTGGTGCGCCCAGTGGAAATAGCGGCAGTATTGCCCCTGAGCCGCATCAACGAAGAATTTTTCGCCGAACTGCGCCGCATGGAGCCTTTCGGCCCCGGCAACCCCAACCCAGTATTTGCCTCGCAGCGCCTGCTGGCCGTGCCCAACAGCGCCCGCGTGGTGGGGCAGGGGCACCTCAAGCTCCGCCTGGCATCGGCCGATGCCCAGGGCCCGGCCGTGGATGCCATCGGCTTCGGCCTGGCCGACTACCTGCCCGAAATAGAGCAAGGCCAGCCCTTCAGCGCCTGCTACACGGTGGAGCTGAACGAGTACCGCGGCCAGCGCAGCGTGCAGCTGCGCCTGCTGGACGTGCGCTGGGAGTAGATACGGAGTCCGCAGGACCCCGATTTATTTCCAGGCTGGGCCTATCTGGTGGCGGGAAGGGGACTAAAGAAGTAGCTGGTCTTGCTTCCCTTGCCACCGTTGGAAGTACTGTTGCTGGTGCGCTTCAAGTAATTGCCGCGCACAAATACCCACGTGGCGGCGGGCTTGTTAAAAGGCTCCGTGTGTTGCTTGAGTTCGAGCCGGACAAGCTGGTTGTTTTCGTAGCGCTCGGTCAGGAACTTACGGCCTTTAGGGTCGTGGTACGCTACTTTTTTTAGCTCGATTCCGAACCGTTGCTTCACCACTTCCCGCTTGACGGGTTGCTTTAGCTGCGTATCGCTGAAGCTTTTTATCCGGCGGTGAACACTGCCGAAATTGCTCTGTGATTCACGGAATGAAACCATCAGAGTTTCTGCATCAGTATAAGCAGTATTGACCAGCCGGGTGAGCGAGTCGTGCGCTACAGCGTAGCGGGCCGCCTCCGAAGGAGTGCCCGGCAGCCGGTAAACGCCCAGCGAGGTGGCCGGTTGGCTGGTGGCAGCAGTAGGCTGGGCCTGGGCAAAGGAAGCGGTGGCTACGCCAAGCAGGCACAGCAGTGGGCTGGCCAAACGGGGTGCGTTCATCAAAATGGAAAAGGTGGTAAAAAAGTGGCCGCAATATATAGCTGCCCTAGCGGTGGCGGCTTGCGCGCCACACCCACCACATGAGCGGCAGCTGCAGGGGCAGTCGGCCCCACGCCACCCAACCCGGAATACCCAGCTTTTCGTGTATTAGCGCCATGTACACATTGGCCGGAAACACGGCCACCAGCAGCGCCAGCAGGCCCCAGCCGGCCCAGCGCCGGGTGCGGGCGGGCAGCAGCCCCAGTCCGCCCAGGACTTCAAACGCCCCGCTCACGTACACCAAAGTAAGCGGCTGCGGCAGCTGCGGTGGCATAATGGCCAGGTAAGTGGCCGGGTGCAGGAAATGCCAGATGCCAGCAAACACAAAGATTGTGGCCAGCACCAGGCGGCTGAGAAGTGGCAACGACATAGGGAAGCAACGAAGAGAGAGCAGGGCGTAAAGCTAGCAGCGCAGCCGGCTGGCAAAAAATAGCAGCCACCGGGAGAGAATTCTGCCCGTTGGGTTGTTGTGCACCGTATCGGAGCCCGAATAGTACACCTTGCCCACCGCCTGCGGCGGGCGTACTTTTGTCTTATCAATCCATTTTCCCACCCCGTCCATGCAAACCGCCACTTCCACTAACATTTATCAATTGACCGAAGAGCAGCTGGCTGTGCGCGACGCCGCCCGCGAGTTTGCCCAGGAGCTCTGGGCCGGCGTTATCGAGCGCGACGAGCACCAGAAGTTTCCCACTGAGCAAGTTAAGAAAATGGGCGAGCTGGGCTTTATGGGCATGATGGTGAGCCCCGAATACGGCGGCAGCGGCCTTGACACCGTGAGCTACGTGCTGGCCATGGAGGAAATCAGCAAAGTGGACGCTTCGTGCTCGGTTATCATGAGCGTGAACAACTCGCTGGTGTGCTGGGGCTTGGAGCAGTACGGCACCGAGGAGCAGAAGCAGAAGTACCTGCCCCGCCTGTGCTCGGGCGAAATCATCGGTGCTTTCGCCCTGAGCGAGCCCGAAGCCGGCTCCGACGCCACCAGCCAGCGCACCACCGCCGAGGACATGGGCGACCATTACCTCCTCAACGGCACCAAGAACTGGATTACCAACGGCACCACCGCCTCGGTGTACCTCGTGATTGCCCAAACCAACCCCGAGCTGAAGTCGCGCGGCATCAACGTGCTGATTGTGGAGAAGGACATGCCCGGCTTCATCACCGGCCCCAAAGAGAACAAGCTCGGCATCCGCGGCTCCGATACCTGCTCGCTGATGTTCACCGACGTGAAGGTGCCCAAGGAGAACCGCATCGGCGCCGACGGCTTCGGCTTTAAGTTTGCCATGCAGGTACTGGCCGGCGGCCGTATTGGCATTGCGTCGCAGGCCTTGGGCATTGCCTCCGGCTCGCTGGAGTTGAGCCTGAAGTACGCCAAGGAGCGCAAGGCGTTTGGCGTGGAAATCGCCAAGCACCAGGCCATCCAGTTTAAGCTGGCCGACATGGCCACCAACATCGACGCGGCCCGCCTGCTGTGCCTGCAAGCCGCCGCCGACAAGGACAACCACGGCGACTACGCCAAGTCCGGTGCCATGGCCAAGCTCTTCGCCTCGAAAGTGGCCATGGACTCGGCGGTGGAGGCCGTGCAGATTCACGGCGGCTACGGCTTTGTGAAGGAATACCACGTGGAGCGCTTCATGCGCGACGCCAAGATTACCCAGATTTACGAAGGCACTTCTGAAATTCAGAAAATTGTGATTTCGCGGGAAATCCTCAAGTAAGGCCCGAATTGCCTAAAATTCAGATTCATTGCACAAAACCCAGCCACAAAATGGCTGGGTTTTTAGTTTTTGTGAATTTCAACGTGTTATATTGCACTGCGGTAGCCACCCTGTTATCCTATCCGCTTCCCGTCGCCGGCTATTCTGGCCATTCAAATTATGGAAGATTACAATAAAGTCATCGAATCATTGGGCGTTCGCTACATCAAAGCGAAAAACTTGGTCTTGCACCAGCCCTTCACCGTGCGCAACTCCTACGATGTTGGTAATAATCTAATTCTGCTGCACAAAGGCCACGTCACCTTCGGCGAAGATGAAATGGTGGTGGAGGAGGGCGACATGCTGTTTATTCCCGGTGGCCGCCCCACCCGCGTGAGCTACGGCATCGACCTGAAAAACCGGGTGATTTCGAACGACGACCTCATTACCAACAAGGACAAGTTTTTTCACTCCAACGACAACCTCGACCTCATCGGCGACGACGAGGAGAGCCACACCTTTGTGAGCTTCGAGGCCAAGGTGTTTGACTCGGTTAACTTCTTCGCGTCGCTCGACGTGCCGGCGTTTCTCATCAGCGGGCAGCAGAAGCTGGCCAACCTGGTGGTGAAGGTGGTGGAAGAGAGCATCCAGGACCTGCCGGGCCGCGAGCGCCTCATCAACATCTACACCGAGAACATTGTGGTGGAGGTGGTGCGCTACGTGCTGCGCAACAACATGTTTGTGGAGCAGCTGGCCACCAACAGCACCTACTTCAAGGACCCGCGCCTCATCGACCTGTTCAACTACATCAAGGAGAACCTGGGCGGCGACCTCAGCAACAAGGTGCTGAGCGGCGTGGCCAACGTGAGCGAGGACTACGTGGGCCAGTACTTCAAAATGCTGACCAACATCAACCCGCAGGACTACATTGAGTACCAGCGCATGGAGCGCGCCGTGTTCCTGCTGCGCACCACCAAGAAAAGCATCCGCGACATTGGCAAGGAAGTGGGCTACAAAGACACCGCTTATTTCTGCCGCCGCTTCAAGATGATGTTCGGCATTCCGGCCGGCAAGATGCGCCGCCGCGAGTCGGCCATGAACATCTAGCCGCTTCGGCTACCCAACAAAAAGCCCCGCTTCGGTTACGAAGCGGGGCTTTTTGTTTACGCAAACTCAGTAAGCAGCTGCTTACTCAACGCTGCGGAAATCATCGTTTTTGGAGCGTTGGCTGCTCTCCGAAGTCCGGGCGCTGGCGTCGCTGCCCGGCGTGGTAGAGCCAAAGCCCGAGCCGGTGCTGCTGTTGCCGTAAGCCGAACCGCTATCGGAGCGGCCGCTGCCCACGCTGGTGCGCCGGCTGTTGGAGGCGTCGGGGGCCTGGTAGCCGGAGCTGCGGCCGTAGTTGCTGCCGCTCTGGCGGCCGTAGCGCGACTGGGGCTTGTCGTCTTTGCCGCCGTTTTTGCGGGTGGCCAGGTAGCCAATGCCCGCGGCGAGCAAGGCACCGCCCACAATCTTCTGGGTGGTGGAGAGCTCGCCTACGCGGCTGGCGGCCCGCGAGCTCCAGTCCTTCACGGTCTGGGGCAGGTCGTTCACGCCGTTGAGCACGCCCGAATCCTCAATCCATTTCTTACCGCTTTCGATGGCGGTGTTCAGCATCTTGTTGCCTTGCTGGTCTACGCCCTCGCTCTGGCTGCTGCTGCTGGTCATAGCGTTTTGGTCATTGGACTCGCGGTCGGTACTGGCCGTGGCGCTTTGGCTGCTGGCTCCGCGTGCCTGCCCAGCGGCTGCGCCGCCTTTGCGGGCCCCGCCTGCGTTGGCGTTAGAAGTACCGGCGTTTTGGCTACGAGCGTCGTCGCCGGGCATAGAGGAGCCGGGCTGGTTTTCTTGGTTGTTCATAATAATTGGAGAGGAAGTGGAAGTGAGAAAGAAAGGAACGTGCAGCTTCGTGGTGTAGGGGCTGCCGATGCTTTTATTCGTAAGTTCCTCCCCATATGTTACGCTAACCCTCAATATTTTAAACGCCCGCCCCAATTCTGTATGGGCCGGACGCGGGCTGGCAGAGCGGAGGCCAGTGGCCCCAGGCTCCTGCCAACCCCAACGGATGCTGCGCTTGGGCCAACGCTGGGCCGCCGGCTATGCCGGCGGGCTCTTGGGCTGGGAATGCAGGGGCCGCGGCCGTAGTATGTGGCCGGGGGTGGCAAGTACCACGCGGCGGGCTTCTTCGCGGGCTTCTACCTCGTACTTGTTGTGGTAGTACCCCACGCGGGCCGACTCGACCAGGTACTTCCAGAGAAAGGGCACGAAGCCGTGCTCCTTAAACTGGCGGAGGTGCACCAGCTCGTGCGCCACCCATTCGGCATCGGCCAGAAACTCTTCCCGCGTGGTGCCACTCAGGTGCACCGTCTGGCCAATGACCATGGCTACCCGCTGGCTGCCCAGCACCCGGCAGGCAATGCGGGCAAGGGGTGAGGAAGTCCAGGTACGGAGGTTTTGCATAGCACCAAGGTAGAGAGGGAAATTTTGAGCGGATGGATACGGCAAAGGCGGTGCTACGGTTGTGAGCTTATCTGCTATTTTAACGATATGTAATTGACTTAAACAAAGAATTTTTGGCTTTTTTAAGGTAAAAATGATTGAGTAACCAAATCTATGGTTTAGCTTTACCTAATAAGCGAATTCATGGATAATATGAATTAGCACATACAAGTCTTTTTCTCACCTCGTTACTTGGCTGCTTTTAGCCTCGCCTATCGCCTAAGAAACCCACTGCCCCGGCTCTTCCTTAACCCTGCCAGGAACCCGGATTTTTGCCCCACTCCCTACGACGGACAATGAAACATAGCATTCTGTATTGCCTCGCCGCTGCCTCCCTGGCACTCTCTTTCTTCTTCGAACAAGCCCCCAATGCTTCGATTACGGCCCGTGCCTCTGTGGCGCCCACCGTAGCCGAAGCATCGTTGTTTCCGAGCCTGACCATGAGCGCCCCCGGGGCCACTGTACCCAGCATAGCACCGGCCCCTGCCAAAAAGCCGGCCACGGAGCCCACGGAGCCCACATCCGAAGAACTGGCCGCTTCCCGCGATTCGCTGGCCTACCACTACTACGAACAGACCCTGGGCCTGGACCTGGCTTTCAATGAAAACAAAGACCTGCTGCGCTCCGTGACCGAATGGATTGGCACGCCTTACCGCTACGGCAACAATACACGCCGCGGTACCGACTGCTCCGGGTTTGTAACCCGCGTGTTTCGCGAAGTATACGGCGTGACCCTGCAGCGCTCCTCGCGGTCTATGTTTACCACCACCAAGCACATTGCCAAGAGCGAGATGAAAACCGGAGATTTGGTGTTCTTCCGTCGTGGCAAAGGCCCGATTTTTCACGTAGGCATCTACCTGAAAGGCGGTAAGTTTGCCCACTCGGCCACCAACGGTGGCGTGATGATAAGCTCCCTGAAGCAGGAATATTACCAGCGTAATTTCTACGCTGCCGGCCGCGTGCGTGCCACCGAGGGAACCACGGAAAACTAAGCGTAGGCACGGCTCCTAAAAACGAGGCAAAGCGCCCGGCCCCAGTGGCCGGGCGCTTTTTTGTTGTAGCCTCCGCCCACCCACCGCCAACCAAAAAATATAGATAGCCGAATTAAACCTTGCCTCAACTGTGAAGTCATTGGTAAACGGCTGAATTATAGATTGAAAAACCCCGCTTGTTTCATCTATATTTAGAGCCGATTTCGGCTTTTTTGCGTGCGTATATGAACCGTAGACTTTTCCTCCAACGAAACGCGTCCGTCCTTACGTCGCCGGTGGCGGCCGTGGCGGCGCCAGCCGCCGCAGGCCCCGCCGTATTGGCGCCACAGGACCCCCCCGAAACCATCAGCCGCTACGCCAACCGCAAGCTGCCCACGGGCCTGTCGCGCGCCACGAGCACGCTGGCGCCCTACGCCGGGCCGTGGGGCTATGCCCAAGCGGCGCACCTGCTGCGCCGCACCCTGTTTGGCCCCACCCGCCCGCAGATCCTGACGGCAGCCGGCGCCACGCTCACCGCAGTGCTCGACGACCTGCTCACGGCGCGGCCAGCGCCGGCGCCGCCCCTGAACGTGTCCACTGCCGACACCAGCGTGCCCATCGGCCAGACGTGGATATCCCAACCCTTCGACCAGAACGTGGAAGGCGCGCGGCGCACTTCGCTGCGCGACTGGTGGCTGGGGCAGCTGCTGGGCCCCGACGTGTCGCTGGTGGAGAAGATGACCCTCTTCTGGCACAACCACTTCGTGGTGGAGTTCAACGACATCAACGACGCCCGCATGGGCTACGAATACTCCCGGCTGCTGCGCCAGCACGCCTTGGGCAACTTCCGGCAGCTGGCCAAAGACGTGACCGTGACGCCGGCCATGCTCCGCTACCTCAACGGCAACCAGAGCACGGCCGGCAACCCCAACGAGAACTACGGCCGCGAGCTGCTCGAGCTGTTCACGGTGGGCAAGGGCCCGCTCATTGGGCCCGGCAACTACACCCACTACACCGAAGCCGATGTGCAGGCGGCCGCCCGCGTGCTCACAGGCTGGCGCGACCAGGGTGCGCCGGTGGGCAGCTACTTCACGGCCAGCCGGCACGATAACACGACCAAGGTGTTTTCGGCCGCGTTTGGCAACGCCACCATAGCGGGCAGTGGCGCTACCGAATACCAGAACCTCATCAACCTGATATTCCAGCAGGCCGAAACGGCGCGGTTTATCGTGCGCAAGCTGTACCGCTGGTTTGTGTACTATGTAATTGATGCGCAGGTAGAAACCGATATTATTCAGCCCCTGGCCACGTTGCTGATGCAGAGCAGTTTTGAGGTGGCGCCGGTGCTGCGCAAGCTCTTCAGCTCGGAGCATTTCTTTGACGAGGCCAACGTGGGCTGCCTCATCAAAAGCCCGCTGGACTTTTCGGTGGGCCTGTGCCGGCAGATGCAGTTGGTGTTTCCGCCTGCCAGCAGCACCGTGGCACAGTACGGCATGTGGAGCTACCTCAACGGAGTGGCGAATCTGCAGCAGCAAACCCTAGGCGACCCGCCCAATGTGGCGGGCTGGGCGGCCTACTACCAAACCCCGCAGTTCCACGAGCTGTGGATAAACGCCGTGACGCTGCCGCGCCGAAACCAGATAACGGACCTCTTTATTGCCAATGGCTACACCCGCAACGGAGCGAAAATCGTGATTGACCCGGTGGCGTTGGTGCAGTCGTTTCCGGCCACCACGGCTTCGGACTGCAACCAGCTCATTGCTGAGTTTGTGCGGCTAATGCTGCCCATTCCGCTCACCACCAACCAACTGGGTTTCCTGAAATCGACGCTGCTGCCCGGCCTGCCCGACTTTGAGTGGACCGTGGAGTGGCAGGAGTACCTGGCGGCTCCCAACAACACCGCCAAACGGGCGGCCGTGAACACCAAGCTGCAGGCCATGCTGCGGGCCCTGATGGGACTGGCCGAGTACCACCTTTCTTAAGCTGTTGGCTGGCAGCTAGTAGCTCTCGGAAAAAATTCATTCGTCAAATGAAGCTGCTAGCTAATGGCTAACGGCGAATAGCTAACGGCTTAATTATGAAGCGTCGCGAATTTCTACAAACCACGGCGGCCGCCACGGCGGGTACGGCCTTTCTGAGCGGCTTGCCAGTGGGGGCCTACGGCTACTCGCCCGAGCTGGCCGCCCTCACCAATGCCGCCACACAGTCGGATAAGGTGCTGGTTATCATTCAGCTGCAGGGTGGCAATGATGGCCTGAACATGATTATCCCCCTGGACCAGTACCCGGCCCTGATGGCGGCGCGGCCCAACCTGGCCCTGCCGCAGTCGGCGGTGCTGCCCCTCACGGCGGCCACGGGCATACATCCGGCCATGGCGGCGTTGCGCAGCCTCTACCAGAACGGCCAGATGGGCGTGGTGCAGAGCGTGGGCTACCCCAGCCCCAACTTCTCGCACTTCCGGGCCACCGATATCTGGACCTCAGGCTCGGATTCTAATGTGAACCTGACCACGGGCTGGGCGGGCCGCTACCTCAACAGCGAATTCCCGGGTTTCCCCACGGGCTACCCCAACACCCAGAGCCCCGACCCCCTGGCCATCAGCATCGGCTCGGTGGTGAGCAACTGCGTGCAGGGCCCTGCCGTGAACATGGGCATGGCCATTGCCAGCACGTCGTCGTTTTACCAGCTGCTGAGCGGTGGGGTAGATGCCGCCCCCAACACCCCGGCTGGGCACGAGCTCACGTTTATCCGGCAGGTGGTAAGCCAGACGCAGGTCTACACCACCGCCATTCAGGAGGCGGCCCGTCGCGCCCAGAACCTTTCGCCGCTCTATCCCGCGGCGGGTCAGAATTCGCTGGCCGACCAGCTCAAGATTGTGGCCCAGCTGGTGGCCGGGGGCCTGGGCACCCGCATCTACGTGTGCAACCTGGGCGGCTTCGATACCCATACCCTGCAGGTGCCCGCTACGGGCAGCACCACCACCGGCACGCACGCCACGCTGCTGGGCCGCATCTCCGAAGCCGTGAA
This sequence comes from Hymenobacter glacialis, assembly GCF_001816165.1. Taxonomy (GTDB): domain Bacteria; phylum Bacteroidota; class Bacteroidia; order Cytophagales; family Hymenobacteraceae; genus Hymenobacter; species Hymenobacter glacialis. Next base: position 90,323 of record NZ_MDZC01000133.1, read on the forward strand.
CGCCTTTCAGGACGACCTGCGCCGGCTGGCCATCCAGGACCGGGTGGTGGGGCTCACGTTCTCGGAATTTGGCCGCCGCATCCGGGCCAATGCCGGCAACGGCACCGACCACGGTGCCGCTGCTCCGCTGCTCGTATTCGGCACCCGGGTAAACCCCATGATACACGGGGCCAACCCCACGCTGCCCGCCAACGCGGGCGTGAACGACAACGTGACCATGCAGCACGACTTCCGCAGCATCTACACCAGCATTCTGCAGGACTGGTTTCAGGTGGCGCCGGCCACGCTGGCGCAGCTATTTGGGCGCAGCTTCCCCTACGTGCCGGTGCTGCGGCCCAATGCCTTGCTGGCCACGACCAAGGCCGCGGAGGTGGCCGATTTTACGGTATACCCCAACCCCGTGGCCCGCGAGGGCCGTACCACAGTAGCCTACGAAAGCACCGGTGGGCACGTGCAGGTGGTGCTGCTCGACACGCTGGGCCGCGAGGTGCGCCGGGCCGTGGACCGCATGCTGCCCCGCGGCGCGCAGCTGCTGCCCCTGGACCTAAGTGGCCTGGCTGCCGGCGCCTACTACTGCCAGGTGCGCGAGGCCCAGCGCAGCGGCTCGCGGATAGTGGTGATTGAGTAAGAAGGCTCATAACCAGTACACAAGCGACAGTAGCTGTTCCCGGTAAAGGGGCGGCTGGCTAGGTGCGCCGCAGGGTTTGCGCATTAATGTGAGAGAAAAGGCAGCCCGGAAAGACGCTTTTGCGTACAGCTATTTTCAAGGCTAAGGCCTTGCATCCTTTTCCTTCCTTCTTTCATTACCCTCTTTTATGGACTCCAAAATTGAACAGCAGCTCGAAAAAATCATGCCCGAAGACCTGGCGCGTACTTTCGAAAGCGCCTACCATGTGCTGGTACAAGGCAACCACGAACACATGGACGACCTGCTGAAAAACGGTGGCGTACTGCTACGCAAAGCCGCGCAACGGTTCACTCCTACTCAGATGGTATTGGGTGTAGCCGCCCTGGCCACCGTGGCCATTGTGCTCATTGGCCGCGAGATGAACAGCGAAAGCGAAGGTGAAGCTCACGATGTGAGCGAGGATAAGCGCCAGCTTGCCACCAGCAAGGAAAAAGGGAACAAGTAAGTCTTCGGACTCACCAGCCCAAACAAGAAAGGCCGCTTCCTATCCGGAAGCGGCCTTTCTTGTTTGGGCTGAGGGGCGCTGTGCTTATGGAAACGGCGGGTTGATGGTGCCATCGCCGCCGCGTGGGCTGCTGTCGGGCACCGACCGTGTGGTGATGGAGCTGGGGTTTTGATCGGCCTCGTTTTCGTCTTCGGGGTCTGGGTCGGGCTCTTCCTCAAAGTCGTTTTCGGGGTCGGGCGCGGCCAGGTTCATCGTCAGGATTAAGGGCCCGGTGGCAGTGGGCGCACTCCAGTGAGCTGTTACGCAGGCACCAGAAGCGGTATGGCACCGTGTTTCTTCTGCTGATTCACCGGATTTTATTTCGAATCTGTCTGCGTGTTCCCATTTTACCTTGCACACGGCCCACAGGCCGGCAAGGGGCCAGGGTTCGTGCCAGCGCTCGGCCAAAACGTGTGTGCCAAAGGCTTCACAGCATGGATGAACCGTGATGGCACAAAAGCTGGCAGCGCATAGGAACTACCCAGACGTGTGCGAATGGCGGTACCATAAAGGAGTTGCATATTCATAATACTGGGTGAGGTAGTAATAATGGCGATGGGAGACGACAGGCTGTCCGCCGACTGCGGCGCTATCAAAATTTCGTAATATGAATATATAATAAAATTACCAATATTATGCAATCGAGCGGACGGAATTTGCTACTGCGGAGCTACTTGCCCTGCTGCTTCCAGGCCGTGGTTGCCCGTGGATTGGCTTCGGTAGCCGAGCGCAGGAACACCAGCTCATCGAGCTGGCCCACGCGCCAGGTTTCCAGCATATTGTTGTAGAACGGCGAACCGGGGTTGCCGCTCTGTCCGCCGGGATACACGCCGTAGGCGCGCACCTGGGGGCCCAGGGCCACCACCATGCGCCAGGAGGGCCCGTTGCGCTCGGAGGTGGCGTTCACGATGCCCGCGCCGCCCCCGCAGTCCACGTCCAGCTGCCCGAAGCCGGGAAGTTGGAGCAGGTGCAGAATATCGGTGCTTTTCTGGTTGGCCCAGCGCCACTTAGGGCCCAGGGCCCCAAACTTGCGGGTGAGTGAGTCGGTGGCGAAACGCAGGCTTTGCAGCGCCAGCTGCGGCAGCGTCTCCTTGGCGGGCGTGCGGCGGTCGTCAATCCAAGGCGAATGGGGCTCCTGTAGAATCAGGTTATTGGTGCGGTCGCGGGACGGGTAGCGCATTTCCAGGCCGGTGACTTTGGCGCCGAAGTCGTCGTCCCACAGGCGCTTTACCAGGTCCGCGTACCAGAGGCTGAATACGCTGGGGCCGATGGCGTCGGCGGTATACAGGTAGGGCCAGCGGCGCAGCTCAGCCAGTACCTGGGCTTCGGCCGGCCGGATAGCGGCCCCACTTACCAGGGCCAGCATTTTGGGCAGTATAAGCTGAGCGTTAAGGTCGAGTACGTCGTTTTGGAGCTGGCGCAGGCTGTCGGGCGTCACCTGGCTCATGGCCGCGAGCCGCTCGTTGATGCGGTGGCCGCGCTCGTAGTTCGCGTAGTTCCAATGCAAGTAGTATGGGTAGTCGGGTCCGGCCGAAAACTGGTTGGCGGAGCTCACAAAGCCCCGCGCCGGGTTTTTCACGTGCGGGTTGTGGGCCGCCGGTATCCAGCCCTGCCAGTCGTGAGCCGGGTCGGTTCCGTCCAGGATAAACTTGCCCTGGTCGCGCCACTTTAGTGGGAAGCGGCCGTTGGGCCAGATGGCGATATCCTTCTGGTTATCAGCAAAAATAAAGTTCTGGGCCGGGGAGCCGTAGTGCACCAGGGCGGCCGTGTAGTCGGGGTAGGAGCGGGCCCGGTTCAGCTCATAGAACGCCAGTACCTCGTTGGCGCCGTCGTGGGCGGTCCAGCGCATGGCGTGGGCTATGGGCATCTGGGCCAGAAAGGGCTTCTCGGGCTTGTCGTACACCACCGGGCCGTGGTGGGTGTAAAGCACGGTGTCGAGCCGGTCGGGGCGGCCGCGCACCTTGATGTGCTCCACCACGCGGCGCACGGGCTTCCAGCGGCCGTCGTGCCAGTATTCGCGCTGGGTATTGTCGCGGAACTTCAGCTGGTAGAAATCGAGCACATCGGCCGCTACGTTGGTCACGCCCCAGGCCGTGTTTTCATTGAAGCCGATAATGACTGTGGGCGCGCCGGGAATGGTAACGCCGTACACGTTCACGCCCGGCGCACTGAGCTGAATCTGGTACCAGATACTGGGCAGGTTGAGCTGCAGGTGCGGGTCGTTGGCCAGCAGCGGATAGCCCGAGGCCGACTTAGCGCCGCTCACCGCGAAGTTGTTGGAGCCCAACTCGGCATCGGGTTCGGTGCGCAGCTGATTGGCGGCCTGGGCCGCGGCAAACGACTTGGGCACGGCCGGCGTGGGCAAGGGCTTAAAATCCAGCGGCGTGCCCACCGGTACAATGGGGTCTTCCCGTGTGGGATAATCCGGAAACAGGTCCTTGGTCACGGCCGGGCCGTACTTGCCCAGAATGTTGCTCATGCGCAGGTCGTCGGTGCGCCCGCTCAGGTCCCAGGCCATGAATTTGAGCAGCAGGGCGCATTTGAGCGGCTGCCAGGGCTCCGGCTGGTAGTCGAGTAGCTTGTATTCAAACGGCAGCGTGGCGGGCGTGAGCTGGCTGATGTAGGCATTCACCCCAGCCGAGTACGACTCCAGCACGGTGCGCGTGGTGGGGTTGGCCAGCATCACCTTCAGGGAGTTGGCAGCACCAAAGGGCAGGCCCATGCGCCGGAAAAACCGGTCGGTTTCCAGCCGCGCCGGGCCCACTATTTCGGCCAGCCGCCCAGCGGCTACGTGGGTCTGGAACTCCATTTGCCAGAGCCGGTCGCGGGCCGTGAGGTAGCCCTGGGCGAAGTACAGGTCCGGGTCGTTCTGGGCGAATACGTGGGGCACGCGGCGGTCGTCGTAGCGCACAGTCACGGGTTGCTGCAGGCCGGGCAGGCCCAGGGTCTGCTCGGCGGGAAAGGCGCCGGGGGCTTCGCCGTTCTGCCAGAAGCCCCGGTACGGGCTCAGCAGCTTGCCAAACGGCGGCACGTCGCCGTGCTTGGTGTTCAGCGTCCAGACGAGGGTGAGGCTCACGGCGAGCGTCAGCAGGGCTTTAATCCAGGAAATCATACGCTCAGGGGCGGGCCGCCACGGCCCGAATGCCCTAAATGTAGAACCCTGCCGGGGTTTCTCGTCCCTCTCTTACCCAAAACAACCCCACCAGGCAGCGCGCGGTGGGGTTGTTTGTTTTGGATGCCTTATAGTAGGAGTGGTGCCGGGCGGCGCGGGTCAGCGCAAGGCTACTTCGCGCACCAGCCCGCCAATGCCCCACACGCGGAGTTGCTGGCGCACGGCTTCAGCCTCAGGCCGCTCGCCAAAGTTGCCCACGAACACGCGGCTGCGCTGGCGGCCGTCAAGCAGGTCCTGCGACAATTCCACTTTCACGTCGGGCAGCAGCGACTTGATGCGTGCCTGCATCTGGCGGGCGTTGGCCACATCGCCAAAAGAACCAGCCTGGATGAGGAAGCCCGAGGGGCAGTTCACCGATTCGGTGGCCGTCATTACGACCGTCTTGCTCACGGTGGCGGCGGCAATCAGGGCAGGCTTTTCGGTGGGGGCCACAGGGGTGGCGGCGTTGGGCTCCGGGGCGTCGTCGTTGGGCACCGAGTAAGTGGTGTAGGCCGCATCGGGGTTGGGGTCGGCGGCAAACAGCTCGGCCAGGTTGTCGGGAGTGGTGGCAGGGCCCAGGGGCGTATTGGCTTTCACTACTTCGGCTACCACCGTGGCGGCGCCGCATTCGGTGATGCCCAGGGGGCGGGCGGCAATTTCCGAAAGGTCAATAATCCGCTCGTGGCGGAAGGGGCCGCGGTCCGTGACGCGCACGACCACCGACTTGCCGTTTTTCACGTTCGAAACCCGCAGGCGGGTACCAAAGGGCAGGGTTTTGTGCGCGCACGTGTACTTGAAGCGGTTGAACCGCTCGCCGCTGGTGGTTTTGCGTCCCTGAAAGTAGATGCCGTACCAGGAGGCCCGTCCGCGCAATACCGTGGTGGCGCTGCTGGTGGGAGTGGGGGTCGATGCTGCTTTGGTGGTGCCGGGGGTGGAGGCGTACGCCGGGGCGCTCAGCAAAGTCAGGTATAAAAGTATGCTGGAGAGGAAGGGTACCTTAAAGGAACGAAATAAAAACACGCGTTTTGCAGATGGTGAGCGGGACAAACATAGAGCCCCCCGTACCGGCATTGCTAAGTTTTGCAGAGCAACTACTAATGGTTTTGGGTTAAAAATTGACCTTTTCTAATAAAACTTGCATTTAATTTATTCCTTTACTAGTAAAGAAAGCAGCCGTACGGTAGCGCTAAACTATATTTTGCCGAACCAGGACCAATTCATTGCACAGGTGCAAAAATTAGATTATGCGACGCATACAAAATTTTGTCATCGGCCCGCCAACTCCTTCTGAAACCGGGTTGCGTGTGTCCGGTTTTTTTTGTAATGACTTAAGCCAAAACCTTATCCGTTGCCAGGCCGGTGGCGGGCGGCGCGGGCTGGCCGAGATGGGCGGCGGGGATGAGGCTTTTTGCCCCAACGCATTGTTTGCAAAACCGGCCGCTGGCGGCGCGGACGGCTACCTTTGCACCATGGATTTTGGCCGCCTGCCCGACCTGCGCTACGTTGACTTTCGCCTCCCGACCGACCACCCCGAAACCGCCCGGGTGCTGGCCCGGGCGCGGGCCACGCAGCCCACACCGGCCGGCCTGCACGTGGGCTGCCCCATCTGGACCAACAAGGAGTGGCTGGGTACCTACTTTCCGGCGGGCATCAAAGAACCCGACTACCTGCACTACTACGCCCAGCAGTTCAACAGCATTGAGCTGAACACCACGCACTACCGCATTCCCGATGCCGGCACCGTGCGGCGCTGGAAGGCGGCCGTGGGGCCGGACTTCAAGTTTTGCCCCAAGCTGCCGCGCAGCATCAGCCACGAGCGGGAACTGTTTCAGGCCGACGACCTGGTGGTGTCCACGGCCCGGGCCTTTGAGAGCCTGGGCGAGAACCTGGGCTGGGCTTTCCTGCAGCTGCCGCCGCACTTTGGGCCCGAGCACCTGCCGCGCCTGGAGCGCTTCCTGCTCGACTTTCCGGAAGCCGTGCCACTGGCCGTGGAGCTGCGGCACCCCCGCTGGTTTGCCGACCAGGGCCTGGCCGATGCCGTGTACGCCACCTTCGAAGCCCTGAACAAAACCCTGGTGATAACCGACGTGGCCGGCCGGCGCGATGTGCTGCCCATGCGCCTGACCACGCCGGTGGCCTTCATCCGCTTCAACGGCCACGGCCTGCACAGCACCGACTACCAGCGCGCCGATGCCTGGGCCGAGCGCCTGGCCGCCTGGGTAGCCCAGGGCGTGCATGAGATTTACTTTTTCATCCACCAGAAAGACGTGCGCCACGCCCCCGTGTTCGCCACATATTTTCTGGATAAGATGCGCGCCCTGACGGGTATTGCCGTGCCGCCGCCCTTCGTTATTCCCCAGCCAGTGCAGGGAAACCTATTCGGGTAGAAAGACGCCCTGGCGCGTTCCTGCGAGTAGCGGGCCAAGAATTTGCCACACGTTTTCGGCCAGTATTTTCTGGCCTGCCGCGTTGGGGTGCACGCCGTCGGCCAGGTTCAGCTCGCGGCGGCCCAGCACGCCCTGCAGCAGAAAAGGCACGAAGGGCAGGCTGTTCTTGTCGGCTAGAGTCCGGAACAGAGCCTTGAACTCGGTGGCGTAGTGGGCCAAGCGGTGGCCACCCAGCGGGCCCAAGTCGAAGGGGAATTCCAGGCCGGCCAGCACCAGCTGGGATTCCGGGTGCTGCCGCCGCACGGCGTCAATGATGAACTGCAGGTTGTGGGTGGTTTCGCGCACCGCAATGCCCCGGATGCCGTCGTTGGCCCCCAGGGCGAGTACGAACGTCTCCACCGGGTGCCGGGCCAGCACCGAGGCCAGGCGTTGCCGCCCGCCGGCGCTGGTTTCGCCGCTCACCCCGTAGTTGTAGGCTTTAAAGGGCAGCTGCTGTTCGTCGAGCCGCCGTTGAATAAGGGAGGGAAAACTGGCGGCAGCCGGCAGGCCGTAGCCCGCGGTAAGGCTGTCGCCGAAAAAGATAAGATTTTTCATAAGGTGCTTTTTAAACAGCACCACGACCATTTTCGTGCCCTGACACGTGGCGGGAACGGACTTATTCTACCACCTCCAGCACCGTGCGGAACGAGACGTACTGGCCGGCAAAATGGGCCTCCATATCGGCGCGCAGCGCGGGGGCGCACAGGCGCTGGTACTCGTCCAGCTGCTCCACGCTGAGGCAGTAGTACTGGGCCGCGTAGGTGATGCCGCCTTCTTCTTCATCGAGCAGGCGGCAAAGCTGGCTTTTGATGAAAAAACCGGTTTCCATCACCTCCGGCATGTGAGTGGAGCGCATGTAGTCCAGCCACTTGTCGGCCACGGCGGGCTCAATGCTACTGGTTACGTTGTAAAGAATCATAAAGTCAATGGGGAAAGGAGCGAATGGGGATGACGGGCGAATGAAGCTAATAGAGTGAACGAAAAACAGTCACCCAATTGCTCCTTAACCCACTTAATCAAACGCGCATTGAGTCGAACTGGAAATTGGTGATACGGGCCTGGATGTCTTTGGGTGACAGTTTTTGAGCGGCGGCGGCCTGGGCCAGGGCGGGCAGCTCGTCGTCGCCGGCCAAGCGTAGGCTCAGAATCTGGGCAAGGCTGAGCTGCGTTTCGAGTTGGGCAAAACGCTGGCCGCTCACTTCAAAGTACCGCTGCCGTACTTCAAGGCGGCAAATCCGGTCTTGCAGCTGCAAGGCGTAGTGCTGGCGCAGCATGAGCAACACGCCCAAGCCAATGACGCCCAGGGCTGCTACTGTGAACCACAACCGGGCAATTTCATCATTGTCGCCGGCCACGTCGGCGTAGTGCTTGATGGCGTAGCCAGCCATGATGAGGGCCAGCGGCAGCAGCACAAAATGGTGCCACGGATAAAGTTGAACGGTGTTTTTGGTGGGGCTGGACATGGGCGGTGAACGACGGCGAATGAACGAAAGTAGCGCAGGGCGCTGGAAGGAGGCACAAAAAAACTCCAGCCGAAGCCGGAGCTTTTCCTTGGGTATGGGCTGCGACTATTTGCTGGCCTTTTCGAACTCTCGGGCGCGCTTCTTTTCGGCTTTGGCCTGGTCGCGGGCAAGGCGCTCCTGCTTTTTGGCCTCGCTGGCTGTTTTGCGCTGCTCTTTGAGTTGTGCTTTTTGGGCCTTGGCCTGCTCGCGCTGGTCTTTAAGCTGTTTTTTTAAGTCTTTCTGAGCGTTTTCCTGCTCCTTAAGCTGGTTTTTGCTGTTGCGCACGGCTTGGTCGCTGGAGTTGGTCTGCTGCTTCTGGGCCTCGTAGGCGGCTTTGGCCTCGTCGGCGCGCATGCGTTGCTGCTCCGGCGTGAGGGGCACGGCAGTGGGGTCTACAGGGGTAGTGGCGGGTGTGATTTGGGCCGTGGCCGTGCCGGCAACGGCGAGGGCGGCCAGGAGGGCGGCGCCGAAAAATAGATTTTTCATGGGAGGGTTTGAGAATCAACGAACCGTTGGTATTGCCTTGAAACGCAGGCCGCAACGGGAAGTTGGCATTTGGAGTAACTTCCGCGGGGCAGACAGTCCGCCCGGGAACTGCCCCTATTCACCAGAACACCACCTGAAGTTGCATGAAAGAAATAGCTATCCGGGTAGCAACCCCCGCCGATTTGGAGACGCTTCTACGCTTTGAACAGGGCGTAATTACAGCCGAACGGCCCTTTGACCCCACGCTGCGGCCCGACCCCATCCAGTATTACGACTTGCCGGCCCTTCTGGCCAGCCCCCAGGCCGTGGTGCTGGTCGCCGAGAGCCAGCAACAACTGGTCGGCTCTGGCTACGTCCGCATTCAGGCCGCCAAAAGCTACCACCTGCACCAGCAGTACGGCTATCTGGGATTCATGTACGTGGAGCCGGGCCACCGCGGGGAGGGCATCAACGGCCTGCTGCTGGCCGCCTGCAAGCAATGGGCAGCAGCCCGGGGCCTAACCGAGCTGCGCTTGGAGGTATATGCCCATAACCAGCCGGCCATCCGGGCCTACGAAAAGGCGGGCTTTGCAGGCCACATGCTGGAAATGCGAGTGGCTGTTTGAGTTATCGGTTTGTTGGGCTGGCGCGCGTCTGCGACGCGTTGCCGACTTGCTCTGAGCCTGTGGCTCGCCAATGAACAAGGCGTGGTAAGTGCACAGACACCGCATGCCCGAGCCGCAGGCTCGAAACCAGTGAGCAACGCGTAGCAGACGCGCGCCAGCCCTGCTTCCACCTGATACCTGACAACCAAACTATCAACCAATTACTCCACGTAATCCAGGTCTTTGCCGTAGCTCTCGGGTAGCGTGCTCACGGCCCAGAAGGCCAGGACCAGGGTGATGCCCCCCAGCACGGCCGCGCCCATGAGAAAGCCCAGCTCGCCGCTCAGGTATTTGAAGGCCGGTACCAGGCCCACCACCGCACCGCGGGCAAAGTTGGGCGCCGTGGTGGCCACCGTGGCCCGCAGGTTGGTGCCAAACTGCTCGGCGGCCACCGTCACAAACAACGCCCAGAACCCCACCGACATGCCCAGCACAAAGCACACGGCATAAAAAGTAGTGGTGGAAGCGCCTTTGATGCCGAACAAATAGACGCCCACCAGTACCGCACAAAACACCAGAAACACCTTGAGGGCCTTGTTGCGGCTGTGCCACAGTTGGCTGAGCGCCCCGCTCATGAAGTCGCCAAATACCAGCCCGAAGTAGCACCAGAACACCGCCAGCCCGGCCGTGACTTCGCCCTGCAGGCCCAGCGCCCGGCCAAATTCCGGCGCCAGCGTGACCAGTATGCCCACCACAAACCACAGCGGCACGCCAATGAGCAGGATGCGCAGGTACTTGCCCAGCCGCGCCGGGTTAGTGAACAAGCTCAGGAAGTTGCCGCGCACCACGGCTGTCTGGGCCTGCACCTGCTGGAACATGCCCGACTCGAACACGCTCACGCGCAGCAGCAGCAGCGCCAGGCCCAGCCCGCCGCCCACAAAGTAGGCGTTGCGCCAGCCCAGCTGCTGGCCCACCCAGTAGCCCAGCATGGCCCCGCTCACGCCCACGGTGGCCACTATCATGGTGCCATAGCCGCGCTTTTCCTTGGGCAGGCTTTCGCTTACCAGCGTGATGCCCGCGCCTAGCTCCCCGGCCAGGCCAATGCCGGCAATGAGCCGCAGCCAGGCGTATTGCTCCACGGTCTGCACGAAGCCGTTGGCCAGGTTGGCCAGCGAATACATCAGAATAGACCCGAACAGCACCGACAGCCGGCCCTTCTTGTCGCCCAACACGCCCCACAGAATGCCACCGAGCAGCATGCCACCCATCTGCATGTTAATCAGGAACAGGCCCTGGTTGGTGACCTCGGCTGGGGCCGTAATGCCCAGGTCCTTCAGGCTCTCTACCCGCACAATGCTGAAGAGAATCAGGTCGTAAATGTCGACGAAGTAACCAAGGGCCGCCACAATGACGGCAGCGGAGAAAAGGGAGCTTTTGGCGGGTTGAGAGGCTTGCATGGCGAAATGTAATACCAGCCGGAAGAACGTTGTGCTTACTTTAACAGGACTGCTCGCCGCCAGGCACTTTAGCTGCTGCGGGCCTGCCCCGCTGCGGGCCTGCGCTACTGCCCCAGCGTGGCCAGCCAGGTAAATATTTCCCGGTACACCTGCTCCCGCACGGGCTCCGATGACAGCACCAGGTCGTGCATGCCGCCGGCAATGGCTTGCACCGTCACGCGGGTGCCCAGCCGCGGCGCCAGCGCCTGAATGTCGAGCACGTCGAGCACGCCGTCGGCCCGAAAATAGTCGTCGCTCCAGCCGCTGGTCCGCACCGTGCGGTCGGAATGCAGCACCAGCACGGGCTGCGCAATGGCCAAGCCGCGCCGAACGCGCCGGTGGCCGGCGCCAATGGCCCGCAGCCATCCGAGAGACACCGGGAACGGCACCAGCGGCTTCCAGAGCAGGCGGTAGTCCCACTCGCCCTGGTAGTTCTGGTGCAGGCTCAGGCCGTATTCCGGGGGCAGGTCGCTGGGCGGGCTGATGTTGGGTAGGAACCGGCCCAGGGCCGCTGCCAGCGGAATAGCTACCTGTTTTTTCAGCCAGGGCTGGTTCATGGCCAGAAACGGACTGTTGAGCACCAGCGCCGATACTACAGCCCGCTGGATGCCCTCGTGCGCATAGAGAGCCGCCACGAGGCCCCCGGTGGAGTGGGCGCACAGCACCGCCGTGGCGTAGCCCTCGGCCTGCACCACGGCCAGCGCCGCGTCCAGGTCGGCGTAGTATTCGCGCAGGTCGCGCACGTTGTTGGGGCGCTGGTGGGGCAGCCACGAGCGGCCGTACTTGCGCAGGTCGAGGGCGTAGAACTGGTAGCCCTGCTGCTGGTAGCGGTGGGCCATTTCCCGCTGAAAGAAATAGTCGTTGAAGCCGTGAACGTACAGCACCGCCCGGGCAGCCGGGCCCTTAGGCCGCAGCCGCACCAGCGTGCACTGCACCTCACCCTCGTAATCGTCGGGCTGGGGCAGCACGCGCTGCTCAAAATCGGGGCCCAATACGTCGGGCTGGTAGGAAGCGGACATAAGGAACCGTTACGCAAAGCGGAGCCAGCCGGCTAAACACGCCCCAATGGACATGCCCGCCTGTTACTTGAACGACAGCGGCACCACCAGCCGCACGCTCACATTGCGCCCCTGGTTAAACACGCCGCGGCGCCCGTTGGCGTTGTTGAAATCGGCGTATTTCAGGCGGCTGAGGTGGCTCTGGTAACCCACATCGAACAGGTTGTTGGCCGTGATGAACAGCGAGCACAGGGTTTTTCCCGCCGCATTGGCCAGGTCCGTGCCCAGGCCCGCGTGAATGAGGGTGTAGCCCGGCGTGGCCGTTTCGGTATCGAAAGCCGAGAAAAACCGGTTTTGGGCAAAGTTGTGTTCCAACTGCACGCGGGCGTAGGGGTTGGTGAGGCGCTTGCCCTGGCGGCGGAAGTTGGCTCGCAGCTCCGACTGTAGGCGGTCGGCCGGAATGAAGGGGAGGTAGCGCTCGGCCTCGGGCCGGTTGAGCTGCTGGGCCCGCACCATGGAAAAGGAGTTTTCAAAGTGCAGCCAGTCGAGCGGGTGGGGGTGGAAGTCGAGGCTCACCTCGCCGCCCAGCAGGCGGGCCCGGCCCTGCTCGAAGCGAAACACCCCATCGCCCTCGGCACTCAGCGAGTCGGTCCCGGCGGGCGTGAGCAGGCGGCGCGTAAAAATGTAGTTGTCAATGGTATTAGTGAATGCATCCACGCTGAAGCGCACGTGGTCGCTCACGTAGCTCACGCCGGCATCGGCCTGCAGGCTGGTTTCGGCCTTTAAGTTCGATTGCCCGATTTCGTAGCGGATGGTGCCCTCGTGAATGCCGTTGGAGCCCAGCTCGGCAATGTTGGGCGCGCGGAAGCCGCGCGCCAGGTTGCCCTTCACGGTCAGCGTCTCGTTCAGGCTGTACGCCGCGCCCACGCTCCCGCTGTAGTTGCGGAAGGTGCTGGCGAAGCCCGCAAACTTGGTTTCGGCGTCCGGGGTGGTGCTTGCCGTGGGCCGCTCGTCGGCGTCCAGGTACAGGGCATCGGCCGTAATGCGCCGCAGGTCGTAGCGCAGGCCCCCGCTGAGGTCGAGCGCCCCAATGGTCTTTTTGGCCACCGCAAACGCCCCGCCTTCGTTTATGCGGTACGCCGGAATCAAGAATTCCACGCCCAGGTTGCGGTTTTGCTGGTGCAGGCCGCTGCCGCCCAGGGTCAGGTGCCAGCCGTTGCGCTCCGGCAGAAAGTAGCGCAGCGAGTAGTCCAGGGTGCGCAGCTGGAAGTAAAGCGACGTTTCGGCCGGGTCCAGGGCATTGCCGTACTCGCGGCGCAGGTTCTGCTGGTAGCTGCCCTGCAGCGTGAGGCGGGCCCCGTTGTCGCCCAGAATCAGGTTGTTATCCAATCCCACCCGCAGGTGGTTGATTTGTTGTTGGGGCACGTCCAGCGCGTAGCTGCGCAACTCCTGGTCGTTCACGAGCACGGCCCGGGTGTTGGGGCCATCGGCAATGTCTTTCAAAAAAATGCCGGTCGCGGAGTCCCGCGCGCCTTCGGTCAGCCCTACCCGCTGGTTGAAGCTGCTGAAAGTGAGGTGCGAGTACCCCCAACTTTTGTTCACGCCCACGTAGCCGTTGGCATCCCATTCATTAAAGCCCGAGTTGTACACGCGGCCGTCGTAGCGGTTTTGGTAGGCGCCGGCCACTTTGCGGGTGCCGCGCGCCAGCCAGTTAAACCCATTGAGGTTGCCGGCGTTCTGAAATGAGTAGCCCTGCTGGCTGTTGTTGGTTTGGTAGCTGGCCGTGGCCACGCCCGTAATGCGGCCCTCGTCCACGGGGTCGGGCGCCACGAAGTTGATAACGCCGGCCATGGCATCGGAGCCGTAGAGCAGCGAGCCCGGCCCCTTGATAATCTCGGCCCGGTCCACGCTGAATTCGTCGATTTCAATGCCGTGCTCGTCGCCCCACTGCTGGCCTTCCTGCTTGGCGCCGTTGTTCAGGGTAATCACCCGGTTGAAGCCCAGGCCGCGCACCACCGGTTTGCTGATGGCTGCGCCGGTTGTAATCTGCGTCACGCCCGGCGTATGGGCAATGGCATCAATCAGGTTCGAGGCCGCCGTTTGGTTTAGCCGCGTGTGGTCGACCACGGTAGTGGGCACGGGCGAGCGGCGCAGCTCCGTGGCCTGCGACACGCCGGTTACCACCACCTGCCCAATTTCGGTAGCCGCCGCCTCCAGCCGCACCTCCAGCGGCTGGTCGCTGCCCGTGTCTACGAGCTGCGTCACGGTGTTGTATCCCAACGAGCGGACTTGCACCGTAAAGCGCCCCCGAGGCAGGTTCGTGAAGCGAAAGCCGCCGTCGGCGTCGGTAGCGGTGCCTCTTTTTAAATCAACAAAAACAACATTGGCCCCGGGCAGGCCTTCGCCGGACGCGGCGTCGATGATGCGGCCCGTGAAAGGCGGGGCCGCGGCCGCAGGCGGGGGTTACTGATTGGGGCCGATTGGGCCACTAGCACCAAAGGCAAGAACGCCAGACCGAACGAGAGGGAAAACCGATATATAATGGATTGCATGGAAAAAAGCTACGCCGCCGCCCAAGCCGCAGGCCCGCAGAAGGACACGGCCGCGGGAGGGGCGGTTTAAATCAGGAAAAATTGAGAATGCCGGAACTAGGCGCGGCTGGGCGGCCCGCGTAGCGCGCAGGCCCGTGCGAGCAGGCCGGCCGGAGGGCGCACCGCCAAGGGGGCTTCCTGCGCGGCATAGCCGGGCCACACGCGGGGCATGGGTACGCGTACCGGCACAGCCGCCTGAAACGAAGCATTGTAGAAATGCTCTACCTGGCAGTGCTTGTGTTCGGCGCTTACCAGGGACTTGCCTTTGTGGGCAGCAGCTGGGGCGTGCGCCGGCTCTACTGTGGTGTGCGCATGCGCGTGCAGCGCCAAAATCCAGGCCTCGGGCAGCAGCGTCCGCGTGAGACAGAGCAGCAGTAACAGAGCGATATGAGAGCGCAAGGCGGACACAAATGCAAATATGGGATAAAACAAACGACGGCTCCGGCAATACTTCGTTAAACTTTTGCCGTTCATCGCAATCCAATGGATTGGATTTTGTCGTAACCCGTATAATAACTTGCCCAAAGCAGCCGCGCTCAACTTTTTTGTGATTATAACCACCATTCCTGACCTTTCGCTGCAACACGACCAAGCCTTGGGCTTGCTGCGTGTAGAGTGGGCGTCGGGTCAGGACATGCGCACCTTTCGCAGCAGTGCCGAGCAGCTGCTGATACTGGCTCGCGAGCTGGGCGTGCGCCACATGCTGCTGGATATGAACACCTTTTCCGATATATCGGTGTATGACCAGGTGTGGCTGGGGGTGAACTGGATGCCGCCGCTCACGAAGCTGCCGCTCGAGCGTGTGGTGCTGGCCATCAGCCGACGGCGCGTGCACAATCAGTTGGCCCTGGACTCGCTCATTGCCATGTCGCGGCCGTTTATCAAGTTTGATATCCAATTTTTCTCGTCCGCCGTGCCGGGCATGCATTGGATATGCGACTACTCAAGCCGCCTGCCGGCCCTGCTCATGGAGTGGGAGGCAGTGCATGGCTTGGGTATTGGTGCCTCAGACGGCGTGGCTGAGCCGCGCTCCCTGTATAGCCGCAGCCACTAGTCACGCGCAACCCGTGCCCTCCCCGCTGTCAATCTGACAGCCTTTCTTGCCTTGGAACGCCCTTTGAATGCCGTGTATGCCGGGGCCCGGCCCCCTGTGCCCGGCCATTCCGTCCGCATCCAACCGTTTCCCTATCCCCTTATCATGCAAGAAACCGGCTCCATCTCCATCCATACCGAGAACATCTTCCCCATCATCAAGAAGTTCTTGTACTCCGACCACGAGATTTTCCTGCGGGAATTAGTCTCGAACGCCGTTGACGCCACCCAAAAGCTGAAGAGCCTGGCCCAATTGGGCGAGTTTAAAGGCGAGCTGGGCGAGTTGAAAGTGCGCGTGACCGTGGACAAAGAAGCCCGCAAAATCACGATTTCCGACCATGGCCTGGGCATGACGGCTGAAGAAATCAAGAAGTACATCAACCAGATTGCTTTCTCTGGCGCCACCGAGTTTGTGGAGCAATACAAGGAGAAGGACGCCGCCACCAAAGACCAGATAATTGGGCAGTTCGGCCTGGGTTTCTACTCGGCCTTCATGGTGGCGAAAGAAGTTGAAATTTGGTCGAAATCGTACAAAGAAGACACCGTGACCGCCCACTGGGTGTGCGACGGCAGCACGCAATTCACCCTGGACGAGCCCACCGGCGAGCACGCCAAAACCGAGCGCGGCACCGACATCGTGTTGCACGTAGCCGAGGACTCTGACGAGTTCCTGGAGGAAGCCCGCCTGCGCACCATCCTCACCAAGTACTGCAAATTCCTGCCCGTTCCCATCGAGTTCGAGGGCCAGCTCATCAACGACACCAGCCCCATCTGGACCAAGCAGCCCGCCGAACTCACCGACGAGGACTACAAGAAATTCTACCAGGAGCTCTACCCCATGAGCATGGACGAGCCCCTGTTCTGGATTCACCTCAACGTGGACTATCCCTTCAATCTGACGGGTATTCTCTACTTCCCCAAGGTGAAGGACGAGCTGCAGTTCTCGCGCAACAAGATTCAACTGTACTCGCGTCAGGTCTTCATCACCGACGAGGTGAAGGACGTGGTGCCCGAGTTCCTCATGCTGCTGCACGGCGTGATTGACTCGCCCGACATTCCGTTGAACGTGAGCCGCAGCTTCCTGCAGGCCGACGCGGCGGTGCGTAAAATCAACACCTACATTACCAAGAAGGTGGCCGACAAGCTCAGTGGCCTCTTCAAGCAGGACCGCCCCGGCTACGAGGAAAAGTGGGGCGACATCGGCATGTTCGTGAAGTACGGCATGCTCTCGGATGAGAAGTTCTACGACAAAGCCAAAGACTTTGTGCTACTCAAAAGTGTGAACGACAAGTTGTTCACCATTAATGAGTACACCGAGCACATCCAGGCCAACCAGCAGGACAAGGACGGTAGCACCGTGGTGCTCTACACCAACGACGCCGAGCACCAGCACGGCTTCGTGGCCGCCGCCCAGGAGCGTGGCTACGACGTGCTGAACTTCGACCACATCCTCGACCCGCACTTCGTGGGCCAACTGGAGCAAAAGCTGGAAAAAACCAGCTTCAAGCGCGTGGATGCCGACACCGTGAGCAAGCTCATCGAGAAAGACACCACCACCGAAAGCGTGCTGAGCGAAGACGAGCAAACCAAGCTCTCGGACCTCTTCAAGTCGGCCATCGCCAACGAGGCCATGCACGTGAAAGTAGCGGCCCTCTCGCCCCAGGACGCCCCCGTGGTCATCACCCAGAACGAGTTTATGCGCCGCATGAAAGATATGCAGCGCACCGGCGGCGGGGGCGGCATGCAGATGTTCGGCGCCTTCCCCGAGTCGTACGACGTGACCGTGAACGCCAACCACCCCCTCACCCAAAAAGTGCTGGCCGAAGGCGGCGAGAAAATCGCCAAGCAGGCGTTTGACTTGGCCTTGCTGGCCCAGGGCATGTTGAAGGGCGAGGCCCTGACGCAGTTTGTGAAGCGCAGCACGGAGTTGCTGGAGTAGTCGCGCTTGGCGTCAACCTCACCCCCTGACCCCCTCTCCAAAAAAGAGGGGGCACCGGTTATGCGTGACTTGACTTTGGCGTATAAAAGAAAAGGCCTGCTGCACAGCAGGCCTTTTCTTATTCATCTAAAGCTGAACCGGTGCCCCCTCTTTTTTGGAGAGGGGGTCAGGGGGTGAGGTTGACGCGGAGGGCGCTTACTTCACGTTCCGCGCCACCACAAACATCCTGTCTCCAAACCGGCCGGTCAGCTTATTCAAATAGTACGTAGGGTACTGCCCGGCCAGCTTGCCCACCTTCTCCACCGCGCTGCCGCCCAGGCGAATATTCTTCGGCGGCTTCACCGGGTTCAGCAGCTCCACCACTTCAAAGCCCTGCTGCTTGAGCATCTTGCTGATGGTGGCGGGGGTGAATTCGAATAAGTGATAGGGCGGAATATCCATCTTGCGCTCCTTACCCAGCAGGCCGTAGGCGGCAAAGCCCAGGCGCACCGTGGGCAGGTTGAGCGTGGCGGGCAGCGCCAGCACCAGCAGCCCGCCCGGCTCCAGAATGCGGTGGAACTTGGCCAGCGTGGCGGCGGGCGAGAGCAGGTGCTCCAGCACATCGCCCATGTAGGCCAGGTCAAACTGGTTTTCGTGGAAATCCTCGGTGGTTTCAATGTTGCCGGTCACCACGGGCAGGTGCAGCTCGCGGCGGGCAAAGTCGGCGGCGTGCTCGGATATTTCGAGGCCGTGTGCCTGCCAGCCTAGGTTCTCCAGGCTTTTGAGGGTGTAGCCAGGGCCACAGCCCACGTCGAGGTAGCGGAACTTGCGGCCGGGGTATTTCGCCAGGATGTAGTTCGTGAACTTGTCGGGCCGCACCTGGTTTAATGCGCTCTGCTTCTGGCCTTCTTCAATGAAGACGACCTCCTGCTGGGTGCGGTCGTAGTTGGGCCGCTCCGTAAAATAGTCCTTGCCGTAAAGCCGTTCCAGCTGCGCGGGCGTGGGCTGGGGGTCGAGAAACATCAGGTCGCAGCGGCGGCACTGGGTGCCTTGCAGCTTTTGGCCCTCGAATTCGTAATAGAAAGGCAGCTTCTTAAAATCGGTGCTGCCGCACAAGTCACAGGTACGCATGGCGCAAAGGTCGGTGCTGCCACACAAATCCCGGATACGCAACGCGCACCGTGGGAACATGGTGTGGAAACGCGCCAAGGTGCGCTTCCAGAAATACATTCATCCACATATGCTCGACGTACTCATCATCGGGGCCGGCCCCGTAGGCCTGGCCTGCGCCCTCGAAACCCAGCGCCGCGGCCTGCGCACCGCCGTGGTCGAAAAGGGCGCGCTGGTCAATTCCATTATTGGTTACCCCACCAACATGGAGTTTTTCTCCACGCCCGAGTTGCTGGAAATCGGCGGCTATCCGTTTCCTACCAGCCACTACAAGCCCCTGCGCGAAGACGCCCTGGACTACTACCAGCGCGTGGCCCGCGACGAAAAACTGACCCTGCGCCTCTACGAAAAGGTGCTGAAGCTGGAGGGCGAGCAAGGCGACTTCACCGTGACCACCGACAAGGGCGAAATCCGCACCCGCAACGTGGTAGTGGCCACCGGCTTCTACGACCTGCCCAACCCGCTCAACGTGCCCGGCGAAGACCTGCCCACCGTCAGCCACTACTACAAGGAGCCGTACCAGCACGTGGCCCAGCACGTGGTGGTGGTCGGGGCCAAAAACTCCTCGGCCAAAGCCGCCCTGCAGCTCACCCGCGCCGGGGCCACCGTCACGCTCATCGTGCGCGGCCCCGCCATCAGCGACTCCGTGAAGTACTGGATTCGCCCCGACCTCGTCAACCGCATTGCCGAAGGCCGCATCACGGCCCACTTCAACGCCACCATCACCGCCATTCACCCCGAGGCCGTGGACATCCGCACGCCCGACGGCCCGCTCACCGTTCCCACCAACTTCGTGTACGCCCTCACCGGCTACCACCCCGACGAGGCCCTGCTCGGCCGGCTCGGCGTCGAGCCCGACCCTGCCGACGAAGCCCGCGCCCCGCTCTTTGACCCCGCCACCCACGAAACCACCCGGCCCGGCCTGTTTGTGGCCGGCACCGTGTGCGGTGGGCGCGCCACCAGCCGCTGGTTCATCGAAAACGGCCGGCACCACGCCCAGCTCATCGCGCAGCACCTGGCGGCGCAAGTGGCCGTTTCGTAGGTTCTTGCTTAGATAAGCGCCCACGCTCAGCTGGTCGGCGATGGCGTAGCTCACGGTGGGCTGCACGTGAATGGCGCGCAGCGTGATTTCGGTGAGGGCAAAGCGGCTCTCCCACCCTTTTTGTACTTCAGCGTGGAGCCTTAGGGCGTGTAAACCGAAATGCCGGCCCGGAACCTTTCTTGGTGCCAAAGCTGGCGTACACGTTAAGCGGCGTCACGGTCGTGTTTTCCAGCTGGCGCTGGGGGCCACCGCTTGCTGGCCGAAACGCCAGCCGGGCAAACGTGGCGCATGCGCCCACCTGCACGGCGTTTTAGCGGAGCACGGCCATGGCACCGGAGGGCATAAACTGCGCAGCTTGTTCCATGGAAAGGCCCACCCATGCCAATGCTCTGCTGACTGGGTAGGTAAACCTGAAAGCCGTCCTGGTGGGCGCTGGAAGCGCCCACCAGGACGGCACCACCTGCAAAGAGCAGGTTTTTTTATTATCATAACAGAAAAAAAGAATTTGGGCAGGTAATATTTTGGGGGTAAAAGGAAGAAATGTTGTAAACCATTTGTTAGGCGTGCCTACTAATTTATGCCGCATTAAACGTTTGCTGGGCTATCGGCCTGCCGTGGCGCTAGTCCATACCTTTGCTTTATGATTCTTCGCGCTGACCACCTCGTCAAAAAATACAAAGCCCGCACCGTCGTCAACGACATGTCGGTGACGGTGGAGCAGGGCGAAATTGTGGGGCTCCTGGGCCCCAATGGCGCCGGCAAAACCACCTGCTTCTACATGATGGTAGGAATGGTGAAACCCAACGCCGGCCGCATTTATCTTGACACCACCGAGATAACCAACATGCCCATCTACCAGCGGGCGCGGCTGGGCGTGGGCTACTTGGCCCAGGAGGCCAGCGTGTTCCGCGACCTGAGCGTGGAAGAAAACATCATGGCCGTGCTCGAGATGACGAGCATGAAGAAAGACGCCCGCCATGCCAAGGTCGAGGAGCTGTTGGATGAGTTCAGCCTCACCCACGTGCGCAAAAACCTGGGCAAGGTGCTGAGCGGTGGCGAACGGCGGCGCACTGAAATAGCCCGCGCCCTAGCCGTGGACCCCAAATTTGTGCTCCTCGATGAACCCTTTGCGGGCGTCGACCCCATTGCGACCGAAGAAATCCAGGGCATCGTGTCCAAGCTCAAGCACCGCAACATCGGCGTGCTCATCACCGACCACGACGTGAATTCCACCCTCAGCATCGTGGACCGCGCTTACCTGCTCTTCGAAGGCAAGCTGCTCAAAGCCGGCACCGCCGAAGAGTTGGCCAGCGACGAAACCGTGCGGCGCGTGTACCTGGGCAAAAACTTCGAACTGAAGAGAAACGTGTAAGTTTTGGAGAACAACGATACAGCACGTCATGCTGAGCGCAGCCGAAGCAGTTCTACCAGGGGAGTAATCCAATCGAAAGGATTTACTGTTGCAGTAGAGCTGCTCCGAAAAGCTCAGCATGACGTAGAACCGCACCCTAAAACCCTATGCTCGACCAGCTATTAGCCCGTGCCGTTCAATGGGGGAGCTTGTCCCGGCTGGCCCGCCTGCGGGAGCGGCCGCTGGAAGTGCAGGCGCAGGTGCTGCGCCACTTGCTGGTGCGCGCCCAGGGCACCGAATGGGGCCGGCGCTACGGCTATAATGAGCGCCTGACGCCGGCCGAATTTAGCCGCCGCGTGCCCGTGAGCACCTACGAGCAACTTTACCCGGAACTGGAAAAAGTGATGCGGGGCCAGTCCGATGTGCTGTGGCCGGGCCGGCCGCAATGGTTTGCCAAGTCGAGCGGCACCACCAACGCCCGCAGCAAGTATATCCCCGTCACGGCCGAAGCGCTGCACGGGTGCCACTACCGTGCCGGGCGCGACATGCTGGCGCTGGCCACGCACTTCTACCCCCAGGAGCGGTTGCTCGCCGGCAAAACCCTGTCGTTGGGCGGCACGCACACTGCCAACCCGCTCCGGCCGCCGGGCGCCACGTCGCGGGCCGGGGATGTGTCGGCCGTTATCATGCAGCAGCTGCCACGGTGGGCCGAGCAGCTGCGCACCCCACCGCTTGCCCTGGCCCTGCTGGATGAGTGGGAAGAGAAAATAGAGCGCATTGCGGTGCACGTGATGCACCAGGACGTGCGCACCCTTGCCGGTGTGCCCACTTGGATGGTGGTGCTGCTGCGCCGCGTGGTGGCGCTGGCCGGTGTGCCCGACATTACGCATGTGTGGCCGCACCTGCGGCTGTTTTTGCACGGCGCAGTGGCCTTTGGCCCCTACCGGGAGCTGTTTCGCCAGCTCATTCCCGATGCGCGCATGCGCTACCTCGAAATCTACAGCGCTTCCGAAGGCTACTTTGCCCTGCAGGACCAGCCCGAGAGCGAGGACCTGCTGCTGCTCCTCGACCACGGCATCTACTACGAATTCCTGCCCGCCGACCAGTGGGCCAGCCCCAACCCCCGCCCCGTGTCGCTGGCTGAAGTAGAGCTGCACCGGCCCTACGCCCTGGTCATCAGCACCAACGCCGGGCTGTGGCGCTACGTGGTGGGCGACACGGTGCGTTTCACGTCGCTGGGGCCGTACCGGGTGCGCATCACGGGCCGAACCAAGCATTTTCTCAACGCCTTTGGCGAAGAAGTGGTGATTGAAAATGCCGAAGCCGCCGTGGCCGCCGCCAGCCAAGCCACGGGGGTGGCCGTCCGCGACTTCACCGCGGCCCCGATTTGGTTTGCCGTGGGCAGTGCCACTTCGCGCGGGGGCCACGAGTGGGCCATCGAATTCGCGTCGGCCGACTCCCCCGACCTGGATAGGTTTGGCGCCGTACTCGATGCCACGCTGTGTGCCCTCAATTCAGACTATGCTGCCAAGCGCCACCGCAGTTTGGCGCTGGCGCCCCCCCGGCTGCATGCCGTGCCCTCGGGCACTTTCGAGGCCTGGCTTGGCAGCCAGGGCAAGCTGGGTGGCCAGCACAAAGTCCCGCGGCTGCTTAACTCCCGCGATGTTTTGGAGGCAGTATTGCGCGCCGCTTCCTGCCCCGGCCACAACTAGTGCCCAGCCCACTCCCTTGGCAGGCGAAAGTATTGGCCCGGAAAAACCAACCATTTGCTGGGCACAACTGATTCTTAGCCCGGTACGTACATGGGTGTCTGCTGATTACTTAGTAATATTACCGCAATATTTCCAACTACGCCATTGCAGACGATACATCCATCTTCGAACAAAACGGCTTACCAGCGCCCTTACAAGTCCCGTAGCGAACGCCGCCAAGCCGACCGCCGCAAGCACGACGAATCCGGCGACTACAAGTTTCTGGTGCGCGTAGGTATTGCTATTGGGCTGGTGATAGCCGTGGTGTTGGGCTTCGTGATAACAGGCCTTGCCGAGGGCTAAAAAGGCACGCCTTAACACGTTGCGGTGGTCGCCCTGCGGGCTTACTCGCCCAGCAGGCCGCCGAGTACCCCGCCGCCCTCCTTTTGGGAATTGCCTCCGCCTGGCGCCAGGGCACGAATGAGCTTTTTTACCGGCATGGATTGAATCCAGACCCGGCCGGTGCCGCGCAGGGTGGCTAGCATGAGCCCTTCTCCGCCAAAAATCATCGATTTCAGACCCCCGGCGCGGGCAATGCTAAAATCAATGCTCGGCTCAAAAGCCACTACGCAGCCCGTGTCTACGCGCAACAGCTCGTTGTTAAGCTTCTTTTCGATGATGGTGCCGCCGCCGTGCACGAAGGCTTTGCCATCGCCGGTGAGCTTTTGCAGGATAAAGCCCTCGCCGCCAAAAAGACCCGCGCCCAGTTTCTGGTTGAAGTGCAGGCTGATTTTGGTGCCCCGTGCCGCCGCGAGAAAACCATCTTTCTGCACAATGAGGCCGTTGGGCATGTCGCCCAGGTTCACGGGAATGATGGTGCCGGGGTAGGGTGCCGAAAAGGCCACCCGGCTTTTGCCGTAGCCCCCGCGGTGGGTGAAGTGCGTGAGAAAGAGCGACTCGCCGGTAATGAGGCGCGTACCGGCCGAAAACAGCTTGCCCATCAGGCCCTGGTCGGGCTCGGAACCGTCGCCCATCTTGGTTTCAAACGCAATGCCCTCGTCCATGTAAACCATGGCTCCGGCCTCCGCGATTACGGTTTCGTTGGGGTCCAGCTCAATTTCAAGCACTTGAATGTCGGAACCGAGGATGCGAAAGTCAACGTCGTGAGAAAGCATGGTACAGAAAAAATGGGAAAGGAAGTGAGAAGTGCGGGTTCGTTGTATGACGAAGCTTACTGCATCGCCGCATACAGCAGGCTGTGCCGCCACGGCCGCCCATCGGCTGCCAAGCAGTGGTCAGAAACTGTCTGGCGCGGTGGCTAGTCCTTCTTGGATGAGGTGCTGCGGAGTTTGGCAGCCGCAGCATCCGGGTTGGCTGCGGCTTTTTTGCGCTTGGCCTCCTGGCTACTGCGCTTCATAAACTCTTCGTCGCTTTCCTCTGGCTCGGGCGCATGCTCGGCGTCGGCAATGGGGAAGTCTTCGTCGTCGGCATCGTCTTCGCCGGGCTTTTCACCAAACTGGCCAGCGCGGTCCACCAACTTTTTGTCGCGCACGTGCCGGCCCAGAAATTGGTTTATCTGCTCGATGCTATAGTTTGAGGTGATTTCGCCCAACGGATTAACGCCGATTTCGAAGCCCTCCAATTCCTTGTGAACGCGGGCTTTCTTGTCGGGGTCCTGAGTTTTCGACTTGGGTTTTACGGGTTTCTTGGCCATGGTGGGATAATGGTGAGGCTACGACTAATACATCACTTTACGCAAACCACGGCCGAGAGGTGGCGTGCCGCCGCAGAACCTAACGCAGAAGGGCCGGCCATCGGCCAGCCCTTCTCACTAAATGCCGCATTATCCGGTTTTCGAAGCTAGTTGCTTAGTGAGCTCGCGGCGGTTCGCAAGCGGGTAGCTACCTCGTCCGTGCCTAGAATCACCAGGGTTTCGAACAGGTCGGGGCCGCGCGGCGCCGGTCGCGGCCACGCGCAGGGCTTGCAGCACCTGGCCTGGCTTGAGGCCCTGCGCTTCCATGGTTTGGTTGAACAAGGTTTTCAGGCCGTCGGCCGTAGCATCGGAAGCAGTGGGAATGGCCGCTGCGTAGGCGACGAGGGCTGCTGCTACTTCGGGATTCCACTTTTTGCTGATTACGGCCTGGTCGTATTCCGTGGGTGCCTGGAAGAAGTACTTGGCTTCCTGCCAAAAGTCGTTCGGGAAGCTTACCCGCTCCTTCATCACGCCCACTATCTGTTCGGCTTTTGCCCGCGAGCAGGTGATGCCGTGCTCGGTGAGGGCCGTGAGCAGGTAAGGTGCCAACTCGGCATCGGGCTTGGCGCGTAGGTAGTGCTCGTTGAACCACTTCACCTTGTTCTGGTCGAACTTGGCCGGTGACTTGCTCACGCGCTCAATCGAAAACGCTTGAATCAGCTCGTCCATAGAGAAAATCTCCTGCTGGGTGCCGGGGTTCCAGCCCAGAAAGGCGAGGAAGTTCACCAGCGCTTCGGGCAGGTAGCCTTCTTCGCGGTAGCCCTTGCTGATGGTTGGTTCGCCGGTTTCGGCATCGGTGCCGTGCCATTCCAAGGGGAACACAGGGAAGCCCAGGCGGTCGCCGTCGCGCTTGCTGAGCTTGCCGGTGCCGTCGGGCTTCAGTAGCAGGGGCAGGTGGGCAAACTGCGGCATGGTGCTTTCCCAGCCCAGGTAGCGGTACAGCAGCACGTGCAGCGGCGCCGAGGGCAGCCACTCCTCACCCCGAATCACGTGGGAGATTTCCATCAGGTGGTCGTCCACGATGTTGGCCAGGTGGTACGTGGGCATGCCGTCCGACTTCATCAGCACCTTGTCGTCTACGGCGCTTGAATGCACCACCACCCAGCCGCGAATCATGTCCTGAAAGCGGATTTCCTCCTTGCGGGGCACCTTCAGGCGAATCACGTACTGTGCGCCGCTATCAAGCAGGGTCTTCACCTCGTCCTCGGGCAGGGTGAGCGAATTGCGCATCTGGGCGCGGGTAATGCTGTTGTACTGCGGGTTGGGCACTTTGGCGGCCTGCAGGCGGGCGCGCATAGCGTCCAGCTCCTCTGGCGTATCGAAGGCATAGTAGGCGTGGCCGCCGGCAATGAGCTGGTCGGCGTACTGCTTGTACATGGGCTTGCGCTCGCTCTGCTTGTAGGGGCCGTGGGGGCCGCCCACGCCCTGGCCTTCGTCGATGACGATGCCGCACCAGGCCAATGCCTCCAGAATGTATTCCTCCGCGCCGGGTACAAAGCGGTTTTGGTCGGTGTCCTCGATGCGCAACAGCATCTTGCCGCCGAGCTTGCGGGCCAGCAAATAGTTGTACAGCGCAGTGCGCACGCCGCCAATGTGCAGCGGCCCGGTGGGCGAGGGCGCAAAACGCACCCGAACTTCTCTATCAGTCATAAAGCAAAAAAAGCGCACTCCGTCGGCCGGAACGCGTCGCAAAGGTAACGCCGCCACTCACTAGCGCGAAGCGTTATCTCCAGACTGCTACACGGGAGCGGGAGGCGCCGGAGTAAAGACCGCTCACCCCACTGGTGGTAATCAGGTGGGGCTTTTGGGGTGGGTGAAGTGCAAAGCCCCGCAGCACTACTGCACAGTCCCGGAAACAGGGAAGCGCTGTGTTGCTCGGAATGGGGACTTGTATAGACCTCTGCAGGAATTCGAACAAGCTGGTCATCCTGAGCTTGCGAAACACCTTATCGCGCTTGAATTACAAGCGTTTGATAAAATCTCATTTGTGATAAGGTCTTTCGCAAGCTCAGGATGGCAGACTGCCTTACTTTCTACGCGCCCACGGCGATGCAGGAAATCTCAACTTCCACATCACGGGGTAAGCGGCTCACCTCCACGGTTTCACGGGCGGGTGCCGTGGCGTCTTCAAAGTAGGAGCCGTACACTTGGTTGATGGTCGCGAAGTTGCTGAGGTCTTTTACAAAAATGCTGCACTTCACCACATCGGTCAGGGCCAGGCCGGCTGCAGCCAGCACCGCAGTGAGGTTCTTGAGTACCTGATGGGTTTGGGCGGCTACGTCGCCGGCTACCAGCTGGCCCGCCGCATCCAGCGGTATCTGGCCCGAAACGTACACGGTGTTGCCAGCCTTCACGGCTTGGGAGTAGGGCCCAATGGGGGCGGGAGCTTGGTCGGTGAGGATAATCTGGTGGGCCATGAGTGCGAATGGTTAAGGTATCTTTGGCCCAAAGTAACTACCGAAACCATGCACATTCTGGTTATTGACGGCCACCACGTAGAAGCGGAGTTCCGCGCGAAGTTCGGCCCGGCGCACGATTACAGTTTCTTCAACACGAACTATTCAGACCGTGCTGAACAGGACCGTATGGTGGAGAACATGCTAGCTGCAGCCGATACAGTTGACGTGGTTTTTAGTGGTGAAGGCGGACAGTCATATTTGCTTTTCGCTCATTTAACTATCCCGGTTTTTGTAGAAGCTTCTGATGAATCTCTGATTGAAAGTCTGGAATATGAGGGCGTTGCCCTTGATGCGCTGCTATTTGGATATTGCGGCCTGCCCACTCTGGTAAACCGTCCACTTCTGGAAGTGAGTGTTTGGAACGAAAATAACCGCCAAAAGCTGGCCGAAACCTGCGCCGCCCTCGGCACCGACTACCGTGTGGTAGCCGACCGCGTGGGCTTGGTCACGCCCCGCGTCGTCTGCCAAATCATCAACGAGGCGTGCTTCACGTTGCAGGAAGGCACAGCCAGCATGCAAGACATTGACCTCGGCATGCGGCTCGGGACCAACTACCCACGCGGGCCCTTTGCTTGGGCCAATGCCATTGGTGTGGAGCGGGTGTATGCCGTGCTGGAAGCTATGTGGCACGATACCCACGACGAGCGCTACAAAGTGTGCCCCCTGCTGAAGCGACAGGCACTGAGTGGCGAACCGTTCAACATATAGTCAGCCATTTTTTAGGGAGAGCCGAAATTAGTTTCAAATGAGGAAGCACCGCCCATGTTATGGCGCGGACGGTTTGGCGACTACTTTTTTCGCGCCAAAGTAGTTAGGCTAAGCCGTTGGCCGTATCCTGTTGTTTTCTTTTTAGTTGCAAAAGAAAAGGCAGGACCCACGTTACCGTTTGTCCTGCCTTTCACAGTTTTACAAAGTTGTTAGGTTCTCTGCCCTACTCCACCGTCACCGACTTGGCCAAGTTGCGGGGCTGGTCCACGTTGCAGCCCCGAAGCACCGCAATGTGGTAAGAGAGCAACTGCAGCGGCACCACCGACACCAGCGGCATCAGCACTTCGCTGGTGTGAGGTACTTCAATCACAAATTCGGCCATGGCTGGAATGACGGTATCGCCCTCGCTCACCACGGCAATGATGCGGCCTTTGCGCGCCTTCACTTCCTGGATGTTGCTCACCACTTTCTCATAGGAGCTGTCGCGCGTGGCAATTACCACCACGGGCATGTGTTCGTCAATCAGGGCGATGGGGCCGTGCTTCATCTCTGCGGCGGGGTAGCCTTCTGCGTGGATGTAGCTGATTTCCTTGAGCTTGAGCGCGCCTTCCAATGCAACGGGGAAGTTGTAGCCGCGGCCCAGGTACAGGAAATTGGTGGCATCCTTAAAAATCTCGGCAATGGCCTGAATCTCTGTGTCAAGCAGCAGTGCCTTCTCTACTTTAGACGGAATGGTATCCAACTCCACCATCAGCTCCCGCAGCTTGGTGTCGGTGATAGTGCCGCGCTTCTGGCCCATAATCATGGCCAGCAGCGTGAGCACCGTCACCTGAGCGGTGAATGCCTTGGTAGAAGCTACGCCAATTTCCGGCCCGGCGTGAGTGTAAGCACCCGCATCGGTAGCGCGCGCAATGCTGCTGCCCACTACGTTGCAGACTCCGAAAATGGTTGCGCCTTTGCTCTTAGCCAGTTCAATGGCGGCCAGCGTGTCGGCCGTTTCACCGCTTTGCGAAATGGCAATTACGATGTCGCGCTCCGTAATAACCGGGTTGCGGTAGCGGAATTCCGACGCGTATTCAACCTCCACCGGAATGCGGGCCAAATCCTCAATCAGGTACTCGGCCACCAGGCCAGCGTGCCACGACGTGCCGCAGGCGACAATGATGATGCGCTGAGCATTCACAAACTTTTGCTCGTACGCCCGAATGCCGCCCATGTTGAGGTGGCCTGCCTCCAATTCCAGGCGCCCGCGCATGGAATCGAGGATGGAGCGGGGTTGCTCAAAAATCTCCTTCAGCATGAAGTGCTCGTAGCCGCCTTTCTCAATGCTCTCGAGCTCCATTTCCAGCCTCTGGATATAGGGGGTCTGGCTTACGTCCTCTTTGCTGCGAATCTCCAGTTGCCCATCGCGGATAACCACAATTTCGTAGTCGTTCACGTACACAACTTCGTTGGTGTACTCAATGATAGGAGTCGCATCCGAAGCAATAAAGAATTCGCCCTCGCCAATGCCAATTACCATCGGCGAGCCTTTGCGGGCTGCGATGAGCTGGTTGGGGGCATCCTTGCTGAGCACCACAATGGCGTACGCGCCCACTACTTCGTGCAGGGCCAGGCGCACGGCCTCTTCCAGAGAACAGGCGTTCTGCTTTTGGATTTCCTCAATCAGGTTCACGAAAACTTCCGTGTCCGTATCGGAATGGAACGTGTGGCCCTGCTGCTGCAAATGCGTCTTTAGCGCCGCGTAGTTCTCAATAATGCCATTGTGGATAATGGCAATCCGCTGAGAAGTAGAGTAGTGGGGGTGAGCGTTTTCATCATTAGGCTCGCCGTGGGTAGCCCACCGGGTATGACCCATGCCCACATTGGCGTGCGTGTCCTTGTCCGCGATGTAAGCTTCCAAGTCGCTAACCTTGCCTTTCTTTTTGAAGACATTGAGGTCACCATTGAGCAAGGCTACGCCCGCAGAATCGTAACCGCGGTATTCGAGCCGACGCAGGCCTTTGAGAATAATAGGGCAGGCCTCACGATGGCCCAAATAAGCGACAATGCCGCACATGGCAGAAGAATTAATTAATAAATAGAATTGAAAAGCAACAGCTCACTAGCGACGTACTTACCAGCCTTGACTAGCGCTTGGTGTAATACACGCGAAGACTGATGTTGTTAGCATCAATTACAGCTCGATTCAGCGACAACGTAAGGGCCGAATTAATGTTCGGCACCAGCACAAGTGCCGCCGGATTACCATCAAGCTTATTGGCAATGTAAGCCTGTAGATAGCTGGTGATAAGCAAATTGTAGTAGGGTTGCGTTGCACTGGAATTCACCAGCGTGCCAACAGACGGAACTCCAGTAGCTAACTGGTTTGACCCGTCGGCTTGTACCACGCGGTCGGTTGGAATGAAATTGACAATGCGCTGCAGGGGCCTGTTGTTGGCATCTACCTCGAGGGCATAGATGGCGGCAGGATTCGTAAGTAGCGCGTTGCTAAAGGGCTTTACGGGCACTCGTAGCTCCGCGCGGTTGATGATGACGCCGGGCGTGGCCAGCAGTTTATCAAGGCTTTTAAACGTCACGCGTGTGCCCAGGCCAACACCATCCTGCAGGTAACTGGTACCACTCAGAACCCCGGAATTGCCGGATACAGCCTGCGTTACATCGGCCAGCGCATTGAGCGGGGTACCACTCAAGTCGTTGATTATTTGTGTGTAGTAGCGTGGGTCACTGGCTGGGGCGCTGGTTGGGGCACCGTTAATGCCGCTGTAAACCGAACCAAAAAACACGGAGAATGAGCGCCATTTCCGGCGTACCGTGGAGGGCGGCGCCGGAACAGCGCCATCGTGGAAAAATAAGGCTAAGCGGTGGTTATACGCCCGGCCAAAACTCACAATGCCACTGGAATAGCCTGCACTTGGCGTGATGGCCAAGCCTTTCAGCAGGCCATCGAGCTGGGCCTGCGTAAAGGTGGTGCCCCGCAACGCCGGGAAAAACGTGGTGCTGAAGAATGACGAAGCCACGGCTGGTGCCGGAGCAAACGGTGCGGCGACGGCCGAAGTACGCTGCAATACCAAACGGACCGTCTGGTCTGGAACAGTGGCGGTGGTAGCCGGCGTGGTTCCGGTAGCCGCCGTAGTCACCTGTACGGTGCGGTTGAGGCGACCCGTGATGTTTTGGCCCAGCGCCGGGCTCACCGTGGGCGTATTCGAACCGCTGTTGTAGGATTGCCGCTCGTCAAGAGGAGCCTGCAGGTTGAAAACGTCGAACTGCGCCGGCGTGGTCAAACTGCCGTCCACCTTGTCGAACCCCATCACCAAAACCACCGAGTCCAACACCGGCGTCGTCAATGACGACGGCAGCGAATCTTTGGAACTAACGGTAATGGTGTTGAGGTAAGCCCTTGCTTCGGTTGTGCCAGCAATGTTGTCGCTCAGCCGGCCCACCAGGAACTGATTGGCTTTGAGGGTTTGCACCGGAGCGATGCGCACGGTGGCCACGTCAAGCAACGGGGTTTTGTATTCGATATACTCGGTACTGGTGGATGCCGTGCCGGGCAGGTCCACATTCAGGTCGGTGCCTTCGTCGCAGCCGGTCAGCGCCAGTGCGGTGAGAACTACCAGGGGAGCATAGCGGCTAGTTAGCAGCCAGTTCATTGTAGAGCGCTAGGTAGGAAGAGTGCAGGTTTTCGTCGGTGGCTACCTGGCTTAGCCGGTTGTGAAGGGCGTATTCGGTGAACATGCCGTTCATGTTGTCACTAAAGTCCTCATCGGACCGGACCACAGTATCTGCATATTCCATGCCCATCTTAATGAAGCCGCTGAAGTCCGCCGTTTTTAGCGACGCCAACATGGAGTCGTCGATGTCCAGCATCTTGGCTTTCTCGAGGATGTTGCCCTCGAATTTGTCGGAGAATTCGTTGTTGTAGATTGAGAACACCGACTTCGCGTCCTTGAACACCGGGTCCTTTTTGTAGGTCGTCTTCAGGTACAGCGGAATCAGGCCCGTCATCCAGTCGCTGCAATGCACGATGTTGGGGGACCAGCCGAGTTTTTTCACCGTCTCAAGCACACCTTTGCAGAAAAAAATGGCACGCTCGTCGTTATCGGCGTAAAACTTGTCGTTTTTGTCAACCAAGGCCGACTTCCGGTGGAAATAATCTTCGTTATCGATAAAATAAACCTGCAGCTTGGCCGTGGGAATAGAAGCAACCTTGATAACCAAGGGTTTCTCGTCGTCGCCCACTGCAATATTGATACCCGAGAGGCGCACTACTTCGTGCAGCCGGTTCTTGCGCTCGTTGATAATGCCAAAACGCGGCACGAAAATGCGGATTTCGCATCCCATTTCCTGCATGCTGGCGGGCAACCGACGCAGCATTTCAGCCACTTTCGTGGTCTGCAGAAAGGGGTCAATTTCGGTGGCCGCGTAAAGGATTCGTAGCTTCGACATAAGGGATTATTGAAGAGAATGGGACAAGCCCATGCTATGGGTGCACAAAATTAAACAATTTTGAGCGGAAAATCAATAAAACCTACTTTGGAGGCCAGTCCAATAGCCTTCCTCTTCTATGCAGATACTAACTACCGCCGCCGGGTTGCAAGCCTACACTGAGCAGGCCCGCCAAGCAGGCAAAAGCGTGGGCCTGGTGCCTACCATGGGTGCGTTGCACGCCGGCCACCTGCAACTGGTGCAGGCCGCCCGCGCTGATTGTGACGAGGTGATAGTCACCCTCTTTGTCAATCCAACGCAGTTCAACAACGCCGAGGACTTTCGGCTGTATCCACGGGTGCCGGAGGCCGATGCCGTGCTGCTGGAGCCGGTGGGCTGCACCGCGCTTTTTGTGCCGTCCGTGCCCGAGGTGTATCCGCAGCCCGCGGTGCTGCGGTTCGATTTCGGCTCCCTGGAACAGGTGATGGAGGGCGCGCACCGGCCCGGCCACTTCAACGGCGTGGCCACGGTGGTAAGCAAGCTATTTCACTTTGCGCGGCCGCACCGGGCCTACTTTGGGCAAAAAGACTGGCAGCAGGTAACGGTGATTCGCCAGTTGGTGGCGGACTTGTCGTTTGACCTGGAAGTTGTGACATGCCCCACCATCCGGGAGCCTGACGGGTTGGCCATGTCGTCGCGCAACCGGCGGCTCGCGCCCGAGGCACGCGCCGCCGCGCCGCTGCTGCACCAGGTGCTGGAGGCTGCCGCCGCCGAGGTCCGCCAGGGTGTACCTCCCAGTCAGGTGAAGGCCAGCGCTGAAGCGGCACTGCGTCGTGAGCCGCTCATCACGCCCGAATATTTCGAGATAGCCGATGCACAAACCCTGCAGCCGCTGGCGGACTACGCCGCGGACCGGGACGTGGTGCTGTGCCTAGCTGCCCATTTGGGCGGTGTTCGGCTGATTGACAACCTTGTGGTGGCGGGCTAGGCGGTAAAGTTAGCGCTTTACCTTTGCGGACTCTTTTAAACAATCACCATTCTATTTGCTAGTTGAAACAGCTACTTACCATTTTAAAATACGCGCTGTTGCTGGCCCTCTCGGGGGTGCTGATGTGGTATGCCGTGCGTGGACAGGACTTGTCGCGAATCGGTCATTACATTGTTACGGCCAACTACTTATGGTTAGGAATTACCATGGTGCTCTCGGTGCTGGGCTACTTTAGCCGGGCCTACCGCTGGCAAATGCAACTTACGGCTTCGCGCTACAAGGTGCCGTTTTGGAATGTGTACCACGCCATGATGGTGGGCTATCTGGCCAACATTGTGCTACCGCGCATGGGCGAAGTCATTCGCTGCTCGGTGCTGCGGCGCACGAGCGGGGTGCCGGTAGAGGTGTCGCTGGGCACGGTGATAACCGAGCGGGTGATTGACGTGCTGGTGTTGTTGCTGCTGTTAGGTAGTATTATGCTGCTGGAGTTTAACAAGTTCTGGGCATTTCTACAAAGCCTGTTTGCCGATAAATACGATTCTCTGGCAGCCAACCGCACTACTTTGCTTGCCTTGGTGGGCATTGCTGTGCTGTTGCTTGTCGTGTTTGGGTACCTGTTGTTTCGCAACCTCGAAAAACTGCGGCAATACACGCTTTTTGCCAAAGTAGTGGGCTTTGTGAAAGGGTTGTTGGCGGGCGTATTCAGCGTGCGCAAGCTGGAGAACAAGGGCCTATTCTTGTTGCATACCGGTTTCACCTGGTTGGTGTATTATCTGATGGACTACTTGGCGTTCAAGTGCTTTCCCGAAACGTATGGCCTTGACGCCAAGGCTGGCCTGGCGGTGCTCACGTTTGGGGCATTTGGCATGGCGGCGCCGGTGCAGGGTGGCATTGGTGTGTTCCACGTGATGGTGCAGAGCACCTTGCTGGTGTATGGAATCAGCAAGGAAGCGGGCATTGCCTATGCGCTGGTAGTGCACGGAGCGCAGACGTTACTGGTCGTGTTCATGGGAGGCATTAGCTTCATTGCCAGTGCCATTAAATCAGGCAAAGTGGCCAAGTCGCTGGCATCAGTACCCCTTGCGCCTCTTCCGTAGAAATGCCCTTTATGTGGACAAAAGATAAAATCAGGACCCGGGAGCAGCTGCCTGCCACGTTGGCCGAATGGCGGACGCAGGGCCGTAAAGTGGTATTCACCAACGGCTGCTTCGACCTGCTGCACCTCGGCCACGTCGATTACCTGGAGCAGGCCCGGCACTTGGGCGATGCCTTGGTGGTGGGCCTCAATACCGATGCGTCGGTAGGTGCCCTCAAGCCCGGCCGGCCCATTCAGGACGAAGATGCCCGGGCCCGTATTCTGGCTTCGCTGGCTTTTGTAGATGCTGTGGTGCTGTTCGGCGAGCCCACGCCGCTGGCCCTTATTGAGCTGGTGCAGCCCGACGTGCTGGTGAAAGGCGATGACTACGCCATCGACGGAATTGTGGGCCATGAACTGGTGTTGAACAGGGGTGGGCAAGTGCTGACTGTGCCTCTGGTGCCGGGCTATAGCACTTCCCGCATTGTGGACCGTATATTGGGCGTATAGTGCTGTGCGGCATGTTTTTTGCGTAGCGTGTCACAGTAATTTTAATCAATCAAGATGTAGAAGCTTTCGCAGGTCATCCGCGCAGTAGTACCCTTCTCTTTCGTTTTAATACCTCATTGCCATGTATATTATTCTCATTCTGCTCATGCTGGTTAGCTTCGCCATTCAGTGGCGGCTGCGCAGCAAGTTCAAGCAGTACTCGCAGGTAGGCCTCAAAGCCAACCTGACCGGTGCGCAGGTAGCCGAGCTCATGCTGGCCGACCACGGCATTACCGATGTGCGCATCATCAGCACCGACGGTAGCCTGACCGACCACTACAATCCCACCGACAAAACCGTGAATCTGAGCGAGGGCGTGTACGCCGAGCGTAGCGCCGCTGCCGCCGCCATTGCAGCCCACGAGTGCGGGCACGCCGTGCAGCACGCCACGGCCTATTCCATGCTGCAATTCCGCTCGGCTATGGTGCCGGCGCTCAGTGCCGTTTCCAAGTATATGCCGTGGATTCTGCTGGCGGGCGTCTTCATGATTAACCGTAGCATGATTCCGTTGGGCTTGGGCATTGTGCTGTTTTCGCTCACCACCATCTTCTCTTTTGTGACGTTGCCCGTGGAGTTTGACGCCTCGCGCCGGGCCCTGGCCTGGATGGACACGCGGGGTGTGGTAACCACCGAGGAGCACGTCATGGCCAAAGACGCCTTGTGGTGGGCTGCCATGACCTACGTGGTGGCCGCCATTAGCTCGCTGGCCACGCTGCTTTACTACGTGATGATTTTCATGGGCGGCAGCCGCCGCAGTTAGTGAACTGTATTCTTACAAAAAAGCCGTCATCCTGCAGGCAGGGTGACGGCTTTTTTGTTCCCGCGTTTTGCTGGTGTTACTACCCGATTACGCCCCGAGACAACAGAATGCCTCAACTGCGGAGTAAGCGCGCCTCCCTAAGAGACGTTTTTACTCCGCAACTGAGGTATTCTGTTGTCTCGGGATAAATTAATTAGCGAGTTGCTGTTGACTATGGCAAAGCCACTACCCCAGCTTCTTGTACCGCACGCGCTTCGGCTCCACGTCGCCCAGGCGCTTGCGCTTGGCCTCTTCGTAGTCCGTAAAGTTGCCCTCAAACCACACCACCTCCGAATCGCCCTCAAAGGCTAGAATGTGGGTGGCCAGCCGGTCCAGGAACCACCGGTCGTGGCTGATGATAACGGCGCAGCCGGCGAAGTTCTCCAGCGCGTCTTCCAGGGCCCGGATGGCATTAACGTCCAGGTCGTTGGTGGGCTCATCGAGCAGCAGCAGGTTGGCTCCCTGCTTGAGGGTCATGGCCAGGTGCACGCGGTTTTTCTCGCCGCCGGAGAGCGTGCCCACTTTCTTTTCCTGGTCGCCGCCGCCGAAGTTGAACTTGCTCACGTAGGCGCGGGAGTTCACGGGCCGGCCGGCCAGCAGCATGGTTTCGGTGCCGCCCGTGATGGTATCGAACACCGATTTGCTGCCGTCCAGCGTGTCGTGCTGCTGGTCGATGTAAGCCGTCTGCACGGTGGGGCCCACTTCAAACGTGCCCGCGTCGGGCTGCATCTGGTCGGTTATCATGCGGAAGAGCGTGGTTTTACCCGCGCCGTTCGGCCCGATGATGCCCACGATGCCGCCCTGCGGCAGCGAAAAACTCAGGTTTTCAAACAGCAGCTTATCGCCAAAGGCCTTGGTGATGCCCTCGGCCTCAATCACCTGCGCACCCAGGCGCGGGCCGTCGGGGATGAACAGTTCCAGCTTCTGCTCCTTGTCCTTGGCCTCCTCGCTGGCCAGCTTATCGTAGTTGGCCATCCGGGCCTTGCCCTTGGCCTGGCGGGCTTTGGGCGACATGCGCACCCAGTCCAGCTCGCGCTGCAAGGTTTTGGCGCGCTTGCTCTCGGAGTTTTCCTCCTTGGCCATGCGGTCGGTTTTTTGCTCCAGCCAGCTGCTGTAGTTGCCCTTCCACGGAATGCCCGAGCCGCGGTCCAGCTCCAGAATCCAGCCGGCCACGTTGTCGAGGAAGTACCGGTCGTGGGTCACGGCAATCACGGTGCCTTTGTATTGCTGCAAGTGTTGCTCCAGCCAGTACACGCTTTCGGCGTCGAGGTGGTTGGTGGGTTCGTCCAGCAGGAGCACGTCGGGCTCCTGTAGCAGCAGGCGGCACAGAGCCACGCGGCGCTTCTCACCGCCCGAGAGGTTGCCGATGATGGCTTCTTCGGGCGGGGTGCGCAGGGCATCCATGGCCCGTTCCAGCCGGGTATCCAGGTTCCAGGCGTCGAGTTGGTCGAGGCGCTCCTGCACGGTGCCCTGGCGCTCCAGCAGCTTGTCGAAATCGGCGTCCTCGGCCCCGAAAGCTTCGTTTATCTCGTCGTATTCCTTCAGCAGGGCCACGGTTTCGGCGGCCCCTTCCTCTACCACCTCGCGCACGGTTTTGGTGGGGTCGAGCTGGGGTTCCTGCTCCAGGTAGCCCACCGAGTAGCCCGGCGAAAACACCACTTCGCCCTGAAACTGCTTGTCGACGCCGGCAATGATTTTCAGCAAACTCGACTTGCCCGAGCCGTTGAGGCCCAACACCCCGATTTTGGCGCCGTAGAAAAACGAGAGGTAAATGTTCTTGAGAACTTGCTTTTGGGGTGGGTAAATCTTACTCACGCCGGCCATGCTGAAAATGATGGTTTGGTCGCTCATGGGGTTTGCAGAGAATGAAGTAATGAATAGTGAGCCAGCAGCAATGGGGTTGTTGCGCCCCAGCGCTGGTTCAACTCCCGGCGAGGCCGCCAGTGGCCTTGGCACCGGAGTTGAGGGGCAAAGAACGGCAGGGCAGCGCTGCCAAACCAGACCCCGGTTTTGCTCGCCTTTAATGCGTCATTCCCCGCTTCTTGTATTTCTCACCTACTGTAGCTGTTCATTCGTCTAAGAATACACCAATTCGTCATGTTTTTAGCGTAAACTTGTAACCCCTTCCCGTTCCACGTTTCAGCTGCACCGTATTCAACACACCTACCCACGAGCTTAATTTAGTATGGAACCAACCGACCCCTTGCTGGCCGAAGCCAAGCGCTACGGCTACGTGGAAGCCGAAGGTGTGTGGCTGCGCCCCGTGCTGGGCCAGCCCGCCCGCCAGATAGGCCTGGTCAAAGAATCGGACGATGCCGCGCTGCTCTATTTCGCGCACCGTTTTGACGCCCTGGACACCAAAGTAGACGCGTTGCTCTCCAAAATGGAAGCCAGCGACAACAAAGGCTCGTTTCTGATGAAGGCCCTGCACCTCAAAGAACAGCTGCTGACCTACGATGGCCTCGGCGACTTTGCCCGCCTGCACCGCCACCTCACCGACGCAGAGGAATCCATTGCCGTGACCGTGGCCCACAACCGCGAGAAGAACCTGGCCATCAAACTTGGCTTCATTCAGGAAGCCGAAGCCCTGCGCGACAGCGTGGAGTGGATATCGGCCAGCGAGAAAGTGAAGGACCTGCGCCAGGGCTGGCTCAAAACCGGCCCCGTGGACAAGGAAATGGCCGACAAGCTGGAACACCGGTTCCAAACAGCTATTCAGGCGTTTTTCGACCGCCGCAAAGAGTTTCAGGCCGACAAAAAGGCCATGACGTCGCGGGTGCAAAACCGCTACCGCGAGCTCATTCAGCAGGCCGAAAACCTGAAGAACTCCGACCAGTTTGAAGCCACTTCCCGCCAGCTCAAGCAGCTGCAGCTGGCCTGGCGCGAGGTAAATGGCTCCTTGCCAAAAAAGCAGGCGTCGGAGCTGTGGACCCGCTTCCGGGCGGCCAATAACTTCTTTTTTGAGCGGCTGAAAGTGCACATTGCGTCACAGCAGGTGGCCGGTGCCCCCGGCGCGGCCGCCTCGCCCGAGGTGCTGCTGGAGCGCAAGCGCGCCCTCGCCAGCCGCGCCGAGGACCTGATGAACATTCCGCCCCAGGAAGCCATTCACCAAGCCAAAGCCCTGCAGGCAGAATGGAAGCAGGTGGGCACCGTGCGCGGCGAAGAGTCGGACCGTATCTGGCAGCGCTTTATGGTGGCCTGCGACAAGATATTTGAGCTCAGCGCGCTGGAGTACCACCTGCGCAAGCGCGTGGGCGGCGAGCCCGCTGCCACCCCCGCCGAGCGGGCCCGCTTCCGGGCCACTACGCTGCGCGAGCTGCTGAAAGACGACCACCAGGAGCTGGAAGTGCTGCGCGACAACCTGGATAAGCTCAGCATCAGCACCGCCAACGAGGCCTTCCGGCAAATGCTGCAAACCAAAATCCGGTCACTTGAACGCAAAATTCGCACGAAAAACGACTTGATTGCTTTATTCAGCCAGCAGGCGCAAGCCGCGGGCTAAACCTTGGGCCAACTTTTGCGTTGTCGGTTTCAGCGCATTTTCTGGCTTGTATTTTGACAGGAAACAGCTACCTTCGCCAACCTTTTTTTATCCTCCTTACTATGTATTGGACACTCGAACTCGCTTCCTACCTGGAAGATGCTCCCTGGCCCGCCACCAAAGACGAACTGATTGACTTTTCTATCCGCTCGGGTGCGCCCATGGAAGTGGTTGAGAACCTGCAAGCCCTGGAAGATGACGGCCAGCCCTACGAAAACATCGAAGAAGTGTGGCCCGACTACCCGACCAAGGAGGACTTCATGTTCAACGAAGACGAATACTAGGAGAGTTGTGAGTTGAGAGTTATGAGTTACGAGTTGAAAAAGGACCTACCGGCTAAACTCATAACCCATAACTCTCAGCTGATAACTCCCACGCTCTACGTGGAAAATCTGGTTGCGGGCTACCCCGGAAGGGTGCTGGTCCGCAACCTTTTTTTGTGCTTGCCAGAGCCTGCTTTCGTGGCTGTGGTGGGCCACAACGGCAGCGGCAAAACCACTCTTTTCCGGGTGCTCACGGGGCAGTTGCCCTATGAGGGCAGCGTGCAGCTGCTGGGGCAGGAAGTGCGCGGCCTGCGGCGCGCGGCACAAGCGGGCCTGCTGGGCTACCTGCCGCAGCGGGGCAGCATTGGCTTCTCCATTGCGGTGCGGGAGCTGGTGGTGATGGGGCGCTACCGCCACCACGGCCTTCTCAGCGCCTACGCACCCGCCGACTACGCCCTGGCCGACGCCGCTCTCGAGCGCGTGGGAATGGGGCACCTGTCCCGGCAGGACTTTACCCAGCTCTCCGGCGGCGAGCAGCAGCTGGTGTGGCTGGCCCAGCTTAGCCTACAAGATGCCCAGCTCTACCTGCTCGATGAGCCCACCCAGCAGCTCGACGTGTACTACCGCCGTCAGGTATTCGGCCTGATACACGGCTGGGTGCAGGAGCAGGGCAAAACCGTACTCTGCAGCACCCACGACCTCGACAACCTGCCCGGCCTAAGCGGCTACCTACTCAACCTATCCGAGCCGCAGCCACAGTTGCGGCCGCTCTCGCCGCACACGGTGCAGGCGGCCCGCGAGTGGCTGGAGCAAGCCCCGCGCCGCGCCACCTGAAGCCCTAGCGCTGCCCCGGCTTGCCGCGCAGCAGCTGCACAATGGAACGCATAAACGGCCCCGGCGTCACCGAGTTCATCACCCGCAGGTTGTCGGCCCAGGAAGTGGTTTCGTCCAGAAAGCGGAAGATGCGCTCCACTGGATTGCGTTCGAACAGCTGCCGGAAAATGTCGCGCGTGCTCTCGCCTCTGCGTTTCATTATGTCAAGCAGCAGGGTGTCGAATAGCCGGAACTGCCATTTATCGCCTGTGGTATCGGCGGGCGGATGGCCAGTGCGGGCCAGCGCCTCCACCAGCCGCGCCGAGTGCTGCTGAATGCGCTTGAACGCGTAGCCGGTACTGGGCTTGGCCCGCCCGCCGCGCGTACCCAGGTTGATGATGTGGGCCCCCGTACGGGCGGGCAGCGGATGGTCCGTCATCGGAATGGCTCCAATTTCCACGGCCGCAATGCGGTAGTCCCGGCCTGCTAAAGTCGTAGCGAGGTACTCGCGGATGGCGGCCTCGTATTCGGCTTTCAGTAGTAGCTTTTCTGAGAACAACGTGAATTCCACTAAGGCTTTACGGGCCGAAAAAGGAAGCACGTAAATGAACCGGGCCTCGTGGTGCTGCTCGCCCCGGAAGTCCATAAACTCCACTACCTCCGGGTTGAAGGCATCGGCATCAGTTTCCACTTCCCACCCCACAAAATGCTGCAGCAGGTAGCGGTGCTTCTGCGGCTGCCTGAGCTGCTGCAGATTAGGCGGGCGGCTGTCGAAGGCATAGCGCGCCGAGAAGGTGCCGGCGGTGCTTTGGGCCCGCACGCCGGTGGCGGTGTTTTCCAGACTTTCCACGGTGCCGCGCACCTGGTCGAACTGGGGTTTGCCAGCCAGGGCTTCGCGCACGAAGTGGTAATAGTCCAGGCCGCGAATCATGCGGTAGCGGTAGGCACCCAGGTCAATTACCTTTTCAAAGCCGGGGCTGCGGAAGGCAATCTGGCGCCACTCATGCGCCGCGATGCCGTCGAAGACCATCGGCGTATCCGACCAGTAGGACCAGGTGCGGTCGTTCTGGTCCTTGGCGTCGGGCTCTATGAGCAGTACTTTTTTGCCGGCCAGGCGGGGCTCCTGCGCCAGGTGGTACGCCAGACTCAGGCCCGCTGCGCTGCCACCCACAATGAGGTAGTCGTATTCTGACACAGGAGTAACAATTGCTGGCGGCATAAAAACAGAGCGGAGCACGACGGGCGCAGGCAAAACTACCCACAAAAAAAGCCGCTCCCGAAGAAGCGGCTTTCCAACGCAAGGGTTTTCAAACCAGAAAGCGCCGTCCACAAAATCCGTGAAATTCGCTAAAATTCGAAAAATCCGTGGTCTTAGAAGTTGGGCGACAACAGGTACTTGTGGTAGAAGTCGTCGATGATTTTCACCGCCTCGCTGGCGTCGTCCACAATCTGCACCAGGTTCATGTCCTCGGCCGAGATGTTCTTCTCCTCAAGCAGCATCACGTCGTTCACCCACTTGAAAAGACCGTTCCAGTAAGCCGAGCCCACCAATACGATGGGGAAGCGGCTGATTTTCTTGGTCTGAATCAGCGTCATGGCCTCAAACAGCTCGTCGAGGGTGCCGAAGCCGCCGGGCATGCCCACAAACGCCTGGGCGTATTTAACAAACATTACCTTCCGCACGAAGAAGTAGTCGAAGTCGATGCACTTGTCCTGGTCGATGTAGATGTTGTGGGTTTGCTCGAAGGGCAGCTCAATGTTGAGGCCCACCGACTTGCCGCCCTCGGAGCGGGCGCCTTTGTTGCCGGCTTCCATAATGCCGGGGCCACCGCCCGTGATAACGCCGTAGCCGTGGCGTACCAACTTGGCGGCAATTTCTTCGGCCATCAGGTAGTACGGGTTGTCGGGCTTGGTGCGGGCCGAACCGAAGATGCTGACGCACGGGCCGATTTTGGACATCTTCTCGAAGCCCTCCACAAACTCGGCCATCACCTTAAAAATCTGCCAGCTGTCGGCGATTTTGATTTCGTTCCAGTCCTTGTCCACAAGGGCCTTGCGCAGGCGCTGCTCGTCTTCCACGGCCATGGCGGCACCACCGTCGGCGTGCCGCACTTCGGTGATGGAGGTGAGCTTGTCGTCGTTGACGTTGGGCTGCTTGATGGTTTTGCCGCTGCCGGCGTTCAGCAAGTCGTCGGAGAGTTTGGTCTTGCTGGTTTTCTCTTTTTTAATATCTGACATAGTTTCTGTGGGAATTCCTGCTAAAAGCAAAATCGCCCCGGCAAAGGGGCGATTAAAAGCAGGGCGTCAAAGATATCAAATTGTAGCGACAATACCGCGCCGTGTGTAGATAGGGCAGTGCCGGGCGACAGCGCCAGCCCAGGCACCGCCGTGCCGGCGTACTCACTGTCGGAAATGATGTGATAATGAAGTTGAAGTCAAATACTTGTGGATTACACCAATTGCCGAAGCGCCATCTCAAACGAGCGTTGGGCGATGCCTGTGCCCAGCGCATTTTCCTGGTGCGTGCGCTCCAATGCCGCCCCAATGATGCGGGAGGTGTCCGCGAAAATGGCCTGGTCGGTGATTTCGGCCCCCGTTTCCATAAGGTAGGCAAATACCCGGGCCATGCCGCAGTTGGCAATGAAGTCGGGTACGACGGCCGTGCGCTCGTCGGCAAATACACCGGTGGGGCCGAAGAATATTTCGGGGTCGGCAAAGGGCACATTGGCGCCGCAGCTTATCACCTTCAGGCCGCCGGCCAGCAGTTGCTCCACCTGCTCGCGGGCCACCAGGCGCGAGGATGCGGCCGGGATAAAGATATCGGCGCCCATGGACCACACCCGCGCGTTCACTTCTTCGAATGAAAGCAGGCTGTCGGCCGTCAGGGCGTTGCCCTGGCGGGCCAGCAGCAGCGCCCTGATTTCCTCCAGGCCGAAGCCTTCGGTGCTCAGCAGCCCCCCGGCCCGGTCGATGATGCCCACAATGCGCACGCCCTGCCCGGCCAGGTAATAAGCTGCCGACGCGCCCACATTGCCCCAGCCCTGAATAATGGCGCGCTGCCCGCGCAGGTCGGTCTGGGGCCAGAGGCGGTAATAGTGCCGCACAGCCTCGGCCACGCCGTAGCCGGTAATGAGGTCGGCCACGGTGTACTTGCGGGCCAGGTTGGGGGAAAAGGTAGCGTCTTCCACCACCTTCACCACGCCTTGCCGGAGCTGGCCCAGTTTCTGAATCTTCTGGGGCTCGGTGGCGTGGTAGTGGCCCGTAACCACGCCTTCCTGCGGGTGCCACAGGCCGTATTCCTCCGTAATGGGGATAACCTCGTGTATCTCGTCCACGTTGAGGTCACCAC
The DNA here is from genome assembly GCF_001816165.1 of Hymenobacter glacialis. Lineage (GTDB taxonomy): Bacteria > Bacteroidota > Bacteroidia > Cytophagales > Hymenobacteraceae > Hymenobacter > Hymenobacter glacialis. Next base: position 133,718 of record NZ_MDZC01000133.1, read on the forward strand.
CGGTGCCGTAGTAGTTTTTCAGCAATGGGAACACCGCGCGGTACCACCGCTCCAACACCCCGCGCTTGCGCGGGTCCTGCGGGTCGAAATTGATACCGGACTTGGCTCCCCCAATGGCCGGGCCTGACACCGTGAACTTAACCTCCATGGTCTTGGCCAGGCTCTCTACCTCGCGCTTGTCAAGGCCTTTGCGCATGCGGGTGCCACCACCAGCCGCGCCGCCACGTAAAGAGTTGATTACCACCCACCCTTCGGCTTCGGTTTCTGAGTCTTTCCACTCAAATACGATTTCGGGACGTTTGTTTTCAAACTTGGTAAGAAGGTTAAGCATTGGGTAATACAGGAAAATATTTACGCGTAAAGTGCGGCAACGCAAAGGTAGCAGGTAACCCAGCAGTAGGTGAATGCAGCAATTGAACACTAGCAATAAGTATCAGGGATGTATATCTAGGTATTATAAAATAGTTAACTTCTTTATCGTATTTTGCAGCACTGTAAGGAACTACCTAAGCAGTAATGATGTATTGCAGTTATTATACGCTTCTATTGTCTACCTTCTATTCTATTTTTTCTGCCAACAGTACAAATAATCTCCCCTCTTCTTTTTTCATTATCCCATGAAACCATTGCATTCGCGTGTAGAAGCGCATCAGTTGGACCGTGCCGCGGCTATGCTCAAGGTTCTTTCTCACCCAAAACGGTTGGCTATCGTTGATTTGCTAGGCAAAGCCAAAGGCAAAGACAGCCAAATGTCCGTTACCGATATCTACCAAGCCCTCGACCTGCCCCAGGCCATTGCCTCGCAGCATCTCATCACCCTCAAAGATCGGGGCGTGCTGAAATCCAGTAAGATTGGTACCAAGATTTACTACTCGCTGGCTGTGCCCCAGCTGCTCAAGGTGATTGATACCCTGGAGGACTATTCCGGCCGCTTGTAAGTTGCTATAAAGCGGACGGTTCGCAGAACCGCTCCAACGAAAAGGGCTGTTTCGAGAGAAGCAGCCCTTTTCTATGCCCTTGGTGCTGCGCTGAACAGCGCGTGCAACGCCAGCACCTGCGGCAGCAGCGGCTGCACGTCGTCGTTGGTTAGCACGTGGTGGGCACGCTGCAACTTTTCATCTTCGCTAAGCTGCTTGCCCATGATGGCCTGAATATCGGCAACGGAGCGGTGGGGGTCGCGCCGAAGCACGCGGGCCTGGCGCACCGGCAGCGGCGCAAACACGGTAATAATCTGGTCGAGCTGCTTATAGGAGCCGGCTTCGAAGAGCAGGGCTGCCTCCTTGAGCACGTAAGCATGGCCGGCTTGCTCCTGGAACCCCGCCCAACGCTCAAAATCGGTGCGCACGTGCGGATGCACCAGCGCATTGAGCCGGGCCAGCAAAGGCGGGTTGTTGAATACGGTGCCGGCCAGCAGCGGGCGGTTGAGGTGCCCCGTAGCGGTGTAGGTAGCTGGCCCGAAAGCTGCCGTGAGCTGCTGGCGCAGCTCTTCGTCGTTTTCCATTAGCCAGCGGGCGCGGGAGTCCGCGTCGTAGGTGGGCACGCCCATGGCTTGAAACAAACGGCTGGCAATGCTTTTGCCAGAGCCAATTCCGCCGGTGATGCCGATGCGCAGCATGAGATGCACTAATGAGTATAAGAAGAAACCCGGCGTTGGCCTGGCCTTGGGGCAGCAGCCCGCCGCTTTTGTGTGAGGCTCACCTTTTGCACCGACGCCCGCACCCGGGCCGGCAGCTGCAAGGTCACGTCGGTTTCGTCGTCGGAGTCTGGGGCGGGCATTTCCGAAGCCGGAATGGGAAACGGGTCGGGCAGGTTGTTGATGACGCTGGCAGGCCCCCGGAACGTGACGTAGCGCGGCGTGAAACGTGCCGAGTAGTACCGCGCTGAATCGCGCGGCAGGGCCAGGCTAAGCTGGCGCGTGGCGTAGCGGTCAAACGTAAGGCGCAGCGTATCGCCCGCCCATTCGCTCACCTGCATGCCCTCCAGGGCGGTTTCAAGGCCGCGGCGCCAGGCATCGGGGGGGAGGTAGCGGGTGCCGGGCAGGGGCACGGGCCGCAACACGGCAGGCTGCGTGCCCCAGCCCATGTTGGCCCGCAGTAGCCGCCAGCCCTGGCCCGTAACGGTCACGGGCAGGGCTTCGGGCAGCGGCCGCAGCGGCACGTAGTGCACCGAGTCGTACTGCCACGCAATGGGGTAAGTCAGGCGGGTAGTGTAGTTCTTGCTTAGGGCATTCATTTGCCAAAACAAGCCCGCCGCGAGCAGGCACGCCGTCACGGCCCGGTAGAAGCTGGGTTCCTGGCCCGCGAAGGGGCGCACAAACCAGCTTACTAGCCGAGTAGCCCGATTCAGCGGCCCGTCCATGGCTTAGGTAGTGGCTACAACGTCGGTGCCCGCGTCCTTCTTGGTGCCCACTTCGCGGGCAATGGCCGAGCGGTCGAAGCGCAGCTTGGTGCCACGGTCTACCTCCACCACTACGGTCTCGTCGGTGAGGTCAACCACCAGGCCGTGTAGGCCGCCGATGGTGACGATGCGCGAGCCTTTGGCCAGCGACTGCCGGAAAGACTTCGCATCCGAAGCCCGCTTCTGCTGGGGCCGAATCATGAAAAAATACACCACCAGGCCAATGGCTACCGGGAAAAGGAGCTGGGTGTAGTCCATTCCGCCGGTAGCTTGCAGGAGTAAGGTCAAAAACATGGCGTTTGGGTAAAGGGCTGAGATTAAAAAGTGCTGGCCGCGCTATTGGCAGGGTCCGTCAGGATGTTGCCCTTGATGAGGATGGTGGTGATGTTGGGCTGCGTGTTGGCCCGTACGGCCACCTGCTTGCTCACAATGCCCTGCTTGCCACGGCTGTCGAATTGCACCTCCATGGTGCCTTGGGCACCAGGGGCCACGGGCTCCTTGGTCCAGCTGGGCGTGGTGCAGCCGCACGAAGAGGTAGCGTCCTCAATCAGCAGCGGCGACTTGCCGGTGTTGGTGAAGGTGAAGGTGTGCCGCACCGAGCTGTTGGGCTTGATGTCGCCAAAGTCGAATTCAGACTCCGCGAATTTCATCACGGGGGCGTTCGGGTTGGGCGCTTCGTTTTCGCTCACCACGTTGGGGTTGTCAATGGCCGGGTTGGCCGTGGCGTCAGACGCCGCATTGGCGGCCGCGTTCATGCCTTCGGCACCTACCTCAACGGTTTTGTCGTTGTTGCAAGCCGAAAGAAGGAGGGAGGCAGCCAGAATAATTTGGTATTTCATACGAGTAAAACGCGACCGGGCACGTCCTGGTGAAGGCACAAAAAAAGGGAGATATATTCAGTAACAGCTGGTTGGGAAGGAGAGTGCCCGTGGCCCTGCCCAAGCGAAGCAGCAACCACGGGCAACCTACGAGCAAGCTACTAGAGCTTGGCAATGATGCTTTGGGCAAACTGGCTGGTGCTGGCTTTGCCGCCCAGGTCGCCGGTGCACTCTTCCTGATGCAGCAGGGTAGCTTCCAGCGCTTTCTCAATCTGGTCGGCCTTGGCGTGCTCGCCCAAAAAGTGCAGCATCATCAGGGCCGAGCGCAGCAGGGCGGTGGGGTTGGCTTTGCCTTGGCCAGCAATGTCGGGGGCCGAGCCGTGCACGGCTTCAAACACGGCCATGTCGTCGCCGATGTTGGCACCGGCCACCACGCCCAGGCCGCCCACCAAGCCGGCGCAGAGGTCGGAAAGGATGTCGCCAAACAGGTTGGTCGTCACTACCACGTCGAATTGCTCGGGCTTGTCCACGAGCTGCATGCACATGTTGTCGATGATTTTGTCTTCGAACACAATCTGCGGAAACTCGGTAGCGGCTTCTTTGCAGGCATTGAGCATCAGCGTGCCGGCCATTTTAATGATGTTGGCTTTGTGCGCCAGGGTCACCTTCTTGCGGCCGTGCTTGGCGGCATACGCGAAGGCGGCGCGGCAGATTTTGCGCGAGCCCTCCACCGTGATGCGGTTGAAGGAGTCGGCAATGCCCAGCCGCTCGTCCCACACCTCCAAGCCCGAGTACAGGCCCTCGGTGTTCTCGCGGAACAGCACCAGGTCGATGCCTTCGTAGCGGGTTTTGATGCCGGCCGTGGTCTTGCTGGGGCGCACGTTCTGGTAGAGGTCGTACTTCTGGCGCAGCGTCACGTTGATGCTGCGGAAGCCTTTGCCCACCGGAGTAGTAATTGGGCCCTTCAGCGCTACCTTATTCTTTTCCAGGGATTTGAGCAGCGAGTTGGGAATCAATTCACCCGACTGGTCAAAGGTGGTTTGGCCGGCGTTCTGTTCTTCCCACTCAATGGGCACCTGCGCCGCCGCAAAAATGTCGGTTACCGCCTTGGTGATTTCGGGGCCAATGCCGTCGCCGGGAATAAGGGTTACTAAGTGCATCTTGTTGTTCAATAGGTGAATGGGTAGCTGAGTGCATGCGTGGATGACCAAGATGCCTGGAGCCAGAATTGGCCTAAGCACTCCTGACTTTACGCCTGCACCCAGGCGCCCATTGGAATTAAATCCCCTTGCGGGAATTGATTTGGTTGATAAGCTGGTCGACGTCGCCCAGCAGCTGCTCGGCTTTGGACTTGGCGTCGGAAATCACGCGCTGGCCTTCGCTTTTGGCCGAAGACTGGCCGCTGGCTTCGCGGCTGGTCACCAGGCTGTCGGTGAGGTCGGCCAGTACGGAACGGTACCTTTCCAGCTGGTAGCTGAGCCAGGAGCGGGTTTCGGTGCCGGGTTCGGGGGCATAAAGCAAGCCAAGGGCTGCGCCGGTGAGGGCGCCGCCCGCGAAGCATAAGATGCCGGTGGTGGTTTTGCTGGCCATGGTCGTCGGAATGAGAAAGTGGGAATAAGGGTCGGAGGGTTCAACGGCGGGCAGGCCGGTGAAGTTATATAGAACATGCTTCGGCTGGCGCAACGCCGGCGCAAGCTAAAGCATACGCTACTTACTGGTTGTCCAGCAGGCCGCGGCCCGATTTGCGAATGTCGCCACTGGCCGCCAAATCCGTGGCCAGCTTGTCCAGAATGCCGTTCACAAACTGCTTGCTCTTGGGCGTGCTGTACAGCTTGCTGATTTCAATGTATTCATTGATAGTGACTTTCACGGGAATGCCGCGGAACAGCTGCATCTCAGTAAGGGCCATTTTCAGGATAATCTTGTCGAGCAGGGCCACGCGCTCCACGTCCCAGTTCTGGGCCGAGCCGGCGATGAGCTTCTCCATCTTGTCGTCCTCGATGAGCGTCTGCTTGTAGAGCGTTTCGGCAAATTCGCGGTCGTCGGCCCAGTTGGCCGAGAGGTTCATGAGCTCCTGCTTTTCATCGGCACCGAAGGGCAGCATTTTCAGCGTCTTCAGCACCAGGTTGCGCACAATGGGCCGGTTTTCTTCCCAGTTCAGGTCATCGGCTTCCAGCTGGCGCGGCAGTGCCTCGCCCTTGAAAACGTAGTCTTTGTAGAAAAGGCGCAGAATTTCCAAGTCCGCATCGTAGTCCATGGCGGCTTCGTCGGTGGGCTTGCCGGCCAGGTACTCGCGTAGCGGCCCGTCGGCTTTCATTTCCTGCCAGGCCGCGCGGAGGGCTTCAATTTCCACTGCGCCTTCCCAGGCCAGCTTGCGCCGGATGGTCAGGGCCTGGAGCTGCTCGTTGGCCATAAGCTTGGCAATGGCCTTGCTCTGGTGCAGGCGGGTGGCGTCCAGGGCGTGTTCGCTGGGGCCCAGGCGGCGGCGCTCCTCGCGGCTCTGCTCTTCCTCAATCACGCCGAGCAGCGCGGCGGGCAGGTTGAGCAGGTGCAGGTACTGGTCGTGAATGCTCTCGGCGCCCACCAGCAGCTGGCCGCCGTAGAACTCGCCGTCCTTCTTTACCTGGTTTTGAAACGAGGTAATGGCATCGGCCACGGCGTTGTCCACGGCTTTGTCGTCCGTTTTTTCGGGCTGCTCGCCGGTCTTGTACCATGCGCGCAACTGGGCTTCACCCATCTTGCGCTGGCCCTCCAGTTGGCGGCGGTCGGGTGCTTCTTTGGCCGTGAGGTCGGGCTCAAAAGCAGCCGCAATGCGGTCCTGTGCCAGCAGCAAATCGGCCCCCACCGCCTGGTGGTAGGAGTAAAGCGACTGCATGACTTTGATACGGAGAAGGCGGCGGTTGAGCATATTTATCTGGTAATCAGGATTGGGTATTCAGTAGTCGGAAAAAGAACGTCATGCTGAGCTTGCCGAAGCATCTCTACCGCACAACTAAGCAGTTACTACTGCAACGAAGCAGTAGAGATGCTTCGGCAAGCTCAGCATGACGTTCTTTTTTAATAAGTCGACTTCACTTTGCCCACGCTGGCGATGCGCTCCTTGGCCTGCTTGATGGCAGCAGCCTGGGGGTGCGAGCCGTCAGCTTCGGCTTTGGCCAGCACCTGGAGGGTGAAATCGTAGATTTTTTCGGTTTGGGTGAGGGCGCCCTGGCGGCTGGTGCCCACTACTTCGGAGTACACGTTGATGAGGCCGCCGGCGTTGATGAGGAAGTCGGGGGCGTACACAATGCCGCGGCGCACCAGCTCGGGGCCGTGCTGGTTTTCCACTTCCAGCTGGTTGTTGGCGCAGCCGGCCACTACTTGGCACTTCAGACGCGAGATGGTGTCGTCGTTGAGGGTGGCACCCAGGGCGCAAGGCGAGTAGATGTCCATCTGCTGGTCATAAATCTCGTCGAGGCCCACGGCGGTGGCGCCAAAGCGGGCCGCGGCCTCGTGGGCCCGGTCTTCGTAGTAATCGGTCACAATGAGCTTGGCGCCCTCTTTCTGCAGGTGTTCGAGCAGGTAGGTGCCCACATGGCCCACGCCCTGCACGCCAATGGTCTTGCCGGTCAGGCTCTCGGAGCCGAACGCCTTTTTGGCGGCGGCCTTCATGCCCATGTAGGTGCCGTAAGCCGTCACCGGCGAGGGGTCGCCGCTGCCGCCCATGCTCTCGGGCAGGCCTGCCACGTGCTTGGTTTCCATGCGGATGTACTCCATGTCCTTGGTGGTCATGTTCACGTCCTCGGCCGTGATGTACTTGCCGTTCAGGTTCTTCACAAAGCGGCCGAACTTGCGCAGCAGCGCTTCGGTCTTCAGCGTTTTCGCATCGCCAATGATGACGGCCTTGCCGCCGCCCAGGTTCAGGCCCGAAATAGCTGCCTTGTAGGTCATGCCGCGCGAGAGGCGCAGCACGTCGTTTAGGGCTTCCATGTCGGAGGCGTAGTGCCACATGCGGGTGCGCCCAGGGCGGGGCCCAGCACGGTGTTGTGGATGCCGATGATGGCCTTCAGGCCCGTCTCGTGGTCGTGGCAAAACACGACTTGCTCGTGCTGGTGCTCGGCAATCTGGCCAAAAATGGCCTCAGGAGCCATAAGTTGAGTTTCAATCATGTGGGAAGGATTGAGCGTGGTGGGAATTTAGGTTGGGAAGAGTGTGGTGTAACTTCGTTAAATGGTACCGCAAGCGAAAGCTTCTGGTATCATTCAGGCCGCAAAAGTACCCCATTTTTCCCACATCGGCCCCTTTTCCACCCAGCCTGTGCGCGCTCTCAACGCCGTTAACCCGTTCATATTCCGCTACAAATGGCATTTTCTGGCTGGCGTGCTGTTTGTCGCACTCAGCACGCTGTTGGCCATTTTTCCGGCGCAGCTGGTGCGCTATGCCTTCGATTTGGTGAACGAGGGCATCGACCTCTACAACCTCTACGAGGGCACGGAGTCGCAGCGCGAGGTATACCAGCTGTTTGGGCGCAACGTGCTGTTCTACGGCGTGCTCATCATTGTGCTGGCGTTGCTGCGGGGCATTTTTTTGTTTTTTATGCGCCAGACACTTATTGTGATGTCACGGCACATTGAAAACGACCAGAAAAACCAGATTTATCAGCATTACCAGTCGCTGCCGCTCAGCTTCTACCGCCGCAATAGCACCGGCGACCTGATGTCGCGCATCAGCGAAGACGTGAGCCGCGTGCGCATGTACCTCGGGCCGGCCATTATGTATTTCCTGCAGCTGGTGCTGCTGTTTCTGCTCATCGTGCCGCTCATGCTCATGGTGAACGTGAAGCTGACGCTCTACACGCTGCTGCCGTTGCCCATTCTGTCGGTCAGTATCTTCTATATCAATAACTTAATCGAGCGCAAATCCGATGAAATTCAGAAGGCCCTGTCCGGCATGACCACCTTCGTGCAGGAGGCCTTCTCTGGCATTCGGGTGCTGAAATCCTTTGTGCGCGAAGCCGACTCGCACGAGCAATTCTCCCGAGCCAGCAACGACTACAAGGAGAAGTCGCTGAGTTTGAACTTCGTCAACTCCCTGTTTTTTCCGCTGATTCTGTTCCTCGTGGGGCTGAGCTCACTTATCACAGTGTGGGTAGGCGGGCAGGAAGTTATCCGGGGCACCATCACCACGGGCACCATTGCCGAGTTTCTGATTTATGTGAACCTGCTCACCTGGCCCGTTACGGCCTTGGGCTGGACGTCGTCGCTGGTGCAGCGGGCCGAGGCGTCGCAGGTGCGCATCAACGAGTTTCTGGACCAGAAAACCGACATTGTTTCGCGGCAGAACGTGGAGCGCGAGCTGGTGGGCGACATCGTTTTTGAGCACGTGTCCTTCACCTACCCCGATACCGGCATTCAGGCCCTGCGCGACGTGAGCTTCCGGGTGCGGCCAGGCCAGACGCTGGCCGTTATCGGCAACACGGGCTCGGGCAAGAGCACCATTGCCGCCCTGCTCTGCCGGCTCTACGACGTGACGGCCGGTAGCATTAGTATAGACGATACCGACCTGCGCGACTACTCGCTGCGGGCCCTGCGCGGTCAGATTGGCTACGTGCCGCAGGACGTGTTCCTCTTCTCCGACACCATCCGCAACAACATCAACTTCGGCCTCGACCAGCCCGACGAAGCCCGGATGCTGCAAGCCGCCCGGGACGCCGACGTGTACGAAAACATCCGGGCTTTCCCCGAAGGTTTCGACACCAAAGTAGGGGAGCGGGGCATCACCCTCTCGGGCGGGCAGAAGCAGCGCGTGAGCATGGCCCGCGCCCTGGCCAAGGAACCCAAAATCCTGATTCTGGACGATTCGCTCTCTGCCGTGGACACCAAAACCGAGAATGCCATTCTCGGCAGCCTGCAGCGCATTATGGCCAAGCGCACCAGTCTCATCATCTCGCACCGGGTGAGCTCGGTGAAGCTGGCCGATGAAATCCTGGTGCTCGACGACGGCGTGATTGTGCAGCACGGCACCCACGACGCCCTGATGGCCGACGCCGCCGGTCTGTACCGGGCCCTCTACGAGCGGCAGCTGCAAACCGAAGAAGCGTAGCCGCAGTGAGTTGGGAACGGGCGCGTGCCTCATAAGCCGCATCGCATCCCCTAAACTTCAAATCAGCATGATATCAAATGAACCAACGGCTTGCCCACGTCACCCTGCTCGTTCGGAACTACGACGAAGCCATTGCCTTCTACACCAACGTTCTGGGGTTTGCTCTCGCTGAGAACGTGGACTTGGGCGAGGGGAAACGCTGGGTAGTGGTAGCGCCACCCGGCCCCAGCGGCTGCGGCCTGCTGCTGGCCGAGGCAACTACAGACGAGGAAAAGCGTGGCGTGGGCCAGCAGGGCGCCGGCCGCGTGTGGCTGTTCCTGCACACCGCCGACTTCTGGCACGACTACCCCGTGCTACAAGCCCGCGGCCTGCGCTTCCTGGAAACACCTCGCAGCGAAGCATACGGCCACGTAGCGGTATTTGAGGACCTGTACGGCAACAAGTGGGACCTGCTAGAGCCGCTGGGCTAACCACAGATAAGCTAAACCCCCGGTAACCCGGAGGGGCCGTTCTGCACAGCAGACGCCCTCCGGGGTTACCGGGAAAGCAATGCGCTACTGCCCGATTCTAACTTGACGCATGCCGGTTTTCTCGTATGCCGAGCAGCGCACGATGTAGGTGCCGGCGGGCAGCTGCGCCACGTTGAGTACGGTAGCAGCCTGGCCATTCATCGTGGTGCGGGTGATGACGGGGCGGCCGCTTACGTCGGTTACTTCAATGCGGGTAGGGCCCGCGTTGTCGGTCTTCACCGTGAGGCGGCCAGCGGCGGCATCCGCTTTCACCTTAATGGCATTGGGATTGGCTGCCGGCGTTTCGGGGGCGGGCGCAATGCGCGTGCTGGAGGCCAGGGCCGTGGGGGCGGCAGCCGCTACCACGGGCGCATTCACAACTCCGGTGGGCAAAATAGCCTCCTGGGCCGATTCGGGAACTGCGGGTGAAGTGGCGGCCGGCGTGGCCACGGGAGCAGCCTGGGCATAGGCGGCCACGGGTGCACAGGCCAATAGTAGTAGTAATAAATGCTTCATAATGGAGATACGAATTGATGAGGTTAAAATTGCTAGCGTAAAGCTAATAAATTCTACAGCTTGCTTGCCCCGGCCATGGTGCAAGGCGCGTGCCAGACCGTAAAAACAGCGCTGTTGGGAAAATTTTATTTAGCGTTGGCTTGCACTCAGCTCAAAAAAGCGCTTACCTTTGTTGCACCAATACCAAAGATACCAACCGGGGTGTAGCGTAGCCTGGTATCGCGCCAGCATGGGGTGCTGGAGGTCGTAGGTTCGAATCCTGCCACTCCGACGGAAGAGCAACAGCTCTCAAAGCCTCCGAACTTACGAGTTCGGAGGCTTTTTTTTGGCCATAAGTATCGGTAGTCAGGAACGGGCCGCTCCATCGGCCTGCTTTCGGGGTGTAGCGCAGCCCGGCAGCGCGCGTCGTTCGGGACGACGAGGCCGTAGGTTCGAATCCTGCCACCCCGACATTCAGTTGATAGCACAAAAGCCCGCTGAACGCATGTTCAGCGGGCTTTTGGTTTCATAACTCAGAAAGTAATGGCCAGTAGCGCCGGTAAAGTTACATCGGCGCTGCCAACAAGTTGTGGGAGTTAGTTGCGATAATGCTGGGAGCCTGTTTTGCCGACAACTCCCTAACGCCTCTGTCGGAGGCAGCGCGTCGAATAACTGCTTCGACGCAAGCTTATGCTTACGTCCGTTGCTGTTTGGTCGCTCTTTTATTTTTTCAAAGCGTCCGGCTATTTCACGCCTATCCACACCTCCGATGCATCATCGGCACCGAAGCGTTCCAGGTAGAAGTCGCCGCGCGCGCGGAGCTTGCGCTTTTCCAGGTACTCCAACGCGGCGGGGTACAGCTTGTTGGGCGACAGCAAGTAGCTCACGCCCGTGAGCCGGGCCGCCACCACGCGCTGGCCGGCTGGCACCACGCGGTAGCGAAAGCCGGCCGGCAAGGCCTGGCTGGTGTCAGGCAGAGCCAGACCGATGAAGGCCGTGACGGTGTCTTTGGCGGTTTCCGGGTCGTTGAGGTACAAATTGGCCAGGTCGCCGTGTAGGCTGGCCTGGGCTTCTTTGGCCTGCCGGAACAGCCCGCCAAAGCCCGCGCCCGTGACGGCACCCTGGAAGGGCTGCCCGGCCAGGTACACCGGCGCGGTGGTGGTTTCGAGGGCAACGACCGGCTCGCGGTTGCCGCCCAGATACACGTAGACGCCAGCGGCAGCCACGGTTAGCAGAATGATAGCGAGAAAGAGGTAACGCATGACGCTTCGCTTAATGAAGAACTAAAAATGAAGAACGAGGAATGAAAGCCCCGATATTATTTAGACGGCAATTCTTCCTTCTTCATTCCTGATTCCTCATTGACGACGACGTACTGCATGCGGTAGAGTTGGGCGTAGTAGCCACCCTCCAAGCGCAGCAGCTCCTCGTGGGTGCCGGTTTCTTTGATTTCGCCTTTGTCGAGGACGATGATTTTGTCGGCTTTTTGGATGGTGCTCAGGCGGTGAGCGATGACGAGCGAGGTGCGGCCCTGCATCAGTTTTTCGATGGCCTCCTGAATCAACTCTTCGGTTTCCGAATCCACGGAGGACGTGGCCTCGTCGAGCACGATGACGCGGGGCTGGTACACCATGGCCCGCACGAAGCTGATGAGCTGGCGCTGGCCCACCGAGAGCGTGGCGCCGCGCTCCATCACGGGGTATTGCAGGGCGCCGGGCAGGCGCTCAATAAAGCGGCGGGCGCCCACGAGGTCGGCCGCTTCCCATATTTGGGCGTCGGTGATGGTTTTGTTGCCCAGGGTGATGTTGTCGCGGATGCTGCCGGCGAAGAGGAAAACGTCCTGCAGCACCACCCCAATTTGCCGGCGCAACAGGCCCAGGTCGTACTCGCGCAGGTCGCGGCCATCCACGCAGATGCTGCCTTCCTGGATGTCGTAGAAGCGGCTGAGCAGGTTGATGATGCTGGTTTTGCCCGCGCCGGTGGCGCCCACAAAGGCTATGGTCTGGCCCGGCTTCACGTGGAAGCTGATGTTCTTGAGCACCCAATCGGGCTCGTTGTAAGCGAACCGGACGTTTTTGAACTCCACATCGCCCTGGATATCAGCCGGCGCGTAGGTGCCGGTGGTGGCCATCAGGTCTTTGTTGTCGAGGAGCTTGAGCAGGCGCTCGGTGCTCACCAGGCCCAGCTGCAGGGTGTTGAACCGGTCGGCAATCTGGCGGATGGGCCGGAAAAACAGCGCGTTGTACATGATAAACGCAATGAGTGCCCCCTTGGAAATGGTGCCCTCAATTTGGCCCTGGGCCGCGTACCACACCAGCAGGCCCACGCCAATGGCCCCCAGCACCTCGGCTACCGGGAAGTAGATGCTGTAATAAAGCACCGAGCGAATGTGAGCATCGGTGTGCTCTTTGTTGATGGCTTCGAACTTGCGAAACTCCCGCTCTTCGTTGTTGAAAATCTGCACCACGTTCATGCCCGTGAGGTGCTCCTGCACAAAGGAATTGAGCTTGGCCACGGCGTTGCGCACGTCCTGAAACGAGCCTTTGATTTTCTCCTTGAACACGTAGGTGGAGAACAGCAACGGCGGAATCACCGAGAGGCTGATGAGCGTGAGGCGCCAGTCGATGTAAAACATGAAGGCCATGATGAAGAGCAACTGCAGGATGTCGCCGACCATGGCTGCCAGGCCTTCACTGAACACATCGGACAGGGTCTCGACATCGGAAATGCTGCGCGTGGTGAGCACGCCAATGGGGGTGCGGTCGAAGAAACTCAGCTTAAGCTTGAGCAGGTGCTGGTAGAGGTCGGTGCGGATGTCGCGCACGATGTACTGGCCCAGCCAGCCGCCGTAATACGTCTGCAGGTAGCTCACGCCGGCGTGCCCCACCAGCAGCACCAGCAGCAGCAGAAACATGGTGTTCAGCCCGCTCACGTCGCCCTGCTCGATGCTCACATCGACCATGCGCTGAATGAGAAACGGCCGCAGCGTGCCCAGCACGGCCGTGGCCACGGTGAGGAAAACAAGGCCGATAAACACGCGCCGGTACGGCCGCACGTAGGCCAGCAAGCGGCGCAGCACGGCCCAGTCGAACACCTGCCCGGTTTTGGTGGCGGAAGTAGTGGAAGTCATAAGTCGGGCAAAGGTCGGGACTGCGGCGTTAGCGGGCCAGTGCCGGGTCTTGGTTGGCGATTTAACAGATAAGGAGAGGAGAAAGCTTCGCCCCACGATAAATAACAACGGTACTGCATGCATCCAGGCATCTAATGCGCGGCGGGGTGCATCTTTGAAGCAACTACCACCTTCTCACCCTTGCTTTATGCTTTTCCGAATCTGGCGCTTGGTCGCTGCACTCATTCTGCTGCTGGCTGCCGGTCCTGCTCAGGCCCAAACCATCAACGTGGACGCCGTGACGCGTTACTGGGAGATAACCGACGGACTTCGGAAAAATGAGCCCCTTACCGACCAGATGTGGCAGGAGTTTCTGGAAATCCCCGGCAATAAGATTTACGTGCGGGGCATCTACTCAGCCGCTGATTTGGTGCGCTACCGCACAGCCATAGAGGTGGTGTACATGCCGCGCTATGATTCGCTGCGCCGGGCCAAGCTGGACGCCAAGGTGTGGTACTACATGATGGTGAACGACTACAAAGAGCATGAGGCCGACTACCGACAACTGGTTGCTTCGGTGAAGGATGGCGCGGCTTCGCGCGACCTCATGTACCAGAAAGCCTACGAGTACCTGCCGGCCCGCAACCACACCAAGGCAGATGATTTGAATATTTACTACGAAGCCTTGGGCAACGATGCCACCGTGCAAGCCGAGGGTATATTTTATAGCCTGCGGGCGGTGCGCGATGCCAACGAGGCCGGCGCCAGCATTCTGCAAGGGCATGAGATGCACCACCGGCTGCGCACGGGCAAAGACTTCGGCACCATTGCGCCCGACGACCAGGGGCTAATGGAAATAATGTTCAGCATCCAGAACGAAGGCATACCCGACCTGATTGATAAAGCGGTTACCATAAAAATGCCCGGCGACCCGCGCGGCATTCGCGAGTGGATTATAGACCCCGCACCGGCCTTTATTCACCAAATGGACTCCAGTATTCAGGCGCGGGCGTTGGGCGGGGCCCCGGCCACGGGCCGGTTCTACCGGCGTCTTTCCAACGGGTCAAACGGCCATCTGCCGGGCTTCTTCATGTCCAGTACCATCAAAAAAAACGGCTACGCCAAGCAAATGATTGACAAGGCCGATGACCCGTTTGCCTTCTTTTATCTCTACCAGAAAGCCGCTCGGAAAGACAAAACCCACCCTCCGCGCTTCTCCGACGCGTCTATGAAGTACCTAAAGACGCTGGAGCGCAAGTATACCAAATCACGCCCCGCCGTCGCCGGTTCCTGAAAAGGGTAGCAGCCGAAGCGTGTTACTCTGCCGGCACCACGCCATCCTCATACTCCACCCGGCTCAGGAACAGGCCCTGGGCTGGGGCCGCGCCGCTGGCGTGCACCCGCTGCTGTGCCCAAAGGAGTTGCTGGAACTCGCGCGGCGTGCGCTTGCCCCGGCCCACGTCGAGCAGGGTGCCCACCACCAGCCGCACCATGCCCCGCACAAAGCGGTTGGCCCGAATGCGGAACACCCAGCCGCCCGGCGCCGCGTGCCAGCCGGCGGCCGTGCAGTAGCACACGTAGTGGTTTTCGCCGCCTTTCACCTTCGAGAAGGTAGTGAAATCAAACTGCCCCACCAGGTAGCCGGCCGCCTCATTCATGGCCGCCACGTCCAGCGGGCGGTCTACGTACAGGGCCTGGTCGCGGCGGAAGGGGTTGGGTTGGGTGACCACAAAGTACTCGTAGTTACGCTCTTCGGCCGAAAATCGGGCGTGGGCATTGTGGGCCACGGGGTGCAGACGCAGGGCCCCAATGTCCGTGGGCAGGGCGCGGCGCAGGCGGTAAAGCAGCAGGTCGAGGGTGATGTTTTCGGGCAGGTCGGCGTCGAAGTGGGCTACCTGGTGGCTGGCGTGCACGCCCGAGTCGGTGCGGCCACTGCCCAGGCAGTACACTGGCTGGCGCAGCACCTGCGAGAGGCAGCGGTCTACCTCAGCCTGCACGGTGGGCATGCCCGGCTGAATCTGCCAGCCACGGTAATTGGTGCCGTCATAGGCAAGGTGCAGGAAGTAGCGCATGGCATTCAGCGGGTAGTGGTTAATGGTTAGTGATTAATGAGACTGCCAAAATGCTCGAACAGGCCCATTAACCACCAACCGTTGACCACTAACCATTAATCTATAGCTTCTCGTAAATCACGGCCACGCCCTGGCCCACGCCCACGCACATCACGGCCAGGCCGTAGCGCACGCCCTCGCGGCGCTGCATCTCGTGCAGCAGCGTGGCCGTGATGCGGGCGCCCGAGCTGCCCAGCGGGTGGCCCATGGCAATGGAGCCGCCGTTCACGTTCACCTTGGCCATGTCCAGGCCCAGCTCCCGCACGCAGGCAATGCTCTGCGCCGCAAAGGCCTCGTTCAGCTCAATGAGGTCCATGTCGGCCAGGGTGAGGCCGGCGCGCTGCAGCACCTTGTGCGTGGCCGCAATCGGCCCTAGGCCCATCACCGACGGGTCGACGCCGACCACGGCCGAAGCCACCACCCGCGCCATGGGCTTGAGGTCGTAGCGGCGCAAGGCGTCCTCGCTCACCAGCAGCACGGCGGCGGCGCCGTCGTTGATGCCGGCCGAGTTGCCCGCCGTCACGGTGCCGCCCTCGGGCTGGAAGGCGGGCTTGAGGGTGGCCAGCTTTTCCAGGGAAGAAAAGCGCGGCTGCTCGTCGGTGTCAAACAGGGCCGTGTCGCCCTTGGGCCGGGGGATGAACACCGGCACGATTTCCCTGCGGAAACGGCCTTTTTCCAGCGCCCGGGCGTATTTGCGTTGGCTCTCAAAGGCGAAGAAGTCCTGCTCCTCGCGGGTTACCTGGTACTGCTTGGCCACGTTCTCGGCCGTCTGGCCCATGGCAAACGGATGGTGCAGCTTGGTGAGGCGCGGGTTGATGAAGCGCCAGCCCAGCGTGGTGTCGTGGGCCGTGAGTTCGCGGCCGAACGCCGACTCCGACTTGGCCATCACAAACGGGGCGCGGGTCATGCTCTCGGAGCCGCCGGCCAGGTACACGTCGCCCTCGCCGCACTTAATGGCGCGGGCGGCGTCCATGATGCTCTGCAGGCCGGAGGCGCACAGGCGGTTCACGGTGTTGCCGGGCACCGTGATGGGCAGGCCGGCCAGCAGCGCCGCCATGCGGGCCACGTTGCGGTTGTCTTCGCCGGCCTGGTTGGCCGCGCCCATGATGACGTCTTCTACGGCGTTTTTATCAAGGGAAGGGTTGCGGCGCATGAGCTCACGGAGCACATGAGCGGCCAGGTCATCGGGCCGGACGCTGCTGAGCGCACCGGCAAATTTTCCAATCGGGGTACGCACCGCGTCCACGACATAAGCACTTGACATTCGAAATAGCAATTGCGGCGCAAGCGCCGGATGGGACTAAATTTGTGGCCCCGGCACAAATCCGGGGGTAATTTTTACTACCTGCAAAGATGATACAAAGAATCCAAAGCGTGTTTTTGCTGTTGCTGGCGCTGGCCATGCTCAGCGTGTTAGCGTTGCCCCTGTGGCACAAAGCAGACGGCCTCACGGGCCAGGAGCTCACCCTCACCGCCTTCGGGTTCCAGGCGGGGGGCAAGCCACTGGCCTTGCCTACGGGTCCGGCCTGGATTATCGGCGTACTGGCCATTGCCTCTGCTGCGGTGGCGGTTTTTGAGATTTTCCAGTTTCGCAACCGCGCCAAGCAGCTCCTGCTCGGCTCGGTAAACCTGCTGCTCATCGTGGCCACGCTGGGCGCCGCCTTCTACTTCTCCAACCAGGGCGAGCAGCACCTCAACGTGAAACTGCAAGGCAAGGAGCTGGCCGGCTTCTACCTGCCCACGCTGGCCCTGCTGCTCAACCTGCTGGCCAACCGCTTCATCCGCCGCGACGAGCAGCTGGTGCGCAGCGCCGACCGCCTGCGGTAGCCTTCGGCTGCCGGGCAGCCCTCTTATTTCAACGCACAAGAGCGCCGTGATATTCACGGCGGCTCTTGTGCGTCAACTTTTCTGGCTACCGACGTTGCTGGCTACTCACGGCCTGCTGCACTTCCTGCACGCTGGCATCAAAATCAAAGGAGTCGTACACGCGGTAGAAATTTTGCGGGTCGGCCACGCGGGAGTAGGCAAAGGTGGCCAGTTCCACTCGGGACGACTCAAAGCTCAGACTGCGCAGCAGCCGCTTCAAATCATCGGCCTGAATGCTGCTTTGGCCCAGTGCTTCCCTGGCAATGTTCAGCTTGCTTGCTTCGGAAGGGCGCTGCTGTAGGGTTTGCATCAGAGCGTCCACGTCTTGCGGGGCCATGATGCGGTAGCTTCCTGCCGCTGGGGTGGGGGCGTAGCGTGGGTCGTTGTTATCGTAGTCGCTGCTCTGGTTGCCGCGGCTGTAGGGGTAGGAGGAGCCGGGAGCAGTCTGGCCGTAGGGCGTGGGGCTGTTGTAATGGCCGGGGCCATAGCCGTCGTTGTAGCCGCTGCGGTAGCCCCCGTGGCCGGGTACGTAGAGTGCCACGGCACCTACCTGCTGCAAGCCGAGTGGCCGGCCGGGGCGGGCAATGAGCACAAAGGTGGTTTCGAGGCCGGGCTCCAGCCACACGCGGCTGCGGAAGCGCACGGCCCCCCCGCGGGCGGTAGGTACCGTAAAATCGGCCCAGTGGGCGCCGGGCGCCAGCCGGTCTACGTGCACCTGCCGGGATACGCCCCGGGTGAGCGGGCGGCCATCGAGAACCAGCCCAAAGGGCACGCCCCCGCGCTCGGAGGCAAAGGTGACGTTGGCGGGCGGCACCGGGTAGGCCAGGGCCGGGGCGATGGCTGCCAACAGGCCCGCCAAGGCAAGGAGTAAAGTCTTTTTCATGACGCCAAAGGAAATGGCCCACCGTATAGCCGGCTGGTATTGCCCTGATTCCAAAAGCTATGCCACGTTTCGCCCGCAAATAAGACTGACCCGGCAAAATTCGCCAACTATGTTTTGAACAGGCGCGCATACGTAGTCGAACACACTAGAATGGTCATGCCGAGCGCAGCCGAGGCATCTCGCGTGTGGTAGTAATCCAATCGTGAGGATTAGTTACAGCACGCGAGATGCTTCGGCTGCGCTCAGCATGACGTTCTAAATTCAGTGCGCTTGCTTTTGCGGTTATTTGGCCACGCGCGTCACCTTAAACTCGGTGCGGCGGTTGCGCTGGTATTCTTCCTCCGACTTGGGCGCGGCTACAATGGGGCGGCTTTCGCCGTAGCCGCGGGCCGTGATGCGGGCCTTGTCGATGCCCTTGCTCACGATGTAGTCCACGGCGGCCTGGGCGCGCTGCTGCGAGAGCTTCTGGTTGTAGGAATCCTTGCCGCGCTGGTCGGTGTGCGAGCTCAGCTCGATGGAGATTTTGGGGTTATCCACCAGTGTTTGCACCAGCGTGTCGAGGCGAATGGCGGCGTCGGGGCGAATGTTGAACTTGTCGTAGTCGTAGAAAATGTCTTTGACTTCGATGGCCCGGGCCAGAATGATTTTGTTCAGCGTGAGCGTTACCGGCAGCCGAATGTCGTTCATCGGATTGGGCAGCTGGTCCTGGCTGGGCTTGCGGCCCACGGTGCTCAGGGAGGTGCGGGCGGCAAAGTCGCCGGGCCGCTCGGCCAGCACGGTGTAGCTCGTCACCGAGTCCAGCGGCGAGCTGAACTTGCCATCCGGACCGCTGGTAAAGGTCTGGCGCTGGCCGGTATTGCTGATGAGCGTGACCTGGGCCCCGGCAATGGGCAGCGTGGTTTTGGTGTTGTCGTCGCGCTCCAGCACCGTGCCGTCCACGTAGAACGTGACCAGCTTCGGTGCTTTTTTCTTGAATGTGTAGAAGTCATCGGAACCCTTGCCACCGTCGCGGTTTGAGCTAAAGAGGCCCATGTCGGCTCCCATGGGCACCGGGGCAAAGTCGTCGGCAATGCTGTTCACGTCGGCGCCCAGGTTCACGGCCTGGCCGCCCTGCATCATAAACAGGTCGAGCTTGCCCACGCCGGGGCGTCCGTCCGAAGCAAAGTACAGCGTGCCATCGGGGGCCACGCCGGGAAAGTTCTCGTTGCCGGCCGTGTTGATGGTTTCGCCCAGGTTTTCGGCCGGCGAGAAGCGGCCGTTGGGGCCCAGCGTTGCCTTATACAGGTCGTTGCCGCCTTGCCCGCCCTTTCGGCCTGAGGCGAAGTAGAGCGTGGTGCCATCGGGGGCAAAAGCCGGCGAGAAGTCGTCGGCAGTCCGGTCGTTGATGTTGGCCAGCACGGGCTCGCTCCATTCGCCGCCTTTGTTATAGGAAATCCAGAGGTCCACGCTCAGGTAGCCTTTCTTGCTGCCGTCGTTCGAGCGGGCAAACACCATGGTTTTGCCGTCGGGGGTGTAGGTGGCGCTGGCCTCGTGCTTGTTCTCGGAGTTGAAGGGGCCTTCCAGCTTGCGGGCGGTGCCACCGGTCATGGTCGCCGCGTCGTCGAACTTGATGGCGTACAGGTCGTTGAAGTTCTCGCCGTTGCCCAGGTACTTCTTGCCGTCGCGGCCGGAGGTAAACACCAGGTCGCCGGTGCTGGCCAGCATGGAGCCGCCAAAGTCCGACGCCGGGGAGTTCAGCGCATCCACGGGCAGCACGTCGTACTTGTTTTTGATGGCCGCTACGGCCTTGCTCTCCGTGGCATTTTTGGCGTCGCTTTCGGCGCGGGCGGCCAGGGTGCGGTTGCTGCCGCTGGCGGCGTAGGTCGTGAACTGCGCGGCGGCTTCGTCGTACTTGCCGTTGGCGCGCAGGGCCTCGGCGTAGCGGTAGCCGGCGTCGGCGTTTTTCACATTGCCATCCAGCGCCGCTTTGTAAAATGACTCGGCCTGCTCTACGCGGTTGGAAAGGCGGTAGGCCTCGCCGATGCGGAAGTTGGAAATTGCCACGTTCTTGCCTTTAGCCGCATCCGCTTTATACAAGGGAATGGCCAACTCGTACTGGCCGCGCGCAAATTGCTTGTCGCCTTTGCTCATGCTGCCCGTGGTGGCGCAACCGCCAAGCAAGACGGTTGCGCCGGCCGCGACACAGACGAATAATAGGTTCCTCATGAATTGGAAAGTAGGAAAGGGACGGGTAGCAGAGAGCATTCCCGTTAGGGCAATTTTTAGGATAGCAATAATACTACGTAGCCGTAGGATTTACGCAGCCGCAGGCGCTAAGCCAGGTGCTGGCTTCTTTCTTCCTGCCCAAAGTAGCGCGCCAGCCAGGTTTCGCCCGCCGGGCGTGGCCAGGCGGTATCCAGCTCACCCTTAGTAGCTAAGGTGTTGTCGAAGTAGAAAGTGTCGGGGGCCAGGGTGCCGTCTGCCACGGCTGCTTTGAGCTCGTTGCGCTTCAGCAGTTGCACCACACCACCTTGCAGAAGTGCCAGCCGGGACTTGTCTAACAGCTCCACGCCGAGCAGTTGTTCCAGCTGCGCCACAAACCGCACCGAGGCATCAATGGAGCAGCCGCTGGCGCCGGCTACGCCCTCATCAAGCCCCACCACCAGGAACTGCTGGTGCAGGAACGTGGCCGAAGCGTGGAGGGCATTGCCGTGGCTGGTCCACTCCGCGGCAAAACGGGCCAGGGTGGGCAGTACGCCCATTATTTCCGGGCTGGTGAGCGGGCGGTTGGCCTGGTATATCCACACCCGGGCGCTGGGCGGCAGCTGGTCGAAGGAAACGTACATAGAACACGGATTAGCGCGGGTTTAAACGGATTCCACGGATTTTGTGGACGACACGTAGCGGAGTGCCTTAACAGAAATAACAGGAATTTATTCTCAAAGCAGCGGCTTTTGCCACGAAGCTGTTCCGGACACCAGCTACCTATCACTGGCTCATGACTCCTTGAGCGTTCCGGCCGAAGCCGCCCACAAAATCCGTGAAATCCGTTTAAATCCGCGCTAATCCGTGTTCTTAGGCGTTGATGCCTTCGGCCGAGGCTATCAGCTCGGCCAGGTCGAAGACCTGCACTTTGCTTTCCTGCTCCTTGTTTTTCACGCCGTCGCTCATCATGGTCATGCAGAAGGGGCAGCTCACGGCAATGATGCTGCCTTGCAGGTCGTGGGCATCGGGGGTGCTGGTTTCCGTCTCCACGCCGCCCAGGTTCGCCAGGGCTTCGGCCTTGCCGGCCAGCGTGGCCAAGGCTTCCTCGGTGCGCTCGATGTTGATTTCCTTCTTCCCCGGCTCGGCTTCCTTCCACATCTGGGCACCGCCGGCGCCGCAGCACAGGCCGTTGGCGCGGCTGCGCTTCATCTCCACCAGGTCGGCGTCGAGGGCGGCCAGCACGTCGCGCGGGGCTTCGTAAATGTTGTTGGAGCGGCCCAGGTAGCAGGAGTCGTGGAAGGTGATGCGGCGGCCTTTGAAGCTTTCGCCCCCGGTCACGCCCACCTTGCCGTCGTTGATGAGCTGCTGCAGGTAAGTGCTGTGGTGAATCACCTCATAATCACCGCCCAACGCCGGGTATTCGTTCTTAATGGTGTTGAAGCAGTGCGGGCAGGCCGTCACTATTTTCTTGATGCCGTAGCCGTTCAGGGTCGTGATGTTGGTCATGGCCTGCATCTGAAACAGAAACTCGTTGCCGGCGCGCTTGGCGGGGTCGCCGGTGCAGCTTTCTTCCAGGCCCAGCACGGCGTACTTGGTGCCCACGTGCTCCAGGATGCGCACAAAGGCACGGGTCACGCGCTTGTACCGGTCATCAAAAGCGCCGGCGCAGCCCACCCAAAACAGAATTTCGGGCGACTCGTTGCGGGCCGCCAAATCGGCCATGACGGGAACGTTGATTTGCTTTTTGGTGGCTTCGGGAGTGTTTGGGGACATAGAGAAAATGGACAACACAACTGTCATCCTGAGCGCAGCGAAGGACCTTATCACGTCCGAGCCGCAGTGAATTAGTTATTCTGACGAAAGTAGCGGCGATAAGATGCTTCCTGCGTCAGCATGACAAACGATTTACGCGACTACCGTAGCTGCTTGCTTATCAGTCGCAAACAAGTCATCGGCCCAGTTGAACCGGTCGGAGGGCGAGAAGGCCCACGGCGCGCCGTTGTTTTCAATGTTCGAGAACATGACGTTCAGGGCGTTCGGCGCGGCCGACTCTTCCAGCACCAGGAAGCGGCGCATCTCAATGATGCTTTCCAGGGGGTTGATGTTTACGGGGCAGCTTTCCACGCAGGCGTTGCAGGTGGTGCAGGCCCAGAGCTCCTCGGGCGTCACTTTGCCGCGCAGCAGGGTGGCGTTAGCCAGGTCGGTGATGGGCTCGTGCTTGGCTTCGGCGCCGTACACGTTGGGGCGGAAGATGAGCGGCGACTCGTACTTCTCCTCCATCCGGTCACGGGTGTCCATGATGATTTTGCGCGGCGAAAGCAGCTTGCCCGTCAGGTTGGCGGGGCACACCGAGGTGCAGCGGCCACACTCCGTGCAGGAGTAGGCATTCAGCAGGCTGGTCCAGGGCAGGTCTTCCACGTCTTTGGCGCCGAAGGACGTGGGCGCCAGGGCCGAGCCATCGGGGGCCGTCGGGGCCGGGGGCACCACGTAGCTCGGGTCCATCATGGCCTTCACCTCGTGGGTAATGCTCTCCACGTTGCTGAACTGGCCCTGCGGCACCAGCCGCGAAAACCACACGTTGGGGAACGTGATGATGATGTGGAAGTGCTTGGAGCTGGGCAGGTAGTTGAGAAACACCAGAATGCCCACGATATGCGCCCACCAGCCCACGCGCTCCAGTATCTCCAAAGCGCTTACGCTATCTGGAAATAGGCCCGTGAGCAGGCTGCTGATGGGAAAAGTGCCCGGCAGGTCTTTACTTGCCAACTGGTGCAACTTGAGGTCGGCGGTGTTCATCGTGAACAGGGCGGCCATCAAAATTACCTCCACATAAAGGATAATGTTGGCGTCGAGCTTGGGCCAGGCGCGCAGCTCCACGCCGGTGAAGCGGCGCACGGGCGCCGAGCTATTGCGGCGCCACCAGAAGGCGATAACCGCCAGAATCACCAGCGCGCCCAGGATTTCATTGGTGGCCATGAGCACGTCGTACACCGGCCCGAGGAAGCTAAGGAAACGGTGTGTGCCGAAGAGGCCGTCCACCACAATTTCCAGCACCTCCACGTTAATCACCAGAAAGCCCACGTACACAATGAGGTGGAGCAGGGCGGGCGTGAGGCGCTTGAACATTTTTTGCTGGCCAAAGGCTACCAGCAGGGTCTTTTTAAACCGCTCGGCGGCGTTGCCGCTCATGTCGCGGTCGCGACCCACGAGGATGTTGGCGCGGACTTTCCGGACCTGCCACGCGAAAAGACCAAAGGCCGCTACCAGGAGCAGCAGGAAAATGATGGATTGCAACATGCAGTAAAGGTAAGGAAGTGGAAACGTTTGCGGCTGCAATATAGTCGGCATGCCGAATACTTTTTTTGAATGAATTGACTTTAGTTACTACTTTTTTTACTCAACTCCTTGCGTCGTTGTTTTGGCTTCGTACCTTTGCGGTCCCCAAAGCGGGTTTCTGCTACGGGGAAACGGCAACATAGCTCAGTTGGTAGAGCACAGCACTGAAAATGCTGGTGTCGTTGGTTCGATTCCAACTGTTGCCACAAAAAAAGGCCCTTAGCGCACTGCTAAGGGCCTTTTTTTATGCGCCTGGGACGGAATCTGGGACAGAGCAGGCTGACCGATTCTTGAGCCTGCTTAGACTGATTGAAAAAGCTGTCGGTCCTGTAATAGAACCTATACATTTGCTTTGTCGGAGAGAATTAGTTGCCAAGCTCCTCTTTTCGGCATCTAGGGTCGTTCCCGTTTCGGGGGCGGCCCTTTTTTTGGAGCTTGGCTGTCAACTTAAAGACAGGATGGGGCGAAGGTGGCTGCAGCTATACTCGAGCTAGGCCTTGTGGTCGAATGGCTGCGCTGGTTTTGGTTGGCTACACATTCATCGGTGGAACAGCTTAGGCAGGCGGCTCACTTTCGGCCGGCCCCGGGCGGGCCAGCAGGCCTTGGCGCAGGTACTGCCGTAGTTCTTGGCGGTTCCAGATGAAAAGCCCCCCGGCCAGGGCTAGGTACAGCCAGGCCATGTACGTCAGTACCTGAATGGTGCGGGCCTCATCGTGCTGAAACACGAAGGCCAGCGAGAACTGCACCACAAAAAGGGCCAGCAGCGTGATGGCGCTGGCCAGGCTCAGGCGCAGGCGCAGCAGCAGCGCCACGGCAAACAAAGACTGGGCCGCCGTGAGGAAGAACTCTTCCTGCTGGCGGGCATCGAGCGGGAAGCCAGTCAGGTGGCCGGCCCCAAAGGCGTACACCACCGGAATCATCCCCACGAGCAGCGTCCACTGGTTGATTTTGTCGCTGACCAGGGCCCCAAGGGCGGCCGTGGGGCGGTTGTTGAGCACGAATAGCACCACCAGCACCACCTCAGGCACTTCGCTGGCAAAGGGCGCTACCCACTGCACCAGTAGAAACTGACTGACGCCCAAGTCGCGGCCGGCGGCCAGCAAAGACTCCGCAAACGGCTCGGCAGCCATGACGATAACGGCGACAGCTACCGCAGTCAATAGGCCCATAATCAGCCATTGATGCCGAACGGGTAGGACGACCAGGGCCGCCGCCGGACCTACTTCGTCGTCATCATCTTCTGCTGCTTCTTCTGCGTTGTGGTCGGTTTTGGGCAGCTGGCTCAGGCGCCAGAGGTAGGCGGCAAAGATGCCCACCAGCACCACGCAATCAACGAGCCCAATGCGGCCCCGCCACACGATGACGAAGGAATAGAGGCTGGCCAGGGCCAGGTAGGCAATTTCGGCCGCGTTGTCTGCATTCAGGACCACCGTTTTTTTGCCACTGTGCCACCAGTGCAGCCCCACGATGAGCGGCCAGCCCGCCCCAATAAGCAGGCGGTTGGCGCCGGTCATGTTGGCAGCGGCGAAGCCGGCGTAGGCCGAACCGGGATGCAGGCCGGCCTGGTAAGCATAGTACAGGTCAACGGCGTACTCGGGCAGCACCGTGAGCAGAGCCAGTACGCCGATGACCAGGCCCTGCGAGACGTGTTCCTCGGCCGCCTCCGCGCCCCACGAGAGCAGGAAGCCCGCCCCGAGAATGGCCACGAAGAATACAGCCGCTTCAAACACTGGCGCGAGGTGGGTGCCCGTGAAACGGATGTAAAATCCGGGCAGGGTCGCGGCGATGGCCAGCGCCACATAGAGAAAGAATTTTTTCATCGAAGGGGATTTGCTGGGTGCTAATTTATGCCCTTGCAGGGCCGTTGCACCACAGTTTTGCCATGGTACGGCGTGAGGGTTTGCGCAGTGGAATTCCCGGCGGGAGTTGCTGGTGAGCACCACGCTTCTAATGCAGGCAGCCTGCTACCCGCCTGGTCAGGGGCGCGGCTTATCATGTTCGCATCATGTTGGGCTGATAGGTTTGTCTTATTCTTTAACGAATCAACCCCCAACCGTCATGAAAAAAGCACTGTTTTCCATTCTGGCCCTGGGCTACTCCCTGGCCACCCTGGCGCAAGCCCCCACCGCCGCCGCCGATGCCCGCCGCGCCGATAAAAAGTACCAGAAAGAAGCCAAAATCAAGCAACACGGCAACGAGGACGACCACGAAGGGGATAAAGCAGGTGCCTCCACCCGTCGCGCCGACAAAGCCGCCAAGGAGCGCCGCAAAGAAGCCAAAACCAAGCAGCGCGGCGACGATGACGACCGCACCGGCAACCAGGCCGGCAAGCCCGCCAACCACGGCCAGAACGTGAGCGCCTTTGCTAAGTCCACCACCCTCACCGGGGCCGACAAGGGCGCGGCCATCAGCAGTGTTGCCCGCGGTGGCCACGGCGTAGACCACAATATGGGCAATGCCCGTAGCGCCCGCAGCGCACGGGGCAGCGAGCATGGCCAGGGTGGCCGGTCGGCTGGCAGCGGCCATTCGAAGGGCGGCGGCCGTTCGAATGGCGGCGGGCACCAGGGCAAGCATTAATTACTGAACTTGCCTGCCAGGTCGGTCGCGTTTCTGAACCATTCGGAAAGGCGGCCGGCTTTGTTGATTACTGACCACTCAATTGCCGCTGGCAGCCACTTGGGTTTCTGTGTATCTGTTTACTTGCCATTGCCATGAAGCCTCTCGTTTTCATTGTCTGCCTGGGCCTGCTCGGGCTGGGCACTACCACGGCCTACGCCCAAACGGCGCGGCCGGTCCCGGCCATAGCCCTGCTACCCGCCAGCGCGCCAGTGGCCCCCGACCAGGGCGAGCGGCCGGCGGCTCAAACCACGCCGCAAAACCCCTCGGAGCCCCCCGTGAAAGCGGTGCCGCAGACCGAGCGCAAAAGCAAGCCGCAGCGGGTGGACCAGAACGGGGAAGCCGTGGAAGCGCCCGCTGCGTCTGCCACGGCCCGTTCGGCCCGGCCGGAGCG